>JAZPYS010000119.1:0-32760 GCA_045544275.1 Acetatifactor sp. | reverse complement strand
GGGTATTTACCCCACTTTTTACCCCAAGTTCTTAAAAACATATGAAAAGATATGAGACGATTTGAGAAGATATGAAGTGCAAAAAAGCCCGTAAAATCAAGGAAAGTGAGGAAAATGAGGATTTTTTAAAATGATAAAAATACTTTTTATCTGCCACGGCAACATCTGCCGCAGCACCATGGCGCAGTCCGTCATGACTTATTTGACAAACCAACAAGGTCTCACCGAACTTTTTTACATCAACTCTGCGGCAACCAGCCGGGAAGAGATCGGTAATCCACCCCATTACGGAACGGTAAGTAAACTTCGTCAAGTTGGCATCCCCGTTGTCCCTCACCGTGCTGTACAGATGACCCCAAGGGATTATCAGGAATATGACTACTTGGTTGGCATGGACACTGCCAATATTCGCAATATGATCCGCATTGCAGGCGGGGATCCGGATGGCAAGATACATAAGCTGTTGACCTTTGCCGGCTCCGGGCGGGATGTGGCGGATCCATGGTATACCGGGGACTTTGATGCTACCTATCGGGATGTGTTAGCAGGTTGTGAAGGCTTACTGGAATATATTTTAGAACATTATTCTGACCCTGAAAAACCGTAGTTTTTCAGGGTTTTGTCTTGTGCCTGCCTGTGTTATAATATGTCTAAAGAGGATTTTGTGAAAATAATCAAACAAGGAGGGTTAACACTATGAAAATAACTAAAAAAAGAGTTGCCATTGTTGGCTCAGGACTTGTGGGAGCCACCACTGCATTCAGTTTAGAGACGCAGGGCGTCTGTGATGAAATCATGATGATTGATATCAACGGCGAACGTGCATTGGGCGAGATGCTGGATTTGAAGGATGCCATTGAATATCTGGGGCGTAATGTAAAGCTGACCACAGGTACTTACGCAGATTGTACGGATATGGATATTATCGTGATTACGGCAGGTGCACCCCCGAAGCCGGGACAGAGTAGATTAGATACGCTGGAGATTGGGGCAAAGATATGCAAGTCCATCGTGGAACCTATCATGGAAAGTGGGTTCAATGGGATTTTTATTGTGATTTCCAATCCCGTGGATATTTTGGCACATTATGTGCAGAAGATTTCCGGGCTTCCAAAGAATCAGGTCATCGGTACCGGGACGGCTATTGATTCTGCACGTCTGAAATCGTTGATTGCACAGTTGGTAGGTGTAGATCCAAGAAGTGTACATGCTTATTCCATGGGTGAGCACGGGGATTCTCAGATGGTGCCATGGTCTACAGTAACCATTGCCGGCAAGCCGTTTTATGATGTTATCGCTGATAACAAGGATATGATCGGAGATGTTGATCTGAATGAGCTGGTG
The DNA here is from genome assembly GCA_045544275.1 of Acetatifactor sp. GTDB lineage: Bacteria > Bacillota > Clostridia > Lachnospirales > Lachnospiraceae > Acetatifactor. The sequence continues at coordinate 31,416 of JAZPYS010000119.1, read as the reverse complement.
ACCAGAACTGCCAAGGAAGGTTGGGAGATTTTCAATCGTAAAGGTACCACTTATTATGGCATAGCGACTGCCTGCGCAGGGATTATCAAAGCCATTTTAAATGATGAAAATCGCATTATTCCCGTTTCCACGCTGTTGGAGGGAGAGTATGGAGAGAAGGATGTTTACGCAGGAGTTCCGACCATTTTGAACCGTAGTGGTGCAGCGGACGTGTTGGAAATCCATATGACTCCGGGAGAATTGGTTCGTTTTAAGGAGTCTACAGCGGTGATCAGAGAGAATACCAGGAAGGTTATGTAAATGAAACCATTGTCATTTGTCATTGTAGGGTCTGGGTGGCGATCCTTGTTTTTTGCAAGGATTGCACAGAAGTTCCCGGAGCAGTTTGAATTAAAATATATGCTCTGCCGCACTTCGAAGAAAGCAGAGAAGATGGCGGTGGAATATGGTGTGCCAACTACCGTTTCAGTAGAGGACTGTGAACAGGCGAAGCCGGATTTTGTGGTGGTTGCGGTGAATAAGGATTCTCTTTATGAAGAGACCAGAAAATGGGCATTAAAGGGGTATCCGGTCCTTTGTGAAACGCCGGCAGCTGTTTCTGTAGAGAATTTAAAGGAATTGTGGAATTTGGTGAAAAATGGTGCCAGGATTCAGATTGCGGAGCAGTATCATAGATATCCCATTATGGCAGCAGGATTAAAGGCAATTGCCGACGGCAGGTTGGCAGATCCCTATGCAGTTCATCTTTCCGCAGCCCATGATTATCATGGGTTTAGTTTGATTCGCAGGATGCTGCAGCCACATGAACCTATGCAGCTGAAGTTAAAATATATGCAGGGTATGCAATATCATTTTCCGGTGACGGAGACGGATTCCCGTTATGGTGCGATTACTGATGGCAGCGTGAATGAAAAGGATCGGACAGTGCTTACGCTACAGTTTGAAGGCGATAAGGTGGCATTTTATGATTTCAGTGGGGTACAGTATCATTCTTTCATTCGCTCCCGGCATGTGAATGTGCAGGGGAGAGATGGTGAATGGAATGATACCATGCTGCGTTATGTGGATGAACAGCATCTGCCTGTGGCGGAGAGGTTGACAAACTGGCTGGACCCTAAGTATGCCTGTCTGGAGACGGAGAAGTTGCGCAGACAGAGCAGAGAGTGGAGTCCATTTGTCATTCTGGATAATGAGCAAGATGAGTATGCCATTGCGTCCATGATGTTTGATATGAGAGAATATATAGCCGGAGGCAGAGAAGTATATCCTATGGCGGAAGCCCTGGAGGATGCATATCTGCTGATTTTGCTGAAGGAAGTGCTGAAGAATCCGGGAAGCATTGTTTTGCCTGAAGATATGCCGTGGCAGTAAGAGGGGAGTTACCTGATATGATTAAAACAGTCATCTTCGATATGGATGGAACCTTGATTGATACAGAGAAATATTATCGTATTTTCTGGCCGAAAGCACTGGCAGCATTTGGGTATACTATGACGGATGAGCAGGCTTTATGTATGCGCAGTTTGGGCAGACCCTTTGGCCCTGCCATGCTGAAGGCGTGGTATGGAGAAGAACTGGACTACCATGCTGTTCGCAGCAAACGTAAAGAGCTAATGGATGCTTATCTTGAGAATGTACAGATTGAGATAAAGCCCGGGGCGGTGGAATTACTGGAATATTTAAAAAAACAGGGCATTCAGACGGCAGTGGCAACCGCTACAGAATTGTCCCGGGCGGAGGAATATCTCAGGGAACTGGGGCTGTATGATTATTTTGACCGTATCGTATCAGCCACTATGGTAAAAGAGGGGAAGCCTGCACCGGATATATATACCTACACTTGTCAGGAATTGGGCAAAGAGCCCCGGGAATGCATTGCAGTAGAGGATTCCCCCAACGGTGTTACCAGTGCTTACAGAGCTGGCTGCAAAGTAGTCATGGTCCCTGATCAGACCCAACCGGATGCAGAATTGAGAGAAATGCTCTATGCCTGCGTAGAAAATCTGTGGGAGATATCAGAGTTGATTGAAAGGGATTGCTTCCAAAAGTGAATTGTACTTCTAAAAGTACAGAAACCCACTGCTACCACCATTGCATTTTATTTTGCAACGTGTTATTATTTTAACGAACATAATAGTCCGAAATTGCGGGATTTGCTTGATTTACATAATGGCGAGATAAGGGCAGATTCCAGCACAAAAGAAAGGAATGGAAGAAGACATGAAAAATGGTTTTGCAGAAATTATTGCAAAAGTCAAAGAATGTGGAATGAAGAAGATCGCTGTTGCAGCTGCGCAGGATGATGCAGTTTTGGAAGCAGTGCGTGAGGCAAAGGCAAGAGGCATTGCAGACGCTGTTTTAGTAGGCGATGAGAAGAAAATCAGAGAAATCGCAGCATCTATGGATATGGATCTGTCAGAATATGAAATCATTGACGAGCCTGATATGACACAGGCTGCTTTAAAGGCAGTGAAGTTGGCCCATGACGGCAAGGTTGATATGTATATGAAGGGGCTTGTAGATACCAAGAATTTCTTGAAGAGCGTATTGGACAAGGAAGTGGGTTTAAGAACCGGCAGTGCACTGTCTCATGTAGCAGTATTTGAAATCGAAGGAATCGATCGTTTGTTATTTTTAACGGATGTAGCATTTATGACATATCCTACTTTGGAAGACAAGGTTGCTATCATCAACAATACCGTACCTGTAGTGAGAGCTTGTGGTGTGGAATGTCCTAAGGTAGCACCACTTGCAGCTGTAGAAGTGGTAAATCCTAAAATGCCTTGTACTGTGGAAGCTGCGGAGCTTGTCAAGATGAACGAAGAAGGAAAGATCACCGGATGTATCGTAGATGGTCCGCTGTCTTTAGATCTGGCTTGTGATCCGGAAGCAGCAAAGCATAAAGGCGCTACTGACCGTAAGATTCAGGGTGATGCAGATGTATTGTTATTCCCTGACATTCATGCAGGCAATATGGTTTACAAGACCATTACCCATATGGTAAATATGAAAAATGGCTGTATCCTCACCGGTACCAAGGTGCCTGTTATCCTGACCAGCCGTTCAGATACTTTTGAAACAAAGGTAAATTCTATTGCTCTGGCAGCAGTTGTTGCGGAAGAATTGAAGAAGAATCAGTAAAATAGGAGGACAATATCATGGCAATTAAGAGTTTGATCATCAATCCGGGTTCTACATCTACCAAAATTGGTGTGTTTGAAGATGAAACACTTTTATTCGAAGAAACGTTAAGACATTCTACAGAAGAAATTGCACAGTATGCCAGCATCGTAGACCAGAAGGACTTCCGTAAGGAAATCATTACAAATTTGCTGACTTCTAAGGAATTTGATATTAAGTCTTTGGATGTAGTTGTTGGACGTGGTGGTATGTTAAAACCAATTCCGGGTGGTACATATGCAGTGACAGATGAGCTGTTAGCTGATCTGAAGGTGGGTGTACAGGGACAGCACGCTTCCAACTTAGGTGGTATCATTGCAAGAGAAATCGGTGATGAAATCGGGGTTCCTTCTTACATTGTAGATCCTGTGGTTGTAGATGAGTTGATGCCCACTGCAAGATATTCAGGTGTTCCGGAATTCCCTCGTGTAAGTATCTTCCATGCATTGAATCAGAAGGCTGTTGCAAAGAGATACGCAAAAGAGCAGGGTGTTCCTTATGAATCTTTGAATCTGGTTGTTGTACATATGGGTGGGGGCGTTTCCGTAGGAGCTCATGAAAAGGGACGTATCATCGATGTATTCAATGCACTTGACGGTGACGGTGCATTTTCACCGGAACGTGCTGGCGGTGTGCCAAGTGGTGCATTAATTAAGATGTGTTTCTCAGGAAAATATTCTGAGAAGGAAGTTTATAGCAAAATCGTAGGTAAGGGTGGTTTCAATGCTTACCTTGGAACAAACGATATGAGAGTTGTTTCCAAAATGGCAGAGGAAGATCCTAAGGCAGCAGAGATCAAAGAAGCATTCCTGCTTCAAGTGGCAAAGGATATCGGATCTATGGCTTGTGTACTGAAGGGAAAGGTTGACCAGATCATTGTTACCGGTGGCATCGCTTACGGTAAAGATGTAGTTGCAGCACTCAAGGAAAGCTGTGAATGGATCGCACCGTTTACTGTATATCCTGGAGAAGACGAACTGTTGGCTCTGGCTCAGGGAGCACTGCGTGTTATGAATGGAGAAGAAGCTGTGAAGGAATACTAAGCTTTACAGAATCTTAATAAAATAAAGAATGTACAAAAGATTCACATGGCATTATAATATGGTTATGTGAATCTTTTTGTGTAAGAAAGGGGAGAACCCTATTTGGATTTCAAAAGAAAAATAAATATATTAAGCAAAATGTCACCTACCCAATTGATTCTCAGTGGCTATTGTCTGGTGATTCTCATAGGGACGTTGTTGCTTGCATTGCCTATAGCAACGAAAGGTCCGGGTAGTACTGAGATTACGGACTGTTTCTTTACCGCTACATCAGCAACCTGTGTGACGGGTTTGATTCGCTTTGATACTTTTACTCACTGGACAACCTTTGGACAACTGGTGATTTTAACTCTGATACAGATCGGGGGTATCGGGTTTATGTCCGTAGCAATCATGGTTATGGTATTTGCAGGCAGGCGAATATCTTTGAGCCAGCGGGCGCTGATGCAAAACTCCATTTCCGCACCCCAGATCGGTGGTATCGTGCGGATGACGAAATTTATTGTGGGAGGCACGTTACTGATAGAGTTTGTGGGAGCTGTACTTTTGAGTTTCGCTTTTGTACCCATGTTTGGCTGGGGAAAAGGGATATATTTTTCGATATTCCATTCTATTTCAGCATTTTGTAACGCAGGATTTGATTTAATGGGCAGTACCACAGGTGAGTTTACATCCCTGACAGGTTTTGTAGGGAGTGGATATATAAATCTGATCATTATGTTGCTGATCGTCATTGGTGGTTTGGGATTTTTTGTATGGCATGATGTAGGAATTAACACAGGTAAGTTCAGGAAGCTGAATCTGCAGAGCAAGATGGTGTTGACTATCAGTGCGGGATTGATTGTAATAGGGGCGTTGGCATTGTTTGTTTTGGAATACAATAGTCCGGCCTTTGCAGACCTGAATTTCAGTGAGAAACTTTGGGCAGCTTTGTTTCAGTCTGTGACAGCCAGAACGGCAGGGTTTAATACCGTGGATCTGAGTGCCATGTCGGAACCTGGCAAATTTGTGATGATTTGCCTGATGTACATTGGTGGTTCCACCGGTTCTACCGCAGGGGGGATGAAGACGACCACCTTCTGGATACTGTGCCTGAGTATTTTTACTGTGTTTTTCAGAAAGAAAAATGTAGAGGCATTTGGACGGCGTATGGAAGAAAATATTACCAGAACCGCATCCTGTGTGTTTATGATATACATTTTGGGGACGACAGTGTCAGCAGTGGTGGTTTCTGCTGTAGAAGGGGTTCCAATGATCACTGCATTGTTTGAGACAGTATCTGCCATGGCGACGGTAGGATGTTCCTTCGGATTGACGCCGGGGGTCAGTATGTTTACCAAGCTGCTTTTGGCATTTTTGATGATTTGTGGTCGAGTGGGATCTGTAACCATGCTCATGGCATTTTCGTCGGAGAAGAAGGTTGCATCATCAAGATTGCCGTTAGATAAGGTACAGGTAGGATAGGGGGAAATATATGAAATCAGTATTAGTTATCGGTTTAGGACGATTCGGACGTCATATGGCACAGAAATTGATCGAGTCCGGGCATGAGGTTATGGCCATTGACTGGAATGAAGACCGGGCAGATGATGCAGTAGGTCTTGTGCAGCAGATATTAATTGGGGATGCTACAGATGAAAGATTTATGGAAACTTTGGGCATCCGAAACTTTGATTTTGCGGTGGTAGCCATCAGTGAAAACTTCCAGCATGTACTGGAAATTACAGTATTGCTGAAGGATCTTGGCTGCAAGTATGTGATTGCAAGAGCCACCCGTGATGTGCATAAGAAGCTGCTGCTTCGAAATGGTGCAGACTATGTAGTGTATGCAGAGCGTGAGATTGCAGAGCGTCTGGCGATCAAATTTGGTGCAGACAATATTTTTGACTATATTGAATTGACGCCGGAGATCGGGATTTATGAAGTGGCGCTGCCGAAAGAATGGTTGGGCAGAAGCATCATGGAGTTGTCAATTCGCAACAAATACCATGTGAGTATTCTGGCCACCAAGAAGAATGAGCAGATCTATCCCCTTCCCAGCCCCCACCATATCTTTGAGAATGATGAGAGCGTAATGGTTATGGGTACAGCGGAGGCTATTAAAGCGATTACGTAATTATGGAAAGTCTTCAACCTTTTTCTCAAGTGGTGTCTCCAGACAGGCCGGATTGCGCATCATCTTACGTAACTGGCGCAGGGACATGGCAAAATACAGACCATCGCAGAAGCGTTCATCCGATACCAGTCCAAAGCCCATGTGCTTTTCCTGAACAATTTCCTTGCCCTGAATCACAGGAACCTTTTTTTCCTTGCCGATGCCAAAGAAAAGTCCTGTGGTGCCGAATTCATATGTATGATGAAATACATGATTGATTCCCAGGGATTTCAAATTCGTAATAAAGAATGAAGTGTGGAAAGGACTCAGTTCGATGATTGTCTTCGGCAGTATATTGTGCCGATCCATCCACATCAAGGTATTGACTGCAAAGCTGATAAGGGGGCCGGGGATATGGGTGAGCACACGTGCCAGTTTGTCTGTACCGTTTTCACCGGTTCTCTTTGTGGTCTCTTTTTCGATTGCTTTGTTAATGATTTCAGCAATTTCTAAAATCGTTTCAGTACCTTCAAAGCAGAGCTTGATGGTGGTTCCCACACTGCCGTCCTGCAGGGTAGGGTGAACAACAAAACTGACCCAGATCTTGGGTCTGGTATAAATCTTCCCACGCATGATAAAGCGGTTCAGCTGGGGGCGAAGGGCAATGATGCGTACAATTGCAGCAATGAAAATGTGCATATATCCTAACTTGATGCCCTCCGCTTCCTTTTCCTTAATATACTTGTCCATGATCTCACATGCAAAAGTATCTTCATACATATTCATGGAGTCCGTTCTGGTCTTCATGATATAGGGCATGATCATCTGCAAGGGTTCTACACTTTTAACAACTCGCCCATCCGGTCTTTTTCCAAACATAATACCTCCGTATCAGTGCAACATAATGCCTGATATAATAAAATAGTTATAAAATGTTTATAGAAATTTTACATTCTCAAATATTATACTACATTCGACAAGAATCGACAAGTATACGTTTGGATGGAATAAAAACGATGCCGGGGAAATCCCCGACATCAACTTTGTCATGTGTCTGATTTTTACGCCAGCGGCAGCTTGAAATACCGCTTTGCATTGTTGTAAGAGATATCGGTAATGATTTCACCTAAGATATCCATATCTGCAGGGAATTCACCGTTTTCTACCCAGTTACCTACCAGGTTGCAAAGGATACGACGGAAGTATTCATGTCTGGTATAGGACAGGAAGCTTCTGGAGTCTGTCAACATTCCCACAAAACCTGAAAGGTTGCCAAGGTTGGCAAGGGAGATCATCTGATCCTGCATGCCGGTCTTGTGATCATTGAACCACCAAGCAGAACCCTGCTGAATCTTAGCCACTGCGGTGGAATCCTGGAAACATCCCAGGATAGTGCCAATTGCCTGGTTGTCGTTAGGATTTAAGCTGTAGATAACAGTTCTTGGCAGCTCGTTGGTAGAGATCAGAGCGTTCAAAAAGTCTGCCATTTGAGCCGAAGGAGCATAGTTGTTGATGCAGTCAAAGCCGGTGTCGGGACCTAATTTTTCGTACATCAATGTATTGTTGTCGCGCTTACAGCCATAGTGGAGCTGCATAGCCCAGTTCAGCTTGTTATATTCTTTACCCACAAAGAGCATAAATGCGGTTTTGAACTTCAGTTCTTCTTCCTTGTTCAGGATCATTTTGTTCAATCTCTTTAAAAAGATTTCTTCAATTTCATCATTACTTGCAGGATAGTACATTACATATTCCAATGCATGGTCAGAAATATTGCAGCCCATAGAATCAAAGAATGCCATACGATTCTTTAAAGCTTCCTTCAGATCTGCAAAAGTGTTGATGGCGATGCCGGAAACCTCAGCTAATTTATCAATATAATCTAAATATTCAGGCTTTTCAATGTTCATTGCTTTGTCCGGTCTCCATGCAGGAAGCACCTTCACATCGAAGGACTCGTCCTCAGCGATCTTCTTGTGCCATTCCAGAGTGTCGACAGGATCATCAGTGGTACAGATCAGAGTGACATTACTCTGTTTGATCAGGTTACGTACACTCATGGAAGCATCCTGCAATTTAGCATTGCAGAGGTTCCATACTTCATCAGCAGTCTTCTTATTTAACATGCCATAGTAGCCGAAATATCTTTGTAATTCAAGATGACTCCAGTGGAACAGCGGGTTACCGATTGCCTTGCCGACACATTCTGCCCATTTGCAGAATTTTTCGTAATCGGAAGCATCACCGGTGATGTACTTCTCATCTACGCCACAGGAACGCATAAAGCGCCATTTATAATGGTCACCCCCCAGCCATACCTGCGTGATGTTCTCGAACTTTCTGTCCTCAGCGATTTCTCTGGGATTGATGTGACAATGATAGTCAAGTACAGGGGTCTTGGCCGCAAATTCATGATAGAGCGTTTTTGCAGTTTCGGTTTCAAGGAGAAAATCCTTGTCCATAAAAGGTTTCATAATTATTCCTCCATAAATATGATTATATAAATTTAAATGGTTTCCTTATTTGGGTTGACGGGTAGTGCCCCGGACAATGAGTTCTCCGGAGAATACAGTCATTTTAGGCATTTCACAGCCGTTTAAACATCCCATAAGTGTGGTAATCAGGTGCTGGCAGAGACTTTCTAATTTGTTGTCGATGGAAGTCAGAGCCGGGGCACAGCAGTTTACCAGCATGGAATTGTTATATCCGATGATCGAGAAATCATCCGGAATGCGTAAGCCAGCCTGCACAGCATATTTGTATGCACCAATGGCCAGGGTATCGTCTGCGGCGATCACACCATGGAATTCTGCCACATTGTCTGCAATCTTTTTCAGGTGCCGTGCCATTTTAGGAATGTCTTCGTGATTGCCCGGATAATACTGGATCATGGCATCTGTCAGGGGAAGATTCCTTGTCTGTATAGCAGCTTTAAATCCCGCCATTTTCTTTTTGCCGCTGTAAGACATCGAATTATAGTAATATAAGATATCATGAATTCCGGAGTCTATCAGGTATAAAGTGGCAGTGTAAACAGAAGAAAAATCATCTGAAAGAATGCCGTAAACGTTTGGTGCATCTAAGGCACCGTTATGCAACATGACAGGCACCTGGGCAGCGGCATCAATGATATACTTATTGTCTTCTTCTGTCTCGTTAATAAAAGTGGAACCTACAAGGATGATGGCATCCACTTTTTTGGTGATCAAGAGATTCATACTTTTTTTCTTTGCTTCCAGTTCATATCCGCTGCAGCAAAGGATACTGTCATAACCATTGGAATGCAGCAAACGTTCCAAATAGTAGATTGCTTTGGCAATATACAGATCGGAGGAGTCTGCACACATAATACCGATGGTTTTCATGGTGTTGAGTCCCAATCCCCGGGCAAAAGCATTGGGGGTATATTCATATTGTTTGATCACATCCAATACTTTTTGTTTTGTTTTTTCGCTGACATTGCTGCTTCCATTCAGAACCCGGGAGACAGTAGCGATGGAAACACCTGCTTTTTCTGATATATCATAAATTGTCATATGCAACCCATCTGTCAGTTTACTCATGATTTTCTCGTAGGTACCTCCAAATCTTTTCGTAAAGGTTTTGTAAAAAAACAATGTAAGTGGTTACATTGCGCTATGAGTAAATTATATCGAACTATAATAATATTTTCAAGATATATTTTTTGGGTTATTGACTAATCAATATTTTGGAAGTAAAATCAATTATGTAAGTACTTACATTTTGCGGGAGTACTGTGGGCAAACGAAAAATATATGATGTGCCGAAGGGCACAAGATGGAGGAATCATGCAGCTTTTAAACAAAGAAATGACCGGTAAAAAAGAGAGACCTGTCAAGGTCGTACAGTTTGGGGAAGGTAATTTCCTTCGTGCATTTGTTGATTACATGATTGATATTGCCAATGAAAAAACGGATTTCAATGGTGACATCGTTTTGATCAAACCAATTGAATTTGGTAACCTTGAGATGTTCCACAAGCAGGACTGCCAGTATACGGTTTCCTTAAGAGGAAATGTGGACGGCGAAGCAAAAGTAATCAACAGACAGATTACCAGCGTAGCAGATGCTGTGGATGCGATCAATGAATATGAAAAATACATAGGATTAGCTGAAATTAATACATTACGTTTTGTTGTTTCCAATACAACAGAAGCCGGTATCGTATTCGATGCAACTGATAAGTTTGAACTGAATCCTCCTAAGACATTTCCGGGAAAACTGACTAAATTTTTATATCATAGATTTGAAACCTTTAACGGGGATATGAGCAAGGGTCTTGTAATGCTTCCTGTAGAGCTGATTGATGACAATGGTATTATGCTGAAGAAATGCGTCATGCAGTTGATCGAGCTCTGGGGACTGAGTGATGCATTTAAGAACTGGGTAAATGAAGCTTGTATCTTTACATCTACTTTGGTTGACCGTATCGTTACCGGTTATCCAAGAGCAACAGAAAACGAAGAATGGGAAAAACTGGGTTATGAAGACCGTATCATGGTAACCGGCGAACCATTTGCACTTTGGGTTATTGAATCTGACAAGGATATCAGCAAGGAACTTCCGTTGGATAAAGCCATGGCAGATATGTCCGGCATGGATGTGATTTTTACTGACAACCAGAAGCCATACAAGCAGAGAAAGGTTCGTATCTTAAATGGTGCGCATACTTCTTTTGTATTAGCAGCATATTTAGCAGGCAAGGATATCGTAAGAGATTCCATGCAGGATGACGACATCAGAAACTTTATGTTAAAGACAATCTATGATGAAGTAATCCCTACCTTGAGCCTTCCGGAAGAGGAATTGAAGACCTTTGCAGGCGAAGTAGTGAACCGTTTCAACAATCCATACGTTGACCATGCACTCCTTGCAATCTCTTTGAACTCTGTATCTAAGTGGAGAGCAAGATGTATGCCAAGCTTCTTAGGTTATGTTGAAAAAATGGGCAAGCTTCCTGTTCATTTAACATTCTCTTTAGCAGCACTGATGGCATTCTATACCGGTACCGAAATCAGAGGTAAGGCACTGATCGGTCACAGAGATGGCCAGGAATACAATATCATGGACGATATGCCTGTTTTAGAGTTCTTCCGTGATAACTGTGAGAAGGAAACAAGAGAATTTGTTACCGCATTCCTTGGCTGTGAAGATTTCTTCGGTCAGAACTTAAACCACGTGGCTGGTCTGACAGAGACGATAGTAGGCTATTTAGATGATATCAAAGCAAATGGTATGAGGGCTGCATTATGCAAAATTTCTTAAAAATTAATGACAATGACAATGTAATCGTTGCGTTGCAGACACTTGCCCAGGGCACTGAAGTGATTTTGGAAGATGGCAGTAAGATTACTGCAAATGTAGAAGTTCCGGCAGGACACAAAATGGCCATTCAGGATATCCCGGCAGGCAGTGAAGTGATCAAATACGGTTATCGTATCGGCAATGCGAAAGAAGATATAGGGATTGGTGACTGGATTCACACTCATAATGTAAAGACTGCTTTGGGGGATCTCTTAGAGTATACATATGATCCTACACCGGTAGAAGAAGTGAAGACTGACGATGTTACGTTTATGGGATTCAACAGACCGGACGGCAAAGTGGGTGTGCGCAATGAAATCTGGGTCATTCCCACAGTAGGCTGTGTGAATAATGTGGCAAGTGCCATCGCAAAGCAGGCAAATGCTTATGTGAAGGGCAGTGTCAGTGAAGTGATTGCATTCCCCCATCCTTACGGATGTTCCCAGATGGGGGATGACCAGGAAAATACCCGTAAGATTTTGGCAGATTTAATCAATCATCCAAATGCAGGCGGTGTACTGGTGCTGGGCCTGGGCTGTGAAAACAGCAATATCGATGTGCTGAAGCCTTATATCGGTAATTATGATGAAAATAGAGTGAAATTCTTAGTTGCCCAGGAATCAGATGATGAAATTGCTGATGCAGTAGAGATCATCAAAGGTCTGATTGATTATGCAGCAGGTTTTGAAAGAGAACCTATCAGCGTAAGTAAGTTAGTGATCGGTATGAAGTGCGGCGGCAGTGACGGTCTCTCCGGTATCACTGCAAATCCTTTAGTAGGACGTTTCTCAGATATGCTGATCTCCAAGGGCGGCACTACGATATTGACGGAAGTTCCGGAAATGTTCGGTGCGGAGACCATTCTCATGAACAGATGTGAGAATGAAGAACTGTTCAACAAGACTGTGGATTTGATCAATGACTTCAAGAATTACTTCAAGAGTCACAATCAGACCATTTATGAAAACCCTTCACCGGGTAATAAAAAAGGTGGTATTTCAACCTTAGAGGACAAGTCCTTAGGTTGTACTCAGAAGTCCGGCAGTGCCCTGGTAAAAGGTGTGCTTGCATATGGTGAGACTGTGAAAACTCCCGGTCTGAACCTGCTCAGTGCTCCCGGTAACGACCTGGTGGCATCCACTGCTTTAGCAGCAGCAGGTGCACACATCGTATTGTTCACTACCGGCAGAGGAACGCCTTTCGCATCCCCGGTACCTACCATGAAGATCTCCACCAACTCCAGACTGGCAAACAAGAAGTCAAACTGGATAGACTTTAATGCAGGTGTATTAGTGGAAGATCAGACCATGGCAAATCAGGCAAAGGCTTTGTTTGACTATGTTGTGGAAGTGGCATCCGGAAAACAGGTATGCAGTGAAGCGGCCGGATTCCATGATATGGCGATCTTTAAGCAGGGTGTGACACTGTAAATAGAATAAATATTAATGTAAAAGAAAACGAAGACAACCTTGTGTGGTGTAAAGCCCGCGGGGTTGTCTTTTTTATTTTTATATTGCTCTTTATATTTTCCCAAAGTTAAAACATTATGTTGAAAAATAACTGTATTTCAGATATACTTTTAATTAACATAAAGAAAGTGTAGATGATAACGGAGTGGGGATATAGCCATGATGGAAAGATTATATGCTGCATACGAAAGTATATTGCGGAAGGATGTACAGGCTGTGGCAGATGTAGTTACGATGTTGAAAGAACTGCCCAGAACAGTGGAGGGGATTTTTGACCTAACATGTTTTACGGAAGATAAATATGAATTGGCTGCATATGCATACCCGATTTATTGTGCATACGAAACGGTGTGTAATAAAAAGGAAGGGTATCTTGATCTGATGGAGCAGATGCGTGTATGGAAGGCTATGACGGATGAGGAATATAATCTGAAGAATGCGGCAGGATTTCTGCAGATGCTGATGAATACCATAGAGCAGATGAGTCCTGAAATATATGAGTATTACCGTGAATTGGTGGATATGTTCCGGGCGGATGTAAAGAGAGTGATTGATGCATATTATGAGGATGGCTGCTTTGGGGAAAAGGGCACTGACGCAGGGATTAAAATTGCTGAAGCAATTAAGAGTGCTTGTGAACAGGGCGTATTGTTGACGGAGAAGTACGAGCAATACTATATGTAGATTTTATCAGAAGAATGAGGGTAAAAATATGGATATCGCATTGATCATGTGCACAGCAAGAAGTGCAACCATTGAAATCATAGACGGCGGTCGTTATTTTGCAGCAGATACTTATAAGGTTATGCTGAATGGTAAGTTATATGGTGAGACAAGTAACACGATATATTCGTTATATGGGTTAAAGCCGGATGAAGAGCAGAATGTGGAAATATATGCCGGTGAAGAAATAGTTGGAGAGATCACCTTTAGGACAGCGTATGAATTTGTTACATTGGATGTAACCCAGTTCGGTGCAAAGGGTGACGGTGTGCAGGATGATACCCATTTTATTCAGGCAGCGATCATGGCGTGCCCGGAGAACAGCCGTGTGCTCATTCCGGCAGGTACATACAAGATTACACAGCTTTTTTTGAAAAGTAATCTGCGTTTGGAGCTTGCCAAGGGAGCAGAATTAGTGGCGGAGACTGATAGGAGTCGTATGGCAAAATTCCCGGCGCTGATTCAGAGCTATGACGAGACAGATGAGTACAATTTAGGTACTTGGGAGGGCAATCCTCTGCCTATGTTTGCGGGTATTATCTGTGGTATCAATGCAGATAATGTGCTGATTTATGGGGAAGGAACCATCAATGGCAATGCCTCAAAGGAGAACTGGTGGCACAATCCTAAAGTCATGAACATTGCTTTCAGACCCAGGTTGTTTTTTATCAATCACTGTAATAATGTAACTATCCAGGGCGTGAAATTCTGCAATTCACCTTCCTGGACCATTCATCCATATTTCAGTGATAATCTGAGGTTTATTAATGTGATTGTAGAGAATCCGGCTGATTCGCCAAATACGGACGGTCTGGACCCGGAATCCTGCAAGAATGTAGATATTATCGGCGTGAGGTTTTCTCTGGGAGATGACTGTATCGCAGTAAAATCAGGCAAGATCTATATGGGCCGCAAGTTTAAGAGACCTTCTGAGAACATTATGATCAGACAGTGTCTTATGGAAAATGGACACGGTGCAGTGACATTGGGTAGTGAGATGGCAGGCGGTGTAGTGAATCTGACGGTGCAGGATTGTACCTTCCGTCATACGGACAGAGGACTTCGTATTAAGACCAGAAGGGGCAGAGGCAAGGATGCAATCCTCAGCAATATTACTTTCCGCAACCTGACGCTGGATCATGTGATGACCCCGCTGGTGGCCAATGCCTTTTATTTCTGCGATCCGGATGGTAAGACCCAGTACGTGCAGTCCAGAGACTGTTATCATGTAGATGACAGAACGCCTTCTATTAAGAAGATGGTATTTGAAAATATGGAATGTACCAATTGCCATGTGGCGGCAGCTTTCTTTGACGGGCTTCCGGAGCAGAAGATTGAAGAAATTGTCATGAAAAATATCAGTATCAGCTATGCGGACAATCCGAAATGTGATGTTCCGGCCATGTCAAGCGGTGTGGAGGCAAGCACTAAGCGGGGACTGTTTGCAAGAAATGTTGCAAAACTTACATTGGAGAATGTGACCATCACCGGCCAAGACGGGGAAATGTATGAATTTATCGGTGTCGATAGTTTGAAAAAATAAAGCAGAAAGGTCAATGATTATGCAGTTAGGAATCAGATTACACGATACAAAGAAGCTCCCTTTTGAGGAAAGAATCGCAGATGTGCGGGAGCTCGGATTTAAGTGTGGACATATGGCGTTGGCGAAGGTGATTGATGAATTTTCCACAAAGGATGAAGCGTTGACACCGGGATTGGCGATGTATATTAAGAATGTATTTGCAAAAAACAATGTGGATATCGCAGTGTTGGGGTGCTATTTGAACCTTGCAAATCCCAATGAGGAGCAGCTGAAAAAGATCGTACACCGTTATATGGCTCATATCCGTTTTGCAGCATGGCTGGGGTGCGGTGTGGTAGGTACTGAGACGGGCTGTCCTAATGAGACATATTCTTACGTGCCGGAATGTCACAGTGAAGAAGCACTGCAGTTGTTCATCAGAAATTTGCGTCCTGTGGTAGCATATGCGGAGAAAATGGGGGTGGTGATGGCGATTGAGCCTGTTGCCAGTCATATTGTAAGTACTCCTGCCCGTGCTCGCAGAGTGTTGGATGAAATCGGCAGCCCGAATCTGCAGATTATTTTGGATCCGGTGAACTTGCTGGCAGGCTGGAATTACCGAAATGCAAAGGAGATTGTTGACGAAGCCATTGCACTGCTGGGGGATGACGTTGCTATGGTACATATCAAGGATTACAAGATCGTGGACGGCAATCTGAAATCGGTAGCAGCAGGTACGGGAGAAATGGATTATACATCTTTGATGAAGTGGATGAAGGAGAAAAAAACTTACATTCATGCCACTTTAGAAGATACCAATCCTGGCAACAATATTCAAGCCAGAGATTATATTCAGAAATTGTATGATGAGGCTTAAACGAAGCTGAAAATATATTTTGGAATGGAGACATATCATGAAGATAATGCCTAATCGCATGGATAGAGGCTTTTACAAATATCAGGAAGAATTTGAGCAGAAGGCACTGGAGGTACTGCGCAGCGGTTGGTATATCTTGGGCCCTGAAGTGGAAGCCTTTGAAAAAGAGTTTGCTGCTTATACAGGATCTGCACATTGTGTGGGGCTTGCCAGTGGGTTGGATGCTTTGTGGCTTGCTTTTCGTGTTTTAGGAATTGGTGCCGGAGATGAAGTGATTGTACAGGCTAATACCTATATTGCCAGTGTGATGGGCATAACGATTAATGGTGCAACACCGATTTTTGTGGAACCGGATGCTTTTTATAATATGAATACACAGAATCTGGAATCTTATATCACAGAAAAGACGAAAGCGATTCTGGTAGTACATCTTTATGGACAAGCTTCCAAAATGGATGATATACTTGCGTTGTGTAAAAAGCATAATCTGCGTCTGGTGGAGGACTGTGCACAGTCCCACGGAGCATGTTTTAAAGGCAAGATGACAGGTACTTTTGGTGATATCGGCTGCTTTTCATTTTATCCTTCCAAAAATCTGGGGGCTTTCGGTGATGCCGGAGCGATTGTGACAGAGGATGAGGCAATTGCAAAGTCCATTCGTATGTATCGCAATTACGGCAGTGAGAAGAGATATTACAATAAAGTAGTAGGGGCAAACTCACGATTGGATGAACTGCAGGCGGGACTTCTGAGAGTAAGGCTTAAGTATATGCAGGAACTTACGGATGAAAGAATTCAGTTGGCAGCCAGGTACAGTGCAAAGATCAAAAATGACAAATTGATTCTGCCGCAAGTCAGGGAAGATGCTGACAGCGTGTGGCATCAGTATGTCATCCGTACTGAGAAAAGAGATGAATTGATTGATTATTTGAATGGGTTAAATATAGGAACCATTATTCATTATCCGATTCCGCCTCATTTGTCGGAAGCATATGCATATCTGGGATTTAAGAAAGGGGATTATCCGATTACAGAAGAATATGCGGAAACAGTACTTTCAATCCCCATGTATAATGGTATGACAAGAGAAGAGCAGGACAGAGTCATTGAGGCATTAAATGCTTTTTGATAAAATAGACAGGGGATTTTACATGACACAAAAGCAATGGAAATGGATTGTAAGAATTTTGCTGCTGGGAACTGTACTTGCGGCATTGAAAGTCATATTTTTTGATTATACCATGGATGAAGAGTACCAGATTATGATGGCATACAGGAATCTGGAAGGGGATTCTCTTTTCCGCGAAATGTGGGAGCCCCATCAGACATCTGCGTTCTTGTGTACATGGCTGATGAGCGTATATAAGCGGGTTTTGGGGACATATACAGGAGTATTGATTTATCTTAGGATATGTACAACTTTCATACAGGTTGGTATCAGTTATTACTTGTATAGAGTATTGAGTCTTCTGTTCAAAAAGGAATATGCCTTTTTGTGTGGTTTGATCTATTTTAACATTGTGCCCAAAATTATTCAGATTCCTGAGTTTTCAAATATGCAACTTTGGTTTTTTTCCTTGACAGTATTACCTTTGATTCAGTATTATTGGATTAAAGAGGAAAATCGGAGGAATAAGTGGTATCTTTTGGTTCTGGCAGGAGGAAGCATGGCGCTGGAGGTATTGTCATATCCGTCCTGTCTGATTTTATTTCCTTTTTTTCTGGTTTGTATATTTACGCAATCCGGAAAATGGAAGTGGAGAGATATCCTTTTATTTGCCGGTACCTGCGCAGGCTGTGCAGTGCTGTGGATGGCTGCAGTGTTGAATCATGTCAGCCTTGAGGAATTCTTACGTAATTTAAAATATATGCTGGAGTTTGATCTGACTCACGAATTGTCGGGAGCAACAACAGGAAAAGGAGCCGCCATAATCTCCAATATTGCAGGAGGGATAGGTTTTATGCTCCTGGCAGCGTTGATTTGCCTGCCGGTATATATATTCTGCAGGAAAAAATCAGCAGAATGGAATACTCATAAAGGCAAAGTGGTTTTTGCAGTACTTATCATCACTTCGGCAGAAATCATTCAGTTGGTTTTATGGGGCATACTGAAAAAAGGATATGAAGTGTATCATCTGCATCTGCTGATTCTTTTATTGGCAAGCTGGTTTGTATGGTATCTGGCCGGGGAAGAAAAGAAATATTTACATGCCGGAATCATAGGGACATTCATATCTGTTTTTGCAGTGATATACTTGAGTGACCTGGAAATGTATCATGCTCTTCCACATGGCTTATTGGGATATATCTTTAGTGCACTGGTTCTGGTATCTGCACTACAAAAAGTTATGAAAGAAGATGCGGACAGATGGATATATTTTCTGTTGATGGGATTATGTGTGGTAAGTATTTTTGCTAAAGGTTACACCCTCCGTGGTGGAAGAAATTATAATGTGGTGGCGGATACAGGGGGTATCATGAAATATGGACCGGCGGCAGGAATTTTGACAGATTATATGAATGCTTATATTTATAATTGTAATTATGAGGATTTTACTGCGTATGTAACGGAAGAAGACACGGTTCTGATTGTTGCCAATCAGGTGTTTTCAGAGAGTACGACGCCGTATATGATATCCGGTGCTGAAGTGGCACACTATTCTATAGTGGATCCTACGGCATATGATGAAAGACTGCTCGTCTACTGGGAGTTATATCCGGAAAAAGAGCCGGATGTAATCGTGGTTGATTGCTGGTATGGGCAACTTCAAGAAGATGTGGACAGTTGGATCATGCAGTATATAGAGAATGAATTTGGCTATACGCAGGTAAGTGATGGCAGGTATGTGCGTTTTTACCGCAAATGATATAGGCTGGTGACAGCAGATAAATGCAGGCGGAATGGAGTACGGTATGGATTTAAAAGAACAGTATAAGTTAATTGAATTTGCAGATTTGGGTGATGAGAGGGGAAAGCTCGTCGTAATCGAAGGGGAAGGTATGGATATTCCCTTTGACATCAAGAGAGTTTTTTATATTTACGGTTCTGATGCAGAGGTAATGAGAGGACAGCATGCTAACCGGGAGACAGAGTTTTTGCTTGTGAATGTAGCCGGAACCAGCAAGGTAAGAGTCGACAATGGAAAAGAATCTGCGATAGTGGAACTGAATCGGCCCAGAATGGGACTATATCTTTCGTCCATGTTGTGGAAGGATATGTATGATTTTTCTGAGGATTCTGTTTTGCTTGTTTTGGCCAGTCGTCATTATGATGGTGCAGAATATATCAGAAATTACGAGGATTATCTGGCGGAACTGAAAAAAATGGAGCAGGAGGCAGTAAATGAGTAAGATTTCTATAGTAGTACCTGTTTACTATAATGAAGATACCTTGATGGATCTATATCAGGATATGAAAGAAAAAATATTGTACAAGCTGGGAGAGTATGAGCTTGTATTTGTGGATGATGGCTCAGGAGATCGTTCCTGGGAAACTATGAATCAAATCCATGAGATGGACGAGAATGTACGTCTGGTGAAGCTGTCCAGAAATTTTGGCGAACATGCGGCATTGCTGGCAGGCTTATCTGTTTGTACAGGCGATTGTGCTGTAACAAAACAGGCTGATCTGCAGGAAGATTCTACCTTGATTCTGGAGATGTATGATAGTTGGAAAAAGGGGAATAAGGTGGTTTTAGCAGTCAGACGCTCCAGAGATGAAAGTAAAGTGAAGGTATTTTTTGCCGATATGTATTATGCCCTGGTAAGAAAGTTCGTAAATAAGAACATGCCTGTAGGGGGATGTGACTGTTATTTGATAGACCGGAAGGTGATCGAGGTGTTGGAACGTCTGGATGAAAAGAATTCCAGTCTGACACTGCAGGTGCTTTGGGCCGGGTTCCAGACCGATATGGTGTATTTTGACCGGAAGGATAGGGAGAAAGGAGAATCCCGCTGGACCTTTGCCAAGAAGTTCAAGCTGGTAATGGATTCCATGATGAGTTTCTCATACGTACCGATTCGATTGATGTCAATTGTGGGTGTACTGTTTGATATAGGGGCAGTTATTTGGTTTATTTGTGTACTGGCTGAATATTTTACAAAAGGTACTCCTATTGCCGGTTGGGCATCATTAATGTGTGTCATATTATGTTCGTCAGGATTGATCCTGATGATGCTGGGAATCCTGGGGGAATATGTATGGAGGGCGTTGGATGCGGCAAGGACCAGACCACCATATATTATTGATGAAGAGCATCGGCCGCAAAAGGAAGATAAATAACAGATGAAAAATTTGTGGCAATTTATAAAATTCGGTCTGGTAGGAGTGTCGAATACACTGATCAGTGAATTGATTTATGTGATCATTGTGATGCTTAAGGGGAATTATCTCTTTGCAAGCTTCATGGGATTTATAATCAGTGTATTGAATGCGTACTATTGGAGCAATAAATATGTGTTCAAAGAAAAAGCAGACGGGGAAAGACGAGTCTGGTGGAAGGTGCTGCTCAAGACCTACGTGGCATATTTCTGGGGATTTTTAGTAAATCTATGTCTGTTGGTACTGTGGATTGATATTCTGCATATAGCTGACTATATGGGTCCTGTCATGGAAGTGTTGACCAGATTCGGAGTGACGATGATGGATGCAGAGGTACTGGGAAATCTGCTTGCAGAGGGTGTGAACCTGATCCTGATCATTCCGATGAACTTTCTGATCAATAAATATTGGGCTTACAGACAGAAGAAAGTAAAATGAAAGAAAGACGTGGCATGGTAAGTGTCGCGTCTTTCTTTTATACGTGGTGTCAGATATAATCATGCCACTCACAAAATAGCCATCATCACTGCAAATATGATCGGTATGGTGATACAGGAGAATAGGTGTGATATAATCGCCATTCCAGCCGCTATAGTCGTATCTTTTCCATAAGCGCTGGGGATAACAATTGTATTCAATCCCAACGGCATGGCCACTGAGCATACGGCGCAGATTGCAAGTGTTTCAGAGGGTTTGAGTACGTAAAGTACTACCATCATGATGAAAGGGAACAATATCAGTCGAATGATGGAAACTACATAAATGCTGATATTGGTAAATATCTTTTTTAAATCAGCGGAAGCCACCGTAATGCCCGTCAGCAGCATAGCGATGGGGGACATACATCCTGCGCAGGATGAGGCAGCTGAAGTTGCCCAGTACGGAAGGGATATTCCACTGAGTCCAATAATCATGCCCACTAACATGCTGAGAAACATTGGATTGGCAAAAGAGCGCAGACGGTCTCTCAGACGTTGTTTCTGTCCTGCTTCAGAAAGCAGCAGCACCGGAACACCCCATAAGTAAATCATGATCCACAGAGGCAGTGTGAAAATCAGATATTCAAAAAAGATATCCAGAAAAAGTGCACTGACGACTGCATTGCCCATAAAGCCGAAATTGGAAAAAGCAAGGCCATAAGTGTAAATATTTTGGATGTATCGATCCTTGCTGCAAAGTCTGGCTGCCAATATGGCAATGGGCATGATGATCAGGATCATCACAAAGCTTGTCAGGAAGATGGAGCCGGCAGCTCCGATCTTCTCGACAGTAAAATTTTCAAAAAAAGTTTTCAGCACAAGTGCCGGTATAAATATGTAATTTTCTAATTTAGACAGAATGCCGGCAGCAGTCTTAGGGAGCAGTTCTCGTTTTGTCAGCACAAATCCTAAAATGATCAGAAGGAACAAAAAAGCCATTTGGTTCAGTGTGGTTGTAAATATGCTCATATTGTCCTCCGATTATTTGCTTAACAGAGAGCAACCTTCCCATTCTCTTGCAGGCGCAACTTCCAATATATCTGCAATCGTAGGGGCGAGATCTAAAAGTTTCACATTTTCCAGAACCTGGCCGGGAATAAACTGTTTTCCGTAAAAGAACATAGGGATGGTCATATCTTCTTTCCTATCGGTGCCATGGGCACGGTCATGTCCCCCATGATCGGCAGTTACGATGACGGTATATTCGCTGCCGGCCTGATCAATGACTTGTTTTACATTGTTAAAAGCATTATGAATGCACTTCAGGTAGGCATCGCTCATCCAACCATTGTCATGGCCGCCTTTTTCATCTGTTTCAACCATGTAAAGGAAGACGAAATCCGGTGCCAGTTCTTTGATACAGGCCAGTGCCTTCTCTGTGAGCAGACCATCGGTGTTGTCTGCGGAATAGGCATTCTGATAACCCGCAAAAATCAAAGATCCCGGACGGGCTACATCACGAAGAGGTTCCCAGCCATAGAACATGGAACAAGTCTTACCGGCAGATTTTACCTGCTCAAATAAACCGCTTACCGGGCGTACCGGCGGCATGTAGAGATTGGTGGTGATCCCGTGTCTTTCCGGCGGTACACTGTGGAACATGGACATGTGACAGGGCAGAGTGACGGAGGGGAAGACTGTTTTGGCATCAAGAGTATAGGATGCTGTTCTCATCAATTCCTCCACGTAAGGGTTGCCGCATTGCATGACCCCGTCAGGGCGCATGCCGTCTATGGAAATTAAGATTACTTTGTTTTTCATAGTGGTTTTCCTTTCTTTAATGTTTTTAGGGATTTGTGGAATTCTCTGGATTCTAAGCTGGTGCAAAAACATTCCAATGACGGGGCCTTTCGAGGCGTCGGCACTTGAAATTTTCGAGTGTAATGACGAAAATTTCTTAGTGTCCGCTACGACCGAGAACGGAGCGAGAGTGTCCCCGAATGGAATGTTTTTGTATCAGCTTAGAATCCAGAGAATATCAAAAATGTATTAATAACGAATATCCTTCAACGCCTCATTGCGGATCGCAATATGTTCTTCAAACGTATCCCCTTGTCTGGTACCCAGTGCCATCATCAATGCATCGATGACACAGATATGGGCAACCTGAGCAGATACAGCCTCTACAGGATAGTTCTTTTCATCTGCATAAACGGATATGGTCAAATCACATTCCTGACTGAGCAGGCTGTCTGCAAAGCTGGTAAGGGCGATGGTGGAAGCCCCTGCATTTTTGGCTCTGCGCAGAGCATCTACAACCGCTTTTGTCTGTCCGCTGTGGGAGATACCGAAAGCTACGTCACCCTCCTTTAAATTGCCGGCAAGTACATTCATAAAAAGCTGGTCTGTGCAGGCATGGGCAGGAATGCCGAATTGGGAAAAGCGGTATCCGGCATCCGCAGCTACAGTAGAAGAAGTGCCTACTCCAAAGATATAGACATTCCGTGCGGTCACTAACACATTTACGATTTCTTCTATCTTTGCAAAATCCAGCATCGAAAGAGTATCCTTCAAAGTGCGGATTCCGGAGGCAAATACTTTTTTGAATATTGTTTCCGTATCATCTGATCTGCTGAAAGCAGGAAGTGTTTTGACAGTTTCTTCTGTAGTTGATTCCCGAGCCAGGATTAGTTTTAGTTCTGCAAAGCCGGACACCTCTATGGATTTGCAAAAACGAATAACCGCAGATTGAACAGTGTCGCAACAAGCGGCCAGTTCCTTAGCGGTCAGAGTGGTGACCTGAAGGGGGTTATTCAGGACATAGGCGGCGATTTTTTTCTCTGTTTCTGTCAGAGTGTTATATTTGTTGTGAATTTTTGCAAGTATCATGTAGTACCTCGTTTTAAGGAATGGAATAAAATTCTATTAATATTTAAAGTAGTGATATTTAAATCTAAAAACAAAATAGCATATAAATATAGATGCGTCAAGAGTAAAGTGAAAAGACATGAAATTTGATTTTTACAAAATGCGTTTGCAAAAAAAATTCGCATTCCCTTGACAAAGTGGTATAATAGTATTATGCTATGAATTAACAATTTAACAATTTAAAGTGTAGCTGTTTAACGTGCGAAAGTGAGGAGCGTGACAATTATGAGTGGAAGACATGGTTCGTTGATTTCCGTCCGTCCCGATGTAAAAGTAGTAGATTGTACATTGAGAGATGGCGGTCTGTGCAATAATTTTGGATTTAGTGATGCATTTGTAAGAGATCTATATTTAGCAAATATCAAAGCCGGTGTGGATTATATGGAGTTTGGTTATAAAGCCTCTAAGGAGATTTTTAATCCGGAAAAATTCGGCAAGTGGAAGTTCTGTGAAGAAGCGGATATCCGTGCGGTTGTTGGCGAAAACAATACGGATATGAAGATTGCAGTAATGGCGGATGTAGGACGTACCGATTTTCGAAATGATATTCTGCCGAAAAAGGACAGTGTCATTGACATGATCCGTGTAGCGACCTATATCAATACCATTCCGGCCGCCATTGAAATGATTGAGGATGCCCATGCAAAGGGGTATGAGACTACGGTAAATATTATGGCTGTATCTAAGGTAAATGATGCAGATTTAGAGGCGGGCCTGGAAATGTTGGCCCAGACCAATGTGGATGTAATCTATCTGGTGGACAGTTTTGGAACCTTTTATCCGGAGCAGATCGAGCGTCTGACTGCAAGATATATGGAGATTGCTCGAAAGTACAACAAGCTGATCGGCATTCATGCCCACAACAATCAGCAGCTGGCATTTGCCAATACCATTGAGTCTCTTTCCAGAGGTGCAAGCTACTTAGATGCTACTGTAAATGGTATGGGACGCGGGGCCGGTAACTGTTATATGGAGCTTTTGTTAGGTTTTTTGCGTAACCCTAAATACAATAAGGTGGCAGTTATGAGCTTTGTGGAAAAACACATGCTGAAGCTGAAAGAGGAAGGTGTGCAATGGGGATTTGAGTTGCCCTACATGCTGACCGGTATGCTGAATGCACATCCTTCTACAGCGATCCAGTTCATGAAGGAAAAGAGGACGGATTATGCAATGTTCTATCAGGAATTGATGGATGATGCACTGTAAGCGGTAAAAGAATATGGAGTTAAAAGGAGTCTTCTTGTTGTAAGGGGACTCTTTTGATACGATCTTTGCAAATGTATCTATATGAAAAAATGATCTTGCAGAATCCGTTACAGCATAAATGATGGATTCATTTCACCGATTTTTTTCTCCATAGATACTTTATGGACACAAGACCCTTCTAAAGTAACTCTTATAGAAGATGAAATGGATTTCCAAACCGACTTTTTTATGTATAGACCGAAAGACAGCAGAAAAGACATGGCAGGCAGTGCCTGAAATAATAAGCATACGCATATAGGATGAGAATATGAAGAACAATAAGACACAAAAGAACAGAATGCAGGCGAAATATATTGGATTTGCGTCTTTGGTGGCGGTCGCAGTCATTCTGACAGGCTGCAGCCGGGAAAAGGAAGCAGTTCATATAGAGGATTTAAATGTCAATCATACGGCTGAGGAAGCAACACCGGCACCAACACCGGAACCAACACCCGAACCTACACCGGAACCACCTAAAGAGATTCAATTGATGATGGTAGGAGACAATCTTATGCATATGGGCTTGATTCATACCGGGAAGCAGGAGGATGGAACCTACAATTATGATATTCTGTTTGAGGGGATTGAAGATTTCTTAGGAGAAGCAGATATCAAGATGATCAATCAGGAGACCATTTTCGGCGGTAACGAAAAGGGCTTCTCCGGTTATCCCTATTTTAATTCGCCTACAGAGGTGGGAGATGCCATTGTGAATGCAGGCTTTAATGTGGTGCTGCACTCCTCTAACCATGCGGCGGATAAGCAGATTGAAGGTTTGGAAAATTGTTTGGAGTATTGGAAACAACATCCGGAAATGACTGTTGTAGGGATTCATGAAACGGAAGAGGAATCAGCCATAAAGATTATAACCATTGACGATGTGGACTTTGCAATCCTGAATTATACTTACGGACCGAATATGGAGATTTTACCTTATTCAATAGAAGGCCATTTGGACATGTTGTGTAATTACGATGAGGCCACAAATCAGATTGATTTTACTACCATACATCCGGATGTGTTGGCGGATATTGCAGAGGCCGAAAGCTTGGCGGATGTGGTGGTTGTATGTCCACATTGGGGTACGGAGTATACCATCAAGCCTTCCACCTATCAGCAGAAGTTTGCCAAACAGATGACGGAGGCCGGTGCAGATATTATTATCGGTACCCATCCTCATGTGATACAGCCTCTGGAATGGATACAGGCAGATAATGGAAATAGAGCGCTATGTTATTATTCGTTGGGCAATTACGTGTCTACTCAGAAGCAGGCACTGTGCATGCTGGAAGCTATGGCATGGATCACCATTGAAGTAACAGAAGAAGGTGCAGTCATTAAAGAAGAAGATACCGGAGTGATTCCTTTAGTGTGCCATTATAACGCTATGCCGGTGCGTTTTGAAAGCGTTTATCTGTTGGAGGATTACACCGAAGAACAGGCTGCTTCTCACGGTATCAAGGCCTATGGGGGCGTGGATTTGTTGTTAAGTGACCTGCAGGGATGGACGGAGGAAGTTTTTGGGGAGAATGTTATCTCTGCCGAGCAAATATTGGAAGAATAGAAATTGCCTGTCGGTTAAGCCGGCAGGCAATTTGTTAATCTACTATATTCTTCACACCCATAATGGTGCTGTAATCAGCTTCACCGATGATGATTCCTTTTTTGGAGTTGGCAGCATGGACGATCTGTCCATCACCGATATAAATCGCTACATGAGTACAGGTTTTCCCGTTGGAGGTATAGCAGATGATATCTCCCGGCTGGATTTCACTGTACTCTATTTTTGTACCATTGGAAGATAACTGGCCGGAAGGAGTACGACTTAAGGAGTAGCCAAACTCTGCGTAAATAAGGCTGGTAAAACCGGAACAGTCGGTCCCTTTTGTCAGACTGTTGCCGCCATGGACGTAAGGGTTGCCTACATACTGCAGGGCAAAGTCAACGATGCTTTGGCGAAGCTCTGTGCTTGTAGTGTAGTTGACGGCAGCAGTTGTAGTGGCGTCCCCTGAGGCTGCATTCGGTTCGGTTGTTGTGGAAGCTTTGGAAGCTGCTTGTGCTGCAAGTCTTTCAGCTTCCTCTTGTGCCTGCTTCCTTCTTGCCTCTTCCTGTGCAGCAATTTCAGCCAGAATCTCGTTCATGGAGCGTGCATAAATCAGATCATCGCCACTTTGAATTTTCTCCTCGATAGCATCAGCTGCAGCTTCTCCCGCAAGGAAGAACTCCGCTTTCACATATCCCATCACTTCTCCGGATTCAATTTCGATCCAGGCATCGTCCACCGGTGAGTATTTAATGATCTTGGCAACGGCTCCATCGTAGAGTCTGCCCACGATACCGGATTCTGTGTTCGGTTCTGTTCTGACATTTACGAAGTTATTCACATCTGCAATGATCATGCTTGTGTATTCATTTGCTTCCGGCAGATCGGTATGTGTCTGAACTGCAAAAGTAAAAGCATCAATATGGGGCATATATTTATTTGTATTGGCAGCATCGCTATGAAGCGGATTTGTTGCAAAAAGCAGGAAGGAAATGCCGCATAATAGATATGTATGAATCAGTGTCTTTTTCATATGTTTCCTTGTTTCTGAAGTATTATTATTAAATATTACGAAAATGTTAAATAAATTTTACAAAACAGAGTTTACCATAGATAAGGAGAATATGCAAGAGCGGATTGACCCCATGGACAGGAAAAGCAAAGACATTATTGCACTTATGAATAAAGCTGATGGTGAAGTATTGGTAAAGGCACTGAATGTATTAGGTGAGATTGGCGATGAAGATTCCTGCAATCAGATCACGCATTATTTAGATCATGAGAATGATGCAGTGCGCGTGGCTGCATGTAAAGCAGGTATTCATATTAATACGGAATACATGAAGACCAGAGTACGCTATCAGTTATCTGTAGAACAGAATCCACAGGTTAAAAAAGAAATTCAGGATGCATTTAACAAGGTTAACGGTTAATTTATTTACTCCCTTTTTAGGACGGTATCTTACGGGTTGTGAGATGCCGTCTTTTTAGGTTGAAAAGCAGGGGATTTTTTCTTATAATCTAAAGTAGGATTGATTATAGAAAGAGGAAGTTATGAGTTGTCGTTCGGATAAATTGGCAGTGGGCATATTGGCCCATGTAGACGCAGGAAAAACTACATTGGCAGAAAGTATTATGTATTTGTCCGGTTCTATTAGAAAACTGGGCCGGGTGGATCATGGCAATGCGTTTTTGGATACCCATGAGCTGGAGAAGGCAAGGGGGATTACCATTTTTTCAAAACAGGCAGAGGTGACATTGCACACAATGGCAGGGGACATGCAGATGGCCCTGTTGGACACCCCTGGGCATGTGGATTTTTCAGCGGAGACGGAGCGTACGCTTCAGGTACTGGATGCGGCCATCTTGGTGATCAGCGGTGCTGATGGAGTACAGGGACATGTTCAGACTCTGTGGAAGCTTTTAAAAAGATACGAAATACCGGTGTTTATATTTGTCAATAAAATGGATCGGGCAGGCACGGACAAGGACGCTGTGCTGGAAGAACTGAAAACGAAGCTGGATGAGAATTGTGTGGATTTTACACTTGAACAGGAAAAGGGAGAAACTGAAGTGTTTATGGATGCCCTGTCCATGTGCTCTGAAGAATTAATGAATGCATATCTGGAAGATGGTATGCTGAAGGAAGCGGATATTGCAGAGGCGGTTTTTGACAGAAAGGTATTCCCATGTTTTTTCGGATCTGCATTGAAAGTCTGGGGCGTGAAAGATTTTTTAAGCGGTATAGTAAAATATTCCGCTATGCGGGAATATCCGGAAGTTTTTGGGGCCCGGGTTTATAAGATCACCAGAGACACATCCGGCAATCGTCTGACGCATATGAAGATCACAGGCGGAAGCCTGAAAGTAAAATCGATCATCGGCGGGGACAAGGTGGACCAGATCAGGGTATATTCCGGTACCCAGTTCAAGCTGGAGGAGGAAGTAAAGGCTGGGGGGATTTGTGCCGTTACCGGATTGGCGGATACTTTCTGCGGACAAGGTCTGGGCATGGAAAAGGAAGGTGCGGCACCTATACTGGTACCGGTGTTGAATTATCAGATCTTACTGCCGGATGGCTGTGATGTGCATAAGATGTTGAAGAACCTGTATGTTTTGGAGGAAGAAATTCCGGAGCTGCATATTGTATGGCAGGAGCAGAAAAGTGAGATACATGCCCAAGTCATGGGTGAGGTGCAGGTGGAGATCCTGCGCAGTATTATCTTGGATCGGTTTGGCGTGGATGTAACGTTTGGAGAAGGCAGTATTGTTTATAAAGAGACAATCTTAGATATTGTAGAGGGGATTGGACATTATGAACCTCTGCGGCATTATGCAGAGGTACATCTGCTGTTAGAGCCTTTGGAGGAAGGCAGTGGACTTGTGTTTGAGACGGACTGCAGTGAGGATGAGCTGGACAGAAACTGGCAGCGTCTGGTCATGACCCATTTGGAGGAGAAAAAGCATGTGGGCGTATTGACTGGTTCAGAAATAACCGATATGAAGATTACGCTGATTGCCGGCAAGGCGCATCTGAAGCATACCGAGGGCGGCGATTTCAGACAGGCTACTTACCGGGCGGTAAGGCATGGCTTGAAACAGGCACAGAGCCGGTTGCTGGAACCATTTTACGAATATAGTTTAGAGATTCCTACAGAATGCTTGGGACGTGCTATGACTGATATCCAAAGAATGTGCGGTGAGTTCACAGACCCGCAGACGCTGGGAGAGATGACAATTCTGACAGGCAGTTGTCCTGTAGTAACTATGAATGGATATCAGTCGGAAGTGAATTCTTATTCCAGAGGGCGGGGAAAGTTGACTTGTCGTTTCAAATGTTATGCACCCTGCCACAATGAGGAAGAAATCATTGAAACCTGTGGGTATGACGCAGAGCGGGATTTGGAGAATCCTGCCGGTTCGGTATTCTGTGCGCACGGTGCGGGCTTTGTAGTGCCTTGGGAGCAAGTAGAAGAGTATGCTCATATAGAAAGTGACTGGAAGGAAAGAAAACGTCGTTTGACGGGAGTGGGTGAAGAGGATGATTCGGAGAATGTGGGAAAACGCTCAAATGGTGTCAGCGGCTCCCGACAGGATTTGAATTATCCCACAGGTACTTCCACTGCTGATCGGTTTATCAGTCAGGAGGAAATCGAAGATATTTTTGAGCGGACCTACGGAACTCGTGCGAAAGATAAGAATCCATGGAATCGTCCGGCACCTCGCAGAGTTTGTGCACCGGAGCTGGAAGTTACTTACCATCCGAAGAAGCAGGAAAAACAAGAAGAATATCTGTTGGTAGACGGGTACAATATTATTTTTGCATGGGAGGACTTAAAGGAACTTTCACAAGTCAACGTAGAAAGTGCCCGGACAAAGCTCATGGACATCCTGTGCAATTATCAAGGCTATGTAAAGAACACGTTGATCGTGGTATTTGATGCTTATAAGGTAAAGGGAAATCCCGGAACTGTGGTAAAATACCACAATATTCACGTAGTTTATACCAAGGAGGCAGAAACTGCTGACCTGTATATTGAAAAGGTAGTACACCAGATGGGGAGAAAATATAAAGTGACAGTAGCTACCTCCGATGCCCTGGAACAGCTGATCATCTGGGGACAGGGAGCAGTCAGAATGTCTGCTCAGGGCCTGCGGGAGGAGATTGAAAGCCACAATCGTGATCGTCAGGCTGAGTGGAGCGAGCTAAATCCCGGGGAGAGGTATTTTCCCTTTAAAGATATAAAATTGTAGTTTGCCAATTTGTAAAATTGTAATTACATCGGTCGGAAGCGGAAGCATTATATCTTTCACGTTCGCCGGACAAAAAACATTCACCAAGAATTAATGTGCCATTCGTCAGACATGAATGTCTGCGACTGTCAAACAAATTCTCGGTATCTGTTTCTTTGTACGGAGAACTTAGAAAATAATGCCCCCGCTTCCTAATCTTTGAATCAATAATACAAATAGACAAAGCAAGTAGCTAAGCCGGCTAGTGAGTATGTTGTCAAGGTATTATATGAAAAATCCGTTTCTGTAATTTCTTTCGCCAGAAATTACGGAAACGGATTTGCTTCATTAACACCTCGACAAACTACAATTTAGTTTGCAGCCTTTTCTGCTCTTAACTTTTCAGTTAATGCTGGAAGAATCTTGTTCAGATCGCCTACGATGCCATAATCAGCTACATCGAAAATAGGAGCTGTTTCATCTTTGTTAATGGCGAT
>JAZPYS010000118.1:0-38052 GCA_045544275.1 Acetatifactor sp. | reverse complement strand
TTAATGTGCGTGGGGGATTTTGAAGCTTCAAATAAAACAACAAGCCGGTGTCAAACAATCTGACTGATGCGTATCTTTTTATGCAGAAACAGCTTCAACTAATGTGACAATGAAAGCATCATCTAATTTGCCGAACAACATCATAATTCTTCATTCCGCGATAAAAGTAAGAGAGCATGCCGACAGAAAAGAACTCTATAATCGCCCAAATAGGAAAATGCCCATCATATTTATTGTTATGGTGTTTAACAATAAGAGTACTGACATTTTCGGATATACAGGAATTAACATGCTTTAAGTAAGCAGTGTGGTTGTGTCTCTGATTAAAAGAAGATGAATTCATGTATCCTTCAGCTCCATAAGCATGGGCGTGATAGTAGGCGAGCTGTGTTCTAATATGTACCTCGATTTTCTCTATTGCGAAAGAAATTAAATTCCTTAACTCCGCATCAAAAGCGTAGATATTTCTGATACGATTAAAATTGATTGGAATAAAACATTTTTCTTCCTGTTTACGGACAAAAGGAAGATAATATCCGCTAAGCCGATAATAGTTTGTTTTTGAAAGAAAATTCATGCAGTCATCTTTATCATCAATTATAATATTTTTCTTTTTGAGTAATTCAGCTTGCTCTGCGAATGTAGTTGGTTTTTTAAGTTCCATTTTTTCTCCTGTGAAATAAAAAGTGCTCCCATTGGACACATCGTTGAGAGGTGTGGGAGCTTCTGTTAATTTTAGTATATCCAAAAACTCTCCAAAGTCAACATGTAAAAATGTGCAAAAAATCATACAAAAAGTAGTTAAATTTTGACAAGATTAAGTAAAAGTAAATGCTTATGTCAATGTTCTATATTACCCCTCACAGTGTGTATTGGCTTGATAGGGGCGGTTTATGCATTATTCTTCTTCAGATGCGTCATCCAGTTCAAACTCAGAGGAGTAAACCGCATCAGTAGATTGAGACTGCCTAAACTCTTCAGCAAGCATAGTTTTGTTAAATTCTGCGGTAGGGCAGATTTCTGTAACAAGTTCTTCGAGTTCTTCAATAGTGATATTAAAGAACTCTTTACGAAGATTTACTTTGTTTACACGTTTTTCATGTAAACGATTATGAAGCTCAGTTTCAAGATCTGACGCATCATCAGAGAATATAAAACTATGTACGTCGAATTTGAATGGTACGCTGGCATCTCCCAACTCATTGATACGATCCTGAGGATCAAGCCTTCGAGTCATGCCAATTTTGAATACATTATCACCAAAGGAACCTAAGTTACTGATATTCTGATGGAAAAAGTGCGATTGTTACAGACTATGAATTATCTGGAACAATCAACGAAGGTTTTAATACAATCACTGTTACATATGAAGGAAAATCAACAACGTTTGTAGTCGACACAGAAAATGCTTTACCTTTCTCATTGAAAAATGGAACAACCACATTTAATGATTCTGGCGTTACAATGACTATCACAAATGGTAATCATGTAAAAATCCAAATGACCAATGACGAAGCAGGACAGTCACAATTTTGTGCAAACTTATCCGATTTCTCACGAAATATAAATGATTATCATAAAACAGCTAATTGGATTAAACCTGAGGCAGAAGCATTCCACTTAGAAATTGGAGATGTTGTAAAACAACGAATTTTGAACTTTACAGCAACAACTACTAATCCTATGGAGAGGTCTGTATCGCTTTTCTTAATGACTGGTGGCGGAGAAATGAAGTTTGGAGAAAATCACTTATATTCCAATAGCAGACCTTTAGATAATGTTATAGAACGAACTATAACAATTAGTGAAGAAAATCACTGTTCTGTATATTCGGCGTGTGCATGGATGGCAGGTTTCAACGAAACAGGATTAACTTTGGAGTTTGACTTAGAATACTATGTAAACAACGAAAGAATTTGTTAGTCACCAATCGAAATAGAATAAATGATAACAGAGCCACAGAGCCGATTGTTTCCAGTTTTGGAAATGGTTGGCTCTTATTTTAAAGAAAGAGAGGATTGATGCCTATGGAACAAGCTCTTAATATCGAGCACCGCCTTACAGAGGTGGAACAGCGGTCTAAGTCAAATTCCCACAGAATTGACAAGATCGAGCCAATTGTGGAAGAGATACATACCATGTCCAACACAATGGTGCAGTTGGTGCAGGAAATAAAACATACCAACGAAACGGTAAGTACCATTGACAAGAAGGTTGACCGCATGGACGGACGTGTGGATGAGATCGAGAAGGCTCCGGGAAAGAAGTGGAACAGTGCAACAACTGCAATTCTTACAACTGTGGTAGGAGCTGTCATTGGATTTTTGATTGCCGGTCTCATATGGGCGGCAGTACAGGCATTTTAAGGAGGAATGAAACATGTTTAAGAATTGTGTATTTAAGGTATCTGTAGATACAAAGGAATGGTGGAAGGCAGCATTTCGGAGAGCAGTCAAAACTATTGCACAGACGGCAGTATCAATGGTGATTGTAGGATCCCCAATCACAGAGATTGACTGGTTGAATGTCCTGTCTGTTTCTGCAGTTGCAGGGATTGCATCAATATTAACCAGTATTGCAGGTGTGCCGGAAGTAGGTGAGGAAGAATGAAGACCAGCAGCAATGGCAGAGCCCTCATAAAGTTCTTTGAGGGCTGCCATTTAACAGCCTACAAATGTCCTTCAGGTGTGTGGACCATTGGCTATGGCCATACGGCCGGAGTAAAAGAAGGACAGATCATTACGCAGGAACAGGCCAATACTTATCTTGTATTGGATCTGGCAAAGTATGAGAGACATGTGGCAGCGACCGGGCTTGTTCTGAACCAGAATCAGTTTGATGCACTGGTTAGCTTTACATACAACTGCGGTAACGGAAACTTGAAGACACTTATTAAGAACAGAACCCTTGACCAGATCGCAGATGCATTGTTGCTCTATAATAAGAGTAATGGTAAGGTGCTTGCAGGTCTCGTGAGAAGACGTCAGGCGGAGCGGGCATTATTCCTACAGCCTTTAGAGGAAGGAACGGAGGTAAAATATCATATGATCAGACCAGTAGATTATAAACAGAACGACAGCAGATGGGGCGGACTGCCCTATGCTGTTGACGGAGAGAAGAGCACCATCAAGAGTGCCGGATGCGGACCTACATCGTTGGCGGATGTTCTGGCGGCCATTGTCAGTCCTTATATTTGCCCGGTAACACTTGCATCCTGGGCAAGACAGCATAATTACAAGGTAAAGGCAAACGGTACCAGCTACAACTTTTTTGTGCCCTGTGCAGCTGCTTACGGTGTGACAGTGAGAAGACTCAATACATCCAATGTATATAAGAAATCCACACATTCCGTACATACACAGGCTTTAAATGAACTGCAGAAAGGCAACTGGCTCATTGCCTGCATGGGCAAAGGCAACTGGACAAGCTCCGGTCATTATATCGTTGCGTATGGTATCGAGAATGGCTATGTGTACATCAATGATCCTGCGTCCACCAAAGGGACCAGAGCATGTAATACATGGGAACTGTTTAAGAGTCAGGTCAAGTATTACTGGGTTGTGGAAGTGCCGGAGAATATCAAGAAGAATGGCATCGTGAAAGACGGGGAATACCGGCATAAGGATTTCATCCGTGAGGTGCAGATGTGCATCGGTGCCGGCATGGATGGCATTGCCGGAAAGCAGACACTCAGCAAAACCTTGACCGTCTCTGCGAAAAAGAACCGCAAGCACTACGTTGTGATGCCCTTACAGAAGCTTTTGAAGAAGCAGGGCAGATACTTAGGGGAGATTGACAAGATTGCCGGGAACAAGTTCACAGTGGCCGTGAATGGATACCAGGGCAGTGTATTGAGATACCGTAATCCGGATGGTGAAGTTACTGCAAAAGGCAAGATGTGGAAGTCGCTGCTGGGAATGCTGTAAAAATAGGATCATCTTAGGTGTACGTTTATGATATGCATTTAACATAATTTGAGATGTATTATATTTTAATAAACGCTGTTTGCAATATACTTACAATGCACAAAAAGCCGATTTTTTCGCATAAATACGGACTTTCTCAGCAAAGAGCAAGCTTGCTTAATTCATAATTAGTATAATATATGAATGTTGAACCCCGGAAATGTATGTTTCCGGGGTTTTGATTTACAGAAATTTTGTTGGGAATGACAGGTACAGGTTCTGTTTTTACACCTCCACAAATACATCTTTCCCCAGTCCGCATACCGGGCATACCCAGTCATCCGGCAGATCATCAAAGGGAGTGCCGGGAGCAATCCCGCCATCCGGATCGCCCAAAGCAGGATCATAAACATAACCACAAGGTTCACACATATATTTCTGGTCTTCCATGATAAAATTCTCCTTTTTCTATTATTTTTTATTCAGGTTCATAGAATTTTTGCAGTCGCAGCAGTTTGTCATATCGTTCCAGTGCGTCTTTTTCGGCTTTTGCAAAAAGCTCAGCTGCTTTTTCGGGATGCATGTGCTCCAGTACAGTATAGCGGGTCTCTCCGGCCAGAAATTCTTCGTAGTCTAAAACCGGTTCTTTGCTGTCTAAGATAAAGGGATTTTTACCTTCCTTCCGCAGGTCCGGATTGTAACGGAAGAGGTGCCAGTAGCCGGTCTTAACTGCTTTGGCCTCTTCGTGTTGGGAGCATCCCATGCCGGCTTTCACACCATGGCTGATACAGGGGGAGTAGGCGATGATGAGGGAGGGACCGTCATAGCTTTCCGCTTCTAAAATAGCTTTTAGAGTCTGATTGTAATCAGCACCCATGGCAATCTGTGCTACATATACATCACCATAAGTCATCATCATGGTTGCCAGATCCTTTTTACGGGTGTGCTTGCCGCCGGAGGCGAATTTGGCTGTGGAGCCTGTAGGAGTGGCCTTGGATGCCTGTCCGCCGGTATTGGAGTAGACTTCCGTATCCATGATCAGAATGTTAATGTTTTGACCGCTGGCGAGGACATGATCCAAACCGCCGAAACCGATATCATAGGCAAAACCGTCGCCGCCGAAGATCCAGTAGGAATGATTTTCTCCCGAGCGGGTTGCCTGACCGGCCAACAGCATGCCATAGCCGAATTCTGCACCGTCCTCGAACAGGGAGTTGGACCAGGCCGGTCCTTTGCCCTCGGAAGTGACGGTATAGGCGGCGGAAGGGCTGGAATTGGCCCAGATGGAAGAGCAGCCGGTAGCGTTGGCGATATACATTCTTTCGCCAAATAGCTGTGTGATCAGTCTGGGGTAAGTGGTCTCACCGCATCCCGCACAGGCACCATGAAACTCTAAAAAAGGTTTTAGGAACTGGCTGCCTTTGACAGTATTTTCTTTAAATTTGTCTAATACTTCTGATTTTAGGGGCAGGGCCTTGCCGTAATCAAAATACTGCTGTTTTTCTTCTTTTTCATGAACAGGAACCATTTCTAGTGCTGTTTTCCCCTGCTTGCCGGGACATACTCCCGCACAGGAGCCACAGCCGGTACAGTCCACCTCAGATACGGTGATTGCAAAGTGGTATCCGGGCATCCCCATCATTGGCAGTGCTTTCATACCTTCCGGCGCATTTACCATTTCTTCTTCGGTCATCACTGCCGGACGGATGACCGCATGAGGACACACATAGGAGCATCGATTACATTGTATGCAGTTTTCCGGAATCCATACAGGTACTTCTGTGGCTACATTTCTGCGCTCGTGGGCAGTGGTACCGGGAGCAACTGCACCATCTGCATAAGGCAGAAATGCGGATACGGGCAGGTCATTTCCTTTCTGACGGGTAATGTGCTTTTGGAGATTAACCACATAATCCTGTATTTCCGGGCGATCCGGAAGTAACTGGTCATCCAGCGGTTTGTCAGTCGCATTCCGCCAGCTTTCGGGATAATTGACCTGACGAACATCATTGATACCTCTGTCAATGGCCGCAAAATTCATCTGTACGATTTCGTCCCCCTTTTTGCGGTAGCTGATTTCTGCCGCATTTTTCATCAGCCGGGAAGCTTCGTCAGTGGGCATGATATCGGTTACCCGGAAAAAGGCAGCCTGCAGGATGGTGCTGATTTTGTTATTTAAGCCGATTTCCTTGCCGATGCGGATGGCATCAATGATATAAAATTGAATGTGATGTTCCGCAATATAGCGTTTGACCTGTCCGGGCAGAGCCTCCTCCAAATCTTGCTCCTGCCAATAACAGTTCAGTAAGAAGATTCCACCGTCCTTTACGTCCTGTACAATGTTAAATTTGTGCATATATACCGGATTGTGACAGGCCACAAAGTCTGCTTTTTGTACCAGATAAGGTGCATGAATGGGACTTTTACCAAATCGTAGGTGAGAGATGGTCAGGCCCCTGGACTTTTTGGAATCATATTCAAAATATGCCTGTGCCTGCAGGTCAGTGTGGTTTCCGATGATCTTGACAGAAGATTTGTTGGCACTGACAGTACCGTCCCCACCCAGCCCCCAGAACTTACAGTTGAAAATATCTGTGGGCAAGGGATCAATATGGGTGGTAACGGGTAAAGACAAATGAGTCACATCATCATGGATACCGATGGTAAATCTTTTTTGGGACATATTCCGCAGTACAGAATGGATATGATTCGGTGTGGTATCCTTGGAGCTTAAGCCATATCTTCCGGAAAATACAGACAAATGCTGGAAAGAGCTGCCCTGAAGGGCGGCAAGTACATCTAAGTACAAGGGTTCTCCGGCACAGCCGGGTTCCTTTGTGCGGTCCAGCACAGTGATCTGACAAGTGGTTTCAGGGAGACATTTCAAAAAGTGGTCTACACTGAAGGGACGATATAAACGGACCTTGATTAGACCGAATTTTTCTCCGGCTGCGTTCAGGTTCAGGATGGTCTGTTCGATGGTTTCGCAGACAGAGCCCATTGCCACGATGACATGTTCCGCATCCGGTGCACCGGTATAATTAAACAGACCATAATCTGTGCCAAGGATTTCATTGATCTGTTGCATGTGCTTTTCAACAACTGCGGGCAATGCATCATAATAAGGATTACAGGCTTCTCTATTCTGAAAGAAGATGTCAGGATTCTGGGCGGAACCCATGAGTTTTACATGGTCAGGATGCAGTGCCTTTGATCGAAAAGCGTGTACAGCATCCATGTCCAACAGTTCTTTTAAAGTATCATAATCCCAGAGTTCGATTTTTTGCATCTCATGAGAAGTGCGGAAACCGTCAAAAAAGTTGATAAATGGTATACTTCCGGTAATCGCTGCTAAATGGGCAACGGGGGATAAATCCATAACCTCCTGAACACTGCAGTGAGCCAAAAAAGCAGCACCTGTCTGTCGGCAGGCATAGATGTCTGAATGATCTCCGAAAATGGACAGGGCGTGTGTTGCGATGGTTCGTGCTGCCACATGGAATACGCCGGGCAGCAGTTCACCGGCAATGCGATAGATATTGGGAATCATTAGTAATAATCCCTGGGAAGCCGTAAATGTGGTGGTAAGAGCACCGGTGATCAGAGAGCCGTGGACAGCTCCGGCAGCTCCGGCTTCGGACTGCATTTCAGTGACCTTTATCGTTTGCCCAAAGATATTTTTTCTACCTTCTAAGGACCATTCATCTACATATTCTGCCATGGTGGAAGAAGGGGTGATGGGATAGATTGCAGCCACTTCCGTATAAGCATATGCTACATGGGCGGCTGCCTGATTGCCATCCATGGTTTTGGATTTGCGTTTTTGTATTTCTTTCACATGGAACCTCGTTTCTAAACTAAATATTTTAATATACTGCTTTGCGTTATATTCTGTCCATTATTTTAGATTTCTTTCATAATTTTTCTGTTGACTTTTATGAAAGGGATATCTAAACTGAAATTAATGATAGGAAAAGAGGTTGATTATGTCAGTATTATCCAATTTAAAACCTGAAAAGGTGTTTCATTTTTTTGAAGAAATATGTGGTATTCCCCATGGATCAGGCAATATAGATGGGATCAGTAATTATCTGGTGAGGTTTGCCAAAGAAAGAAATCTTGAAGTCATTCAGGATGATATAAAAAATGTAATTATTATAAAGGAAGCAACTGTCGGCTATGAGCAGGAGCCACCTGTAATCATTCAGGGACATATGGATATGGTGGCAGTTCACAAGCCGGAGCTTACGATTGATATGACAAAGGAACCGCTGAAATTGGCTGTAGATGGTGACAGAGTGTTTGCGCAGGGGACCAGTTTAGGCGGCGATGATGGTATTGCCGTGGCATACGAACTGGCACTGTTGGATGAGACTTCCCTAAAGCATCCACGTTTGGAAGTGGTGATCACGGTAGATGAAGAGACAGGGATGGACGGTGCCAGAGGGATTGATCTTTCTATGTTAAAAGGGAATCGTTTGTTAAATTTAGATTCGGAAGAGGAAGGTATTTTTCTGACAAGCTGTGCCGGCGGAGCAGGTGTTCTTTGTGAGATGGCGTTTGAGCCGGATCTGCAGAACGGGCGCTTATATGAAGTGGTGATCGGCGGTCTGCAAGGCGGACATTCCGGTGTGGAGATTCACAAGGAAAGAGGCAATGCCAATCTGTTGATGGCCCGTCTGCTGTGGGAACTGACAGAAGTGGAGCCGGGACTGGTAAAATGTCAGGGAGGTATGGCGGATAATGCTATACCGAGAGAGACAACGGCGGTGTTAGTGATCCCGGAGGAGAAGAGAGACTGCTTTGAAGAGATACTGTATAGATTTGAAAAGGAAGTAAGTGCAGAGCTTGCCACCAAGGATCCGGATTTTTGTGTTTCTGCCAGAGCCGGAGCGGCGGGACGTGTGGTATGCGTGGCAGGTGATGCGTTAAAGAAAGCGGCAGCATTGCTTTTGGGATTACCAGGCGGCGTGCAGTCCATGAGTGCTGACATGCCGGGACTGGTGGAGACTTCCCTGAACTTAGGGGTGCTACAAATTAATACAGAAAAAATGGAGGCAATGTATGCGGTGCGAAGCAGCATTGAAAGCAGTAAGGATGCACTCTTGAAGAAGATGGAGGCAATCATATATTTGGCAGGTGGCAAATATACCTGTACCGGTTCTTATCCGGGTTGGGCATACCGTGTGGATTCCCCCCTTCGGGATAAGATGATTGCATTGTATGAAGAAATGTATGGTACAAAGCCGCAGGTGGAAGCCATTCATGCGGGACTGGAATGCGGATTGCTTGCAA
The DNA here is from genome assembly GCA_045544275.1 of Acetatifactor sp. Classification (GTDB taxonomy): domain Bacteria; phylum Bacillota; class Clostridia; order Lachnospirales; family Lachnospiraceae; genus Acetatifactor. Next base: position 28,852 of record JAZPYS010000118.1, on the reverse strand, counting down.
GCAAGATTGCTGATTTGGACTGTGTATCCTTTGGACCGAATATGTACAATATCCATACAACAGAAGAATATTTAAGTATTTCATCTGTGGCAAGAGTGTGGGAGTATATAGTACGCCTTCTGGAGAAAAAGGACTGATAAATAGGACTGATGGAGCAGGAAGGGTGTCGTGATTTTATGCATGGAAGGGGACATGAATATGGGTTATGATAAAGTAAAAATAAGACAGATTTGCTTAATTATTTTATATGTGGCACTGATATTGTTTGTGTTGCTGCATATTGAGACCGTAGTGCAGGGCTTTGGTGTGGTATTGGAAATTTTAAAGCCATTCATTGTAGGCGCTATTATTGCATTTATATTAAATATTCCTATGAAGGGTATTGAAGAGAGACTACTGAGAAAGTGGCAGGGGAAGAGTGCCGGAACGTTGAAAAGACCGGTCAGTCTGGTGCTGTCCATTCTTTTTCTGGCAACAGTGATTACGCTTGTCATTGTGGCAATTGTGCCGCAGATGAGGGCTACATTTACGACTCTCGGAAATAAATTGCCCGGATTTTTTGAAGATGTGGAAAGCCGGTTAACGGAATTGGCGGTTGCATACCCTGTACTGGAAGAATTTCTGAATGATTTGGCTACAACGAAATTTGACTGGAATTCCATTTTGAATACAATTGCAGATTTCCTGAAAAGTGGAGTCACCAGTATGCTCAATTCTACAGTGAATATGGCAAGCGGTATCATCGGGGTAGTGACATCCTCTGTGATCGGATTTATCTTTTCCTTATATATTTTACAGCAGAAAGAAAAGCTGCAGAATCAGATATTACGAGTGATTTCTGCATACCTGCCGGAAAAGGTAGGCGGAAGAATCAAGGAAGTTTGTCACAGACTGTATGTGAATTTTACAAATTTCATCTGCGGACAGTGTTTAGAAGCAGTGATTTTAGGAAGTTTGTTCATTGTGGTCATGAGCATCGTAGGGCTGCCCTACGCCATCATGATCGGAACCCTCATTGCGTTTACTGCGCTGATCCCTATCGTAGGTGCTTTTATCGGATGTGGCGTAGGTGCGTTTATGATACTAATTGATGATCCCATCAAGGCGTTGTGGTTTGTCATTATTTTCTTAGTACTGCAGCAGGTAGAAGGCAATCTGATCTACCCTAAAGTGGTAGGTAATTCTGTGGGCCTTCCCCCGATCTGGGTGCTGGCAAGCGTCAGCGTAGGCGGCAGCTTGTTCGGTGTGACGGGCATGCTCATGTTCATTCCGCTGATGTCCACGATTTATTCGTTGATCAGGGATGATGTGAATGGAAGGAATGAGAGGAAAAAAGTAAAGGCCAAAAATGAGGCTTGACGCATGGTGCGAAAAGCCTTATAATAAATGCAGGGATACAACAAAAAAGGAATGAGAGAGCTGTCTGTTTTTCAGGCGGCTCATTTTGTTGTCATAAAAAGTATATGGGGGAAATTATGCAAAAAGGAAAGTTTAAATATTTATATCAGCTTGTATTTACCAGTGTTATATTAATTTTGGTGCCTGCATTGTTTTTTTATAATGTAGTTTGGAAGAAATCCTTTGAAGAAATCAATCATATCAATACAGAATATTATAATAAGGTGGTTTCGACCTTTTCCAATACATTTGCATCAGAGATTATAAAATTTAAACAATATGCCAATAAGCTCAGTCTGAACAGCAGATATAATTCTTCTGACAGCGGTTTTTTATATGAAGCTTCCGAAAAAGTGAAAGAAAACAAATATTACTATTATGAGGTGGCACAGGATTTGCTTGACAGCTGTCAAAGTGCGGGTTTTGAAAAGGCGGGTATTTATTATTATGATCAGGATATACTTTATGCAAATGGTTCAAAATATAGCTTACAAAGGTATATCGAATCTGTGCAGGGAGTAACAGAATCGGCATGGGAAGAGCGATTAATGGACTTTTTTTTCAGAGACATATATAAAGAAAAAGCAATGATTTATGCACCACTTTATAATGAAGCAGACAATTCGGTGGATTTATTTGTTGGGCTTTGTGCTACTGTCGGCAAGAATAAGGATGCAGTGTTGATATTTAACCAGATGACACAAAGTGATATGGAATTATATGCGGTAGATGTAAAGGAGCGGATAGGGGAAAAGTATTATGTATTGGACTATACGACCGGAGAAATATTATATTCTGCCGGTACATTAACGGAATCAATAAAAATAGAACCTCAGTATATAGTGAAGGAAGCAGATACCTCAAAGTATCCTAAGTGGTTTATGGAAGAAATGTCATCTATGAATCTGACCTTCTTAATTGATGTGTCTGGCGATGAGATGCAGAATAATGTCATGTTTTTTTACCGGGATATGAAAATTTTCTTCTGGTATATCATTCTGATTATGATAGTAATCTGTTGCAGTATGGTATATGTAAACTATAGACCCATGCACAGACTGCTAAAGGAAATAAAATATACCGGACAAAATGAATTTGAAGCCATATTAAATATATGGAAAGATCAAAATGACATGCTGTCAGAGCAGCGAATGATGCTGATGGACCTGCTGATGAATCAATTGATATATGGTATTCCTATATCGAAGAAGTATGTAGAGGCGCTTGGAGTCAGCAGCAGAATCACGAATTATTGTGTGTTCTTAATTAAAAATAAGGTGTTGAGTGCAGCAGAAATGGAGAGGATCACGTCGCAGATAGAAGAAAAGTATCGGGCATTATTGTTTGTGACAGATTTGACGGGAGAGAATGCGACAATCTTGATTGCGTGCATGGAGCATGACAGATCAGCAGTAATCCATGAATGGTTAGAAAACTGGTGTGCGGCACATATACAGGGGGATTATCAGCTAAAGACAGGATGTGTTGTTGATAAAATAGACCAGATCCGAAAATCCTATTTAGAATGCACGAAAGCAAAGAAAGAGAAAATGGATGACAGTATTTCGGAAAAAGTCAGAAGCCGGATGGAGTTTGATGAGAAGCTGAAAGTAGATGTACTGAATTATCTGGATGAACATTATCGGGATGCAGATTTAAGTCAGACCCAGATTATAGATCATTTTCAGATATCCTTGTATTCCTTAAATAAATTGTTTAATAGTCAGATTGGTATGGGGTTTGTAAAATATGTAAATGCTAAGAGAATGGAATATGCAAAGGAATTATTGACCACAACAGAGCTTTCCGTTAAGGAAATAGCCGGTATGGCAGGAATACCGGATGACAATTACTTTTCAAGAACCTTCAGGAAATACACAGGGATGTCGCCATCAGAGTATCGTGAAGAAGTAAAATAGCAAAATGCTGTAATATTTGCAAGCTTAGAAGACGCAAATGTTACAGCATTTTTTTTTTGAAACTACCTTTTGGGTATTTATACAAAAAAATCCTGTTTCAAATATAAAATTATATATTTATTATAATAAGTGTAAGAGTAAAATTGGAAAAGGAGTATGAATTATGCGAATTATTTTTGTACGTCACGGACATCATATTAATGACTGTCTGACACCCCTTGGTAACAAACAAGCGGCGGCTGCAGCACAGCGCTTACAAGAAGAAGGTATTCAGAAAATCTTTTCTTCAACTCGTAGGCGAGCCTATGAAACTGCTGAATATACTGCTAATCAATTTGGGATTTCTATGGAAAAATGTGATTTCATGCAAGAAATCGGTTGGGGATCTTTGGATAAGCCCTTATATACGGACGGATCTCCCTGGACTGCGACAGACGATATGGTAGATGATAACGAAAGTCTGCTTTGTCAGGATTGGATGAAAAAACAACCATTTTATAACAATAGGGTGGTTGATTATGTGCAAGAAGTTGCAGAGGCCACAGATGTCTGGCTTCAGAAGCTTGGCTACAGCAGAGAAGGGAACTATTATCGGGTGATTGGAGACACTGAAAAGACGATTGCTGTATTTGGGCATGGTGGAGCCTCTTCGGCAATACTGAGCCACTTATTTAACCTGCCTTTCCCTTTTGTTTGTGCCACTATAAGACCGGATTACACCAGCATTACCATTGTAGAATTGTCAAATGAAAAAGGAAGTCTGGTGACACCAAGGTTTGAAATTTTGAATGATGACAGACATATACAAAAGTTTAAAACCATGAATACGTATGAAGGTTAAGGAAAGAAAGGTATACTTATGAAAATGGAAGAAATCGACAAAAATCTTTTAGTGGAAACAGGAATTACAGAGCCTGATATTGTATGGTTGAATGTCAGGCAGGCTCCCTTTGTGATATGTGGAATCATTTACGATGAAACGTATGGATGTTATACTCGTATGTCTCAGAAGGTTGCAAAACAGGTCTCCGAAAAAGTAGGTTGTCTTAATTTTCAGACAGCTGGCGGACGTGTGCGATTTTGTACAGATTCTCCATTTATCGGAATCCATGCAGTCATGGAAAATAATAAACCTATGTCGCATGTCACGTTTTTGGCACAATCTGGATTTGATCTGTACAGAAAAAAGGCCGATGATTGTTCGGAAAAGTTTTGTCATTCGTTCATTCCCCCTATCGATATGTGCAGCGGCTATTCTTCTGCTTTTTATACGGATGGTGTTTCGGCAGAGTATACGCTTAATTTTCCGCTTTTCGATGGGGTTAAGGAGCTTTATATAGCACTAAAAAAGGACGCATTACTTCTGGAAGCGACACCGTATAAGCATTCGGTTCCAATAGTTTACTATGGCTCTTCCATAACACAAGCGGCATGCGCATCCCGTCCGGGCAATAGTTATCAAGCTATTATTTCGCGAAGACTTGACGCGGATTATATTAATCTGGGTTTTGCAGGTAACTGTAAAGCCGAAGCTATGATGATTCAATATCTTGCGAATCTTAAGATGAGTGTATTTGTTTGTGATTACGACCATAATACACCTGATGCAGAGTATCTTCAAAAGACGCATCTGCCGCTTTATCGTTCGATCCGTGCAAAACAGCCAAATCTTCCAATTGTTTTTTTATCCGCACCGACTATTATAGCAAACATGGAGGAATATGCTGCACGTCGTGAAATAATAAGAGAAACTTATCGGGAGGCACTCAATGAGGGAGATGAAAATGTATATTTTATTGACGGTGCAGAACTTTTTGCCGGAGAAGATTGGGATTCTTGTACGATTGATGGGGTTCATCCGAACGATTTGGGCTTTTATCGTATGGCCATGCGTATTGAGAAAGAATTAGGGTCATTACTATAGGACGATTAACAGTATTTTTTTTTGAAACCACCATTTTGGTATATATACACAAAAATTTCCTGTTTTAAATAAGAACTTATACATTTATCATAATAAGTGCAAGGGCTGCAGCAGTGCAAGTTAACAAAAAACAATCTGGAAAAGAAAGGAGGATGAAAAACATGCATAAAAGAAAAGATATAAATAAGCAATCACTCAAGGTAAGAGTTTGGAAGTATCGTCAGCTGTACCTGCTGTTATTGCCGGCACTGATCTATGTGCTGATCTTTAACTACGGACCTCTCTATGGTGTACAGATTGCATTTAAGAACTTTCGAGGAGCACTGGGCATTGAGAAAAGTCCGTGGGTGGGCTTTCAGCATTTTATAGATTTTTTTCAAGGCTATTATTTTTGGGATTTGATCAGGAATACCTTGTTGTTATCCCTTTACTCTCTCATTGTATCCTTTCCGATACCGATCATAGTAGCGTTGATCTTGAATGAAGCAGGCCCGAAACTGAAAAGGACGGCACAGACAATCCTTTATGCGCCTCACTTTATTTCAACAGTAGTTTTGGCGGGCATGATCGTCATCATGTTCTCAAAATCCACAGGTGTTGTCAACAATGTCATGGAACTGTTAGGGATGGAAAGATATTACTTTATGGGAGAAGAAGGTGCTTTCAGACATTTGTACGTATGGTCCGGAGTCTGGCAGCAAATGGGTTGGAATGCAATCATATACATAGCAGCATTGTCCGGTGTGGATCCCAGCCTGCATGAGGCAGCTTCCGTGGATGGAGCCAGCCGAATGCAGAGAATCATACATATTAATCTGCCGACAATTCGTCCGACCATTGTGATCATGCTGATCATGTCTATAGGAAGTATTGCTTCTGTAGGATATGAAAAAGTTTATTTGTTGCAGACAGATTTGAACGTAGCAGTATCTGAGGTAATATCTACTTATGTGTATAAGAGAGGTATTATCAGCCAAAGCTACAGCTTCTCTGCCGCTGTCGGATTATTTAACAATGTGATCAATGTCATTATGCTTTTGATCGCAAATACCATATCCAGAAAGGTCAGTGATACCAGTCTGTTTTAGTGAAAATGGTAAAATAATCAATAGAGGTGAAAAGAATGAGGAGTGTAAGTAAAAAAAAGAAAATCAGCGGATTCGATATAGGCATTATAGTGATCATTTTAATGCTGGTGGCAATCGTTCTGTATCCACTGATCTTTGTTATATCGTCGTCAGTCAGTGAGCCTACGATGGTAGCGACCGGAAAGGTATTTTTTCTCCCAAAGGGATTTACCTTAGATGGTTATAAAAGAGTCTTTGAGGATTCGAATATTATGACAGGATATGCCAACTCTTTGTTTTATACAGCAGTTGGTACCTGTATCAACTTAGTGGTAACGGTTCCGGCAGGTTATGTGTTGACCAAAAGCGAGGTGCCGGGTGCAAGGATTGTAACGATGATGTTCTTGTTTACCATGTATTTTTCAGGAGGATTGATTCCGAGCTTCCTGTTGGTAAAATCTTTGCATTTATACAATACGAGAATGGTTCTACTGATCTTGGGTGCCTTCAGCATGTATAACTGTATTATCTGCCGTTCCTTTTTCTCCGGTCTGCCGAAGGAATTGGAGGAGGCGGCATACATTGACGGCTGTTCCTATCTCAGGATATTCCTGACGATTGTCCTGCCTTTATCGAAGGCTTTGCTTGGAGTAATGGTATTGTATTTTGCAGTGGGACATTGGAATTCTTATTTCAATGCTATGATGTATACCTATAATGAGAGCATACAGCCCCTTCAGCTGTTCCTGCGAAGGCTTCTGATATTGGAAGAAAATGCAGCAGAAGTCATGGCATCCGGTGCAGATGAGTTGGCTGCGGAGCAGCAAAAGATAGCAGCATTGATCAAGTATGCAGTAATTGTTGTTTCTTCTGTACCGCTTATGATCGTATATCCTTTTTTACAGAAATATTTTGAGAAGGGTGTTATGATCGGATCGGTCAAAGGATAAATAAAAATGAAAAGTCCACAAATGTGGCAGAAAGGATGATTATTTATGAAAAAGAAATTAGTTTCCATGATGCTTTGTCTGACCATGGTTGCAGCAGCCTGTGGATGCGGACAGACTGAAAATGTGGAAAAAGAGCAGGAAAGCTCAGTACAGAAGCAGGAATCTACTGCTGAAAGTACATCTTCGGAAAGTAGTTCAGAAGTGGTTGAGGATGATTCGCTGTATCCATTAGTAGATGAACCTATCACCGTAGTAGGTCTGATGTGCGGTGGTGAGGAGATTGGTGACGGTCGTATCGTTTGGGACAAGGTAGCAGAGATTACCGGTGTGAATTTTGAATGGATTAAAGTAGATTGGGAGACACTTCCTGTTTATCTTGCAGCTGGCGACTGGGAGTTTGACTTTATCCATTACAAGGATTTGGATGCTACGACCATAAACGATTACGGTGTGATTGGCGGTATGTTTGCAGATTATAATGATTATCTGGAGTATATGCCGAATCTGCAGAAGACCTTTGAAGAGTATCCGGAAGCATTAAAGGCTGTAAAAGAATCCAATGGTGCGATTTACAGACTGCCTTCTGTTGCAATTTCTGCAACAATGACACAGATAAGACCTTATTATCGTACAGATATTTTAGAGGAAGCAGGAATCGCTGTTCCAACTACAACAGAAGAGTTTTATCAGGCATTAAAGACCCTAAAGGAAAAGAATGGTGCCCCTGCTTGGTGCCCCAGAGGACTTAAAGAAGACGCTTATTTTGGAGGAATGCTGTATTCTGCATTTGGACCTGATGTAAATCCGAATTTTGCAGATGATGGAACCGGTAAGGTAGTTTACAATCGTACTTCTGAGCAGTATAAACACTACCTTGAATTTATGAACAAGTTGTACGAAGAAGAATTGATCGATCAAGAATATCTGACTGTAGATAATGCTTATTGTCTCGGTTTGACACAGAGTGGTCAGACAGCGTTTCTTGGTGAAGAAGCACATAGCTTGAAAGATTCTGATTTCGCAGACGGAGAATTCCATTTAAGTGTATTGGCACCTTTTACTTCTGAATATGACAGTGAACAGAAGGTTTTGGCACAGCTTCCTGTTTCTGTAAATGGATTCTTCCTGAATGCAGAATCTGAGAATCTGGTTCCTCTTGTACAGGCTCTTGATATTATGTTTGCAACAGAAGAGGTAGTGGAAGGATCCGGTTTACATGGTGAAGCATTTACCTTTGGATTTGAAGGGATTCATTGGACAAAAAATGAGGATGGTACTTATGACACAATCCTTCCTGAAGGCTACGAAGGAAGCTTTACTGATTTCCAGTATAAAGAGCTGATCTTACAGAATGCAGGCCGTGATACTGCTTTGGAAGGTTATATCACCTCTACACCCGGTAACGGACAGGCAAGACAAATTGGTTTCAGAGACAATATATTCCCTTATGCATGTGATAACTCAGAAGTATTCCCTACCAGTATGCTGAAACTCACAGATGAGGAACAGAATGTTATTACCACCAAGTATACGGACATTTGGAATTATGTGAGTGAGATGAAATCCAAGTTTATTTCAGGTGTGGTAGATATCGAAACAGGCTGGGATGAATACTGTGCTGCATTTGAAACAATGGGGCTTCAGGATGTACTGGATGTTTATCAGGCTGCATATGACAGATGGAATCAGTAATCCTTGATTATCATGTATAATATGTAGAAGAAAACAGTCTCCTGAATTTCTGATTTAGGAGACTGTTTTGTTAAATGTATCTGGCAAGAAAGGAGTAAAAATGCGAATAGGAAAGAGTTTTATGCGAATTATGCCTGTGTTGATGGCATTGGTGCTTATGATTACATCTGTTGTACCTGTTAATGCCTCAGTGAGCAGTGGTAACGCTGCAAGTGTTTCTTCCGGAGATGGCAGCAGTGAAGGAGATGCTGTTGTTAACGAAGGCAAGATAATATTTGAAACTGATTTCAGTGAGAGTAATCCTTTTAGTACCGGCGGAAGTGGTGGAACAATTGCATTGGTAACGGATGATGAAATTCATGGTCAGGCAGTTTCACTTCATAGAACGGCAAGTAAGGGAGATTTCTTTATATATAAAGCCGACGTTAATGCAGAGACAGCAAATACATCTGTAGTTTATGAGGCAGATATGAAGCTGCTTGGAGAGAAGGTATATAGTACGTTTGTTCTTCGGTCTACGGATGCCAAGTTCTACTGGCCCTCTTTTCAAATACAGAACAGTAAGCTTTTAGTCTTAGGTACAGAGGTAAAGCAGTTTGACAAAGACAAGTGGTATACAATCTCCATGGTATGTGATTATTCAACGATGACAGGTAGATTATACGTTGATGGAGAGCAGGTTGGTGAAGATTTTACAGTAAACGATATTCCGGCAGATGCAACGCTGGCAGCACAGCTTCGGATTTACAATCTGGGTAAAGGTGGAGCAACGGGAACAGAAGGAGATTTTCTGGTAGATGATGTGAAGGTGTACGAAGGTACAAAGCCAATGCAGGATGCGGATTCCGGTAATAGTGGTGATTCCGGTGACAGCGGCGATTCCAGTGGCAGTGTTTCCGGAGGTGACAGCGGCAGCGATGAAGAGGAAACTCCCGTTGTAGATATTACAGAAGGTGCAAGAATTTTTGAAACGGATTTTGAAGAAAAGAATCCATTTATTTTTAAGAGCTATGACTCGGGCAAGATGGAATCAGTGTCTGATGATGACAAACATGGAACCGCAGTTGCACTTAGAAGAACCGGTACAGCTGATTTCTTCATGTACTATAGTCCGGTCAATGCGCAGACGGCAAAAACATCTGTAGTTTATGAAATGGATGTAAAGCTACTTGGGGATAAGGTGAGAAGTAGCTTATGCCTTCGAGCGGATACTGCCAATTTTTCCTGGCCATGGTGGATAAATAATGGAGTCCTTGCGGATGCCCAACGTAATACGATAAAGACATTGGAACCGGGAACATGGTATACAATCTCATTGGTATATGATTATAATGCAAAAGTACGAAGCCTATACGTTGATGGAGAACTACTTTCGGATAAGCTTCCGATCGAATCGGATTTTGTAGATGCAGATCGTGCAGTTCAGCTTCGTATTTACAATTCTGCTACTACTGATTATACAGGCACAAATGCAGATTTTTATGTAGATAATGTAAGAGTCTATGAAGGAACACAACCATTTCAGGGAGAATTAGTAGAGAAAGAGGTTGTTATTACAATTGATCCAAACAAATCGATTTTTCTGGAAGAACGGTACAATACAGATAAATTTGATACCATGCTTCAGGGATATGTAGCATTGCATACGAGAAGTGGAATGGTCTATAAAGAGGGAGCAAAGACCGAGCTGAGTACTGCACCTGTGAAAAGTGGGGAAGCTTATCTGGTAGTACTGTCTGAGATATGTGAAGCATTGGATATCACTTATCAGGTCAATGGTACAAATGTAACTGTCAATGATCACACGATTGCTATCGTGGAAAAAGACGGAAAGGTGTGGGTTGATGCGAAAAGCCTGTTGGAGACTTATGGAGCAGTAGCCGTTGATACTGATATTACAATTAAGAGTAATGGTATGATGGTGGCAGGTGAAAGTGCATTTGCCTGGCCGTCAGCGGAATATGATGCATCGGATGTTTTCCATGGCCGGTCTGATCTTCAGAAACTGAATAATTATCTGTTCTTTGAACGACCTTCTTCTGCACAGATCACCGAAGCGTATGCAGAGTCTGAGTTAAAGGGTGTTCACCCCAGAATTTCGGCATCTGCGGATGATTTTGCGAGAATAAGGGAAGAGGTAAAGACGGATTCAGTCAAGAAGAAGTGGTATCAGCAGTTGTTAGAAACAGCAGATTATCTGGTGGAAACAAATACAACGCCATTGACGTATGAGTTGAAAGGTGGCAGATTGTATGATGTATCCAATGCCATGAGAAATAATATGTATGCACTTGGTATGGCATATCAGTTGACAGGTGAGCAGAAGTATGCGGATCGTGCATGGCTGGATTTGGAATCGGTTTCGAATTTTGGAGACTGGGATCCAAAGCATGATTTGGATTATGCAATCATGAGTATGGCTGTGGCAGTCGGGTATGACTGGATGTACCATGGTTTTACGGAAGAACAGAGACAAGTTATTGAAAAAGGAATGTACAAGAATGGTTTTGCCATTGCATGCGAGTCTTATGAGAGCTCCTATGGTGTTCTGGGCACAAATCCTGTTTGCCTTATTAACCACAACATTATCGTAAATGGCAGCTTGGCAATGAGTGCTATAGCATTTATGGATGTTTATCCGGAGGTTGCTGCACATATTTCTTCTCTGACCATAAGAGGAGCAGATATCATGCTTACTGAATACGGTAAGGATGGTGCGTGGAGAGAAGGAACCAATTACTGGAATTTGAGTACCCAGTATACAGTCAATATGTTGTCCTCCTTAGAAACGGTTTTTGGTACATGCTTTGGCCTGGATCTGTGTGAAGGACTGGAATCAACTGTGGAGTATGCACTCATGCTGCAGTCAGATGTTGGTACCTTTAACTTTGGCGATGCCTCCGTTTATGAGGTGTTCATTCCTTCCATGTTCTATCTATCCAATAAATATGACGATCCTGATACTACTTCTGTGGTATTGAAATTGAGTGAAGGTCGATTTGGTGAATATGAGGATTATGCAAAGGCACTGCTATGGTACGATACCGATATTAAGGCAAGTATGACGGAGATGCCATTGGATGCTTGCTATGAAGATGCAGGTGTGATTACCATGCGTGACCAGTGGACGACAGGGGTAACTACTTTTGCGGGCATTCATGGTGGGAAAAACCAGGAGTGTCACGGTCAGATAGATGCAGGTACCTTTGTGTATGATTATGCGGGTCTCAGGTGGGCGAAGGAGCTTGGTAAAACACCATATAACACATCTGTAACAGCAGAGTATGGAACGGATGGCAGACGTTGGCTGTTGTATCGTTCCTTGCCTGAGGCACACAATTGCATTGTGATCAATCCGGACAATAGTACAGGACAAAAGGTAGATACAGTGGCTACGATGGAACTTGTTGAAAGTAAAGAGAAGGGCAGTATTGGAGTGGTGGATCTGTCTAAAAATTATTCTGCAAATGCATCCAGTGCGATTAGAGGCATCTTCTTTACCGATGACAGAACGAGCCTCGTTGTAAGAGATGAAGTAAAATTAACACAAGATAACTCAACAATTTACTGGTTCATGCATACGGACGCAGAGGTTGAGATTGGGGAAGATGGTAAATCTGCATTGCTGACACAAATGGGAAAGCAGGTAAAATTGGATTTTGTCACAAGCGGAAGTGGAACAGCAACAATTTCAGTAGGTCCATCTACACGTGAGCTGTTGGGAAGTACCAGCCCTATTACCAAAGATTCCGATGATCCGAACTATTATGATGTAGAAGATCCTGAAACAGATAGAATTGTGATCAAGCTGACAGGAGCAAGTGGTGAGGTGGCCATTACAACGAAACTCACACCGGTAGGAGTGAGCAGCACATCTGTTTCCGATTATGACAAGAGCATCTCTGAGTGGACAGTATCGGACGGTACGATTGCCGAAAAACCTGAGTTACAGAGTGTTGTAATAGATGGCAGAACAGTGAAATTTGATGCAACCAATCAGGCAACATTCCTTTGTGTGGAAGGCCGAAATACAACTGTACCGGAACCTGTGGTCACAGTGGATGAGATGAAATATACATATGAGATTATAAATGCAGAAACTACTGACGGCGGTGCTACAAAGATTGTTGTAAGTGAAAAGGATAATGCTGGCGTATATACTACCTATATTGTAAATATGGAAGAGATTCCTGTTCCAAGGAGCTTTGAAGGTATGTCCTCATTGCAGGCAGTATATGCAGAGGCAAGTGACGAACCGGAAGGAATCGACTATGGTCACGTGGCTTGGAAAACCATTGATGGTGATGTGGTTGGCAATAATTCCCGATGGACTTCGATAGGTATGGGGCAGTGGCTTATAGTGGAACTGGAGCAGAAATCCGTTGTAGATAATATGATGATTATGTTTGGTAATGGTCATTTACGTAGTACCTATTTTAATGTAGAGGTATCTACAGATGGTGTAAATTTTGTGACAATAGTACCGGATACGAAGTCAGCAGGTACTGCATTAGGCAGTGCAGAGGCTTTCGAGCAGATTGCATTAGGCGGTGTCACAGCGAAGTATATCAGAATTAATTGCAATGGAAATTCACTTCAGGGTACGACGGCTGGTTGGAACAATATCAAAGAAGTAGTATTCACAGGAAATGTGATAGAGTCAGAGGATGACGCAACCACAGCTCCCGAGGGTGGTACAACCACAAATCCCGAGGGCAGAACAACCATGGATCCCGAGGGCGGAACAACCACAGCTCCCGAGGGTGGTACAACCACAAATCCTGGGGATGGAACAACCATGAATCCTGAGGATGAAACGACCAAGAATCCAGAGAGTAGCACAACTACAGATTCTAAAGACAACACAGCTGCAACGCAGATGATGACTCAGGCAGAAAATGCGGATAGTCACTCAACTGAGAATGCAGATGCGATAAGTACTAAAGATGCAGTTGCCACAGGTGACGATAGTAATGTGCTTCTGTGGAGTATGATGTTCCTTATGGCATTTGCCGGTTTGGCTGCAGTAAGTTTTTATCACAGAAAGACAAAAAACCGGTAGGAGTTTTTGAGATCCCGGGCTGAATTTTAGTCCGGGATATTTCAATATGCAAGATGGGAGAATATTATGCTACAAAAGAAATTTATCAAAGCGACTGCAGAATACTGCAGTTTTGAAAAACATGTAAATGCCCCTTATCTGAGACGTAGTTTTGAACTGGATTTTCTGCCAAAGAAGGCGCAGGTTTCCATCTGTGGTCTGGGATTTTATCGTTTGTGGATCAATGGGAAGGAAATTACAAAGGGTCTTCTTGCGCCCTATATCAGCAATCCGGATCATTATTGCTATTATGATGTATATGATGTAGAAGCCTATTTACGCACAGGTGAAAATGCCATCGGTATCCTTCTGGGAAATGGTTTTATAAATCCCTTTGGTGGTGCAGTCTGGGATTTTGATAAAGCAGAGTGGAAGGATGCCCCTAAAGTGGCAATGGAATTGAAGATACAGGGAGAAATGCAGGAGCTTGTTATCACAGCAGATGAAGCTTTTAGAGTACATCCTTCACCGATTGTGTTTGATGAGTTACGTATGGGAGAGCATTATGATGCCAGCTTGGAAATAGACGGTTGGAACATGCCGGGTTTTGACGACAGTACATGGAAGAAAGCCATGTTTGCAGAGACACCGCGTGGCGATTTGAAGCTTTGTGATGCAGAACCCATTTATGTCCAAAAGAAGCTGAAACCGATATCTGTTACAAAGTGCGATGAGGGATATCTGTATGATTTCGGAGAAAATATCGCAGGTCTTACGGAACTGAATGTTACAGCCCGACCGGGGCAGGAAATTGTTCTGTGGCACTGTGAGATTCTAAAGGACGACAAGTTCTATAACGGCAATATTATTTTCCATGGATCGAAGTATGAATTTTATAAGGAGTACAATCAAAAGACGGTTTATGTTGCCAGAGGTGGAGCACGAGAAAGCTATTTGCCAAGCTTTACCTATTATGGTTTCCGGTATGTGCTGGTGCAGGGAATTACGGAAGAACAGGCGACAGACGATTTATTGATTTGTTTGGTAATGAATTCGAACCTTCGCCACATAGGAAGCTTTGCATGTTCAGATGAAACAGCCAATGCTTTGTTTGAAATGGTAAAGAGATCAGATTTAGCCAACTTTTACTATTTTCCTACCGATTGTCCTCACAGAGAAAAGAACGGATGGACCGGGGATGCTTCTATGTCTGCTGATCATATGGTGCTTCTGTATGATGTGGAAAAGAGCTGGCGGGAGTGGCTGCACAATATCAGAAAAAGCCAGAACGATGCAGGTGCACTTCCGGGAATTGTACCTACAACCGGCTGGGGATTTGATGGTTGGAATGGTCCGGCTTGGGACAGCGTGCTGTTCAATCTTCCTTACATGCTGTATAAGTATCGAGGAAATACGGAAGTGATCACTGAGAATACCCACGCCATGGTGCGATATTTGGAATATATCCTTACCAGAAGGAATCCGGATGGTACGGTATCTATCGGTCTGGGTGACTGGGTGCCTGTGGGAAAAGCTGCACATCAGTATGATGCTCCTCTTGCGTTGACAGACAGTATCATGGTCATGGATATGGCTGGGAAGGCGGCTGAAATGTTTAGAGCAGTCGGTTATAAGCGGCCGGCACAGTTTGCTGATGGTGTGTATCAAGACATGCGAAATGCCATCAGGAGCAATCTGTTGGACCCGGAGACTATGGAGATGGCAGGAAAGTGTCAGAGCAGTCAGGCACTGGCTTTGTATTACGGCGTATTTGAAGAAGGGGAAAAAGAAAAGGCTTTCCAGAATCTGCTGCATTATATTCATCAGAAGGATGACTGCTTTGACTGCGGTTTTCTGGGCATGCACGTACTGTTCCATGTGCTCTCTGATTTTGGACAGGGAGAATTGGCATATCACATGATCATCAGAAAAGAATATCCTTCCTATGGTCATCTGTTGGAATGTGGAGAAACCGCTTTGCCGGAAAGCTTTTTGCGAAAAGGTGAAATAAGAGGCTGGTCCCATAATCACCATTTTCTGGGAGATATCGGCAGATGGTTTATGACAAGAGTTGCCGGGCTTACTGTGGTGGATGCTACCCATGTGGAAATCAGACCGGATTTTATCAGTGGGTTGACTTACGCAAAAGCTCACTATGATCTGCCGGCTGGAAGAGTAGAGGTCAGTTGGGAGAAAAAGGAGACGGAGTATGTAGTAAAAATATCCTGCCCGAAGGAAGTGGATCATAAGCTAACACTACATGCGGAATGGAGTAAGGTATGAAAAGAATTGGAATCATAGGTGCCGGAATTATCGGTGCAAGTCATAAAGCTGCCATCATGAAAAACAGCGACTGCTGTCTGGCAGCTGTATGTGATGTGGTAATTGAAAAGGCAAAAGAGCTGACAGTGGATACCGATATTCCGGTATATGCAGATTATAAGGAGATGGCAGAAAATGTGGAGCTGGATGCAGTAATCCTGAATTTGCCTCATTTTCTCCATAAAGAAGTTACGATATATTTTCTGGAAAAGAGGATAGCTGTTCTGGTGGAAAAGCCCATGGCAAATACGGTAGAAGAGTGTGATGCCATGATTGCTGCCGCCAATAGAACCGGTACACCTCTGGCGGTAGGACATGTACAGAGATACTTTGCAGCTTATCGTGCAATTCGGGAAATGATTGCCGAGGAGAAATTGGGAAAACTGTGCCTGATAACGGAATCCAGAAATATCTATTATTTTGCAGAGAGCCGTCCCAAATGGTTTCTTGATAAACAGAAAGCAGGAGGCGGAATTACTATGAATTATGGTGCACACTCTATAGACAAGCTGCTATATACTACTGGCGCCACTATAGAAAAAATCTCCGCAAACAGCAATAATTTTCTTAATAACGCAGATGTGGAAGCTGCTGCCCAGATTTTGCTGAAATTGTCTAATGGGGCCAGTGTGACACTTTCTTATAGCGGATGCTATGCACCTTATATGGAAGAAGTGATTTTTTATTTTACAGAAGGTGTTGCCAAGGTGTGTGGGTACAGGGAACTGTGGGTATCTGAAAAAGGCGGAGAATTTGAGCGTGTAGAATTGGATTATACCAAATTGGAGCTGGAAGAACAGCTGACTGAGTTTTTGAAACTTTTAGAAGGTCAGGATTCTGAGATAGCTGACCCGCAATATGGCTGGGAAGTGATCCGGGTTCTGGAAGAAGCCTTTCATCAAATGTGACAGAGTGTATCGGATAACGATGAAGGGAGAGAAGATGGTATGAAAATAGCAATTCTGGGTGCAGAAAGTACACATGCCAACGATTTTGCAATTAAGATGGCTCCAAAAGATGGTAAGGTGATGCTGTCTGATGTGGAACTTGTGGGAGTTTATGCGGATAAAGAACTTGCGGATAGTGATATGGGAGTAAAGGCGATATTAAAAAATTCATCCTGTCAATGCGTTACGGATCAGTATGATGCGTTTGTAGAGCAGGTGGATGGTGTAATGATCACATCCAGACATGGAAGTAAGCACCTGAAATATGCCAGACCTTATTTGGAGAAAGGGATTCCTGTCTGGATAGATAAGCCGATCTGCTGTAGTATCGAGGATGTGTTGGAGCTTATGAAGCTTGCAGATAAGCACAGTGTATCAGTTTGTGGTGGTTCTTCCCTTGTTTTTTCGAAAGAGATTAGGGAATTAGCTGCATATGTCAAAGAAAACAGAGGGACAGTTTGTGGTGGTCATATTACTGCACCGATACATATGGACAGTCAATATGATGGCTTTTGGTTCTATGCATCACATGCTGTGCAGATGATGCTGGAAATTTTCGGTGCGGATGTAAGACGTGTAACTGCTGTCCGGGAGAGGAATGCCGTAAGGGCCTGTTATGAATATGATGACCTTTCAGTCAGTGTATATTTCGGTACAGGATATACTGTCACGCTGTATAAGGATAATTATCATGCAGAGCTGCGTCAGATATCTACAGGAGATTGCGAGGAAGAACTGAAGGAGTTTTTGCAGGTGATAGACAACGGAAGCTTGCATAAGAGTCGTAAGGAGTGGATTGCTCCGGTATTTCTGATTGAGGCAACGAAAAAATCTTATGAGCAAAACAGGACAATAGAAATTACGATACCGGAGTTGTGATAAGCATATGATGGTTCTATAATAATTGTCAGGAGGGCAGGAATGGTTTTATCAGATAATGAAAGAAGGGTATTGGAAGCGATTGACGCACGGGCTGCGGATATCTGTAAATGGGGAGATAAGCTGTTTGAGATACCGGAACTGGGCTACAAGGAATATCGGACAAGCCGTCTGATTCAAGAAGAACTTGAAAAGCTTGGTGTTAAGTGTACCAGTGGACATGCCGCAACGGGAGTCCGGGGAAATTTGAACGGAAACGGCAAGTTTCATATTGCTGTTTTAGGAGAATTGGATGCGGTGATCTGTAAAGCCCACCCCCAAGCAGATGCCTTGACGGGAGCGGTACATGCATGTGGACATCATGCTCAGCTTGCAGCAATGCTGGGGGTGGCTGCAGGTCTGGTGGACAGTGGTGTCATGAGTGAACTGGCAGGCAATGTGGTTTTTATAGCGGCTCCGGCAGAAGAATACATTGATTTAGACTTCAGACGGGGATTGCAGGAAGAGGGAAAAATAAATCATTTTGGCGGAAAGCAGCAGCTGATCCGGGAAGGAATATTCAGCGATATTGATGCCGCTCTGATGGTGCACGCCCAGCCCAATACGCCTCAGGCGGCTGTATATGTCCATGGCAGCAGCCTTGGGTTTGTGGAAAAGCAGATTAGATTTCGAGGAAGAGCCGCCCATGCAAGTGAACCCCATAAAGGGATCAATGCACTGAATGCTGCAGCATTGGCAATATTAGGAATGCATACAAACAGAGAACGTTTTCGAGAAGAGGATACGATCCGTGTACACCCTATCATTACCAAGGGTGGCGATGTTGTGAATTCTGTACCGGATGAGGTATGCATGGACAGCTATGTGCGGGGAGCAAGCGTAGAAGCCATATGGAAGGCTTCAGAAGATACAGACAGGAGTATCCATGGAGCTGCACAGATGGTAGGTGCGGAAGCCGAGATCCAGACGGTGCAAGGATATGCACCATTGAAACAGAATCATCTGCTGGGAGAGATATTTAAAGAAGTATCAGAGCTTTTTGTGCCCGGGGAGCAGATATATTCAGGAATTGACATGGTAGGTTCTACGGATATGGGAGATTTGAGCCATGTCCTCCCATGTATCCAGCCTACGGTGGGCGGCTTCGAAGGAGAACTGCACAGTAAAGATTTCAAGGTTGCAGATCCATATACTGCCTATGTACTACCGGCAAAAATGATGGCGCTTACAGTGGTAAGATTGCTGTCTGACAATGGCGAGCGTCTTGAAGCGGTAAAGAAAAGCTTTGATAAATGAAACGAGAAAGAATGATAGGAGCGAGATAAATATGTGGACAGAAGAAAGGTTGAATGAACTCTTAACGACCCCCAGTGAGGTATTAGTGGAGGATATGAAGAAGATCAAAGGGGATATCATGGTACTGGGTGCAGGCGGCAAGATGGGGCCGACACTTTGTGTACTGGCTAAAAATGCTGCAAAAAAAGCAGGTGTGAATAAGCGGGTAATAGCTGTTTCCAGAGGTTCGGACAAAATTGCCACACAGCTGATGGTGGATAATGACATCGAAGTGATCTCCATGGATCTTTTGGATAAAGATAAGCTGTATTCACTGCCGGAGGTGGAAAATGTCATCTATATGGCAGGCAAAAAATTTGGTACCGATGGTAATGAATGGCAGACATGGTCAATGAATTCCGTGTTGCCTGCTTTTGTGGCAGATAAATTTAAAAAGTCCAATATCGTAGTATTTTCTTCGGGAAATGTTTATCCGATTGTACCGGTAAATGGTGGAGGCTGCAGTGAAGCGGACAGTCCCCTTCCGAATGGGGAATATGCCATGAGCTGCTTGGCTCGTGAAAGATCTTTTGAGTATGCTGCACATGCTTTTGGGACAAAGGTATTTATATATCGGTTGAATTTTGCGGTAGATTTAAGATATGGTGTACTGTTTGATGTGGCGGATAAGATCATGAAGGGGGAGAGGATCAGTCTTTCCACACCTTGCTTTAATTTTATCTGGCAGGGCAGTGCCAATGAAATTGCAATTCGTGGTTTACTCCATGCATCCGCTCCGGCTTGTGTCATGAATGTGACCGGTCCGGAGACAGTTTCCATCAGAAAAGCAGCCATTGAACTGGGAAAGCATTTGGGAAAGGAGCCATTATTCGAAGGAGAAGAAGGGAACGATGCTTACCTAAATGATGCTGCATTGGCCATGGAGACTTTCGGATATCCTTCCGTCAGTGCCAAGACATTGATCCGCTGGCAGGCAGAGTGGTTGTTGGATGGAGGAAGAACACTTAATAAGCCAACTCATTTTGAAGAGCGCAAAGGAAAATATTGAGGATAGGAGAGACAGCATAATGAACAGACATGAAATCGCTTTAAGAAAATTGGCACAGGGTACAGTGATTCCGGCAACACCACTTGCCTTAGATGACAACAGGGAACTAAGTGAAAAAGGCTTGAGGTTGCTCATGAAATATTATTTGAACTGCGGTGTAGGGGGAATCGCTACCGCTGTACATACCACGCAGTTTGAGATAAGGGATCCGCAGATCAATCTTTATGAGCCGATTTTAAAGATTGTATCAGAAGAGATTGAAAAGTATGAACAACAAAACGATACTGTGATCGTAAAAGTTGCGGGTGTCTGCGGTCCGGTAGAACAGGCTGTAAAAGAGGCAGAAACAGCGAAAGCATATGGCTATGATGCAGTACTTTTAAGTCCGGGCGGATTAAACCATTTACCGGAGAGCGAATTGATTGCCCGCACAAAAGCAGTGGCAGCGGTTTTGCCGGTGATAGGTTTTTATCTCCAGACAGCAGTTGGTGGCCGCATATTTTCATATAATTATTGGGAACAGATCTGTGCAATTGACAATGTAGTTGCGATTAAATGTGCATCATTTAACCGTTATCAGACATTGGATGTAGTAAGGGCTGTGGCAATGTCTGAAAGATGTGATGAGATCACTTTATATACGGGCAATGACGATAATATTGTAATTGACCTACTGACAAAATATAGGTTTGTGAAAGATGGAAGAACAATTACCAAAACTTTTGATGGAGGACTTTTGGGACATTGGTCTGTGTGGACTTCGAAAGCTGTGGAGATATTTCATAAAACCAGAGAGGCAAAAAAGAAAAATGAGATTCCGGAGGAGCTTCTTACGCTTGCAACAGAAGTAACGGATGCAAACAGTGCATTTTTTGATACTGCCAATGGTTTCAAAGGATGTATTGCAGGACTTCATGAGGTGTTGAGAAGACAGGGGCTTATGGATAATATATTCTGTCTGAATCCGAAAGAAACCTTATCCACAGGACAGGCGGAGGAGATTGACAGAGTCTATCGTGCATATCCGCATTTAAATGATGATGAATTTATTGCAGAGCATATCAAGGCATGGAGGTAGAAAATGTTTTTTGATGAAATCATCCACGGTACACAGTATTATCGAACCCCTACTCCGCTTCCGGAGGAATGGGAGGGGGATATTGCAAATTTTGAGGAATTTAATCTTGACGTGTTCCAGATCCGCATCAACTGGAGATGGAACGAGAGAGAAGAAGGGGTGTATGATTTTTCAGATGTAGACAGACTGATGGATCTGGCGGAGAAATATAACCGAAAAGTCATTATTAAATTTCTGTTGGAATGTGCCCCCCAGTATGTGTTTGATAAGTATGGCGGCACTCGTATAGGACCCAGAGGTGAACAGCTTCGGGGAGGAGCGCATGGGGCATTTTATGGAGGATGGAGACCTTGCTTTACCAACCCGGATGTACAGAAAGCAGCAGCAAGATTTGTGGAAAAGGTTGCAGAAAGATACCATGACCGCAAAAATTTAATTTTATGGAATGCCTGGAATGAAATCCGCAATAAACCCATAGAGGATTGCTTTTGCCCCCATTGCAGAGCTGCTTTTGGCAGATATTTGAAAAACAAATTCCATACCATAGAGAATTTAAACAGCTTTTATGGCACAGCGGAGGAAAGCTTTGAAAATATTGCACTTCCGGCTATGCCTCAGGGTTATTGGGATATTTATGAGTTTAAGAAGTTTAAAGGTGGGGTGGAGCTCGAAGAATGGCTGCGTTTTGTGTATGATGCTGTCAGAAAATATGACAAGGTTCATCCGGTTATGTCCCATGTAGGCTTTACCGGTGCATTTCAAAACAATATCGGGGATGTATGCGATGATTACACAGTGTCTAAGGCGGTGGATTTTTGGGGCACATCCATTCCCTGTGCAACAGATATGCATATCCATGAAAATCGACTTGATTTTCTAATGCTTAATGATTTTGTGCGTGCAGTGAATGAAAACTATTTTCTGTATGAAATTTATCCGGGGCTTGGAATGTTCAAGTATAGTTATGATACGCCTTTCGATATGAGTTTTAAGCTGTACAGTGCTCTGGCATCCGGAGCGAAAGGGCTTTTGTATTGGCAATATCGTGCGGAACGTGTGGGTCATGAAAATGACTGTGCCGGTATCATGCGTATGGATGGCAGTCCCAGGGAGGTGGCTTATGCAGTCAAAGATTTTGGCGATGACATAAAAAAGCATATGTCCTTCTTTGTGGGAGCGAAGGCTCAGAAAGCGGAGATTGCCATCGTATTTGATTTTAACTCCATGCTTATGTCAGAGATTGAGGATAGCTGTGGTGCTGATTATTCCTTTGCATTGTCGAATCCGAGGTTTTACTATCGGAATGCTCATGCGGGAATGTACAGATTATTACATAACAGTAATTATAATGCGGATTATGTGGGCGTCACAGAACCTGAAAAGTTTAAGGATTACAAGGTATTGTACTTCCCTTATTACACCATGCTGGATACCGAAATTGTTCCATATTTGCAAAGATTTCTGGAAAAAGGCGGGGTTGTGATCGCAGATGAAGGATTTGGTATGAGAACTCCAAATACATGGATGCAGCCTTATGACATTGATTGTAAGCCCATTATGACTGCAAGAATAAGAGAGCGCAGACTGATCAGGGACGAGCGGATCGAATATCAGGATCAGAGGGCAAACATCAGACCATATAAAACCCAGTACAATGTTGAAAATGCGGAAGTACTTATGAATTTTACGGATGGTTCCCCCGCAGTTCATCGAGTAGACTACGGAAAAGGCAAACTTTATTTATTTGGTTTTTCCATAGGATACAGCTATTATGAAGGCAATGATAAGATCTGGGAATCGATCATGGCAGATATTTTGTCCGATACAGATGTGAAAAAATATGCTTATTCCGATTGTAAAAACGGTATCTACGAAAAGCGGCTGAAAAACGGGAACAATGAAATAGTGTTTATTTTCAACAATTCTGAGTCGGAAAAGCATATTGAGATAGAAGGCGATATTGTTTCCTGTGGAGGATTTGGATGTGTGGAAGGAAAACAGTGGAAAATTCCGGCGCATAGCATGGCATATGTAGTGATTTGAGCAGATAGGAAGGGCTTATGAAGGACGTAATATATATATTGGCACAATGTATAGGTGGTTTAGGAATCATATCATTTATTATTATGTATTGGTTCCGTTCCATGAAGCAGGTTCGTATGGTCAAATTGTGTATGGATATATTCTGGGGTGTGCATTACCTGCTTTTAGGGGCAACTGCCGGAGCAGTGGCCAACGCAGTCTGCTTTGTCAGAGAATTGGTGTTTATCCACTCTGACAAAGAAGGATTCAAGGCGAAAAGGTGGCTTTTCTTTTTTGTGGGAATTAACATTGTTACTGCGATTATTAGCTGGAAAGGTTTTTACAGCATACTTCCTGCGATAGTGTCTGTGCTTGGAACGTATGGATTTTGGCAAAAAAGTATTAAAACAGCACGTAAACTTGCAATAGTATGTAATGTACTCATGTTTACCTATGACGTGTTTATTCGTTCCTATGCCGGAATGATCGGGGAGACTTTGGCATTTATATCTGTTATTTTGATACTGCATAGAGAAAAAAAGCTTGATACAAATTAAAAACTGGAGGTATTTTATGAAAATCGGAACTTGTGTGAAATTTACTTCTATGGAAGAGATGGAAGGAAAATTGATTACATTAAAGGAAAATAATTTTGATTCTTGTCAGCTTGTGTGCTGGGAACCATCACTTTGGACAGATGAAAATGCAGAAGAATTGAAAGCTTTGTTAGTAAAATATGAAGTCTGTGTTTCAGCATTCTGGTGCGGTTGGGACGGGCCTCGTGTATGGGATTTTTATGATGGTCAAATTACCCTTGGACTTGTACCGGTTGAGTATCGTCAAATGAGAATTCAGAATTTATGTAATGGAGCGGATTTTGCAAAGAAGCTTGGAGTTACTGACGTGGTAACACATATGGGATTTATTCCGGAAAATCCAAATGATCCGATGTTTGGCGGACTTTGTGTGGCAATCCGCACAGTAGCAGAACACCTGAAAGCAAATGGACAGAATTTATTATTTGAAACAGGACAGGAAACACCGGTGACAATGCTTCGTTGTTTCGAAAGAGTGGGATGTGATAATCTGGGTGTCAATCTGGATACTGCTAATCTCATCCTTTATGGAAAGGCAAATCCTGTAGACTCTTTGGAAGTGTTTGGGAAATATGTAAAGAATCTTCACACAAAAGATGGATTATATCCAACGAATGGTCATGATTTGGGATTGGAAACAAAAATTGGAGAAGGTGCCGTGGATTTTTATGCATTGTTCAAAAAATTATATGTATTGGGATATGATTCATATGTAACGATCGAACGTGAAATTACAGGCGGTCAGCAACTAATCGACATTTTGGATGCAAGAGAATACTTGCAGAAAATAATTGAAGAAATTTATCAGTAAATCGGAAAAGGAGAGAAAAGACTATGTTAAGGGTTGGACTTGTTGGAGTTGGTGCAATTAGTAAGTCGCATATTTCTGCATGGAGTTCTATGGATAATGTGGAATTAGTGGCGCTATGTGATGTGCGTAAAGAGCAATTAGAAATGCATACGGGTAAGAAGCTGTACACAGCGTATGATGAAATGTTGGAAAATGAACAATTAGATATTGTGGATATCTGCTTGCCGACACATCTTCATGTGGAGTATAGCTTAAAAGCAATCGAGAAAGGAATCCATGTATTATGTGAAAAACCAATTTCTCTGAATAGAGAAGATGTAAAAATGGCATATGACGCAGCAAATAAGCATCAGGTGAAGTTTATGATAGCACATGTCATCCGCTTTTGGCCTGAATACGTGATGCTGAAAGAGATTTATGACAGCAAAAGATATGGAAAACTTTTATCAGGAACAATGTATCGTTTAAGCAGCATGCCAAAAAGAAGCTGGAATCAATGGATGATGGATGAAAGATTAAGCGGAATGGTTCCTTTTGATTTACATATTCATGACTGTGATTTTCTGGTACATGCGTTTGGAAAACCTGAAAAGGTAGTACCTCGTCGTTTGAAAGAGGAAAAGCAGGATTATTTGAATGTAGTATATGAATATCCGGGATTCTTTATTGAGACGGAAGCTGCATGGTATGCAGGTCCATATCCATTTTCGGCAGGGTATCGTTTTATGTTTGAAAATGCGATGGTTGAATATAAAGATGGTACATGTGTTGCATATGAAGCAGATGGGAATGTAGTAAATCTTTCAGAGACTGCGGGACAGGATGTTCATAGTTTCGTGCCGGAAAGTAACGGTTACGCAAATGAAATAAAATATTTTGCAAAATGTGTGGAAGAAAATCGTCCGGTAGAAATGGTAAAACCGGAAGAGCTTGAATTTGTGATCCAGTTATTGAATAATCTTTAGAAATGACTGCAGGTAAAGGAGGAATGCAGGATGGAGAGAATAAGAGCGGCAGTGATCGGCTGCGGAAGTATATCGGTAATGCATTTGGATTCTATCGCAGCTTTAGATGAGGCAGAGCTGGTGGCAGTATGCGATGTAAAAAATGAGCGTGCAGAGGCAGCAGCAAAAAAATATGGTACCATAGCTTATACGGATTATCATGAAATGTTTGAAAAGGAACAGTTGGATGTGGTACATTTGTGCCTCCCTCATTATTTACATATACCTGTGGCATGTGATGCATTCAAAGCCGGCCTCCATGTACTTAGTGAAAAACCTATGAGTATTCATTATGAGGATGCTGTAAAAGCTGTGGAAATGGCAGAGCAGTGTGGTGTCTTGTATGGTGTTATCTTTCAGTGTCGTTATAATACCCCTTCCATGCTGGTAAAACAGAGGATCACAGATGGCAGGCTGGGCCAGGTAAAGTGCGGCAGAAGTGTGCTGACCTGGTATCGACCGGATGATTACTATGGAGGGTCCGACTGGAAAGGCACCTGGGACAAAGAAGGGGGCGGTGTCATTATTGATCAGGCCATTCATTCTCTGGACTTGGCGAACTGGTTCATTGACAGTGTACCGGTGCAAATTCAGTCTTCACTTCATAACCGAAATCATGATATTATGATTGTGGAAGATAGTGCTGAGGGATTGATCCGGTATGAAAATGGCTGTATCTTCGGATTTTATGCTATGAATAATTATTTGGTGGATGAGCCTATCGAGATACGACTGGTGTGCGAAAATGGTACTGTGAAGCTGTCCTACGATGAAGCTGTCATAAGCTACAATGACGGTACCATTGAAACAGTAAAGAATCAGCCGCAAAGGATTGTGTCTTATACCGGTGGAAAGCCATACTGGGGTACACAGCATGCGGTGCAGATTGATCAGTTTTATCGTGCGGCAGCTGGATTGGAACCCCTTCAGATCAGTGGACGGGAAGCATTGAAGATTCAGAAAATTATTTGTGATATTTACATTAATAATGATACGAAGGATTGGTATGTTGGATGCGTCTGATAAGTATCTGATGCCGGTGGTGAATGGGGAAGGACAAGACGGACATCATCCATTGATAGCCGAAGGGTGTATCCAAGAGATTATGGGTCTTTAGCCTAAAGGACGGAGCGGGTGTGCTCAATCCTTTAGGCTATTACCTGAGAAAGGTTGGAATATAAATACCCTATAAATTAGTTGCAAAAACCCTTGCAATAATTCAGGTGTTATGTTAATATCCTATTATAAAGTCTATCAGTAAAGTTCTGATATCTGAAATTCAAAGTTCTACATTCAAATGGCGATTCTGCCGTTTTACACAGAAGTTTGAAAAATTTAAAATGGCAGAGGTTGTAATTCCCGTTATAAGTTTATACGTGTACCCCTGCGTAAGTAAGGAGGATAAGTTATGGGAAAAGAAAATGATGTAGTATTGGAGTATTTAGATGGAAATGAATACTTTGCGGATCTGTTCAACGGAAGTTATTTTGATGGGGATCCGGTAGTGACGGCAAAGGAGCTGGAGGATGCATCTCAGGTTTACTGGGATAATTACTACGAGGAAATACAGACCGGGTCAGCGGATATGGTTATTGAGAAGCGATTGCGGCATACCCAGCGGTTTCGGGATTTAAAGAAGAAGCTGCACAGCGGAAATTATCTGCAGATTCTGGCCATAGAGCACCAGTCCGGCATAGATCATACCATGGCTTGGCGGCATATGTATTATGATGCACTGGAGTATAAGCGGCAAATCAAAGAAATCGAAGGAAGCAAGGGTGATTCGCAGCAAAAAACGGTGAATAATAATCTGCCTAAATTTACAGCAGAGGACAGGCTTGCACCTGCATTTACCGTGTGCCTGTATCTGGGAGAGGAGCCTTGGGATGGCCCCAGATGTTTGAAGGATATGATGAATTTTGATGAGGAAGAAATTCGCTGGGAGAAGCTTTTTTCGGATTACAGGATGAATCTGATCTGTGTGAATGAAATAGAGGATTTTTCGAAATACCACACCTCATTAAAGTTACTATTAATGCTTTTGGCAAATCGGAACAGTAAAAAGAAAATGAAAAAGATGATGGAAGAGAATCAGGAATTTAAAAAAGTAGACAGGGAAACGGCCAGTGCGGCCGGGAAATTATTAGGTATTACCCCGGAAATGGAAGCAGTATTAGAACAGAAAGGAGAGGAAATTGATATGTGTACAGGATTGAAAGAGTGGTTGATGGATGAACGTTCAGAAGGAAGAGCAGAAGGAAGAGCAGAAACCATAGTGCAATTGAATACGCTTAAGCAAAAATTAGTGCAGGATAATCGAATGGATGATTTGCTCAAAGCGATGGCAGATGTAGAATTTCAAAAGCAGTTATTAGCAGAATACGAACTTGTATGATTGTATGGGTTCATCCACCATTTTAACGTTTGGGGCAGAAAATGCTTGTATACGGGAACTCTTTTCCGAAAAGGGAGTTCTCTTTTAACTATAAAACATAAAAGTCTGGTTTTACCAGACTTTTTTTAAATCGGAGTGGCGGGATTCGAACTCGCGACCTCCGCCTCCCTAAGACGGCGCTCTAACCAAGCTGAGCCACACCCCGTGAACAAATGCTATTATATATGGTAATTGAAAAAAAAGCAAGTACTTTTTTTAAAATACTTGTTTTTTTATTTGTACATACTTTTAATCAACGAATAAATGAGATATAATGTAACTTGTCAGCAGGAAAACAAGCGGCAGCGAAGCTGACATTTGTTTTCACCTGACAAGTTAACGACAGACCTTAGGTCTGGAGTGTTGGGCGAAGCCCAAAGTCAGCAGGAAAACAAGCGGCAGCGAAGCTGACATTTGTTTTCAC
>JAZPYS010000117.1:0-10551 GCA_045544275.1 Acetatifactor sp. | reverse complement strand
CAAACAAATGAAAGATCTCGTGCGACCCGAAATATTTATGCTTTGCATTAAAAAACGGCAGTTTCAAAGCGTAAATCACGCCGCCGATGGTGTAAATGATACCTCCAGCAAGGAGCCATAAAAAGGCGGCTTTCGGCAGGGTATTCCACAGGGGAACAAAAACCGGGATGCATACCCAGCCCATGGCGATGTAAATCAGGGAGGAGAACCATTTGGGGCAGGTGACCCAGAACATTTTCAGGAGCATTCCCACAATGGCGATTCCCCACACAAGTGCAAGAAGACTGTAGCCGGTCTTGCCGCCTAAAATGATCAGACAGACGGGTGTATAGGTTCCGGCAATCAGTACAAAGATCATCATATGATCTATTTTTTTGAATATTTTTAATTTTGAACCGGCCAGGTTGACGCTGTGGTACATAGTGCTTGCACCATAAAGCAGGATCATGCTGAGCATGAAGATCGTCATGGCAGTCATATTGCGGCTGCCGGAGGTAAGTCCTGTTTTTAACAGCAGCGGCATGGAGGCAAAGACAGCCATCATCATGGCAATAAAGTGGGTCAGGGCGCTGCCGGGTTCTCGAATTGTAATCTGCATAAAATTCCTCCTTTTGAGATATTATGTTAACTAAGTGATTGCATTCCTTGCATATATCTGATGTTTATTTGCTTGTTATAATATATTATATGCAAATAAAACCATATTATGTAGTTCTAAAAACTACATCAAGTATACACATATACTACACCTGCAAAAATAAATTGTCAACACAATATTTGGAGGATATTAATCTTCTTCTATCACATGAATTTCCAGGTAGTCAAAATCGATACTGTCAATGAAATTGTCCTGGGTAAACCGTGCACGGTCATACTTCTTGAACTCCTGAATGGTTTTGTCTAACCAGATCGGTTTGCTTAAATCAAATGCGTAGCAGATTTCATCCATTGCATGAAATATTTTGTGGGTTCTGGTATCAGCGGAATCGTCCTCAATGACAATATCCCGGACCAGACGATTTTCTTCCATTCTTTCCCCCATAATCTGAACATGATAATCATTTCCTTTCCTGCTATGTTAATTAGTTATTGCAATACTTTCTGAATTTCAAGCTGGTTCAAATATATTTCAATGCAGGGTCGTTGCGAAACGCCGGCACTTGGAATTTTCGAGCGTTAGTGAAGAAAATTCCTTAGTACCGCTGCGGTGAGCACCGAGTGCGAACGTGCCCAAATGAAATATATTTGGACCAGCTTGAAAGCAGAGAAGTTTGGCGATCACCTATATTTAATGCCTGTAGATCAGTATATCAAAATTTTGTCATATTGTCAGCATTTCCTACATAGAATAATTATTGACGCAAGCTGCCGGAAGGGCAGAACAGTTTCTTAAAAAAGGATGAATTATTCATGACAAATATACAATTTTGCAGGTATCTATGGTATACTGGTTATGAGATAGAAAGTATGCTCAGACAAGGAGTACATATGGAATTAAGAGTATCAGACGACAATGGAATAGACAGTTGGCGAGAAGTGACGCTGATCTATAATGCGGCGTTGAAACAGATTGAAACGAAGATGGAGATTCTGAATGAAGAATTTCAGCATGTTCATCAGTACAATCCCATCGAACATATCAAGGCACGCATGAAAACGGCGGAGAGTATCGTAAAGAAACTGAAAAGATATGGATATGAATCTACCATTGAAAACATGGTCAAGTATGTCAATGATATTGCCGGTATCAGGATTATCTGTTCATTCACTACGGATATTTACCGTATTGCAGAGTTAATCCGTGAACAGAAAGATTTAAAGATCGTAGCAGTGAAGGACTATATTACATATCCCAAGGAAAGCGGTTATAGAAGTTATCATATGATCGTGACAGTGCCGGTGTATCTGTCCGACAGGATTGTGGATACCAAGGTGGAGATACAGATTCGGACAGTAGCCATGGATTTTTGGGCCAGTTTAGAGCACAAGATTCATTACAAGCTGGAAGGTGTAGCACCTGAGCATATTAAGAGTGAACTGATTGAGTGTGCCGGAATGGTGGCGGATCTGGATGAAAGAATGCGTTCTTTGAATGAAGAGATCATACAGATCAGTGAAGCGCAGGAGAGAGAAAAAGAACTGAGGGCTCCCCGTTAATTTGTCGGGGGGGCTTTCAGTTTTCCTATAAAATGAGGAGTGCCCAGACACCTTTCGATGCCCAGGCTATTATGAAAAAATTTATCCATTGTTATCTGCTTGATATTTGTCTTCTTTGTTGATATGATGAGTATACCAATAAAATATGAACAAACTATGAACATGGTGTTAATATATAGTAAATATTACCTAAAAATAGAAAAAAGGATAAAAAATTTGTGCAATATACACAAATGTGTAAAACAAAATAAACGGGTTGTATTGTCCGCCCAAAAATGTTAAAATAAATTACCACGTAGTATTTGTGAGAGGTATGGGTGGATATGTTTGGAGGAAATTGGATGGATACGTTTATGGATAAGCTGGCACAGAAATTTACTGCACAGGAAATGATCAAGGCAAATGCAGCTGCGGAAGCAGCGGAGCTTCAAAGAACCCGTGAACAGGTCAAGAAATACAATGATTGTCTTCAGCAAATGAAGCAGGTAAATGATGATACGAAGGCGACCCTTGTAGAAATTGAAAAGACGCTTGCAGCAGGAATGGAACAGTTTAAGAAAGCAGAGATTCCGCTGGAAGGTCTGAATGCTTTGGTGGAAAGCAGTCTGGAAAAGATTCAGGAATTACAGATTGGCACCGACAGTGTGCAGGAGAACCTGAAGAGTCATATAGACACAGTCAGCGGCAGTATTACAGATTTTGTACATAAGGAAAATGTCAAGGTATACCGCAATGTACAGGCTGTTGTAGTGGACGAGTTAAAGAAGCAGAATGAAGAACTGGATGTAAAATTTGAAAGTCTTTCAAGGACCCAGCGCACTACAAGAAATCTGGCTGCATCTGCCATGATTTTTGCATTATTATCAGCTGCAGCACTGGCGGCACAATTATTAATTGAATTTGGGATTGTGTATATTTAAGGAATGAGGTTTTAACATGGGAAAACAAGTCTGGAAACCGGGGAATATGTTGTATCCTTTGCCGGTAGTCATGGTCAGTGTGGCCGATAAAGAGGGTGTGCCCAATATCATTACCATAGCGTGGGCCGGTACTATCTGCAGCAATCCGCCTATGGTATCCATATCTGTGCGCAAGGAGAGATATTCTTACCGGATCATTAAGGAAACCGGAGAATTCGTGATTAATCTGACCACAAAGGAGTTGGCATATGCCACAGATTATTGTGGTGTAAAGAGCGGCAGAGATGTGGACAAGTTTAAGGAGATGCATCTGACACCTATACCGGGTGTAGAGGTAAAGGCACCTTTGATTGCAGAGAGTCCGGTGAGTCTGGAGTGCAGAGTTCGTGAGGTAAAAGAGCTTGGAAGTCATGATATGTTCATTGCCGATGTGGTGGCTGTGCATGCGGACGAGAAGTATATGGATGAAAAGGGCAGGTTCCATTTAGATAAAGCGGAACCCATTGTGTACTCTCACGGCAGCTATGTAACCACCGGAGAGACTATCGGGACATTTGGATATAGTGTGAAAAAGAAATAGTCAATCAGAGGGAGTCATCAGGCTTCCTCTTTTTATGATGTCTTTGCCGTACTTGCCTCGCAGCGTGTCCAGTGCTTTGTCCAGCTTCTTTTGCTTTTCTGTGACAAGCGTGTCATTTTTGACGGTGCTTGATAGGGGCAGATCAAACAGGCTCAATTGTACCGGTTCGGAATCGGCTGTCAGCTTGGAGGAACGGATCCCCAGCAGACGAATGGGCGTACCGTCCCAGAGTTCATCGAACAACTGGCAGGCAGTTTTGTAGATCGTGTCAGTTGAGGCAGTCGGGGGGTTTAAGCTGGTCTGATGGGACACTGAGCGGAAGGTGGCATATTTGATTTCCGTACTGATCATAGCAGCTGTCTCGTGGGATGCGCGAAGTCTTGCGCCTACAGATTCTGCCAGACGTAAGAGTACTACATATGCATCTTCGTTTGTAACCAGGTCTTCGCTCAATGTAGTGGAATTGCCAACACCCTTCATTTTAGCCGGGATAATGCCTACTTTGGAATCATCGATACCGTTTGCATATTCCCATAAAGTCGCACCGTGACTTTTTAAGTGAGCCGTTACAATATCCAAAGGGGTATGTGCCAGATCGCCAATGGTCTGAATCCCTAAGTTTCGTAATGTTTCTGCACTGGATCGGCCGCACATAAATAAAGAAGAAACAGGAAGGGGCCAAAGTTTCTGCTGGATTTCATTAGCATATAAGGTATGTACCAAATTGGGCTTTTTAAAATCGGAAGCCATTTTGGCCAGGACCTTGCGGTCTGAGATTCCCACATTTACCGTAAAGCCAAATTTCTCGTAGACGGAATCTTTGATATAGGCAGCGGCTGTTTCGGGAGAGGTATATTTGTGGGCAATTGGGGTAAAATCCATATAGCATTCATCAATACTGACCTGTTCGATATCGGGGCAGATTCTTTGCAGGTAATTCATCAGTTCATTGCTTCGTCTGCTGTACATGGCGTGATCCGGGGGGACCATGGTAAGGGTGGGGCATTTGCGGAAAGCACTGACTACCGGTTCGGCAGTCTGGATGCCATAAGCCTTTGCAGGAACGGATTTAGCCAGAACGATACCGTGGCGTTTCTCCTGATCGCCACCCACAATGGAAGGTATGGTGCGCAAATCGATTTCAGCACCATTTTTCAGATGTTCTAAGGCAGTCCAGCTTAAAAAAGCGGAATTGACGTCAATATGAAATATGATAGCCATTTTTGTGTACCTCCAACAAATTTATTGTAACCTATTAAGAAGTCCTTTACAATTAAAATAATTGTTGATAGAATGAAACTGTTACAAAATTGTTAAGAAAAATACCAAAGTTTAAGATAAGGTTTCAGTAATGCACGTTATAAAATATAGATTAAGATTAAGATATGCATATGTAAAAGCAACATTAATTACCCTGTTTTGTTGTTTCTTTTTTTTGAAGGGGTACGTTACCTTTGAATCCACAGGGGACAATCTGTTCCATGTGTTTGTCAATGGTACGGAAGTGGGAACGGTTGTGGATACGGCTGTTGCAGAGGAATTGTTCATAAATGCCCGTAAGGCGGTTGCGTCCGAAAGTGATGATCTGGTGTTCATGGATGTGGCACTTGCTTATGAAGGAGAGGAATTGCTTTGGGGAAGAGTGGATGAGAAAGAAGCTGTGCAGGCGAATATTCAGTCGGTTCTTGAAGACAATTGTTTAGAGACCATGCAGCGTTCTTATACCGTCAAGGTAAATGAATATATGGTAAGCTTAGGGAGTGAAGAGGAAGTTCACGATTTGCTGCAGGCAGCTGTGAATAATTATGATATAGAGGGTCGCTTTGCAATCTCTCTGGAGCAGGATCATGAAAGAGAGTTCAATGTGCTGAAGGCACAGGTGGTTGAGAAGCAGCTGGTTGCTGAGGCGGCAAGTCAGGCTGAGGCAGCAGGAATGTTTCCGGTAGCAGGTCTGAAAGCTGTATTAAATGAGATGTTTTCCCAGGATGTGGTGAAAGACGAAATGGATTTTGAAGATTATGAATTGGGAATCAAGTCCATGGGGTTTTCTGAGGAAATAGAAATTGTGGAGGCGTATCTGCCGGCGAGTCAGTTGAAGACATTGGAGCAGGCAGTAGGTGAATTGACAAAGGAACAGGAACAGCAGCAGATTTACGAAGTGACCAGTGGGGATACTTTGTCTGAAATTGCTATCAAGCTGAACATTCCTATGCAGACCATTGTGGATATGAATGAAAGTCTGGATAGTGTGAATTCTACGCTTCATATTGGTCAGGAACTGATCATTACCGTTCCGGAGCCGGAACTTTCCGTGACACGTCAGGAAGTGAATTATTATGAAGAAACTTACAATGCAGAAGTACAGTATATTGATGTAGATACCTGGTATACTACCCAGACCCAGATGGTACAGCAGCCATCCGCAGGCTTCAGAAAGATCGTAGCCCAGGAAAACTTTGTCAATCATGAAAAAGTGTCTCAGGAAATTTTAAAAGAAGAGCTGGTCATGGAGGCAGTACCCAAAATCGTAAAACGTGGTACAAAAATTCCTCCTACTTATATCAAGCCCATCTCCGGCGGGCGTAAGAGTTCAGGTTTTGGTAAGCGAAGTGCACCGACCAAGGGGGCGAGTACTTATCATAAAGGACTTGACTGGGCGACACCCACAGGAACACCGGTTGTTGCATCCTGTGGTGGTACTGTTGTAAAAGCAGGATGGGGCAGTGGTTATGGCTATGTTGTCTATATCAATCATGAAGATGGCCGTCAGACCAGATACGCACATTTGAGTAAGGTTCAGGTAAAGGTTGGTCAGAAGGTAAAACAGGGACAGCAGATTGCACTCAGTGGTAATACCGGTATCAGCAGCGGTCCTCATGTTCATTTTGAGATATTGATCGGTGGTAAGCAGGTCAATCCGGAGAAATATCTGAATTACTAAGAACGTCCGTTCCGTTTACAAATGGGACTAAATATGGTATTATTTAAGTTGGAAGATACTAATGATAGATATTTTGTGAATTTATAGATATAAAAAGAGGTAATATAATGGAACAGTACGCGATCAAAGGCGGTAATCCATTGGTAGGAGAAGTGGAAATAGGGGGTGCCAAAAACGCTGCACTTCCTATTCTTGCTGCTTCCGTAATGACCGATGAAACTGTATATATAGAAAATTTGCCGGATGTAAGAGACATCAATGTATTGCTCAAGGCAATGCAGAATGTAGGCGTTATGACAGACCGAAGCAGCAGACATAGTGTTACTTTAAATGCCGGACAGATCAATAGTCTGGTGGTTGAGGACGATAATATCAAGAAAATTCGTGCTTCTTATTACTTGTTGGGAGCAATGTTGGGAAAATATAAGCATGCGGAGGTTGCACTTCCCGGAGGATGTGATATCGGAAGCCGTGCAATTGACCAGCATATCAAGGGTTTTCGAGCACTTGGTGCAGAAGTAAAAATTGAATATGGTTTGATCAAGACCCATGCCGAGAAATTGGTAGGCAGTCATATTTATATGGACTGTGTCAGTGTAGGGGCAACCATCAATGTAATGATGGCAGCAACCATGGCAGAAGGACGTACGATCATTGAAAATGCAGCGAAGGAACCCCATGTAGTAGATCTGGCAAACTTCCTGAATAGTATG
The DNA here is from genome assembly GCA_045544275.1 of Acetatifactor sp. Classification (GTDB taxonomy): domain Bacteria; phylum Bacillota; class Clostridia; order Lachnospirales; family Lachnospiraceae; genus Acetatifactor. Next base: position 3,240 of record JAZPYS010000117.1, on the reverse strand, counting down.
GGTGCCAATATCAAAGGTGCCGGTACGGATGTGATCCGAATCAAAGGCGTCAGCAAGCTGCATGGCACAGAGTATACCATTATTCCTGACCAGATCGAGGCGGGAACTTTTATGTTTGCGGCAGCAGTGACCAAAGGTGACATTACTGTTAAGAATGTGATTCCTAAGCATCTTGAGTCTATTACAGCAAAGCTGATTGAAATCGGCTGTGAAGTGGAAGAATCAGATGACTGTATGCGTGTAGTGGCTTCCAAACCACTGAAATTTACTCATGTTAAGACTCTTCCATATCCGGGATTCCCTACAGATATGCAGCCTCAGATTGCAGTGGCATTGGGACTTGCAAGAGGAACCAGCATCGTCACAGATACGATCTTTGAAAATCGTTTTAAATATGTAGATGAATTGACCCGTATGGGTGCCAATATCAAGGTGGAGGGGACCACAGCAATTATTACAGGTGTACCTCAGTATACCGGTACCAGCCTGTTTTCACCGGATCTTCGTGCCGGTGCAGCACTTGTTATGGCGGCACTGAGTGCAGAGGGCATTTCCACAGTTGATAATATCCATTATATTGCCAGAGGATATGAGGATTTTCATTTGAAATTGCAGTCTTTAGGAGCACAGATCGAACTGATCGGTTCAGAAAGAGAACTGCAGAAATTCAAGCTGAAAGTGGGTTGAGGATATGGTGTTTTTGGCATCGGTCCCGGCTTGTAAAAATGATTCTAAAAAAAACATAAAATATGTTGACAAGAATGCTTACTTAGTGTATTGTTAATCAGCGAGTGAGTAATACAATTGAATAAATTCCTACTTATTCAGAGTGGTGGAGATACATAGGATCTGTGAAGCCACGGCAACCCCTGATACAGGAAGGTGCCAACCTGAGCGAGACATACTTGAACAATAAGTGGATTTGATTATCGACAATCAACGTCCGCATTATTGCGGGCGTTATTTTTCGCGTTATCAGCAGAGTCAAGTCTGATAATGATAAACAAGCCACACCAACAAACAAAAGGAGAAAAAAGACATGGAAAAACTTTTATTTACTTCCGAATCTGTAACTGAAGGCCATCCTGACAAAATCTGTGATGCAATTTCCGATGCAGTGCTTGATGCATTGATGGAACAGGATCCATACAGCCGTGTGGCTTGCGAGACTTGTACAAGTACCGGTTTTGTATTAGTTATGGGCGAAATTACAACAAAGGCAAACGTAGATATCACAAGCATCGTGCGCAAGACTGTAACAGAGATTGGTTATGATTCCTCTGAAAAAGGCTTTGACGGCAACACATGCGCAGTCATGGTGGCCTTAGACAAGCAGTCCGCAGATATCGCTATGGGCGTTGACAAGGCACTGGAAGCAAGAGAGAATCAGATGAGTGATGAGCAGTTGGAAGCAATTGGCGCGGGCGATCAGGGTATGATGTTTGGTTATGCATCTAACGAGACTGAGGAGTATATGCCATATCCTATCTCTCTGGCTCACAAGTTGACAAGACAGCTGACAGAAGTACGTAAGAATGGCACATTGCCTTACTTAAGACCCGATGGAAAGAGTCAGGTTTCTGTGGAATATGATGAAAAGGGCAAGCCTTATCGTCTGGAAGCGGTGGTACTTTCTACCCAGCATGATGAAAAAGTGACGCAGGAACAGATTCATGCAGATATCAAGAAATATGTATTTGATCCGATTCTTCCTGCTGAAATGATCGATGAAGAGACCAAGTTCTTCATTAATCCTACAGGCAGATTTGTAATCGGCGGACCTAATGGCGACAGTGGTTTGACAGGACGTAAGATCATCGTTGATACCTACGGTGGAATGGCTCGTCATGGCGGCGGTGCATTCTCCGGCAAGGACTGTACAAAGGTTGACCGTTCTGCAGCTTATGCTGCACGCTATGTTGCAAAGAATATCGTAGCAGCAGGACTTGCTGAGAAGTGTGAAATTCAGCTTTCCTATGCAATTGGTGTTGCACAGCCTACATCTGTAATGGTGGATACTTTCGGCACCGGTAAGGTTTCTGATGATAAATTGGTGGCTATTATCCGTGAGAACTTTGACCTTCGTCCGGCAGGCATCATCAAAATGTTGGATTTGCGTAAGCCTATCTACAGACCTACAGCAGCTTACGGACATTTCGGAAGAAATGATTTAAATCTGCCTTGGGAAGCATTGGACAAGGTGGAAGATCTTAAGAAATATTTATAATATAAGCTTTTAATTGAAAATAGTGAAGATATAATATATTTGCAATAAAATTGGGCATATCGCATTGAGTGATATGCCCAACTTTGTGGAAACTGAAATTTTCTGTAACTTGCCTTTGGTTAATGTTAGCTTCATCCGTCATTTCGTACATCGCAACGGAAATAACTGTTATATAAATTCAACAGCCGCTGTTTTGTGATCATCGCATCTCCCTCTTCCACATACGCCGTAAACACAGCCCGCATAAAATCCTGGATCTGGGGATGGACAAATTGCCCATAAGTCTGACGTTCGAAGTATTGCAGCGGCCCATGTGTGGTGAAGCATTTGCCGTTATATACTTTGGTAGCGGCGATCATATCGCAAATCATTTCACAGGCGTAATTAAAGGGCATGATGCAGCCATAGCCCCCCTTGTTGTAGCCGTCGATCCAGTATTCCCAATGATGTTTGTTGCGTCCTTTATGGTGAAGCCATGCCTTGCTGTAGCCGTTGATCTCTCGGCTGACTGCAAGGGGAGATCGTTTGCCGTTATAATATTTTACGCTCTCCCGGAATTCTGTGGGAGAGAATTTACTTAAGTCATGCAGGAGTCCCTGCAGAGGAATGCCGGCCTGACAGCAGAGTTTGAATACATGCCATTTGTGACGGCAGACAAGGAGGAAATGTTTGATTAAATTTTGTAGCATATTCATTGTTTATCTACCTTTTCTGAATTGTGTGTTTAATATATAAATACATTGACAAAAGCGACCATTTACGGTCTTATCTTATATTTCTACAAATTAAGCCTTACTTATTTTTGGGTATACGGTCATATTTATATGTTTGCAACATTGCACCGTACACCTTTATTGCCGGGTTGCAAATATTATTGTACCAAGTCGCTGGCGCGACGGCTAGCCCCAAAGTACAATTAGTTTCCTTTTCTGCATTTCCTTAAATAAAAATAGCAGTTTTTGAATAGATGTTGTATTGTTGAGATACCCCTATCGCAACTATAAACATTACAC
>JAZPYS010000116.1:0-2714 GCA_045544275.1 Acetatifactor sp. | reverse complement strand
CTAAAAAGATATTCTGCAAGCCACCATGTGTTATTCCCACTCGACCACCAATGTTATATTGAATAGTCTGATAGGTTATAAATGCGGGAGTTTGACAGTTAAATAACCAAAAAAACGCTGTGAGCATTGAAATTGCTCTATTTTTTTGTCAAATACTTTGATTTTGTATATAGTATTATCTGGTATTTTATGATATAATACTGTCAGGAGGAATTTGCCATGAAAGTATCTACTACAAAATCAAAAAACGCTGAATCGTTTTACATCACTCACTCATATATCAATGACAAAGGAAAGAGCACATCAAAAATCATCCGTAAGCTGGGAACGTTGAGCGAACTTTCCAAAGAGCTTGGAACAGACCGCGATGGTGTCATGACTTGGGCCAGGGAACAGGCGCGGATCGAAACAAAAAAGTACAAACAGGACAAAGAAGCCAAAACCGTATTGATCCCTTTTCATGCGGACAGACCTATGGAATATGGCAAGCAAAAGAAGTATGAAGGCGGATATCTCTTCCTGCAGTCCATCTATTATGGCTTGCAGCTTGATAAGGCTTGCAGGAAGATAAAATCCAAACACAAATTTAAATATGATCTGAATTCTATTCTCTCAGATCTTATCTATTCACGTGTCCTTGAACCTGACAGCAAACGTTCCACATTCATGGCTGTACAGGATTTCCTCGAGCCTCCGGCTTATGAACTTCATGACATCTACCGTGCACTGAGCGTCCTTGCCGAAGAATGTGATTTCATACAGGCGGAGGCCTACAAAAACAGCAATTTCCTCGGCAAAAGGAATGACAAAGTTCTGTACTACGACTGTACCAACTACTACTTTGAGATCGAACAGGAAGATGGCGACAGGAAATATGGAAAAAGCAAGGAACACAGACCGAACCCTATCATCCAGATGGGACTCTTTACCGATGGGGACGGTATCCCTCTGGCCTTTTCTCTGTTTGCAGGAAACAAGAACGAACAGACATCTTTGAGGCCTCTTGAAACGAAGGTGTTGCAGCAGTTCGGATGTACGAAATTCGTATTCTGTTCCGATGCAGGTCTTGCCTCCGAAAACAATAGAATTTTGAACCATTACCAGGATCGCTCTTTCATCGTGACCCAGTCCATCAAGAAGCTCCCGAAGGAGGAGAAGGAGTGGGCTTTGTCAGGAAAAGGATTCCGGAGGATGTCCGATGGAAAACCGGTAAATCTGGATGAATTGACAGAAGATGATATGGGTGAGCTTTACTACAAGGATGAACCCTATACGACAAAGAAGCTTCACCAACGGCTCATCGTCACCTATTCGCCCAAATATGCTGCCTATCAGAAATCGATTCGTGAAAAGCAAATCGAACGTGCGGAAAAAATGGTAAAGGACGGAAAGCTCAAAAGAACGAGAAAGAATCCAAATGATCCTGCAAGATTCGTTACAAAAGTTGCTGCTACGGAAGACGGAGAGGCTGCTGACATCCACTACTATCTTGACGAGGATAAAATTCGAGAGGAAGAAAAGTATGACGGGCTTTATGCAGTATGTACTGATCTTCTGGATGATGAAGTCTCCAATATCCTGAAAGTGAGTGAAGGCAGATGGCAGATCGAATCGTGCTTTCGGATCATGAAGATGGATTTTTCTGCAAGGCCTGTATATGTACGCAGAGAAGACAGGATCAAAGCACACTTCCTCATCTGCTTTTTGAGTCTTCTCGTCTATCGACTTCTGGAAAAGAAGCTCGGCAGCAACTATACCTGTGAGCAGATACTTGATACTTTAAAAGATTTTGATTTTGCCAACCTTGAGGATCAGGGTTTTATGCCGCTTTACCGCAGAACTGAGTTGACTGATGCACTGCATGGAGCCTGTGGCTTCCGTACGGACTTTCAATTCATCACTAAGCGAAAAATGAAGGAGATCCAGAAGAAAAGCAAGGGGAGAGAGTAAATTACTATATTACATATATACTTTAAAAACGCTGCCAGGCCTGCATTTGCAAGTCTTACAGCGTCTTTATTTCTTCTTAACTGTCAAAGATGGGATTTTACACCAAAGACTTACGGCTTGCAATGTGCTATCCTTTTATTTTCGCGATTTCTTCCAATATTTTGGTCTCTTCTTTGGTGAAATTCGTTCTTTTTTCCAAAAAGAGTTCTAAAAGATCGGGCCTGCGGTCTGCAGTGATTTTCAATGCTTCCCTGAATTTCCACAATGCGATGAGCTTGTGATTGCCCCCCACAAGGACCTCCGGCACCTCCAGTCCCCGATATTCCCTGGGTTTCGTATATTGCGGATGCTCCAGCAATCCGGAATAAATGGACTCATCCATGGCCGAGTTTTCATTTCCCAATACGTCAGGCAGAAGCCGCGCCACCGCGTCGATCAGCACCATGGCCGGCAGCTCCCCGCCCGTCAGCACATAATCACCGATGGAGATTTCCTCCGCCTCCCAGTAGTCCAGAACTCTCTGATCCGGGAGTTTGACAGTTAAATAACCAAAAAAACGCTGTGAGCATTGAAATTGCTCTATTTTTTTGTCAAATATTTTGATTTTGTATATAGTATTTTCTGGTATTTTATGATATGATACTGTCAGGAGGAATTTGCCATGAAAGTATCTACTACAAAATCAAAAAACGCTGAATCGTTTTACATCACTCACTCATATATCAATGACAAAGGAAAGAGCACATCAAAAATCATCCGTAAGC
>JAZPYS010000115.1:0-18788 GCA_045544275.1 Acetatifactor sp. | reverse complement strand
CACAGTAATGTGTTCAGCTGACATTTACTAATCGGTCGAGGGCTTAACCAAGGTTGGAAAAGTGGAAAGAGGAAGTTATCCGAAAGGATAAAGATGACTTGTAAAGAGATTGATTCAGTGTTCGGTTTTGAGTGTATAATGAATAGTATATAGTTAACAAAAAAGAACAGAATTTTCTGTTCTTTTTTTGTTTTGACCTAATCTGTTTTTGCGAATTCAACATTAGCATTGGTTACAAAATCATTTATTTCCGAATGGTCACAAACCTTAAACATAAATCGCTTTCCTAATTTGGAATCATCGAACAAGAATACCCGTCGTTTGGAATTGGGACGCGGTCTGAATATAAAGCAAGCAAAGGAAGAATTGAATGGGGTTACTTTAGAGTCATTGGTTGTAGCTGAGAGAGTTGCAAAAGCAGTTCGCGTGAAAGCAGAAAGAGGATTGATTGATCTCAATGAGTTCCTGCTTCTGATGCACATTGATGAAATTATTACACAGGGGAAAGAAGTGAATATTCCATGGGAAAAATTCACGTTTGAAAAATAGAGAAAGGGGTGTCAGTGATGAATTGCTGGACACAAAGTGAAAAAAATATATATGTAGCGGCACATAGAGGATGGTCAGAAAAATATCCGGAGAACAATTTTTACAGCAGTATCCGGAAATGACAGTGGATTTTGAGATAAAAGACATTTTTCCAGATTGGGGTGAGGAGATTACGCTGGCAACAGTGGATCGGATATTGAATCTGTTAGATGAATATCACATGACCCAGCGTTGTGTCATCAATACCTGGTCCGGCAGAATGCATGAGTATATTCATGGAAAGTATGGCGACAAGTACAAGCTGCATGTGTATTATCCACAACACTGCCTTGGAGAATGTACACAGGATCCTTACGAGTATGCCTATTGTGTCTGCATGTTCGGAAATCCTGGATACATTGCATCCAAAGAAGAGTTTGCTGCCATGAAGAAAAAATATGGAATTCAGACGTGGGCAGGTGCGGGAGTCAAGAATGCAGAAGGTGTGGATACCGTTATTGCAAATGGTGCAGAGTTGATCACATGTAATAATCCGGATGTGATTTTGAAACTTTTGCGTGAAAGAGGATATCACAAATAAAATTTGTGGGCAAGAATTATTTTATATAGTTCTTGCCCTCTTTTCGGCAACAAATAATCTGATATAAATAATTGCAGCCATGACAATCACGAATGCGATTCCTGATACCACTTGCTGTGCATATAAGTGCCCACCCAATAATCTGTTGCCGTTTGCCTGAATGGAGGCAATCAACGGACTTACAGAAAGTGTAGCCACAAAACCCGCTGCTCCGGAGGCGGCCTGACAAATTGCCAGAGAATCAGAGCGTTTGTCTATGGGTACATAATCAAACACCAGATTGATCAAAGCACTGTTAATACCACCCAGGGCAATGCCATGAAGAGCATAGTAGAGAGCAAACATGACCTTTCCATTGGCAGGTACCGCACAAGCGGCGAAAAAATAGCTGAATCCCAGTACCAGTAAACATTTTCGAATCATATTGGTGAAAGATGTTTTGTCTGCATATTGTCCCCAAAATCTGGAAACAAGAATGCGCAGGATGCTGCTGAAAATGGTGAGTGCGGATACCAATTTCAAGTTGAAAGAAAGTTCATTGATCAAATAAGTGCCGTAAAAAGGTGTGGCAACATAAGTTGATATGTAGTAGAGTACAAATATCACAGTTACATGCAGCACATTTTGATTGTTTATGATCTCTTTTATGCTTGCAAGTATATTTTTCTGGGGGGCTTTTTCTTTGTCCGGCTCCGGTGCAAGAAGCATGGAGGCAGTATGGAGCAGCATCAGCACAAAAATCACCAAGGCAGATAGAATGAAAGCGGTTCGTTGTCTGCCTTGTTCGTTATAATAATCAACCAGTGCACCCATTCCAAAAGAAAATACCATGCCTGCAAGCAGGGAGATAATTTCTTTATTAGCAGTGAACTGTCCACGGTGGTGATCATCTACCAGTGACATTAGCCAATTGATTTTCTTAGGGTGTGCAATGTTATAAATCAGGTATGCTGAGAAAATGCTTATTACAAATAAAATCGTTTTGGCTTGTGATGATATGTTGATTACTGGCACCACATATAGGAACATGAATAACAGTTGGTTCAGGATACTCATGACAATAACCAGTGATTTGACGGCTTCCCGGCGAATAAATATGGACAAAAGTTGAAACAGGCAGCCTAAGGATATCACTGAGGATAGTATGCCTGTAAGACTGTCTGAAAATCCTAACTCCTTCGTCAGTGTAGCCAGATAAGAACCCGCCACCAGGATAGAGATCAGGTACTCCAGTCCGGCTTCCAATATGTACATCAGTTGTCCGCGTTTTTTTTGTTGTGTGTTCATATACTCTCCGTTCTTGCCTACCCTTAGATTTGGATGCAGGCATAATGTGCTGTTTTTTGTTCAAAGACATTTATAAACCAAAGTAACTCATAAAACAATATGCGAAACAAATCTCGAAACTTTTTCGTAAATCTTGTGTATTTTTTGTGGGATGAGTATAATGTAACTTGTCAGCAGGAAAACATACATAAACTTTTGTCAGAGAGAAATAGACTGAACGGTGAGGGAGAAGAAAACAAATGACTATGCGGGAATTGGCGGCAATAGCCAATGTGTCTGTATCTACAGTAAGTAAAGCATTTCACGATGCAGATGATGTAAGTGATGAAACCAAGAAACTGATTTTTGCAACGGCAAAGGAGTATGGCTGTTTTGGGAAATATTATAAGGGAAGATTTTCCAAGAGGGTAATTGCTATTATCTGCCCGGAACTGAACAGTGCCTATTATAATGGGTATGTCAGACGGCTTCAAAATGAGATTGAGAAAAATGGTGCCATAGCAGTGATTTCATCGGATCATTTCTCGATAGCGAATCAGGCGGAACTGATTGATTATTATGCATCATTCCTGCGGGTGGATGGATTGTTTGTGTTCAATTTGCGGACGTCTTTGAAAAAGGGGTATAATATCCCCATCATATCCTTGTTGGGGAATACGGATAACACGGTGGATTCGGTGCAGGTGGATTATGAGCCGGCTATTAAGGAAGCCGTTACATACTTAAATGGTCTGGGGCATCGGGAAATTGCCTTTATCGGTGAAAAGTTGACTATAGGAAAGGAAAGATTATTTCTGTCAGCAGCCGAAGGGCTGGCAGGTAAGTACTATGCTGTGCGCAGCTCGTATCGGTTCGGGGAGGCGGGAGCTGATGGCATCAGACAGGTTCTTGATTCCGGAAAGCGTCCTACTGCCATCGTTTGTGCCTATGATGATATGGCTATCGGAGCGATCAGGTACTTACATGAAAAAGGTTATTCCATACCGGAGGATATGTCTGTGATCGGAATGGACAATATTGAGGTAGCAAAATATATGGAGCACTCGCTGACCTCCATTGATACCAGTCCGGACGAGGTGTGTGCTCTGGCCTGGGATTTGCTGCAGAAAAAAATGAAAAATTGTTATTATCGGCTCAATCAGAAGATTGTGCTGAGTGGTAAGTTAGTGATAAGGGATAGTACGGGAGCAGCACAAAAGTGATGCTCCTGTTGTAAAATATTCGCTTAAAACAGCCACTTCACCAACTCCTGATATATCTCCTGATTCTTCTTCTGCCAGTTATCGCAGATACTCTCTGCGACTTCTTTCGTAGGAACTGACAATTTGATCTCCACCAGGTTAGTGTCCCGATCTTTGGCAATTAAGTGGGCTTCGTATTCACCGGAGGTGGATTTATAGTAGTCGCCCAGAACGGAGACTTCTTCCCGAAGGGCAAATTCGTTTTCATGGAAGTACTGGTTGATCTCTGCTTTGATGGTATCATTAATTCTGTTTTCAAAATAATGCAGTGTTTCCTGTCCCTCTTCGGTAATCTGTAGATGCGTGCGGTTGTTTACAGTGCGGGCATCGATCAAGTTTGCTTCGGTCAGTTCGCTGATGACCTGTTGCAAAGTCAGGAAATTGGTATATTCTTTTTCTAAAATATAGTTGCTGATCTGTGCAGTAGTGATGGGAAATTTCACACGGTCAAGCATGTAAAGAATGATAAGTTTATATAGTGTCAATGGATCTTGAAGCATTCCATAATCTCCCTTGATAAGTATTATTTTCTTTCATTTTTTTGTGCAGTGAATTCAATACATCACGTTTGTTCAGACTCCATCGGGGAGCAAGCAAGATGTCTTTGGGCCCGTCACCGGTTACACGGTGCACCACAATTTCAGGTGAGAGCAGTTCCAGGCAGTGGATCAGGATATCCAGATATTCTTCCTTTTCGTATGTTCTGAATAGACCACATCTGTAATCGTCAGCCAGGTCAGTTCCTTCCAGTACATGAAGAAGCTGCAGTTTGATGCCGAAGATGTTCTGGCAATTCAGATAGTGCACAGTTTGATAAATATGTGCATCTGTTTCTCCGGGCAGACCAAGAATCACGTGTACAATGACAGGAATCTGAAGCTTATGAAGCTGATTCACAGCAGTCTCAAAACAATCCAGTTTGTAGCCCCTGCGAATGTATACAGCAGTGTCTTCGTGTATCGTCTGTAAACCTAATTCTACCCAAATATATTTATTGGGATACATTTCTTGTAATTCTTCCAGCAATGCCAGCACCTCACTGCCCAGACAATCCGGTCTGGTAGCAATGGAGATGCCGCAGATCTGTGGCTCGTTAAGTGCTTCTGTAAATATCTTGCGCAGATAGGGAATCGGGGCATAGGTGTTAGTATAGGCTTGAAAATAAGCAATAAAATGTTCACCGACTTTTTTTGTACCAAATTTTTCTTTTCCGGATATGACCTGAGAAGTAATGCTGTCTCCGGAAACAGCGAAATCCCCACTTCCCCCGGCACTGCAGAAGATACAGCCTTTTGTACCTAAAGTACCATCTCTGTTGGGGCAGGTCATGCCCGCATCTATGGCGATTTTGTAACATTTATGTCCGAAAGTATTTTTACAGTAGGCGTCCAGCGAGTAATAAGGTTTTCCGTGCCAGTGCATACTAAATTTCTCCATTTTTAAAGACTTTTGGTAAAACATATTCCCTATTTTAATGTCAGTGCGATAAATTTTCAAGCTTTTCTGTAAATTAAGTCTTCCTATTTTTGAAAAAGTATATTATAATACCTATAGGTTGTAAAACATTTCAAAATCGTATCAGAGCACATATCTCAATATACCCGGATAAATTTTAACTGAAGTAGATTTGAAGTATTATGTTCATATATAGGAGGATCTTATGCGAGAGAAATATGAATCACTGGCCCTGGCACAATTAAAAGAATTGGCTAAGGTGCGTGGAATCAAAGGAACATCTACAATGAAAAAAGCAGAGCTGGTAGAGGCTATGTTATTGGAGGATGAAAGGGATAAAGAGAAATCTGCAAAGACAGAATCCGACAAGAAGGAGGCTGTAAAGCAGGAGCCTGCCAAAGAAGAGGCGAAAACGGAAGCAAAACAGGAGACTGGGAAACCGGAGCAGGAAAAAACTGAAAAGAAGCAGGATGATATGTTCTATCCGCAAGAGCTTGACAGTGGTATTGAAGCGGCAGGTATTCTGGAGGTTATGCCGGACGGTTACGGATTCATTCGTTGTGAAAACTATATGCCCGGCGAAAATGATGTGTATGTGGCACCCAGCCAGATCCGTAGATTTAATTTGAAGACAGGAGATATTATCTGCGGTAATAAGAGGATCAAATCCCAGCAGGAAAAATTCAGTGCGTTATTATACTTGAAAAATGTGAACGGGTATCATCCGGAAGTGGCAGCTAAGAGAAGACCGTTTGAAGATATGACGCCGATTTTTCCGGACAAGCGTATCCGTATGGAAACCCAGGGAAGCAGCATTGCTATGAGAGTTATGGACTTGATCAGCCCGGTAGGTAAGGGACAGCGTGGTATGATCGTATCACCGCCAAAGGCCGGTAAGACCACTCTGCTTAAGGAAGTGGCAAAGTCTATTCTGAAGGGCAATCCGCAGATGCATATGCTGATTCTGTTGATCGATGAACGTCCTGAAGAAGTTACCGACATCAGGGAAGCGATCGTAGGTGAAAATGTGGAGGTTATCTATTCTACATTCGATGAACTTCCGGAGCATCATAAGCGTGTATCTGAAATGGTAATTGAAAGAGCGAAGCGTCTTGTTGAACACAAGAAGGATGTTGTGATTTTGTTAGACAGTATTACTCGTCTGACACGTGCATATAATCAGGTCGTACCTCCAAGCGGACGTACCCTGTCAGGTGGTCTTGACCCGGCAGCACTTCATATGCCCAAGAGATTTTTCGGCGCAGCGAGAAATATGCGTGAGGGAGGCAGTCTGACCATTCTTGCTACTGCTCTGGTAGAGACCGGAAGTAAAATGGACGATGTGGTTTACGAAGAATTCAAAGGTACCGGTAACATGGAAATGATCCTTGACCGCAAGCTTTCAGAAAAGCGTATCTTCCCGGCAATTGATATCCAGAAGTCAGGCACCAGAAGAGAAGATCTGCTGCTTACTTCCGATGAGCTGGAAGCAGTTAATATCATGCGCAAGGCATTGAACGGATTGAAGCCTGATGAGGCAACAGATAAGATTTTGGACATGTTCTCACGTACAAGAAATAATTATGATTTTGTAAATATGGTAAAAAAGAACAAATTTATTTAGAAAAAAGCTTGCAACATGTCCGCATGCGTGTTATAATATCAACGCTGTCTGTGGTGGCATAGGCAGTGCGGATGAGAACAAAATTTTAATGTAGTTAACTATATAGAGAGGTGAAAATCATGAGAGAAGGAATCCATCCTAATTACTATCAGGCTACAGTAACATGTAACTGTGGTAACACATTTGTAACCGGTTCTACCAAGAAGGAAATCCACGTAGAAGTTTGCTCTAAGTGCCATTCATTCTACACTGGTCAGCAGAAAACCGCTAGAACTGACGGACGTATTGATAAGTTCAATAGAAAATACGGTGTTACAAGCAAATAAGAAGTTCGAAAAGGTTGAGGTATTTTTATCTCAACCTTTCTTTCTCTTAATAAGTTACAGGGAGAAAAGGAAATGGCAGATAAAAAAAAGTTGTGCTATTCCGGTATCGGCGGTCAGGCTGTGCTGGAAGGCATTATGATGAAAAATCAGGATAATTATGCCATAGCAGTACGCAAACCGGATGGTGAGATTGAAGTCAAGATGGATACTCATCAGGGCTTGTTGCATGGCAAGAAGATAAAAGAGCTTCCATTTATCAGGGGAATCTTTAATTTTGTAGATTCTTTGGTACTGGGAATGAAATGTTTGAATTTTTCAGCAAGTTTTTATGAAGAAGAGGAGGAAGAGACTTCTCTGGATAAGGCGTTGAAAAAGTTGTCCAAGGAAAAGGCGGAAGCGATTGTTTCCGGAGTGGTCACGGTGGTTTCCATTCTGTTGGCAGTTGGTTTGTTTATTGTATTGCCGTATTTCTTGTCGTCTTTGTTGAAAGATTATGTATTAAATGCATCACTGCTTGCGATTATTGAAGGATTGATCAGGATAGCGATTTTTGTTCTGTATGTATGGGGCATCAGTGCAATGAAAGATATCAAACGATTGTATATGTATCATGGTGCGGAACATAAGTGTATCAATTGTCTGGAGCGTGGACGCAAGCTGAATGTGAAGAATGTAAAGCGTTCGTCCAGACTGCATAAAAGATGCGGAACAAGCTTTATGTTCTTTGTGTTGTTCGTGAGCATCATCTTGTTTTTCTTTATCCGAGTAGAGAACCCGGTTTATAAGGTGTTGCTGCGAATTGCGCTTATGCCTGTAGTAGCCGGTATTTCATATGAAATCATTCGTCTGGCCGGCAGAAGCAACAATATTTTAGTGAAGATATTGTCGGCACCAGGGATGTTGATTCAGCGAATGACCACAAAAGAGCCGGACGAGGATATGATTGAAGTGGCAATTGCGGCAGTAGAAGCAGTATACGACTGGAAGGCATTTCTGAATGAAAATTTTGACTACGATTATGAAGTGGAAGTTAATGTAGAGATCTCTGAAGACGGGGATGATGAAGCAGACGAAGTGATCGAAGAGGATACAGATGAAATATCAGGAGTGTTATCATAAAGGAACAACTGCCTTAGTGGAAGCCGGAATAGAAGAAGCAGCGTTGGATGCCAGACTTTTGCTGGAATATGTCTGCAATACGGACAGGAACTATTTGTTGGTTCATGGAGACAATGAGGTCGCAGCGGAGCAGGAAGAGGCATATTTGCAAAAGATTACAATGCGTGCTAAGAGACTGCCGCTGCAGCAGATTACCGGTGTACAGAATTTCATGGGGCTGGATTTTCGGGTGAATGAGCATGTGCTCATCCCCAGACAGGACACAGAAATTTTGGTGGAGGAAGTGCTTAGGCAGATGTCGGATGGGAGCAAAATACTGGATATGTGTACTGGTTCCGGCTGTATACTGATTAGCCTGCTCTATTATAATAACTGGTGTGAAGGTGTGGGGGCAGATATTTCCGTGAAGGCGTTGGAGGTTGCAGAAGACAATGCGACACAGTTGCTGGGCGGTAAATCAACGCAGTCGGTGTATCGGTTTGTAGAAAGCAATCTGTTTGAGAATTTGGACGGGCAGTTTGATATCATTGTATCAAATCCCCCATATATCCGCAGTGATGTAATAGAGACATTGATGCCGGAAGTTAAGGAGCACGAGCCAAGGCAGGCACTTGACGGAAGCAGTGACGGGCTGTATTTTTATCGCAGGATTGTGGAGGAAAGCGGCAGGTTTCTAAAGCACGGCGGTATGCTGTATTTTGAGATCGGATATGATCAGGGAGCAGAAGTCAGTGAAATTATGACAGAGAAGGGTTTTGCGGACATTCAGATTGTGAAGGATTATGCAGGTCTGGACAGAGTCGTGTATGGAAGATGGATGTAAACAGTTGTAATAAAGAAAGAGGTTGACCATGTTTGATAAGTTAGAAGATTTATTGATTCGTTTCGAAGAAATCATGGGCGAGTTAAATGAGCCTACCGTGACGAATAATCAGGCGAGATTCCGTAAGCTTATGAAGGAACAGAGTGATCTGACCCCTATCGTAGAGGCTTATAAGGAGTATAAAAAGAGTAAGCAGGATATAGAGGATTCTCTGATGATGCTGGAAGAAGAGTCCGATGAAGATATGCGTGAAATGCTGAAGGAAGAATTAAGTGACAGCAAGAGGAGAGTAGAAGAGCTGGAACAGGAATTGAAGATTCTTCTGCTGCCAAAGGATCCTAACGATGACAAGAACGTTATTGTGGAAATCCGTGCAGGTGCCGGCGGTGATGAGGCTGCATTGTTTGCGGCTGAAGTATATCGTATGTATGTACATTATGCAGAAGGTCAGCGTTGGAGAGTGGAGACCATGAACGTAGACGATATCGGCATCGGCGGTATGAAGGAAGTACAGTTTATGATCACCGGTCAGGGTGCCTACTCCAAGATGAAATATGAAAGTGGTGTACATCGTGTACAGCGCGTGCCAGAGACGGAAAGCGGCGGACGTATTCATACCTCCACCATCAGTGTTGCGGTGATGCCGGAGGTGGATGAGGATATTGATATTGTAATTGATGATAAAGATATCCGTATCGACGTAATGCGTGCATCCGGTAACGGTGGTCAGTGCGTCAATACAACAGACTCTGCTGTGCGTTTGACACATTATCCTACAGGTATCGTAGTTTACAGTCAGACGGAGAAGTCCCAGCTGCAGAATAAAGCAAAGGCATTCGCATTGTTGAAGGCAAAATTGTATGATATTGAGCAGCAGCAGAGACATGATGCAGAAGCAGAGCTTCGAAGAAGCCAGATCGGTACCGGGGATCGTTCTGAAAAGATTCGTACCTATAACTTCCCACAGGGACGTGTGACAGATCATCGTATCGGACTGACTTTGTACAAACTGGACAAAATCATGAATGGTGATATTGTGCATATTATTGATGCTTGTATCGCAGCAGACCAGGCTGCAAAGTTGGCAAAGATGAACGAGAACTAGATGGATTATGTTGGCTGCGAGGAGACTCGCAGCCTAAAATTTATTGTATTATGCTATATGAAGAGGAGAGCAGCATGAAGGGACTCAAAAAGAAATCGATGATGATAGGAATTGCTTTTCTGTGCGTGATTGTGATATCAATTGTCTGGATATGCTTTAGCACTCGGAAGTGGAAAGAATCGGATTTTGAAAATGGGGAATATCAGGGGGTATTCTGTACCATGCTAAGTAATCCGGATTTTTCGGAGGCAGATTTTCTGACATATAGAGGATTGAATATTGTAAAATCTGAAAATAAACTGGAGTCATTCAGAGATATCTTCAACATGATGAAGATTGTATTTACCCACAATCCAGGTGTTGAGACAGTATATATGGAGATAGATCCACTGATATTGTGGGAAGATGCAGGTGCAAAAGAAGAGCGCTGGTTGGAGTATTTGGGGAAATATATGTTGGAAACCATGCAGCAGAGGAGCACTTCAATCTTTGAAATACTTTTGCCTTACCCGGAGATTTCTTATTTGACAGAGATGGAAGAAGGTGACTGGGAAGTGTATGTATGGGTTTATCAGTCATTTGTTCAATTTTTTGAGGGGAATGATAATGTGCTGATTTCTTATGTGGGTGCGGAGCAGTGGCTGAACAGTAATCCGGATAACTATGTAGATACACACAAGTTAAATACCCAGGTAGAAAAGAGTGTTTTTTTGGCGGTCTTCTGTGACAGGAAATATCTGACAAATGGGAATGGTATTAAGGAGAAGTTAGAAGAATTGCGTATGCAGGCCACGGAGTATCTGGAATGTTCAGAAAAATATCCGGATTATTCTGATTGGAGCTTTGTGTTTTTGGGAGATAGTATTATAGGAATTGATATGAGCACACGCTCTATACCCGGAGTTGTAGGGGCACTGAGTGGTGCAAAAGTCTATAATTGTGGTAAGAATGGTGCATCGGCAGCACTTGTGGGTAAGGAGACAGTGTCTTTGTCGGAAATGGTGGCATTGTTGAAAGGCAACAATAACGGAAAGATAACAGACGAGGAAAAGTTGTGCATTTTCCTCAACTTTGGACTAAATGACTATTTTCTGGGGTACCCCATAGAAAATCCGGAGGATGCATATGATGTCAGTACTTATACAGGTGCATTGCGGTCCGGGATTAAACAGTTAAAAGAACTGTATCCAAAGGCACAGATAGTCATTCTTATTCCTACATATATTTATACCTATAATGAAGGGGATGTATTACAGGGAGAATCAGGGCAAGTACTGAATGCATATCGTGATGCAGCCAAACTTGTTGCAGAAGAAATGGAGATATACTATAAGGATAATTATGGAGATATGCCTGTTAATGCATCTAATTATAAAAAATATTTGTCGGACGAATGCCATTTGAACGAAATGGGCAGGTTTTT
The DNA here is from genome assembly GCA_045544275.1 of Acetatifactor sp. Classification (GTDB taxonomy): domain Bacteria; phylum Bacillota; class Clostridia; order Lachnospirales; family Lachnospiraceae; genus Acetatifactor. The sequence goes on along the minus strand of JAZPYS010000115.1, from coordinate 7,256 downwards.
GTTCGGAAAGCAATTGGTGTTTTATCTTGAAGAAAGCGTTATAAAGTAATTGTAGGAGAAAAGTTATGTTTTCAAAGATAAAGAATGACTATACACATACGATTTATGCCAGTTATATAGGCTATATCACGCAGGCGATCATCAATAATTTTGCACCGCTTTTATTCCTTACCTTTGCGGCAGACTATGAGCTGACACTGGATAAGATCACTATGATCACGACAATTAATTTTCTGGTACAGCTTGGGGTGGATTTTATTTCGGCGAAGGTGATTGACAAAGTAGGATACCGGCCTGCTATATTGACCGCTCATCTGTGCAGTGCATTGGGTTTGATTGCTATGGCTGTTTTGCCGGAGCTCCTGCCCAGTGCTTATGTGGGATTGCTCATGGCAGTTGTACTCTACGCTATCGGCGGCGGGATCATTGAGGTATTGATCAGCCCCATAGTGGAAGCGTGTCCTACAACAAAGAAAGAGGCGGCTATGAGCCTTTTGCATTCTTTCTATTGCTGGGGACATGTTGGTGTGGTAGTGGTATCTACCGTATTCTTTTCTGTATTTGGAGTGGAAAAATGGAAGATACTGGCATGTATCTGGGCGATTGTACCGCTTGCAAATATAGTGTATTTTTCACTGGTTCCGATTTATACGATTGTGGAGGAAAGTGACAGGTTATCGCTGGGAAAGCTGCTTCGGCAAAAAGTATTTTGGCTGTTGATCCTGTTAATGGTTTGTGCAGGTGCTTCTGAACAGGCCATGAGTCAGTGGGCATCTGCTTTTGCAGAGTCAGCCCTGAAGGTGTCCAAGACAGTGGGGGATCTGGCAGGACCTTGTGCATTTGCGATTTTTATGGGAACAGCCAGGGCTATTTATGGCAAGTATAGTGATAAGATTCCACTGAAAAAGATGATGGCAGGAAGTGCCATACTATGTATTGCCTGTTATCTGATCGCAGCACGTTCCGGCAATCCGTTGATCGGATTGATCGGTTGTGCATGCTGTGGCTTCAGCGTAGGTATCTTCTGGCCGGGAACGTTCAGCATCGCAGCACTTCGTCTGCCGGGAGGCGGTACGGCTATGTATGCACTTATGGCGCTTGCCGGGGATTTGGGATGTTCCTCCGGCCCTACCGTAGTAGGACTGGCGGCAAATGCTTTTGGCGGAGACTTGAAGGTAGGGTTATTGCTGGCATTGATATTCCCAGCTGTGATGCTGTTAGGCATTTTTAAGGTCTTTGATTGATTCATCAACTGCTTCTTCTTTGGTCACCAGGATCAGAGAATTGTTTGGAGGGAATGAAAGTGATATATACAGTAACTTTAAATCCATCACTAGACTATATCGTTACAGTAAAGGATTTTGAAATAGGAAAGACGAACAGGACATTGACAGAAAGCATGAAGCCCGGCGGCAAGGGCCTCAATGTTTCTATGGTACTTCAGAATCTAGGGATTGGCAGTACGGCACTTGGATTTACTGCAGGATTTACCGGTGTGGAAATAGAGAAAATGGCGGCAGAGAGAGGCCTAAATTGTGATTTTATCAGAACGCAACAGGGGCTTTCGCGAATCAATATTAAGATGAAGGATTTTGATGGCACGGAGATCAACGGTCAGGGCCCCATGATTCGTGAAGTGGATGTTGAGAGACTTTTAGAAAAGTTGGATGGACTGGGAGAAGGAGATATCCTGATATTGGCAGGAAGCCTGCCGGTAGGCTTGGAAAAGTCTTTTTACAGGGATGTTCTGAAGAGAATGTCCGGTAAAGGCGTCTTGTGCGTAGTGGATACAACTGGAGAACAGCTGCTGAATGTACTGGAAAACCATCCATTTTTGATCAAGCCCAATCACCATGAATTGGGAGAACTCTTCGGTGTGGAAATACGAAGCCGTGAAGAGGTCGTTGCTTATGCAAAGAAATTGCAGGAAATGGGAGCACGCAATGTATTGGTATCTCTGTCCGGGGAAGGTGCGGTGTTGGCAGCGGAAGATGGACAGGTTTATATGCAGGAGGCACCAAAGGGAACATTAGTCAATGCGGTAGGTGCAGGAGATTCTATGGTGGCTGGCTTTCTGGCCGGCTTGTTGGAATCTGATTGGGATTACCTGCATGCCTTCAGGATGGCTTTGGCGGCAGGCAGTGGAACAGCGTTTTCAGAAGATTTTGCTACAGCAGAGGAAATAAGAGCACTTTATAAATCTACATTTCCAAAGGAAAAAGTAGAATGTGGAATAAAAGAAAGGGGTAGAAAATGAAGTTCTTTCAATATGATGCAGATAATGTGAAGAAGGTAATACATATTGCCTGGCCTGCAGTTCTGGAATCCTTTTTTACGGCTTTTGTTGGTCTGGTGGATTCTTTTATGGTCAGTTCCCTGGGAGCAGCGGCAGTTGCATCGGTAGGCCTGACCACCCAGCCTAAGTTTATTGGTCTGAGTTTGTTCTTTGCTACGAATGTGGCGGTCTCTGCACTGGTTGCCCGTCGTAAGGGGGAAAGTAATAAAGAAGGTGCGAATCGAATCTTTGCAACCACACTTTTGTTTGTCATCATTGCAGCCATAGGGGTGAGTGTTTTACTGGTTTCTTTGGCAGATCCGATCATTCGGCTTTGCGGCTCAGAGCCGGAGACTCATGAAGGGGCGGTTACCTATTTCAGGATCATCATGGGGGGTATGATTTTTAATTGTATCCAGATGGGGATCAATGCAGCTCAGAGAGGGGCCGGCAATACGAAGATTACCATGCGTACCAATTTGGTATCCAATATTGTGAATGTATGCTTTAATTATTTGCTGATTGGTGGTAATTTAGGATTTCCCGCATTGGGGATTGCCGGTGCAGCACTGGCGACGGTATTAGGTACAGTAGTGGCATGTTTCATGAGTATCTGGTCTGTACGCAGGGTGGATTGCTTTGTAAGTATTGCTTATATTTTCAAACAGAAAATCAGACCCACAGTTACGGCGTTTAAAAATCTGGTCAATGTAGGATATTCTGTTTTTGCAGAGCAGTTGTTGATGCGAGTGGGCTTTATGGCCACGTCACTGATGATGGCAAGTCAGGGAACGAATGCCATGGCGGCACATCAGGTAGGCATGAACATTTTAGGACTTTCTTTCTCCTTCGGAGACGGTCTGCAGGCCACAGCGGTGGCGTTGATCGGATTTAGTCTGGGGGCAAAAAAGCCGGATCTTGCCAAGGAATACGGTGCAATCTGCCGAATGATAGGTACTTGCATCTCCATCGGTCTTGCAGTGTTGTATCTTGCCGGCGGAAGATGGCTCTATAGTATATTTTTTGAGGAACAGGATATTATTGATATCGGTGTGAAGATCATGTTTGTAGCGGCACTGGTTGTCATGCTGCAGATATCCCAGGTGATTTATATGGGCTGTCTGCGTGGTGCAGGAGACACTTTGTATACAGCCATGGCTTCTACAGTTAGTGTTTCGATTGTAAGAACCGCAGTTTCCTATATGGGAGGATTTTTGCTCGGCGGCGGTGTGGTCGGCATCTGGATGGGGATCGTAGCAGATCAGGCCTCCAGACTGATTTTTGGTGCGACACGATTTAAGAAGGGGAAATGGACCGAAATAAAGATCTGAGAAAATGTTGAGCGGTAATTATGAGAGGATATAAAGAGTATTGGAAAGGGAACAGATATGACAGAGGAATTTTCCAGAACAGAACGCTTGCTGGGAAATCAGGCAATGCAGTGTCTGAGTGAAGCCAGAGTTGCGGTGTTTGGTGTCGGTGGAGTTGGAGGATATGTGGTGGAAGCTCTTGCCAGAAGCGGTGTGGGAGCGTTGGATCTGATTGATAGTGATACGGTGAATTGTTCCAATATCAACCGGCAGATCATAGCACTGCATTCCACCATCGGCAAGTATAAAGTGGATGTGATGAAAGAACGTATTGCAGACATCAATCCGGGCTGCAAGGTGACGGTTCACAGGTGCTTCTATCTTCCGGAGAACAAAGATGATTTTGATTTTACTCAATACACATATGTGGTAGATGCGGTGGATACGGTGGCAGCCAAGATACAGCTGGTTTTGCAGGCGAAAGAAGCGGGGGTTCCTATCATCAGCAGTATGGGGGCCGGTAACAAGTTAAATCCCGCAGAATTTGAGGTGGCAGATATCTACAAAACATCTGTATGTCCTCTGGCCAAAGTCATGCGCCGGGAATTAAAACAACGAGGGGTGAAGAAGCTGAAGGTGGTATATTCTAAGGAAGAAGCGATCAAACCCTTGGAGGAAATCCGGGAAGAGCAGGGGACCACACCCAGAAAGCGTGTGGCACCCGGTTCTGTGGCATTTGTGCCTTCCGTGGCAGGATTGATCATTGCTTCGGAAGTGGTGAAGGATATCATAGAATAAGCGAGAAAATATCAACAAAACTAATTACTGAATATATTGACATTTTGCACAAAAATGCAAAAAAATATAAAATTTTACTGACTTTTTCTGAATAAATCTGGTAAAATATAGACATAATATGTATTAACTTGGAAGTGTATGGAAACAGAAGGGAAAGGATGGTAAAATGTATAGTATAGGACAGTATGTCAGCTGCGGCAACAAGGGAGTTTGCACAATAGAAAATGTGACCACATTGGATATTTCAGGCGTGGACAAGGAGAAGATGTATTATATCCTAAAGCCTTGCTATGTGGCAGCAAGTACGGTTTATGTACCGGTGGATTCACCGGCAACATCCATGCGGCCTATCTTAACAAAAGAAGAGGCACAGGAGTTAATTGCCATGATTCCGGATATTCCCATGTTGACCATTGAGAATGAGAAGTTTGTGGAACAGGATTATAAAGCGGCGTTGAAGACCAATCGTTGTGAGGAATGGGTCAAGATTATTAAGACCATCTATGCCCGTAAGCAGAAGAGGCTTCAGGCAGGACGCAAGGAGACAGCAGTAGACGGAAAGTATTTTAAGGTTGCCGAGGACAATCTTTATGGTGAGCTGGCCATTGTACTGGGAATGCAGAGAAATGAAGTGTTTGAGTATATTTCAGAGTATCTGAAGGGGGTTCAGACGGTATAATATAAAAGCAGAACATGAGGGATGACGTGACAAATCAAAGTTGCGTCATTTTTTATTGCATCTGCTGCAAATAACAGTTATACTAAATTAAAGAAACATTCAATTCAGATTTATGAGGGATCACCAATGATAAGTAAATATTCTATAAATAAGTACATCCGTAAAATGATTCTCACTACAGTGGCTGCAATATATGTTTTTTCCTTTACCGGATGCGGCAGTACAGACACCAACATTGCCCAGGGCATGCAGCAGATTCAGGAATTGGATTATCAGGGAGCTTTAGACAGCTTTGCACTGGCTGCAGAGCAGGAGGAAAACGGCAAGCTGCTTTACCGCGGACAGGGTATTGCCTATATGGGTATGACCAAATATGATGAAGCGGCAGAGAGTTTTTTGAAAGCGCTTGAATATAGTGACGGCTGGGTAGAAGAGGTGGATTATGATATTAATCTGTATCTGGCAGCTTCTTATACGAAAGCAGGAGATTATGCGGCGGCGGAAGATGTCTACGATGCGATTTTAGAAATGCGGCCTGCTGATGAGGAGGTATTGTTCCTGCGGGGGAATGTGCGCATGCGTCAGGGAAATTATACAAATGCTAAGGCGGATTTTGATGAGACGGTCCGGCTGGATGGCAAAAATTTTGACAGGCTGATTGCAATTTATGAGATTCTGAATAATTATGGTTACAAGGATGCTGGTCAGGGCTATCTGACGGATGCTCTCCAGACTTATGAAAATGAGATGAGTCAGTATGATAAGGGCAGAATGTATTTTTATATGGGAGATTATCAAAAGGCATATTTGGCGCTGGAAGAAGCGAAAGGCCAGAAGGGGGTGGAAGCTTACCTGTATTTGGGAAAAGCTTATGAAGCCACCGGAGACTATAATTATGCTTCCAGTGTATATAATAGCTATCTGTCAAAGAATACCGGAAACGCCACTATCTACAATCAATTGGGCATCTGCGAAATGCAGAAAGGCCAGTATACGAAAGCTTTAGATGCATTTCAGAAGGGATTGGCGACCGGTGATAAAACCATGCAGCAGTCTCTGCAGTTCAATGAGATTGCAGCATATGAACATATGGGAGAGTATAAGAAGGCAGCAGTTTTAATGGAAAGTTATATTAAGAATTATCCGGATGATGAAAAGGCTCGAAGAGAGTACGAATTTTTATCAACACGTTGACAGTGAGGAAATATTGCGCTATAATATGCGGTTAGAAATTACAAAATTAAGAGAAAAGAATGGAGAATGACGATGATCAACAAATTAGTAGAAAAAATTCAGAAGACCGGTGCTCCTATTGTTGTAGGATTGGATCCTATGATGAAATTCATTCCAGAGCACATTACCAAGGCTGCGTTTGCAGAATATGGTGAGACTTTGGAAGGTGCAGCTGAAGCAATCTGGCAGTACAACAAAGGCATTGTAGATGCCATCTATGATCTGGTTCCTGCTGTTAAGCCTCAGATTGCTATGTACGAACAGTTCGGTATTCCGGGATTGGTGGCATTCAAAAAGACGGTAGATTATTGCAAGAGTAAAGATTTGGTGGTGATCGGTGATATCAAGAGAGGTGATATCGGTTCTACTTCCGAAGCATACGCAGTAGGTCATCTGGGAAAGGTGAAGGTCGGCAGCAATGCATTCTACGGATTTGATGAAGATTTTGTGACTGTAAATCCGTATCTGGGATCAGACGGCGTGAATCCATTTATCAAAGTATGTAAAGAGGAGAAGAAGGGATTGTTCATTCTGGTGAAGACTTCCAATCCAAGCAGCGGTGAGTTCCAGGATCGTCTCATCGATGGTAAGCCATTATACGAAATCGTTGGTGAAAAAGTTGCTGAGTGGGGCGCAGACTGCATGGGTGATTCTTACAGCTACGTGGGTGCAGTAGTAGGTGCTACTTATCCGGAAATGGGCAAGGTTCTCCGTAAGGTTATGCCGAAGTCCTTCATCCTTGTTCCCGGTTATGGGGCGCAGGGCGGTAAGGGCGCTGATTTGGTTCATTTCTTCAATGAAGACGGACTGGGTGCCATCATCAATTCTTCCAGAGGCATCATAGCAGCATACCAGCAGGAAAAATATGCTTCCTTCGGCGGTACAGGATATGCAGATGCATCCAGAGCTGCAGTGATTGATATGAGAGAAGATATCGCGCAGGCATTAGCAGGTAAATAGA
>JAZPYS010000114.1:0-3047 GCA_045544275.1 Acetatifactor sp. | reverse complement strand
AGTATACGGTACTAGCTGGGGATGATCAGTAAGACATAGGTTCCGGGGATAAATGTTGATATGGGAAGAGCCGAGGCATCGACTCTTCCTTTTTACATCAAAATTCTAAATAAATAGAAAAATAAAAAGCGCTCTATCGGTAAAAATCGTATGTATAGAAATGTATTTTCTATAATTTATTAGGAAAGTATCAGATTCAGAGCAGTTAAGAAGAGCAGATTCCTTCACTAAGTAAATCTGCTCTGAATGTGATTCTTTCCAATTGTACCAATTCGCGGTCGGGTGAACACCGTGTATATGGGAATTGTATTTGTTCTGCTGAGCCTCAAAAATACATAATCTTTGAAAAATCAGAGAATGGCAATCCCTGCTGCTGTCATTTGTTGAAAAATGGGCATACGAAACAAGCCTCCAAATATGCAGGCTTCAAAATCTATATGATCAAATGGCTGTTATCCAAATGCACCATGTGTTCTTCCAAGTGGTCTCATGGCAGAATGCCCACACTGCGGACAACAGTAAATGTCTTTTTTCCAGATCTGTTTCAGCAGATCTGCAATCCCTAGACCGGCATAACGCTGCTTAAATTTCTGGTGGCCCTGAAGTTTAAAGATAAGCTTCAGATTTTTGGATTTCGTACGATTGTTGAGAAAGCCGTAATAGCGGACTTTCTGGAATCCTGTTGGAAGCACATGCATAAGGAAACGTCTGATAAACTCCTCATTACTGAGGGTGATCGTACGGCGGGGATCGCCGGGTTTTCTGCCACGGGCACTGAATGTTGTATGTGTATCCGTGACTGAAATGACTCTACTGTTAGAAATCGCGACCTTGTGGGTATAGCGTCCAAGATATTCAATGGCATTACCAAAACCATTGAAGGTCTCTTTAATATAAGGACACCAGTCTTTCTGATAGAGGGAGTCTTTAAAAGTATTCCAGCAAAAGAATGCTCCCTGCCCCGGGAAAGAAAGGGGCGCTTTCAGAACACCTGACTGGTACAAGGCATTCAGATGGTATAGGAACTTTTTCTTAAATTTATCTCGTAACACAAACACCGGGATAAAAAAATTTCCTTTTGATCTTCGGAGTTTTCCATCCGGCGTGATGCCGCCTCCGGATATAATACAGTGCATGTGGACATGATAATCAAGTGTCTGGTCCCAGGTATGGAGGACCTGGATGATCCCGGGTGTTGCGCCGAGATACTTTTTGTCAGCAGACAATTCCAAAAGTGTCTCGGCGGAGCATCTATGAAGGAGGCCGTATAAAAGCTTCTGATTATGATAGAGAAGCGGATTTAATTCATGTGGAAGTGTGAAGACCACATGAAAGTACGGCGAGTCAATGACTTCGGCTCTGCGCTTATCCACCCAGAGTTCTTTTTTGACAGCCTGACAGTTCGGACAGCTACGGTTGCGGCAGGAATTGTTATGGTATTCGATGTGACCGCAATCGGAACATTGGCTGATCGTTGCACCTAAAAAGCCGGTTTTACAGTTCAGTATGGCATGAGAAGTTTTGACCTGTTCGCGGGATTGCAGATGCTGTTCCGAAAAATCCGCATAGGAATAGTTCCAGACCTGCTGGATTTTAGAGTTGATCATGACGATCACCGCTCATTAAAATATCAAATGGACTTGTTGCTGTCTGCTTGCTGCTGACGGCAAGATGAACATAGATAGTTGTAGATTCCAGGGATTTATGGCCAAGCAATGTTTTTATGGTCATAAGATCGACCCCGTTTTCATAGAGGTGTGTTCCAAAAGCGTGCCGAAAAGAATGGCAGGTAATGCGTTTCGGCCATCCGAGTTCCGCCTCATGTTTGGCGATATGTCTGGAGAGATAAAAGGTGTCAATGGGTTTTGAAGGATCTTTCTGTTTTGGGAAGAGGTAACCGGTGGGTCTTCCACAGGCAAACCAGTACTCTGTAAGGATGTCAAGCGCCTTTGGGGAAAGTATGGCGTAACGGTCAGAACGATTTTTCCCATGAGTGACGTGGATGCGCATGGTTTTTCGCTGGACGTCTTCATAGCGGAGATTGCAGACTTCGCCGATACGGAGACCAGAAGAATACATGAGGGCGACCATAGCCTTCGGCTTGATATCTGTCAAAGTGGAAATGAAGATTTTAGTTTCTTCTTTTGTAGGAACAAAGGGCAGATAGGTATCAAACTTCCGCATGGGAAGCTGTGTGGGGTCCCATGTCTTATGAAGGACATAAAGGGTGAAAAAACGCAGTTGAGAAATGGCAACATTGATTGTACGGTCAGAAAGATTCCGTTCTTTTTGAAGTTTCTCAAGGAACTGGCGCTGATCTTCATAAGATACCTGAGAAGGTATCTTATGAAGCGTATTTTTAACATAATTAAGATAAGCAGAAATGTAAGTCTGGTAAGATTTCATTGTATGGTCAGTAAGGCCGCGAAGAGAAATCATTTTTTGGTAGCGTTTTAAATAATCCATAAAAAAACCTCCTGAAATATGTGAAAGATAAAGTAGCATCACAAAAAACAGGTGGCGGTCTGGATAAAAAATAAAGAATATGATTGTTGAATACAAAAAGAAATGATAAACTATTCATAGCAGTTGATGTAATTGTGTAGTTTGTTAAGGTAGGGGTATCTCAACAATACTATATAAATACAAAAACTGCTACTTTTTTTTGAAAAATGGTAGTGATTATGTAACTTGGGATAGCCGTCGCGCTAGCGACTTGGTACAATTAATATAGCGTGTGGTTGGATATTTGGTCTGTGCTTCGCAGATCTTAACAAAAATGGTAGGAGGAAACACCTCTATCTATTTTACCCTAAAAGTCGCGTATTATTATTTCGGTGATAATGAGCAACCACACGCTTTTTTTTGAGGTCTAGAAATGGATATAGTAGAAGTAATTGACAGAGCAACATTAGCAAAGGCGTTAGGAATTACTCATAAGCAATTAGCATATATTCTTTATGTTACAAAGCCGGAAAATCTATATAACACATTTTCAATACCTAAAAAGGACGGCAGCGATAGAATGATTTCTGCGCCACAGGAAC
>JAZPYS010000113.1:0-16821 GCA_045544275.1 Acetatifactor sp. | reverse complement strand
CGATGTGTGCGGAAAGACCGTAGTTGTAGAGTGCCTGTGCGAGAGTTTCCATTTCCTCCGCATAATTACCGTCTACAACCGTTCTGCAATAGTCGTTGATGCTGAAGGAAAGGGTAAGTTTGGATCCATCGTAGTCCAGGTTTACATCCTTATGGAAGTTTTCGGGAGAGATGGGTTTGCTGACAACAACGTAGTAATTGCCGTCGATATAGGCATCCGCAGGAGCTTCGCCATCGATCTTTACTTTGTCACCAATGTCGGTAGGCGTACCCGATGTAAACTCAAATTTGAACATCAGATAGTTCATGGTTCCGAAACGCACGTTGACGGCGTTAAGATTCACGTCATCAGCAGTATCGGTAGTAGTAATGCTTGTTGCGGGTATTGCTACCTCTCTCACGGGGTAGTTCGTGCCGGTCATTGTGGTGTGTCCCGTGTAAACCTCGGATGCTTTGCCGTAAGCACGGAGGTCGTCGATGAGCTGCTTCTGTGCTTCGGTACAGTCGTTATAAATTTCATTAAGATTTTTTTCAACACTGTAATCGATGAGGCTTGCCTTTTCATGCCCCACCGGGATACCACCCACGAGAATCGTTACGTTCATGAGATCGCCCAAGCACTGAGGATTGATGCCTTCAAAGGTGTAGATATACACTTTAGCGTCAGTGGGATGCGGCTCGCACTCGGTAAGATACGTTAGCTTACCGAGGTATTCGACCTCGACCGTTATGCTTTCGATGGGGCGATCTTCATTGTTTCTGACGTGGAATTTCATTGAGATATCGCCGCCGAGGTTGACCTGTTTGCCGACAAATTCTGCGACAGGGGTTTCTGTCTCTGCTGCAAATGCGAAAACAGCAAGGTTCACGCACAGTGTCGTTATCATCACGATAGACAAAATCAGCATGATGAACTTGCTTGTGAATTTGGTTTTCATAGTTGGTTTTCCTCCTTCTGATTTTATCAGTTTCTATCGACAGGAAGGTCGATGCCTTCATTATCGTCTTTGGGTGCGCCCTCGACTGTTATCTGACAATCGCCGTTGTCGCAGATGTAGTCGTGGTCTGTGTCCTTATGATTGCTGCTGGCAGCAACTGCAACCTCGCCACAGTTCTGGCATTTGACTTCTGTGTTACAATTGCCGTCGTCTTTTTCCGGAAGATGAATACCGGCTTCTCGAACTACGGCGTTGCACACGCTGCAGACAAGTGCAGTATCACAATCACCGTCGTCGACTGCATTGTGTCCCTTGGCAGGAATGATCTGTTCCGTTTCGGTGGTTTCATTCTTGTAAGCCTTATCGGTAAAGAACTTGCCACACTCGCAGCGGTAGTAGGCATTGTTGCCGTCCTCGGTACAGGTTGCTTCCTTTGCTTCAACCAGGATTGGTGAATGCTGATGCTCTCCGTCATTACCTGAGCGAACAGCCAGCCAAATGCCCACCGCGAGTAAGGCAAGCACCAACACGACCGCAACAATGATAAGCGTTCGTTTTTGTTTTTGGTTCATGGGTTTATCTCCTTTGATTAGATACTGAGTCATTAGGGTTCTTTCGCAGAATGCTTTTATTCCACGAAATAGGGCACCCCTGTTTAGGCATTCGCCCTGCTTTTTCGTCGATGTCCTCTGATCATTTCTTCCAGCGTGTTGTGGTTCGTCTTTTCAACAAAGCGGGTGAATCCCTCAAGCACCTGCTTGCTGATTCCCCGACAATCCTTTGCAAGAACCTTGTCGATCTCTCTTTTGCGCGTTGTTTCATCCACGTTATAGATGCTTAGAACTTGGTTCAGAGTGCCCGCAACTCTTGTTTTTACCGGAATATCCGCGCTGGTGGGAACGATGGCTGCATACTGAAGACCCATTACCAGAAGCTCGGCTTGATGGAATTGTTCATCCGTCCAGTCGCCGCATTCCTTTTCAAAGATCTTCTTTGCCCGTTCTACGTGGTTTTCCCGAAGATAATCGCGGCATAGCAGGCTTTCAAAAGCGGCGATAAAGAAGTCTCTTGCGATCTCACTTTCGTCACACGCCATAGCTACCGTCATGGTTTCCATGCAAATAGAAGCGACCGAACCCATTCCGATATCCTTTTCTGCTTCTATCATTTTCATTTGATAATCGCAAAGAGTCTCAACGAGAACTTTCAGCAGATGCTCCTTTGTGGGGAAGTAATAGGATATGTTTCCCGTACTGATTCCCAGTTCCTTCGCTATCATATTCGGTGAAGTTTTGGAATAGCCAAGTTCAAAAAAGAATTCTGATGCGACTTGCACGATCTCATATTTTGTTGTCGTGATTCCGCGCCCCATCCGGTCACCTCCTGTTAGTTTCTTGATAGGTAACAAGTGTATTGACACGCTTGTATTTTGCACTACGCCTAATTATAGTAGAAAAACAATTTAATTGCAATAGTTTCTGTAAAGTTTTCAATTTCGTTCGCTAAAAAGTTACAAAAAAATTCGCAGCAGAGAGGTTTGCTCTACTGCGGAGGTATTCTTATCTTGTTTTGCTTTTTGAAAAATGCCAAGCAATGGAATGTCACCTATCCCACATTAGAAAACTAACCGTTTTTTCAGCAACCATTGTGTTTCTGTCGACAAAGCGAGCAGTACAATTTATGCTACACTTGGGACATACTTCGTTAATAAATACTTGTATATCGGCTGTAGCATCCTCAACAATTTTGTTCTTGTCCGCATACACATCGACAGAAATAATCATTTTTGCGTGCCCAAGAGAAGATGATATTGCCTAACAGACAAATCCTGCTTGAGGAGCAGGGTTTCATAGGTATTCTCTCCATTTAATTTATACCGTTTTTACATCGACAGTCAAAAACATCCCGAAACCTTTTCTCTACATCCTCAACCTTCACAAAACCAGAACAAGCATTATCATCATAGTCATTTTCATAATGCACACAATCTCCTACCTTACTCAGATCAAGCAGGTTCCGGCAGAAAGCACACAATTCTAATTTTGCAGTTCTGCCTTGCTCATCCCAGAATTGCACTAAAAATTTATCTTTCATCCGGCATGTTTCCTTCCTCTAACAATTGTTCTTCCCAATACTGTTCCAGATATTCCTCTACCATGATTTCCGCCTGCTTTCTCGCTTTAGCAGCTTCCTCCAAGGTATCGTACCGGCCCAAATAATAACGTTTCTTGCGGAATGTCAATCCAGCCTGATACTTGCCATCCTTTAACAGTTTAACACCCCGCACACCAGTTGTGTTTGCTTTCGTAGGTACCGATATCTTCTCTAAGAACTCAATACAGGTATCGTCCTGATAAGTGAGATTTTTCAGCATTTTTACTTTATCTGCCTCGACTTTTATACAACCACAGCTTTCCACATGACCGCTTTGCAGTGAAGTTGCTCTTACTTCATAAATATTACCACAGTCACATTGGCACTTCCATACCACCGACTTATTGCTTCTTTTTTCTGTTGGTTCAAGAGTAACCAGCCTTCCATATCGTTCTCCGGCTTTTACTGCCGGCTGCCTCCATATACATCCACAACTGGTTGCAGTTCCCCAATTCAATTCTCCCGTAGGCTTTAGGCATAAGTTTCCGCAATCACACTGGCATTCCCACAAAATACAACCCCGTTTTCTCTTATCTGTCTTTCGTAGTACAACCAGCTTTCCAAACCTCTGCCCGGTCAAATCTTTCATCTTCTCACGCTGAAGGCATCCACAACTCTTTGTTGTGCCGGCATTCAGATGCCCTGTTCTTGCATATGTGATATTACCGCAGTCGCACTGACATTTCCATATGGAATTTCCGGATTTATCTTTTGTCTTCTCTATCACCGTAAGAAGTCCAAATCGTTTACCTACCAATTCCTGCATATCAGTTCTCCGTAAGATTTCTATTCTCTCTCGCTTTAAATATCACAAGTGCAAATAATGCGATAGAAGAAATAGTCATAAGTATGCTATACAACAACACATGAGAAGAGTCCCCTGTCTTAGGTAAAGCTACTACTCCACCTTCCGATTCTTCAGGTTCATGAAAATCATTTGGCAATTCAGATCCGGAGGGTTCCTCCGGTAATTCTTCTATTTTAAATTCCCAATCAATATATCCAATCACATTCTGATAGTCATTGCCCATTGTAATCGGAACTTCCAATATAATATCAAGAGGTATCTCTGCATTTGAATAGACAGTTCCAAGACATACCCATTCTGTAAGCTGCGCTGTTTCATTCGCAGATGCCTTAAATAGTATAGAATCGTCCTTCTGCGTAACTGTCAGATTCATTTGATTCAAAAACTTGTCCGTATTTTCTTGTGCCCCAAGAGAACGTATATATACTTTTATATCGTGTGAAGTATCATTCCTAACTAAAATGCTTTCTGTCAATGTGTCACCAGGCATTACGTTTTGGAAATTCTCAAACAAGTTAGTTGGAGAATCTTTTGTTCCGGGAGCAAAAATAAACTTGTTGGCATCTCCGACATAGGTGACTGAGCCAGCAACATGAGCATGAACTGTAAAACTCATAACACAAAGAACCGTAACAAGGAGTAAAAGTACTTTTTTCATTCTGATATTCCCCCTTGTGAAACTTGTAAGGTATTGCCTGAAACGCCAGTCACACTACCATTTGCCCCTGACCACGCTTCATTTACTGCATTAACCGGCTCTGCCTGAATACAGGATGCGATAACCTCTAAAACTTGCCGTGCAAGACTTATTTCATCCTGTTCCAAGGTAAGGGAAGAAATCAACATGGAGGTACATTCGCCCGGGTTTACGGGTGAAGTGTAGTAGTAATATCCATCATTTCCGCAAACCCAACCAGCCCCAGGAGTGAATAATGGAGTCCAAGAAGATTTAGCAATAATCGTATCTATTTCCTTGTCATACCAATACGGAAGAAGTTTTACACGAATATAAGCAGATGCATCTCCTGTATTTTGAACGCAAACATTCTGTTTGACCGTTCCGTTAGAAAAATCCTCCAGTATTTCACATCTCATTTGCGCAGGAACGAATTTATTAGTCAGCGGTGTTGTATTAGTAAAGATGTAAGCAAGTGTTCCTCCAAATGTTGCAGCAGATAAAAGAATACACGCAACAATGAGAAAGAGTTTCCTCATGGAAAGAGATTTTTGGGAAGTCACACGCAAATTTTTCACTGCTTTTATTTGTTTATCATGCATCAGTCTGCATCCTCCTTCCCGAAAAGCAAATTCCAAGTGTTTTGAGATACTACCTGTTTTTGATTCCATACATTAACCTTATTTTGGCTGTTGCCATCAAGCCACAGGCTGCTTTGCTGCTGTGTATCAAAAGCCACATCAACATCAATCTTATTCGTGAAAGTAACTGTTTCCGCTGTATCTGACTCTTCAACAGTCACTGACTGCGAAGCCTGTCCATCAGCTACCTCATATCGCCAGGACCAGCTTTCCATCTCAGTAATTGTATATGTACCGAAAGGAACATGGTCAATTTCGATAGAGTCATTACCACGAATCGCCACCTCAAATACAGGCCGTTCCAATGCGGTGTTATCTAAAATAGAAGCTTCAACCTTAAATACAAAATATTGATCTTCATTTTCGCTGCCTTCTTTACTGATAACAATTTTGCCAAAATTGATAATATTACTACCAATCGTCAGGCAGATATACTTCCTGCTGACATTACCAAGACTCTCATTTACACGATATGGTGCTGTTTCAGAATATTCAGCAGCATGCCGGTATCGTTCAATGGAATCGTCAGTAACCGCATCTGGGTTAGGAAACTGATTGATAACCAACAACGTGTCATCGTTATACCTTGTATCGCCTTCCGCATAATCACAATACCACCCTGTCGCCGTCATGCTATCGCCCAATGACATACCATCCACATCAGGCAAGCTCAATACTGTTGAATCAATATTTGCATAAAGATCATCCGCAGCAAAGTCAGCAGTATTTGCGTATATACCAGCGGCTTTTCCTGCCGCCATAGTAAAAGAACTTGTTATTGTTGTGCCAGGACCAACATAAACACCACCTCCGACGCCAACATTATCAGTATGATTATAGGCCGTAGTGACATTGACCGCAGGTTTACCAACTGCCCGATTCTCTGTGATATGACCACCATTTACATTCAAGGTACTACCACCGATGATGTACAAACCGCCTCCGTTCTTAGCAGTATTGCCACGGATCTGTCCGGCACCGGAAACTGTGCAGCTACCATTCTCGCCTTCATGGTAAATGCCGCCACCGAAGTTATCAGCGGTATTATTCCGAATCACACCATTTGTAATGGTTGTATGCTTTCCTTCATTGTTAATAAACATACCTCCACCATTATTGGTTGCGAAATTCCATTCGACAGTCAGGTTATTCAAACCACCGTATGTTACCGGCGTATTTTCAACATACATTGCACCGCCATCATCAGCATAGTTATAAGAAACCATACCACCAGTCATATCGCACTCACCAGCCGTGATATACGCCGCACCACCCTTAGTAGCTGAACACTTTGTAATTGTTCCAGCCTCCATATCTAATTTGCCTCCGCCAACATAAATGCCTCCACCATGGATTGCTTCAAGATTATTAGGGTAGATAACATTTTCAATCACGGTGTTATCACCCTGAATGGTACCACCTTTAATATTTGCCGTTCCGTTCATAATGCAGACAGCGCCACCGTTGGCATTTACACTACAAGACTCGAAGGTTCCTCCATCCATATTGAAAGTACCACCAGCCAGATATACGCCACCGCCATTTTTTGCAGAGCAGTTTTTTACAGATCCGCCGGGCATCTCAAAGGTACCATCAGCCAGATAGACACCGCCTCCATCTTTGATCGCAGTACAACTCTCAAAGCTACCATTGCCGCCCAAATCAAATGTGCCGCCGCCAAGGTACACACCGCCACCATATTCCGATGCGGCACAGGAATTGAAAGAACCACCGTTCATATTGAAGGTTCCGCTACCCATGTACACGCCGCCACCGTTGACCACAGCAGTACAGTTCTCAAAAGACCCTCCTTGTACAGTAAAGGTACCATCATCCAGATAGACACCGCCTCCGCTTTGAGTGGCGTTACAGTTTATGATCTTGCCCTGTCCGTTAATTGTAAAGTTACCGCCACCAACATAAACTGCTCCACCGTTGGCAGCTTCGCTTACACCTGCAGCAGGGTTACCGCTGATTGTCCCGCCCTGAATAGTTGCTGCAGCGCCTTCGCCGGTAACACAGACCATGCCGCCATTTCCGGTGACATTGAAGTTTGCCATAGTGCCGCCAGACATGACAAAGCTACCGCCTTGCACGTAAACACCGCCGCCACTACCTGCCTCAGGTTCCGTTTCATGGCCTGTAATACTACCACCAGCTACCTTTGCACTACCATCATTTACATAGACCGCTCCACCAAGACCATCGATTAACTCACCATCATAGGTTGCCTTAACACCGAAAATAGCACCTCCACTCATGGTAAAGCTACCGCCGCTGACAGCAATCGCACCACCATTGGGAGCATAGACATTGGAAATTTCACCACTGCTAATTATTGCCGTTCCATAGGTTTCACCAACCTTTTCCACGCAGACCGCGCCGCCCATGGTGCTTGCGTTACAATCAGTCATGGAGCCTCCGGTCATTTCGAAGTTACCGCCACCAACATAGACTGCTCCGCCTTTCTTGGCCTCGGGCATAGAACCGCTGCCTGTCATGAAGCCACCCACTTTTGCTGTACCTCCCATGACGCAAACTGCACCACCATTTTCCGTAGCGAAGAAGCTCCTAATTGTACCGCCGTTCATAGTAAAGTCATCCACTCCCTCTTTGGGATTGGTCACATTGACATAGACTGCACCGCCGTTGGGAGCACTAACACTGCTGATTGTACCGTTGGTAATTCGTGCCGTGCCGCTCTCGATACAAATAGCACCACCGTTTTCTGTTGCAGAGGAATCTTTAATCTCTCCCCCAGTCATTTCAAATGTACCACCGGTCACATAGAAAGCTCCGCCATTGGTGGCCTTTATATTCTGAACTGTTCCACCAGAAAGAGTCGCCACACCATTTTCTACATAGACTGCACCACCGTTTTCTTCCAGAAAGGTATATCTATTGTAAGTTCCTTCATCACGTGTAAATTCAATATCCCCATCCGCGTTTTTCGTACCGTTGAGAACAGCGGTGTTGTCGATAGTGCCACCTATCATATTAAAGGAGCAGTCAGATGCAGCACCACTTGCCATAATGACCTGTCCCTGCACAGTACCAGCAGTAATTTTCACAGTCGCAGAGCCAATATGGTTTGTCGTTTTGGTAGAAATGGTTTTACCACCGCCGATAGAGCCGGTGTAGACAGTACCACCACTGATTGTCAATGTACAGTCACCGCCATTGCCATTTGTGCCGCCTGTGCCACCTCCAATGGAAGCACCAGCTTTGACAGCCTGCCCCCCAATCGTGCCTGCCAGGCTTGCCACATCAACGGTTCCACCTGTAATGTTAATTACAGAAGCACCACCGTGTGTATCCGCAGAACTACCACCGCCAATGGCTGTACCGCCAACACTACGTGCAAAAACGTATCCGCCATGGATTTCAACAGTACAGGAGTTACAGGTTGACCGCGCGGAACTACCACCACCGATAGCCGCAGCGGGGATGTACTTTACACCGGTCTGAGAATAAGTCCCGGATTCGCACGAAAAGTTATAGGCATAAACTGTTCCGTTGGTAATCACTACTTTTGATTGTCCGCCCGTGGAAGTCTTACCAATACCACCGCCGATGGCTGTACCGCTTGAACTTGTTACTGCGGTGACGATGCCACCATTGATAGTGACTCCACCATAATCATTGCCTCCACCGCCAATGGCCGTACAGTCATCTTCGGCGGTGGTACCTGCATAAATAATGCCACTATTGATTACGATGCCATCCGCATTACCTCGGCTTCCATCGTCACCACCAATGGCAGAACACCAGTAATTTCCTGTATGTCCGCCAACCAGTTCAAGATCAATATCAGCGACAGTTATCGTATTTTTGTTGCCGGTCGAATCATAATCCCTGAAAATAATCTGATTTCCTTTTCCTTTACTTGACCAATAGTGGACACATTCCACTCGGTTATCTCCTCTGATACAAAGCGTTAATATGGATTCAGTTTCGCCACCCGGCTGGAAGGAAATGGCTCCGGTCTCTCTTGATGCTCCATGATCCGAATAAGTAGACCAAACATTGTCAATAACCATTTCTGCGCTCACGACACCCCGAACATCGATATGGTTACCTGTGGCTGTACGATCATCCTTATAAGCCTTATTCCAAGCATTGATAACAGCTTTCACATCTGTATTGTTTGTAATATAGTCCCCCCAGGATTGATTATTGATTGTTACTCCAGAATAAGAAGGCAGCTGAATTTCATAAACAGGTTGGTCCTCTGTTCCGTTATTAATCAAACCTGTTTGATTTTTGTTTGTTGCATTGGATTGATAGACATAGTAAGACTGCCCAGCTTCCAAAGTTCCGGTGACTTCTTTTGCAGTATCTGTTCCGTCGAAACGGTAGCCGGTATAGTTACTGCCATCGATCGTGACATTACCTGCGTTTAGGTCAAAATAAATAATCCCGTCATACGCATTTTGAGAAACAGTCGTTATAGGAACTGCATAGATGGTCGAAAACTTATCCATCTTGAAAGAAAGGACTCCGTTCGCCACATTATAAGTTCCTAAATCTTCCACAGAACCATCATGGTCATGGAGCAGGCGTACACGCTCACCATCAGCCAAGCCCAGTTGTACAGCATCCAAAGTAACCGTAACAGTTTCACCGCTGTAAGGCTGCCACTTGCTGCCATCCGGATTCGATAAAGTAACATCAAAAGCAAACAATATTGCATCTGAATTAGGTATATAATCATAAATCGCGGAATTGTAGTTCTCTACCTTTACAGAAGATGCATCTAATATCACAGCAACAGGGATATCACCGGCTACAATTATTTCTGTACCAGCAACAGTAGTATCTTTTGTGATAATCATGTCTGGAAGAACTTCCTCCAGTTCAGCCAGCTTATCTGATGCATTCTCTTCCAAAATTGCCAAAATACTTTCTCTGGTACTCTTATCCAGAGTCATCCACTGTCCGCTAATATCCTGTACAGACAGTTCTTCAACATAAGTTTTAACCCAATGAAGATAGAGCGGGCAATCAACAGCATGGTGCTGAACATCCTCGGTAATACCACAATCACACTTCGGTTCCTCAGGCTCCACTCCCCACTGGACCAGCAGTTTCAGTGCTTCTGCATAGGCAGTATAAGCCTCTGCCATGGAAATAACATCGGCTTTCTCCCGGTCAGTAAAATTGGGCCAATAGTCCGCTATGCTCTCGGCAGTGTTCTCAGAAACATACACCTTCAAATACTCCTTGCGGACACAGCCATCCACATGGTTTTGAAGCGGCTCCTGATTCTGCTCTCCCCAACAGGTGGGTGCTCCGGAACAGGCTGGAATTTCGATTTTTTCTTTGTGCTCGATTCCACAGTCATTTTTCTGGCAAATATCGCAGAATACATGTTCCCGACCGCAGTTGTCTATTTGGCAAATTTCACACCAGTTGACATGGTCTGCAATGCAATCCACATTACCGCAGGTTTCGCACTGCTTATGCTCCTTGCCACAGCTGTCCATTTTGCATAAATCACACCAATTTTCGTGACCGTTGCATTCTGTGCTGCCACACTTATCGCAAGGCTGAGTTGCAATCGCTACGGTATGATCCACGCCACAGTCGTCCTTCTTGCACTCAGCGCACCAAGTGAGATGTTCAGAGGTACAGTCAAGCAGACCACAAGTGTCACACAAGGTTTCCAAAACCACTGCATCCGCAGATTCAGAAGCATCTCCTGCTGATACCTGCGTTTGGGCAATTGTCACATCTGTGCTGTCTTCCGCATAGGTTGTTATTGGTATGATGCTTACGATCATCAGGAGCGCAAGCAAAAATGACAATATTCTTTTCTTCATATTCGTTACTCTCCTTTCTTAGTTTGCAGGCCAACCAAGAGCTTCCCAAACGGTCACACCGTTATTTTCTTTTTGCACGGCCTGGGCGGTCACATCAATAACCACTGTACAGAGTTGATACTGGTTACCCATGTGAGTTCCGGAAAAAAACACTTCTTCAAACAAGGGTTTGGTGGTTTCGCCGGATTTGATAGCTGTGTTGTAATACCACCAGCCGTCTTTCTGTGTCCAGCTGGAAGTATCGGGTTCAATTTCAATCACCCTTTCCAACTCATCCTCAGGAATATCCATTTCCTTGCCGTTGGCATCATAGACAGTCATGGTATAATTCATTCTTACCCAAGCCTCCTGCTCGATGCTATGAACAGACACAATCTTGCTGACTGTGGTTGCAGGCATAACCTGGATGGGCTGGTTGGGATAGGGCTGTAAAGTGCCATTCAATAATTGCTGCTCCACAACCGTAACCTCAACACCGCCGGCGGTAATTACATTACGGGCAGTATCAGTTGTAGTGAAGTAGGCATATGTACCGGTTGATATAATCGACAGGCACACAAAAATTGCTGCAATATATATAATCTTCTTTTTCATAGACATAACTCCTTGTATCACGAAAACCGCAAAAGCGGATGTTTGTAACCAAAAATCCTAAAACGCAGGACATGCAAGGGCATCCAAATAGCACTTTGGGTGTCCTTGCATGCCCTGCACCCAAAAGGGCACAGGGATTGGGTAATAATCAATTTACAGTATTCGCATCACCGACGGTCTTATTGGTTGCGGTCAGCCAGGTGATCAGATTAGCCTCGGTCAGATCAAAAGCAGTATCCATTGCCTTGGATGCGGGATCATCAATATCGGGATCGTTGAAGCCGTCTGCCTGTACTGCCAGAGAAGCGGCAATAATCTGATACTGGTCACCCACAGCCTCGGACCACTCGTTGGTGGCGGAGGAATCCAGCCATAGCTGCATCAAAGAAGGATCGGAGGTTTCGTCAGCCTCCAGATAGTCCTTGTAAGTAAAGACCGCCACGGTGTAGGTAGTACCACCGATGTTCAGAGTCAGCCAGGAGCCATCTTCCTTCTGCAGCCAATAGATGGCCGCACCAGATTTCATTCCCACATATTCACCATTTGCATCAGGCTTGATGGTCAACTCTTCATACTTGCCATCCTCGTCACCACCCCACAGGGTATGCAGTTTTGGAGTCAAACTGCCTACACCATCGTCCTCAAAGGCAATGATGGTACGAACGTATGCCTCTTCAGACCCGGTATTGGTAACGGTAATGAACTTATCCAGCTCGTTATTGATGGTCTCGTCCCAAATGTTGTAGGTATTGCCATTGCCCAGAGTGACCGTGCCGTCATAGCTGTAAGTATCTCCGGGGATTACAGCGGGAACCAGAGGATGATCGTTTACGAATGCTACAACATTGGCATCGTTATAATCGCGTCTGCCGGTAGTATCATCGATCACATATTCACGTTGCTCTTCGTTCTGCTTAATCTCCACATTGCCAACGACAAATGTATTCACATCCGCATCATTATCTGTGAAGTAGGCCATGGTGCCGCCTACGATGGCGATAGCCAACATAGCTACACACAACATAGTGGCAAAAATTTTCTTTTTCATGATTTTATTTCCTTTCTATTGATTGTGTTATGAAAAATTAGTATCACTTTTTAGCTTCTGTCCATGCAGCAGAAGCATTGGCAAATCCTTCTCTCTGCACTGCATAAGCGGTAAAGGTCAAAGACGGTGCATTGTTCACATTTACTTTATCCAGCATGTCTTTTGTTACGGTGTTTGGGATAGATACCTGATCATCACTAATGACTTTATAGGTTACACCTGCCTTAGCCGTAACTGCATCAACCTCACGATAGTAAACATTGGTGGTGCCAGAGACCTCGATCCAACCATCTGCCATTGCATAAGTAACATAGCTATCTGCATCTTCAACCTTAACAAGGTCTACACCATTGTCAGCTTCTACTTTAACGAATAACCAGCAGGCTTCACTATTAGCTGCTACAGTCACTTTGGGATCTTTCGAGATTGTTGTACCCGGAACCATTTTACCTATCCAAATATCATTATCGGTTCCTTCATCGTTACTATCAGCATTCGGTGTCTCTGTCAGGGTAATGTTGATATTTGCTGCAGAAAATGTGTTTTCAATAGGGGGAGTTTTGGCAATCAGCCAGGCAAGTGTACCACCGGTAGCACAGCCAATCAAAAGCACAACAGCAAGCAGGAGAACTACAATCTTCATACTCACACTTTTCTTTTCTCTCATTTTCTGTTTCCTCCTTTCCTCAAAGATGGCGATTGATTATTTCTCGGAATTATTTCCAGGAAATACAAGATTAGTTGTTTTGACTATCAAATGCATACCATGCATTTTGTTCAGCAGACTTCCCATCGGATGCTTCAAAGCCTTCCGCCTGAATAGCATGTGCCTCCACTTTAATTGTCATATTTTCCAAGTAAGGAAGCGTTGTACTATCCAACTCACTGGGAATATAGATATCGTTAAACAAGGCAGGCAAAGGCTGATCATCTGCGGAAGATTTGACCACACTGGTGTTGTCTGTGTTCTTGTAGTTGAGATAGTAAACAATAGTTTTTTCTACCATGTCAACAGTAGGTTCACTTGGAGTCCAGCTATTGGTGTTAAAACCAACTGTGCTAGTTAAATCATTTCGAATATAATTTGAGTCAAAATTATTAACAAATTGATCAAATGTTCCTGTGGCATTACTGTCCTTATTCCATCCAGGAATGGTAACGGTAACCTTCGCACGAACATAGCAGTCTGCACTGTCCGCTTTTACAGTAACAACAGGTTCCTTCTCGTAGAGGAGCCCAGGTATGACATCTTCATACTTATTTTCTTTGTTGTTATTGTCATTGTCGTAATCATTCTCATGAAGCTCGATGGTCACATTGCCAACCGTAAACGTGTTTAGAACTTCATCCTGAGAAGTCAGATAAGCCAATGTACCGGCTACGGAAGCGCCGATCAGTAGGACAGCACACAGCATCAGAGCAAGAATCTTCTTTACATTTTTCATTTTTTGTTCTTCCTTTCGTATGTAAATTTTTATTTTATTTATATTTGCACGCCAAAGCGTGTTATTTCTGCACAGAATCACTATTCAGATTTTTCTTAACATCGTCACTAAATATATCCGGCAGGAACACAAACAGGATCAGGATTGCTCCTACAGCAATGGCAATATAAGTGCCAGGTGGATTTTGAATGTAATTAGAAAAATAGCCTAGGTAAGGGATGGAGAATACCGGCTTGCCAATGATATTCTTATAATGAACCGAAGCGCCATCTGCCACGGAGTTTGCATCGCCCTGTGTGAAATAGCGAATTGTATCAGGATCTTCCTCATCCACTATCACCTCAATAATCCGGTGCGTAACAACCGTATCCTGAGAAATCATATATGTAATAGGATCACCAACCTGCAACTCCTTATAATCTACGGATTTTACATAAATCAGAGATCCCACATGATAGGTCGGCTCCATACTGCCTGAAAGTACTACATAGGGTTCCAAGCCTACCAGCCGTACGCCCACCAAAGCAATTGCCAGCAACACTACAATGCCAACAAGCACACCACTGATCCAATTCCATACGATTTTCACTATTTTTTTCATGACTATGAATCCGTCCCTTTCCAACTGTCTACCTATTTTCTCTTTTTATGCGATTTTACCTGCCATCTGCTTCCCTTGTAATTCCCCCTATTCATCTCCACGTACCGCACTATCCATTAATAACAGTAATTCCAATACGCTGCGAAAACTGATTTCCTTATTCTTTTCACACCACAGTACTGTTCCCTGCCAACTGGAGTGTTGCCGAAATAATATGTTCACTACAAAAGTAGCTTTCTTACCTGTCCTCTTGACTGTATTGGATGGCTTATTCAATTCGATTGCATCTATCTGCTGAAATGTTCTGCAATCCTGACAATCCGGAGCATTTACTGCCTTCATCATCCATTCCATACACTTAAGGAACTCAATTGCACCGTGAAAACATACCCCATCCTCAAACTCAGAATTATATTGGTATATCCTTCCCTCCGGTACACCCTCTGCATACGCATCAATACAAACCTTATTGGGTCTATACCGATTCCCAAACCGTGTTTCACTCATTTGTATCCCCCTCCTTTCCGAACCACATAATATTCATTATGTGGTATGAAAATAGTACTGCATCCCCGTTTCAGACCATTAGTCTGGTACGCTAATTAACTGTGCACACGACAAATAAGCCTTTTTGCTTTTGGGGGAAGAAAAGGCTTATTTGTCGTGTGCCAAAATTATGTTTTGTATTAAACGAGAAACGAGAAACAGCAATAAACAACTTGATTTCACCACATTAACGTGCTATACTAACCGTGTATGCAATACTGTGTACTTATTTTTTACACTTAAATCTTTTCAAATATTCATTTTG
Source organism: Acetatifactor sp. (assembly GCA_045544275.1). Taxonomy (GTDB): domain Bacteria; phylum Bacillota; class Clostridia; order Lachnospirales; family Lachnospiraceae; genus Acetatifactor. The sequence continues at coordinate 1,284 of JAZPYS010000113.1, read as the reverse complement.
TTATATAGGTATGTACGTAAACTTTTTACACATACCACATAATGAATATTATGTGGTTTTCGCATCGGTCCATGCCGATGCTTTTTATATGATTAGCCGCATACTCTCCATTTTGCGCTTGTGCTCAGCAAATGTGGTCATAATATAAATACGTGTTGTATTGATATTGGAATGACCCAATATATCCGCCAACTTCGAAATATCCTTCTCGATACCATAAAAAGTTCGTGCAAATAAGTGTCGCAAGTTGTGAGGGAAGACTTTCTCAGCGGCAATGCCGGCCAGTTCGCACAGCTTCTTCATTGCCCGCCAGATATTGGTACGATCAAGAGGCTTGCCGGATTTAGTGGTAAACAACATTCCGGATTCAATATTGTTCTTCTTGGCATAAGCCAATAGCTTCTTCTGCAATCTACTTACCACGATTATCTTTCTGGTCTTTCCTTTACAGGATACAGTAGCCTCTCCCTTTCGAACTGCTTCTACCGTCAGATACTGCAGCTCGCTTACACGAATACCGGTGCCACATATTGTCTGGATTACAAGTGATAAACGTTCCTTGTTGTTTTTTTCTGCTGTTTTAATCAATGTATGGAATTCTGCTTGTGATAGTTCCTTTTCTTGTGGACTATAGGCGTCCTTCTGTATCTTAAACTGTTTGATACAAAGCTCATGCCAACCGACATACCTCAAAAAAGAATTTACCGCTGCAATCATGGAATTGGCACTAGTCATGGCATAATCTTTTTCCAATTCCCTCTTGTAATCCAGAAGAACCGCTTTGTCAATTTCTTTATCTCCTGCAAATTCCGCAAAATGTTTTACATCTCTCACATATTTCTCACGAGTTGCCTTGCTTTTTTCGTTATCTCTTAAGCAATTCTCATATGCTTCAAGCATTTCTGTTTCTATAATTCTATTCTCCATGCAAAATACCTCCTTATTTTCTAATGATTATTATACTCTTTTCCATTTTCCCAATATTTCATGCAAGCTCCCTTATAAAAAATCGGGACTTAGGGCAAGTTCTTAAATTCTGCTATAGATTCCACCTGTGGCACTCTCCATTGTTGCTTACATTTTATTGTCATTTAACAAAGAAGGATCAGCCTAAGCTGATCCCCTTTCCGTATTACTATTTGATCCTGTATCGGATATCATCCATGATGTTTCCACTTACCTCCAGATATGGCTTCTGTTCTTTTACTACACCATCTTTATATGCACGAACCGGAATTTCCAGTCGTTCACCTTCATTTGCTGTAAAAGGTACTACAAACGAAA
>JAZPYS010000112.1:0-6520 GCA_045544275.1 Acetatifactor sp. | reverse complement strand
ACGTTTGCCGTCCATGGAAACTGATCCACAGCCACCGCCTTCTCCACCTGATATCCTCTTTCAAGGAATACTTCCAGGTCTCTCACCAGGCTGGTAGGCTTGCAGGAAATATAGACGATCCTGTCCACACCATAATCGATGATCTTAGGCAATGCCTTGGGGTGGATTCCATCTCGAGGCGGATCTAAAATGATCATATCCGGTTTTTCTTCGATATCATCTAACACTTTCAGCACATCACCGGCGATAAATTCACAGTTATCCAGCCCATTTAACCTGGCATTCTTTTTTGCCGCTTCCACAGCCTCTTCCACGATTTCTACGCCAATGACCTTCCCAGCCACAGGTGCCATCAACTGTGCGATGGTGCCGGTACCACTGTACAAATCAAATACCACGGGAGCCTTACCGCCTGCACCCTGACCACTGATATCACCCACATATTCACGGGCTGTGCTGTAAAGCACTTCTGCACTATAGGAATTGGTCTGGAAGAATGAGAATGTGGATATCTTAAATTTCAATCCCAACAGTTCCTCGTAAAAGTAGTCATTACCATAAAGGATATCTGTACGGTCACTCTTTACCACATCTGCAATAGAGTCATTGAAGATATGCAGGATCCCTGCGATCTTTCCATCAAATGTACCATTTGCCTGGGCTTCTAACAAAGCATTCTTAAAACCGTTCACCAGTGCACTGATTTCTCCTCCTTCTGCTGATGCTTCCATGCCATACGGTGACTGGGTAGAAGTCACCAGTGCAATCAAAATCTCTCCTGTTTTTGCAGCCTTTCGTACCAGCAAATGACGCAGGAAACCTTCATGACGTAGTCTATGATAAAAAGACACCTTTCTCTCACTGAAATACTGCAGTACAATCTGCAGAATATTGCGGTAATCTTGATCCACGATCTTGCAGTCGTCCACGAACACCACATCATAAAAGCTGCCTCTCTTGTGCATACCAAGGGAAAGCGGACCGTCTTTTACTTCATCCCCAAAAGAAAACTCCATTTTATTTCGATATTCATAGGCTTTTGGACTGCCTTTGATACCTTCCCAGACATAAGACCCCTGCTGTCTGCAAAGTACCTGATCCAAAAGCTTCTTTACCTGTTCGGACTTGATACGGAGCTGTTCTTCATAAGGCAGCGAAAGATATGTACATCCGCCACACACACCAAAATGGGAACACGGTTCGCCTGTTTCCAACGGTGACTTTTCCAGTACCTGCAACAAACGGCCTTCCGCCTTCCCCTTTCTGATTTTGTTGATACCAAGCTCTATCTTCTGTCCGGGCAGGCTGTTCTTTACAACACATGTCTCCTCTCCCACCTTCACGATACCTTTGTTTGGAAAGTCAACACGTTCCACGACACCAACGCAAACCTGTCCTTTTTTCATATGCTTAGATTTCCCCTTCATCCACGAAGATATCTTCTTCGTCTTCTACTAATGCTTCCTCAACAGCCAGATCATCCTCTTCTTCAAATTCATCTTCAAAATCTTCCAGATAATCAGGAGTCATGTAACGATACACTGCATATGCGATAGCAGCAACTGCAGCAACTGCGCCGATGATTGCCAGCACCCATAATAACACATTACTTTCTTTCTTCTCTTCTTTTTTTAGTAAATCACATAAATTAGCCATTATTAACTCCTCCTTTAACACTTTTAGAATACCACAAAACACTCACTTTTACTACACTCTTTTCAATTTTGCAAAAGATGCGTACATAATCTTCTGACCGGCCTTATCAAACATGACTGTTACCTTATAATCCCTCGGTTCTCTGGTAATTTCCAACACTGTCCCTTCTCCATACTTCATATGACGAACACGATCACCCTTATCATAATCTAAAGTGGTATCTTTTTCCAAATCTACACCTCGTTTAATTCCCGCCACACGGTTCAGATCACCAATCCCCTGTGCAATAAACGGTTTTACCGCCTGTGCAGTCACCTTTGGTTTCAATACGGCTTTGGGTCTGAAATCAATCATTTCCTCTACCTGTCTGATCGTCTCTTCACGCCGGCGTTCTTCGCCCCAGCGCCTGATAACCGGAAGCTTATTGTCCATGAGGTTTTCCGGAATCTCCCTGACAAATCTGCTGACTGCATTGTACTGGGTCTCTCCTCTGATCATACGTGCCTGTGCATAGGTCAGTGTCAATTCCTCCATGGCTCTGGTAATTCCCACATATGCCAGACGCCTCTCTTCCTCCAGCTCAGACTGATCATCTGCTGTAATGGACATATAGCTGGGAAAAAGACCATCTTCCATACCGGTCAAATATACATAAGGGAATTCCAGCCCCTTTGCACTGTGCAGCGTCATGAGACGGATACGGTCATTTTTATCATCCATATTGTCTACATCGGAAACCAATGCAATTTCCTCCAAAAACTCACTTAAAGTCGGTTCATCGTGCGTCTGTTCATAAGCAACCGCCTTGCTGAACAATTCTTCCACGTTGCCAATTCTCTCTTGGGTTTTCTCATCATCCTCATTCAGACTCTGCAGATAGTCTTTGTAACCTACGATCTCCACCACATCACGAACCATATCCTCGATGCCGTAATATTCCGCCTTTGTCCGGAAGTTCTGGATCATGGTCACAAAAGGTTCTATTTTGGCATATGCTTTGCCCAGGGAAGCAATTTGATCCCCTTCCTTCAATGCCTCATAAAAGCTGATGCCCTTCATCTGGGCATACTCCTGCACCTTGGAAATAGATGCTGCACCGATACCACGCTTCGGTACATTGAGGATACGTTTCACTGCCAGATCATCCCTGCCGTTGTCAATGGTCTTTAAATACGCCAGCACATCCTTGATTTCCTGACGAGCATAGAAGTTGGTACCGCCGATCACATTGTAAGGCAGCCCTGCCAGTACAAAACGCTCTTCCAACAGACGGGACTGGGCATTTGTACGGTAAAGAATCGCACAATCCCCATAACCGCACTGACCACTGCGGACTTTTGAAGCAATATCATAAGCTACAAACTCCGCTTCCTCGAAAGCGTTGTCAAACGGCCTGTAGTGGACTCTTGCACCGCTTTCTTTCTCAGTCCAGAGCGACTTCTCCTTACGACCCACGTTATTGCTGATCACCGCATTTGCGGCATCCAAAATATTCTGGGTGGAACGATAATTCTGCTCTAATTTGATGACTTTGGCATCCGGATACACTTTTTCATAATCTAAAATATTGCGGATATTGGCCCCGCGAAATTTATAAATAGACTGATCATCATCCCCTACCACGCACAAATTGCGGTGTTTCTCAGCCAAAAGTCTGATCAATTCAAACTGTGCCGTGTTCGTATCCTGATACTCATCCACCATAATGTACTTAAAACGATTTTGATACTGTGTCAGTATCTCCGGACTTGCCTTGAATAATTCCACCGTTTTCACTAAAATGTCATCAAAATCCAGCGCATTATTGTTCTTCAACACTGCCTGATATTCCTTATACACGGAAGCAATCTTCTTTTTGCGGAAATCTCCCATGGCCTTCATTTCGTATTCTAAGGGCGAGATCAACTCATCCTTTGCCGAGGAAATAGCACTCAGCAGTGCTCGCTCCTTCATCTGCTTGGTATCGATTTCAAATCGCTTACAGATATCCTTCATAACGGTCTTCTGGTCATCTGTATCATAAATGGTAAAATTGTTGTCAAATCCTAAACGATCAATATACCTGCGCAAAATTCTTACGCAGGTTGCATGAAAAGTTGCCACCCATACCTGATCTGCACCAAATCCTACGATATTATCCACACGTTCCCGCATTTCTTCTGCCGCCTTATTCGTAAAGGTGATGGCCAGAATATTCCAGGGATTTACCCCCATTTCATCGATCAGATAAGCAATCCTATGGGTCAGCACTCTAGTCTTGCCGGAGCCTGCACCGGCAAGCAGCAAGAGTGGCCCCTCCGTATGAAGGACCGCTTCCTTCTGCTCTTTATTTAATGTATCATAAATACTCATATATCTATCTTAAATCCTCCGCATCAAACACATCTCCGCATTCCGGGCAGAATTTCGGCGGATTCTGGGGATTTTCCGGCTCCCATCCGCACTTGTCGCACTTGTATAATGGCACTCCCGCCGGCTTTTTCGCACCACATTCCGGACAGAATTTCCCCTTGTTGACAGAACCGCAGCTACAGGTCCAGCCGGATACCGCAGCTTTGGGCTGGACAAATGCTCCGCCCCCAAAGCCCATGGCTGCTGCATTGGGTACATTCTGAACCTGACCTGCTCCCATAGCAAACAACGTGTTGGCATTCATTCCACCGGCCTGATTTGCCATATTCATGCCTGCAAATGCCATCATAGGACCTGTAGCTGTATTAGAAGCTGCCGCCTTCATAGCTTCTGCCTGTGCCTCCACCAGCGTCGCTGCTGCCATATTAGGGTTACGCATAACAGCTGTCTTCTGAAGTGTTTTAATCATCTCTTCATCTTCTTCTGATGCCTTCATACCATTGATAGCAACAGATACGATTTCAATACCACGAGTCCGACTCCACTTCTGGGAAAGTTCTACCTTCAACGCATCTGTCAACTCCATGGTATGTGCAGGAACAGCGCTGTAACGCACACCCATAGCAGAAATCCTTGCAAATGCCGGCTGCAATGCTGTCAAAAGCTCGGCCTTCAACTGACCTGCAATCCTGGTTCTTGAAAATTCATCCTCCACGTTGCCGCACACATTTTTGTAGAATAAAATGGGATCCGTAATCTTATAAGAATACTCTCCATTACATCTGATGGCAATATCCACATCCAGACCGATATTCATATCCACCACCCGGAAAGGCACCGGATTTGGCGTACCAAAGAGATTGCTGAAAATTTCCTTGATATTAAAATAATATACCCTCTGATCCTTGCCCGTATTGCCGCCGAAAACAAATCTCTTAGCAGCTGTTTCAAATGTATTTTTGATATTGGTTTCCAAATCCCCATAGAACAGACTCGGTTCGGTTGAAGAATCATACATGAATTCCCCTGCCTCGGCGGTAAACTCTACGATTTCCCCCTGCTCCACGATCATCATGCATTGTCCTTCATTGACCGCAATGACAGAACCATTGCTGATGATATTGTCACTGCCTTTGTTGCTGTTACGTCCATTTGTAACCCTTTTTCTTCCTTTCACTGCCAATATATCATTTGAAAGAGCATCACAATAAAAATACTCTCTCCACTGGTCTGCCAATAATGATTTCACTGTGTCTTTTGCTGCTTTTATCAAACCCATAACAAAAACCTCCGTTCACGCAAAAATTCTAAACCTATTCTATCAAATTTCAACTTTAGACTCAACTAATTTATAAATAAACTTTACAAATTCTTGTCTATGCACTAAACTTATATTATCTGTTTTAAATCCATGAGATTGGGGAAGGAATTGGTTTACTCCGGTTTCAGAAAGGAAGGATTACCTCAATGAGTAAGAAAGCAACAAAAGCAGCCGACAACATGTATTATCAGGCACGCAGCGAAGCTGCTGAAACAAATTCAGACTTTACCAGCAGAGAAAAAGCTGCTGAAATTATAGGCATAGACCGCACCAGACTGGCACGTATTGAATTGGACACCATCGCCCCCTACCCGGAAGAAGTAAAGGCTATGGCTTTAGCCTACAATACACCGGAACTCTGCAATGCCTATTGTGCAAGAGAATGCCCTATCGGCAAAAACAGCGTTCGGGAAGTCACCATCGATGACTTCGACCGTCTCGCACTAAAGGTGCTGGGTTCCCTCAAAGATATCGACACACTCCGCTCTTCCCTTATCTCTATTTCTGAGGATGGGTATATTGATGAGTCAGAGAAACAGACATTTCAGAATATTCTGGACTCTTTGGAGAAGATCAGCACTAACGCAAAGGCACTGAGGATCTGGGCGATTAAGAATATACATATTCGGTGAATATATGTGCGGTTAATCAATTTAAGTCAAAAAAGGAACTGAAACAGCAGCATGTCAGTTCCTTTTTTATACACGTTATTCTTTCTTCATTCGCTCTTCAAACTCTGTTTCAGATATACCCAAACGTTTTGCCGCTTCCTCGACTTTAAGAATACCATCTTTTACTAATGCAACTAACATCTGCATATTACCCTGTGCAATTCCCTGTGCAATTCCACGTTCTACCCCACGTGCCTCACCGGCTGCAACACCATCTTCAAATATCATCTGTCCCAAATATGACATACTCATTTCCCCCTTTACCTTATCCAATTCATTTTCCTTCAAAAATTTTACCGCAAAGGTATATAGAATCGCCTGCAATTTCTTCACTTCTTCCTTATCCAGCGATTCAGCAACTTGTTTATACCCATTCTACCCGGTATGTATTGATACCTTCCTTCAGACTGTCTCTACGTTTTCCTGCATCTGCTGTGCAGACCACCGTAGTGATCACCGGCACCTGAAACTGCATGCTTAGATTTGCCTCATATTCCCGAAACCTTCGCATATCTGCCAC
>JAZPYS010000111.1:0-2259 GCA_045544275.1 Acetatifactor sp. | reverse complement strand
GATAATGGTGAAAAAAAGGTTTATGACATGCATGATCAGTTGCAAGGCGTTTTTGAAGTACTGGAGGATAAAAATAAATTTAATACAGTTTTTATAGATGAATTTGGAAATGCGGCATGGGACATTGATGAGAATGTTGATGGTGCTGTTTGTTGGAATAATCGGATAGATATCTGTAAAGATGCACTTTATTTAGATAGCCGGATTATAGAATAGTTGCCATAAAATAAGCATTATCTGTCTATAACAGATAATGCTTATTTTGAATATATAAAAAAGGATGGTGGAGATACATTTATGGTAAACAAAAAAATGAAACGAAAAAAAATTCTTATACTACTTCTGCTTTTGACAGCAGTGCTATTGGCCGGCTTTTTCCTTTGCAGAGATCGGACAGAGCAGATTATTGTATATTACACCAATGATATTCACAGCTATATTGATAATCATATGGGTGAGGAACCGGGATTATCTTACTCTAAGGTGGCCGCCCTGAAAAGCGGCACTGAAAATGCACTTTTGGTGGACGCCGGTGACCATTTGCAGGGAACTGCCTATGGAGGCATGGATGAGGGTGCAGCCATCATCGAATTGATGAACGCAGCAGGCTATGACGTAGCAACACTGGGCAATCATGAATTTGATTATGGAATGGAGGGATGTCTGACAGCTGTGGAAGCAGCGGACTTTCCTTATGTATCCTGTAATTTCCGCCATGAGAAAGAGACAACGGCAGGCGAATTGGTATTGGACAGTTTTGTGATGCTGGAGGCTGCCGGTAAGAAGATTGCCTTTGTGGGCATCACTACTCCGGAGACTATCACATCTTCCTCTCCGACGTATTTTCAGGATGATGAGGGGAATTACATATATGGAATTGATGCGGGAACAGATGGAAGTGCCTTGTATGCAGCCACTCAGAGTGCCATTGATGAGGCGAAGAGAGCCGGTGCGGACTATGTGATTGCACTTGGTCATTTGGGAGTGGACGCATCCTCCGGTCCATGGACAAGCCGTGCCTTGATTGAAAATACTGCCGGATTGGATGCTTTCATCGACGGACATTCCCATACCACGATAGAAATGGAAAAACTGGCGGATAAAAATGGAAATGCTGTAGTGCTGACACAGACCGGATCTTATCTGGATGCAGTGGGTAAGCTGACTATCGAAACGGATGGAAGTATCAGCACAGAACTTTTGACTGCTGAGAAATTGACAGATCTGACACCGGATGCATCGGTCAGTACTCTTGAGGATGGATGGATTGCAGAAGTGAACGGATTGCTGGGCGAAGTGATCGGTTATGCGCAGATTACTCTTGATAATTATGATGAATCAGGCAACCGACTGGTTCGCAAGCAGGGAACCAACACCGGAGATTTTTCGGCAGATGCCCTATACTACCTGTTTGATGATATGGGCATGGATGTGGACATCGCAGTAATGAATGGTGGAGGTATTCGAAACGAAGCTATTACAGGGGAGTTGACCTATTTTAGCTGCAAGGAAATCCATACTTTCGGAAATGTGGCTTGTCTGTTGCAGGTTACAGGTCAGCAGATTCTCGACGCATTGGAATGGGGGAGTAAAGGAATCTCTGCTGACGGAAGCGGTGAAAATGGAAGCCTGTTACATGTGTCCGGTTTAAGATATACGCTGGATCTGACACGGGATTCCACCGTGCAGGCAGACGAAAAAGATGTTTGGGTTGGACCACCAACCGATGGTTATCGGGTCAGAGATGTTTTGGTTTTGAACCGTGAGACCGGAAAATATGAACCTTTGGATCTGAATGCAGAATATCACCTGGCAGGCTATAATTATACACTCCGTGATCTGGGTGGAGGCTTTGCCATGTTAAGCGGAGCGGTTAATGTGTTGGACTATGTTGCAGAGGATTATATGGTTCTTGCAAATTATATTGAGTCATTTCCGGTGGATGAAACTACCGGATTGCCTACGATTACTGAAGAAAGTGGTTACAGCGAGGTGACCGGCAGCGAAAGAATTACGGTTGTATATGAATAATTGAATTTAATACGGTGTTAAATCTGGATTCCTTATATGGTAATTCAGATAACCACCTGCTAAATGCTGAAATTGCCCATACTGGAACTATAATGGTATCATAATTTAAGACACTTCCTGAGACAAATCTTAATGAATTTGATATACTCTTATTATCAATTAGAAAGAAGGATAAAATTATGTCTCGTACAAGAAGAAATTTTACAGCGCAGTTCAAAGCTAAACTCG
>JAZPYS010000110.1:0-21427 GCA_045544275.1 Acetatifactor sp. | reverse complement strand
GTCTTGACGGGGCAGCGGGAGTAAAGACCGCCGCGAACCTTGACGGTGGAGGTGATGACACGGGTAGGAGCGGTCAGCTCCTTTTTGCCGTATTCCGCGCCGCGGGGGCAATCGTTGCCCGTGACGCTGTAGTTATCATTTTCGTCTACCTTCAGGTGACAGCCCTTGGGACAAACGATACAAATCAATTCTTTCATATGCTTGGTACCTCAACTTTCTCAGGCATCCTCAACGACGATCTCGATGGAATCGCCGCAGCGGTCCAGCAGAACCTTCGGAAGGGTGATCTTTTCCATCTCACCGGGAGCCATGTGCTCACGCTTGAACTCGGCAACCTTGGCGCCGCCGGAGGTCACGCGGATGACGGAATTGCCTCTGACCTTATTGGTGCGGAAGAAGATCTCGGCGCTCTTTTCGATGTTCTCGGGGCGGATCTTCTGGGGAACGGTGTAGTTAACGCCGGGCTGGGGCACCACGTTAATGACACGTCCGCTGATGCGCTTGCCTGCGGCATATTCCGCGGCGGCAGCACCTGCGCGGATACTCTCACCGGTAACAAAGTCGACCAGGTCATGGACATGAACGACATTACCGGAAGCAAAGACACCATCGACGGAGGTCATCATGTTCTCATAAACAACGGCACCGCGGGTGCGGGGGTCAATGGTGACGCCTGCGCGGATGGAGATCTCGTTTTCGGGGATCAGACCGACAGAGAGGAGTACGGTGTCGCACTCAAATTCGATCTCAGTGCCGGGGATAGGCGTAAAGCCGTCCACCTCGCTGATCACGACCTTTTCCACACGAGTCTTACCGACGATATTGGTAATGGTGTGGGAGAGGTAGAGAGGAATATCGTAGTCGTTCAGACACTGAACGATGTTACGGTTCAAACCGTTGGAGTAGGGAGAAAGCTCGACGACGGCGAGGACCTTTGCACCCTCGAGGGTCATACGGCGTGCCATGATCAGACCGATGTCACCGGAGCCCAAAATAACAACTTCTTTGCCCGTCATATAACCCATTTTATTTACATATTTCTGAGCAGTACCTGCACTATAGATACCGGCCGGTCTGCTGCCGGCAATGTTCAATGCACCTTTGGAACGTTCTCTGCATCCCATAGCCAGTACAATAGCACGAGCCTGGATCTGGAAAATACCGTCTTCCTCATTGGTGGCTGTGATCACTTTATCTTCTGTAATGTCCAAAACCATGGTTCCTAATTTAAAAGGAATGCCAAGCTCACGTACCTTCTGCTCATATTTCCAAGCATATTCCGGACCGGTCAACTCTTCACCAAACTTGTGCAGGCCGAAGCCATTGTGAATACACTGCTGTAAGATACCTCCTAAACTTTTATCTCTTTCTAAAATCAGGATATCTCTGATACCATTGTTATATGCTTCTACAGCTGCACTCATGCCCGCCGGTCCGCCGCCAATAATCACTAAATCAGTCATCTTACAATTCCTCCTTAGTTCTGGATACATTCACATATGAGTTGCCGCCTGACTTGGTCACTTTTTCTACAGGAATATTCAACTCTGCTGCGATCATTTCCACAATATGAGGCGAGCAGAATCCGCCCTGGCAGCGTCCCATCTGTGATCTGGTTCTTCTCTTTACGCCGTCCAAATCCGTTGCTTTCGGATTGGTACGGAGTGCTGCAAGGATTTCACCCTCAGAAATACCTTCGCAGCGGCAAACAATCTTCCCATATGACTTATCTTTTCGAATCACTTCCATCTTTTCTTCTATAGAAGCCTCTCTGAAGTGATGCATGGGTGCTCTGTAAGGATTAAAATCGGCCTTTGCAACCAGTTCGATACCCTGGGCAGCAACCAATCCGGCCACATACTCAGCGATTGCAGGTGCTGAGGAAAGCCCCGGTGATTCTATGCCTGCCACATTGATAAAACCTTCCACAGGAGCATTGATCACGAAGTCACCTGTACTGCCTGTAGCACGCAAACCACAGAAAGAGGTAATGGTCTTGCCGTAAGGAATGCAGCTGACATTTTCCAGCGCTTCCTTGATAACCTGTGCAAAACCTTCTGCGGTAGTCGCGGTATCTTCCTTATCTGTCATATCCACTGAAGTAGGACCTGTTAACAGGTTGCCGTCAACAGTAGGAGTTACCAGAATACCCTTACCCATCTTGGAAGGTGTTCTGAAAATCGTATGGGATACAATGTCGCCACATTCTTTATCTAAAAGTATGTACTCGCCCCGTCTTGGATGAATTGTAAAAGAGGTATCTCCTGCCATAGCCGCGATCTCATCTGCATAAAGCCCTGCCGCATTGATGACAATACGTGCAGTCACGCTCTGCCCATCAGCAGCCTTTACTTCATAACCGTCCCCTTTTCTTTCCAGACCTGCCACTGCGAAATTAGTTTTCAACTCTGCACCATTGTCCATCGCGTTTCCTACTGCAGCGATAGTCAGTTCGTACGGACAGATAATGGCACCTGTGGGGGCATATAATGCACATTCTACCGGTTCAGAAAGGTTTGGTTCTAATTCATGTACAGCCTTCTTATCTAGAATCTGAAGATTCTTTACACCGTTCTTGCAGCCTCTTTCATAAAGATTCTCAATTTCTTTCTTATCTTCTTCATTGAAACCGATGACTAAAGAACCATTTCTTTTATACTTTACACCTAATTCCTCTGCTACCTTCTCCATCATCTCGGAGCCTTTTACATTAAACTTTGCCTTGTTGGATCCTTCCTTTGCATCAAAACCTGCATGAACGATGGCTGAATTGGCTCTGGTAGCCCCCATAGCCACATCATTCATCTTTTCTAAAATGCAGATCTTCAGATCATATCGGGATAACTCTCTTGCAATCATACCACCGGTAACACCGGCACCGATTATCGCCACATCATACATACTTTTTTCTCCTTAACGCAAAGAAGACATACCAAAATAAGAGGGCACTCCTCTCATTTTGATACGTCTCCTAATCTCTGTATCGAAAACATTGTAGCACTTTATCTTTGACTTGTCAATTACAATTCTTCAATAAACTGAATTCCTTTTGCCTGCATCAGGGTATTGATCATTTCCGCATGTGAACGTTTTATCGTACTCTTTGCAGTCAGAATATAGCTGACGGTTCTCTGCTTGCCCTTTTCTCTGCTATAATACTCATCCTTGCTTATCTGAATGTTGGAAATTTCAAAATAATTCTCCTTTGCATACTGCAGAAAATCACTGAACGCATTTTTCCCTTCATTATACTCTATGTACAGCTCTAAATATCTGGAATTCTTGTGCATCCAGTTATCAAACCGCTGTAAGCCTGATACTGTAAATACAATTGCAAGACCTCCAAAAATCGCACCTTCATAGAAGCCGATGCCGATTCCTAAACCGATACATGCTGCTGCCCAAAGACTTGCCGCTGTGGTCAGTCCCTTAATTTGGCTCTTACCGGTCAGTACAATCGTTCCTGCACCTAAAAAACCGATGCCGCTAATTACCTGCGCACCAAGTCTTACCGGATCACTGGCATTGAACTCCACGTAAACAAACTGATTCGTCATCATAACCAGTGCCGCACCTAAACACACCAATATGTAGGTACGCAATCCTGCCGGACGATGCTTTCTGCCTCGTTCCATACCGATCACGCCCCCAACGATAATGGCTAAAATGATCCGGAATACAATAGATGCCATATTCAACTCTCTTAAATAATCAATTAACTCCATACCCATTTCTCCTTCTACCCCATGTTAATAAAAAGAAGATAACATTTGATATATATTTTGTCAATGATTATTTTACATTCATTTTACATTCATTTTACATATATTTTACATAATATTCTGTGGACATCCATCCAAATACTTCACAATATTATCAAAGACAATGATCGCTCTCTTGTACAATGCTTCCTTGGTTGCAAATGCCACGTGAGGAGTTGCAATCAGGTTTGGACAATTAAGCAGTGGATGATCTGTAGGCAGTGGAGGCTCGATTTCAAATACATCCGCAGCTGCCCCTGCAATTTTACCTTCCTTTAATGCTGCTGCCAGTGCTGCAGAATCCACTACGGGACCTCTTGCAGTGTTGATCAAAATTGCATTCGGCTTCATCAATGCCAACTTATCCGCATTGATCAAACCTCTTGTACTGTCATTCAGAGGCACATGGAGGGATACGATATCACATTCACTCAATAAGGTGTCTAAATCTGTCATGGTCACGCCATCCATCTGCTTTGGCGTTCTGTTATAACCGTAAACTTCGCATCCGAATGCTTTTGCAAGCATAGCTGTTCTGGTGCCGATGGCTCCTATGCCCACAACGCCAAATTTCTTGCCTTCCAGCTCCAGACCTATTAATCCGGTCTTGTCTCCTCCCTGTCTGATCACTTCATTACACTGTGGGATGTAACGATACAGACTCAAAGCCAGACCAAATACCAGTTCAGAAACTGCCGTGTTGGAATAGCCTGCACAATTGCATACCATGATGCCTCTTTCCCTACAGTAATCCATAGCCACATGATCCACCCCTGTAAATGCTACAGAGATCAGCTTCAGATTCGGACAATTCTCAAGGACTTCTTTCTTAAATGGCAGGTTGGAAAATGCTAAAATATCTGCTTCCTTTGCACGCTCTACCAAAGTTTCGGTATCCGTCACTCTGGTGTTGTAGTACACGATCTCCACTCTGTCACTTAGCTTCTCTTTTGCCAGTCCCAACAACTTCTGTTCTTCCACTCCCAATGGTTCAATAATTACAAGTTTCATAAGTTATCCTTCCTTTTCGTTTATTTTATATGTGTAAATAGCAATTACTCTCTCATATGTGAAATTTTCGTATGTAACATACAGCGGCTTTTCTGCATCTTCACCTGCATGGGCGTACATTCCCAGCATGGCACCGGTAAATCGTTTGCCTTTTTTCAAGCCTTCATCGCAGAGATAGTAAACATTGTCCAGATAAGCGGCATGTTCAAAAGATGCACCGTCAAGGCTGTACATAAAACAGCGTCTAAATCCATCTGCTGCAATTTGAAAAATAATGGTCTTAGCGGCATCGTCAATCCTTTTTGCAGGATGTGTAATCACTTGCTCTCCGATTTTCTCCTGCACCTTCACATACAGACCATTGGTATCACAGAACACTCCAAACTTCAGATTGGTATTCTCATCATAATAGCAAGTCACTCCGGCATCCTGACCAGTTTTTAAATCCGGCAGCTGCATCTTACACTTTGCCTCGAAGGAAAAGTCCGTCTGTCTGCGTAACAGAATGTTTCTGGCATACATGGAATTTAGGTCCTTACGACTTCCCTTTAAAATCAATTTTCCCTCTGCAATCCTATAACCATCTGCTTCCGGCGCCCGTACGAACATCCAATTCTGATACAAGGTCTTTTCATCGAAACCCACATGCGCATCATCGTCTCCTGCTGTAAACTGTCCCGATATATTGTGAAGCTGTCCCGTCACACTCACTGGCAGATCCGGCTTGATCTGCAGACATGACGGTCCATTCAGCTGATTGACAATGGGCCATCCATCCGCCGTCCATGTGATAGGATCTAATGCAGTCTCACGCCCTAACATACTGCACTGCTCCCCATTCTTCCCTACGATCTTCCTTCCACACAGATAAACCATATACCACTGCCCGTTCTGGGTCTGAACCGGCTTGCCGTGTCCGCATCTTTGGATCATGGCGGCTTCATCCTGCTGACGCATGATCGGATTGTAAGGACATGGCTCATACCTGCCCTTCAGAGTCCTGCTTCTGGAAACGGTAATCCGATGTCCCGGTCCGGTGCCACCCTCTGCCTCAAACAGATAATAATAACCATCTTTTTTTAATAGATGAGGGCCTTCCGGCGCCCGCTTATGATCTCCGTAATACAGCATCTCCGCTTCAGAAATTTGCTTCGTAGCATCTTCATTTAATTCAAAAATCCTGGCCCCACGATTTAAAAGCATATATCTTCTGCCATCATCATCGTTAAAAATAGACGGATCGATACCATCCTCATCAATGATTGCCGGTTTACTGTATGGCCCCTCAGGCTTATCCGAACTGACTACAATCTGCTTACGGTAAACACACCCATCATCATTCAGACGATAAGTTGCGGTGATATAAAACCTGCCCTTATAATAAGAAATATCCGGTGCCCAAAAACCTCTTCCGCCTTCCAGCTCATTTAGCATAGCCCACTCCGGATTTGTAATGGCATAGCCTATGATTTCCCAGTGAATCAGATCTGTTGAATGAGACACCGGAATACATGGAAAATAAATAAACGTAGAATTTACCATGTAGTAATCATTGTCCACTCTGACAATGGAAGGATCCGGGAAAAACCCGGTTCTGATGGGATTTTTGTACATAGCAGAAAGAGGCGCCGCTACAATACTCTCATAATATTGCAAAATTCCCTGATAATCTGCCTGACCGTTCGTTCTCCCGGCATTCTTTGATACCAGTCCGGCCCTCTCCTGTGCACCCAGCAAGTCTGCCAGTTCATAGGGTGTCACCAGATTCAAATCCCCTTCTACCGGGGACATCCCCACCTTTTCCACCAGATACCTGCATACCTGCAGATTACCGGACATGGTTCCATAATGCAGAATACTTTGATGATTGCTGTCATAAATATTCATACTGGCTCTGGAGTACTCCACAATATATCTGAGCAAAGGCAGATTGCCTGTTTTTGCAGCCAAAAGTGCCATGAGCACCCCATTTTCATCCATCTCATCAATCAGGCCCGGTTCCCATTCCAACAATTCTTTTACTTTTTCCACATCACCATTTACAATGGCACTATGTATTGGGGTCATAGATCACCTTCCTTATTTACTCTATATCTTCCACCTTCTTCTCCAGCGGCTTTTCCAAAGATGCCGGATTCTTCATGATCTTGCGGAACTCTCTCAAAGCCAGTGCAAAATACAGGCCGTCACAAAAACGCTCATCAGACACCAGACTAAATGGCATATGTTTCTGAATCTCCACCTTACCCTTTTCTGCCACCGGAACATTTTTCTCTTTTCCCATTGCAAAAAAGAGGCCATTGGTACCGAATTCACAAGTATGGTGGAATACATGATTGATTCCTAAGGATTTTAAATTGGTAATGTAGAAAGACGTATGGAAGGGACTGAATTCAATAATGGACTTCGGAAGCATATTATGACGATCCATCCACATCAACACAGCAGCGACCACATTTAATACACATGACGGAAGTGCAGTCAGCACCCGCACCATTTTGTCCGTATCATTCTCCTCTTTCCTCAGGACAGTTTCCTTTCGGATTGCTTCATTAATTTTTTCTGCAATCTCCAAAATAGACTCTGTTCCTTCAAACTCTAATTTAATGGTGGTATCCGGACTGTCAATATGTAATTCCGGATGAATGGTAAAGCTTACCCATATTTTAGGTCTGGCATAGATCTTTCCGTTCATCACAAACCGGTTCAACCGGGGTTTTAGCGCCAGCATTCGCACTACCCCCGCAATAAAAATATGCATATAGCCCATTTTTATCCCTTGTGCCTCTTTCTCCTTAATATATTGATCCCATGCAGCACAATTGATGGTGTCCTCATACATATTCATGGAATCATACCGTTTCTTCATCATAAAACCGGTAATCAACTGTATCGGGTCAACACTACGTATCCTTCGTCCATCAGGTCTTTTTCCAAACATAAAAACCTCCATTTGTATCCTTGGTTTATAAATATTTAATATATTTTTTACACTTTCTATTATTGTACATGATTTCCTCAAAATTGACAATGTGATATAATAGTTTTTATACCAAAAAATGAATTACAAGGAGCTATGCCTGTTTTGAAAAAAGAAACATCTCTAATTTTTAAGATTATTAAATGTCTGGTACGCCTGTTTTATGGAAAAATGGAAATTGTTGGTATTGAAAATCTTCCTTCAGACAATACTATTATTGTAGGCAACCATTGTCAAATGAATGGACCAATTGCGGGTGAACTTTTTCTTCCGAAAAATTGCTATACATGGTGTGCAGGACAGATGATGCACCTTAAAGAAGTACCTGATTATGCTTTTGAGGACTTCTGGGCCCAAAAACCGAGATGGACGCATCCTTTTTACAAGATCCTTTCCCATCTGATTGCGCCTCTTTCCGTGTGCATCTTTAACAATGCCAGAACCATTGGCGTATACCGGGATATGCGCATTATGTCAACATTTAAAACGACAATAAAAATGTTAAAGGAAGAGAAAAATATCCTCATATTTCCTGAAAGGGATGAAAAATATAATAATATACTGTACCAATTTCAGGAAAACTTTGTAGATGTGGCAAAACTCTACTATAAACAGACCGGCATCTCTCTGACCTTTGCGCCCTTATATATCGCACCTAAGTTAAGGAAACTTTACATTGGGGCAGGCATAGTATATAATAGCGAAAATGCGATTGAAGAAGAAAGAAAACGAATTTCAGCTTATTTATCATCCGAAATAACAGATATGGCAAGGGCGCTGCCGCTGCACACTGTAGTACCCTATCGGAATATCCCTAAGAGATATTACCTGACCAATAAAGATGTAACGAAGGTGCCGGTATCCGGCCCGGAAGGAGATAACAAATGAGAAAACCTGTTGTAGATTACCGTACATTTCGGTTATCCAAACTGAGAGAACCACAATTTCATCACTTATTATATTTGTTGGGATGGGTTGGATATTTTACCTTGTACTTCCTGACAGAAAACTTAATTCCCTGGGAGCGTTGCTACCCGGTCCACTGTTTTCTGGATGATGTGATTCCTTTTTGTGAATACTTTGTCATCCCCTATGTGGGCTGGTATGCATTGATTGTATTTTCTCTGCTCTATTTTATGCTTTACAACCCGGATAACTTTAAAAACCTGATGAAATTTATCATTGTCACACAGATTACCGCAATGGTAATTTATATTATTTTTCCCAATCGCCAGGACTTGCGCCCAACTGAATTTTTGCGGGACAATATTTTTACAGACATTATTCGTTTTCTGTATACATTTGACACCAGCACCAATGTCTGCCCTTCCCTGCATGTAGCCTATTCCGTAGGGATTGCCTCCACTTGGCTGAAGGAACAATCTGCATCAAAATGGTGCAAAATCTTTATTACTATATTTTGCTTCTTTGTATGTATCTCCGTCGCGTTTGTCAAACAACATTCGGTGGTAGATATCTTTGCAGCCATCCCCGTCTGTCTTTTAGCAGAATGGATCACTTTCCGATTTTATTGGAAAAGAAAGGCAGGTACACCAAAAACAACATGAAACAATTATTATTTATCATGAATCCCGTAGCCGGAACGAAAAAAGCCGGCAAATTTCTTGCGGACATTATCTCCGTATTTAACAGGGCTGATTACGATACGCACGTATATATCACTGCCCGTCAGAAAGATGCCACCAGAGCTGTGAAAATGTTTGGTTCTCAAATGGATTTAATTGTCTGCTGCGGCGGAGACGGCACATTGAATGAAACCATTAACGGTGTGATTCAGATGAGGCTTCGTACTCCCATCGGCTACATTCCCGCCGGTTCCACCAATGATTTTGCCAATTCTTTAGGCTTATCCGGCGATGTTGTTACAGCAGCAAAACAGATTGCTACAGGCTCTGCGAAACCATATGATATCGGTAAGTTTGGCAACCGCTACTTTTCCTATGTGGCTTCCTTCGGTGCTTTTACCAAAACCAGCTACACCACACCACAGAATATCAAAAATGCACTGGGACATATTGCATACTTATTGGAAGGAATTCAGGAGCTCTCTAAAATCAGAAAAGAACATCTCCGTGTAGAAACAGACCAGTTTGTGTTAGAGGATGATTATTTATTCGGCGCAATCTGCAATTCGACAAGCTTAGGGGGAATTCTGACCTTGAACCCTGATTTGGTAGACTTGGGAGATGGAATGTTTGAAATTCTTTTGGTTCGTGCCCCCAAAAATATTCAGGAGCTTCATGAATTTGTTCTGGCACTGCGCAGTCAAACATACGACTGCGGCATATTAACCTTCCGCAGTGCCAGTAAGATGATCATCAAAGCAAATCCCCACATGCCCTGGACCCTGGACGGAGAACGGGCTGATGGTGCCGAAATCATCCATGTAGAAAATCTGCATCAAAGTATTTTATTAGTTCATTGATGGCTTTTTTATTTTATTCAGCTGACTGTTCATTTTCAGCAGCTCCTCTTTGGTAAACATAATATTTCTCATACCCAACATTCCGGTAAACCGAAGCACAGTGAAACCGCTGATCATATTCAGCACACCACTGTTCATTTCAGGATTCTTTCTTTTTTTCTTTTGGGAAGAATCCTGGGTATTTCCGGATTTTTTCGCGGGACCACTCTGTTTTTTCGCCAATATAATAAATAATCCTGCAAACCAAATTTTTCCAGGAAGCGTCTTTATAATGTCACCCAGCTTGTCATTGAGAGAAAATCTTCCTTCTATCTCTGTAATATCAAACCAGTTCAAAACTGCCCCCTGTTCTCTGAGAATATAATCCGGATTCATTTTCTCTACTTTACGAATCACACTTTCATCTTTGCATTGGTCTGCCACAGCAACCAACTCAGATGTACCCATATTGGGTATCTCAAAACGGAAAAAATGATCCTCTGCCGTTTTCATGCCCACACTTTCTCCGTTCACGAACAACTCTACTTTGGGCAGATTAGAATATACCGTTACTTTGGTTACATCTTCCGTGCGATCGATATAACGTTTCCCGCAAAGATGTACAAAGGGTTCATCCGACAGCCATGCCTTATAAGCATAGAAGGCATCCTTTTTGTACTTACGGTCAATGGTAATCAGACCTTTATGATTCTGTCCGTTTTCACCGCCCTCTGCTCTGGCATCTGCACCAAAATCAAACATGTTCCACACATGCGTTGCCCACAGGTAAGGCCGGCTGAAAAACTGCTTAATCAATTCCTCATGATAATACGCCTGATACTCTTCTGTATAATCTCCCTGTGAAGGATTGGAATTGTGCCAGTCAAGTGCTTCACAGCCATACTCAGAACATCCAATAGGGATATTGGGATACTTCTCATGAAATTTATCAAACCATGGACCATTGTCTGCCACATCCCCGCCATACCAACCAAAATAGTGGTTGTATGATACCACATCCGAAATGTGTACAATCTCCTCATCCATACCACACATGGAAATGCAGGCTATGGTTGTGAGTCTTGTCTTATCCATTTCGTGGACTAAATCATTTAAAATATGATGCTGTCTGATCATATCCGGATCTTTCGCTCCGTCCATGGTAATTTCATTGGACAATCCCCACACTACAATACAAGGATGATTATAATTCTGTACAATCAGCTCTTTCATCTGATTCACGGTATTTTCATTGCCATCCGGCAAATGTCTGGATATATATGGTATTTCTGCCCATACAATCAGCCCTCGCTGATCACACAGATCATAGAAATACTGATCATGCTGATAATGTGCCAGTCGAATAGTATTTGCTCCCATTTCACAAATCAGATCCATATCCTCCTTGTGATGCTCCGGTAAAAGGGCATTGCCGAGATCTTTACGATCCTGATGTCTGGATACACCTCTTAGGGGATATTCCCTGCCGTTTAAGATAAATCCTCTTTGAGGATCAATCTGAAAGCTGCGGCAACCAAATCTGGCTGAAATCGTATCTACACATTCTTCTCCTTCAAAAATGGCAGCCTCCGCAGTATAAAGATATGGATCCTTTACACCATTCCACAAATGAACATCCTCAAGAAGGATTTCAGCCTCCTTCCGGTCAGAAATCCTTTCTTCCAATACCCTACCATCTGCGTCAAATATACGATAACGCATCTGCTGCGATGTCTTCCAATTGGTAACATGGGTTTTTATTTCTATTTTGGAATTCCCGCCATCCATGATGGGAGTAACATGAAGGCCGGAACCGCCAAAATAGTCCAAATCAAAATGTGTATTTTCTACTGCAATGATATTTACGTTACGGTACAGACCGCCGTAAAAAGTAAAATCTGCAGTTTGGGGATACACATGATCATTGGCAGTATTATCTACTACAACCGATAAAAGCGTATCTTCTGCCAGTTTTTCCGTAATATTGATACGCCATGCAGAATAGCCTCCGTCATGATGCGCAAGCTTCTCTCCATTGATGTACACTTCTGCCGAAGAATTTGCCCCATTGATTTCTAAGTAATACTGCTCTCCTATGGGCAGCTCCTCTTTTGCAATCTTTCTAAGATAGCAGCAGACTCCGCGAAAATAATCATTTCCGCCATCCTGTCCGTCTAAAGCATTCCAGGTATGGGGAAGTGTAACGGACTCTTCCTTTCCCGTAATGGCTGAAGGCACTTCTGTGATATCTTTTAAGAAAAACCAATTATCGTTAATATTTAATACCTGTCTCATAATGCAACCCTACTGCTCATTCTTTCTAAGTTTTAATACATCTGTATTTTCAAGAACCTTCTTTTTACTAAGAGGATAAACGAACACTAAACATACTCCTACTATGATATAAAGAATAGCCGGTACCAGTGTAGCAATATTGTAGATACCGTTCAAAACATTTTCTGACTGTCCTGTCATAGAACCTTCCTGATAACCGATCCATGCAAGAGACCAACCACCCAACGCACTGGCAATCGCCTGACCCAATTTACGTGCAAAGGAACATACCGCATAAATCGTTCCATCTTCACGTACGTGGACGCGTACCTCCTGATCATCGATTACATCACTGACAAATGCCCAGATAATCAAATTAAACAAACCAAAGCCTAACAGCCCCACAATATTGATTACTACATACAGCCACATATTGTCGGTTCTCATAAAGAACAAAAGTAAAAATGCAAAAGCACCGGAAACTGCTGCAAAAATACCAAGCTCCTTCTTTCCAAATTTACGGGCAAGCGGTACTGCCAACGGTGCAAGTATCAATGCCGGTGCGATCCCTGCAGCATTCATAACAGTCAATCCCATAGTATTTGCAAAATAATCCTTAAAAATATAATTATTGATTGTCTGATTTAACATCTGTGCGCCTAAATAACAGATATACACAATTGCGAGACCAATCAATGCACGATTGGATACCAATGCCTTCAATGTATCTTTAAAGGAAATACTCTGGGATGCTTCTGTTACTTTTACACGCTCTGTACACATAAAATAACAAAGAACATAACATACTGCAGCCAAAATGGACATAACAAGCGCAACCACCGGAAAAGCTTCTGCATTGGCAATTTTTGTCCCATCCTCTAAAGTAGTGTACAAAAACATGGGCATTACCACACCCACAATCACTTGTGGTATCAGTGAACCTACTCCCCTGAAGGTAGAAAGAGATGCACGATGATCTGCTTCCTCACTCATAACAGACGCCATAGAACCATAAGGTATATTGATTGCTGTATAACAGATACTTCCCCATAGCAGATATGTAACAAACATATATATTACCTTCCATGTCATGGAGATGTCCACCATAAATGTCTGATACATCAAAAAGGAGGCAAGGGCCACGGGACCACAGGCACGCAACAGCCATGGCTTAAACTTTCCGGCTTTTGTAGCCTTTGTCTTGTCTGCAATTCTTCCCATAGCAGTATCTGTAAATGCATCAATGATACGTGCAATGAGAAACATGGTTCCTACAAGTCCTGCATTAATTCCCAAAACATCCGTATAAAATACGGTCAGGAATAAGCTGGCAAAAATAAATGTAAAATCATTTGCTATATTTCCAAGCATATAGCCAACTTTGTCTCTCCACCCAAAAGGACGGATTTGTGTAGAATTTGTTTTCATGCAACATTCTCCTCTCTCTAAATTCTTACGCACGAAATTATAATATATTTATTATAGAAAATGTTACATCTGTATAGATAGAATTATCTTACTTATTTATCGTAAAATTTTACTCTTTTTATTGATTAATGAATAAAATTATTATATTATCAAATTGTATAAAGCTCACAGAGGTACTTTTATGTTTTATGATACTCAACTACAATTTGTGCAGGAGCTGTTACAAGGTCTTCGCATATCCAGCCACATTGCCAAAGATCCTTCCAGAGAAATTTCAAGTCAAATTGATCTGGGGCTTCGTGCCATGCTTTTTAATACCGATAATTATACAGACCTTTTGACAAATTCCATGTATGATGCCTCTCCAAATACGATTTATCGTTTTTTTGACGAGTATCACTGCAATTATATATTTATGCGTTTACCGGATACAACAATCGACATGTTCTTTTATATAGGCCCCTACCTTCCGGCACCCGTATCGGAAACATTGATACAGCAAAAAGCAGCCGCTTTGCACCTGAATCCGGAGCAATACAGCCGCTTTTCCAAATATTACAGCAATCTTCCCATTATTGAAGATGAAAATTTATTATTTACAATTACAAACACCTTAGCAAACACCTTGTGGAAATCACCGGACAACTACTCCATCGAATATATTGATTATATGATCCCGGACCGAAATGAACCTGTATGTGTTGTACCGTCTTACGGAGACAATGCAGATCATCATTTCAGTCTCTCCATCTTAGAAAAAAATTACCAAAATGAAAAATTACTGATGGATGCCGTCAGTCAGGGTAAATTTCATAAAGTGAATACCATCACATCATCTGTATACAATAACGGTACAGAACAACGAGTTTCGGACTCTTTACGGAACCGAAAAAACTACTTGATCATCTTAAATACCCTTTTACGAAAAGCTGCTGAAAATGGTGGAGTTCACCCTCTTCACATCGACAGCCTATCCTCTTCTTTTGCAAAGAAGATTGAAAAAATATGTTCCATCAATGACAGTCTGTCCCTGCAAAGAGACATGATCCGCAGCTACTGTCTGTTGGTAAAACAACATTCCGTCAGTAAATACTCTTATTTGGTCGGTAAATCCATCACTTTGATTTCTTATGATCTGACTGCCGATCTGAGTTTAAAGAACATAGCCTCACAGTTGAATGTAACCCCAACATACTTATCCGCATTATTCCATAAGGAATGCGGAATGACACTCACTGAATATGTAAATTCCAGACGGATAGATCATGCAATAAACCTATTGACAAATACGGATAAACTTGTCAATATAATATCCTATGAATGTGGAATATCAGACACCAATTATTTTATTAAACTTTTCAAAAAACACACCGGAATAACCCCTACAAAATATCGGGAGCAAATCGGGAAATAACGAAATGGAGGACATAACCTATGCAGATGGTTTTATTAACAGCCCTGGGAGTGGGCGGTGCAACAGTGATTGGTTCACTTTTAGGCTTTATCTTTAAAAATATCTCTCATAAATTTTCAGATATTGTATTATCATTCGCTGCAGGCGTCATGCTGGCGGCGGCTGTATTGGGACTTGTTTTGCCATCTCTTGAATATGGCGGAAAGTTCGGGCTGCTCATCACCATTGCCGGAATTTTCACAGGTGCCTTGTGTCTGAATCTGATTGACAAAATCGTACCCCACCTGCATAAGCTGATGGGGCCGGATATTGAATCTCACAACAACGCAAATTTAAGTAAGGTTTTACTGTTTGTCACTGCCATCGCCATACATAATCTGCCGGAAGGTATTGCTGCAGGTGTCAGCTTTGGCTCAGACGATGTCTCACAGGCAATCATGATTGCAGGCGGCATCGCTTTGCAGAACATTCCGGAGGGCATGGTCATCATCGGCCCCATGCTGGCTGCCGGTGTAAAGCCCCGCAGGACCTTTGTATGTGCCATGATCACGGGACTTGTAGAAGTCATCGGCACATTAGCAGGATATTTTGCGGTCACTGTGGCTTCCGTGATCCTGCCCTTTGCCCTGGCTTTCGCGGGCGGCACCATGCTGTATGTGATCAGCGATGAAATGATCCCGGAAACCCATACCCACGGCAGTGAACGTGGTGCCACGTATGCATTGTTGGTTGGTTTCTGCGTCATGCTTGTCAGTGATGTACTGTTAGGATAAAAGAATTGAGGGTGTCACTTTATGACACCCTCATTCTTTTGTTTTATGCTTCCACCTTGGGAAGTTTTGCAAATGCTTTTTCCAGTTCTGCATCCGTCGGAACATAGTCAGACATAATACCATCATTGAACTTCTGATAAGCTACCATATCGAAATATCCGGTACCGGTCAGACCGAATACGATGGTCTTTGCTTCGCCGGTCTCTTTGCACTTCAATGCTTCATCAATGGCAACCTTAATCGCATGACTGCTTTCCGGTGCAGGAAGAATGCCTTCCACTTTAGCGAAGGTCTGTGCTGCCTTAAATACTTCTGTCTGGTCAACGCTTCTCGCTTCCATCAGACCCTGATCATAAAGTTCAGAAACCACAGAACTCATGCCGTGATAACGAAGTCCTCCGGAATGGCTTGCGGATGGAATAAAGCCGCTGCCCAGTGTATACATCTTAGCAAGAGGACAAACCATACCGGTGTCACAGTAATCATATACATATCTGCCGCGGGTTAAGCTCGGGCAAGATCCCGGTTCCACTGCGATAAGCTGATAATCAGCTTCACCACGGAGCATTTCCCCTGCAAAAGGAGAAATCAGACCGCCTAAGTTAGAGCCGCCACCTGCACAACCGATGATTATATCAGGTTTGATACCATATTTATCTAACGCAGCCTTAGTCTCTAAACCAATGATAGACTGATGCAGGAGTACCTGTGTTAATACAGAACCCAATACATAGCGATAACCTTCCTGGTTGGTGGCTGCCTCTACTGCTTCAGAGATTGCACAGCCAAGACTTCCGGTGGTTCCCGGGAATTCTTCATTGATTTTGCGGCCAACGTTAGTAGTCATGGATGGGGAAGGTGTAACCTTCGCACCATAAGTACGCATTACCTCACGTCTGTGTGGTTTTTGCTCATATGAACATTTTACCATATACACCTGGCAGTCCATGTCAAAATAAGAACAAGCCATGGAAAGTGCCGTTCCCCACTGACCTGCTCCGGTCTCCGTGGTAACACCCTTTAATCCCTGTTTCTTTGCATAATAAGCCTGTGCAATGGCAGAGTTTAATTTATGGCTTCCTGATGTATTGTTTCCTTCAAATTTATAGTAAATTTGAGCCGGCGTTCCCAGCTTTTCTTCCAGACAGTATGCTCTTACCAATGGTGATGGACGATACATCTTATAGAAATCTCTGATTTCTTCCGGAATATCAAAATATGGTGTAGTATCATCCAATTCTTGCTTTGCCAGTTCGCGGCAGAAAACTTCTGAAAGTTCATCCAATGTAATCGGCTGCATGGTTTTTGAATTTAACAATGGTGCTGGTTTCTTCTTCATATCTGCACGTACATTGTACCACTGCTTTGGCATCTCGTGCTCTCCAAGATAAATTTTGTAAGGGATTTTGTTGTTCATAATTCTTTCCTCTCTTTCTGAATAACTTTTTAGGGTTATCAGCACACCGGCAACACCTTTTACATAAAGAAACTCCTGTCCTTTCACTTGATAGGACAGGAGTAAAATATACTTCTGCGGTGCCACCTAACTTCATTCCTAAGAATGCACTCTGTCATGTACTAACATACACCTGCTGCTGTAACGTGCAGACACGTCTTACCTACTCCCGAAGTTTCAGCTCGCCCTCATGAGTCCATTCACCAGTCTTCCCATTACTGCAATCCCACCATCTGCAGCTCTCTGTAAATCTTCAGAAAGGTTACTTCTCTCAATCAATGGTTTTATCGATTACAAATAATCTAACCCTTTCCGCTGCATTTGTCAAGTGTTTTTTGATATTATAATGTTTTCCCTGCAGGATTGTCCAAAACTTCCCCGCTTTCCTCAAATCTGGATCCATGGCAGGGACAATCCCAGCTCTTTTCTTCAGGATTCCATACCAGAGCACATCCCATATGGGAGCAACGGGGCCGGGTAAACACTCCCTTCGCAAGCCCTTTTGTGCTCATCCCCACATCTTTTATAAAGCTTTTGTATCCGGCCCTCACATACATCCGCTGAGGTGAAAACAACTCTCTGTAAGGACTTTCCACTCCACACAATTCATCCCGAAAAAGCATCGCTGCTACCATAGCGGTGGTCATCCCCCACTTCTGAAAACCGGTTGCCACATACAAATCCGGTGTGAACATAGAATACTTCCCAATAAACGGCACACCGTCATGAGGCATACAGTCCTGGGCCGCCCAGCGCATTTTCTCCTGACTGCCCGGATAATACTTTTTTGCCGACTGTGCTAAATACTCATAAGCTCTGCCACAGGTATTTTCCCCTGTTCGTCTGGAACTTCCGCCTAACAGCAGCAAATCACCTGCCTGCCGGAAAGAAAGCCCTTCCGCATCGATTCCATAGTACATGCCTTTGATCCGTTCACAGCCGTAAAGTGCCAGTACATAACTTCTTTCCTGATGCTGCCGGAGAAAATAAAAGCCCGGAACATTTTTCACCGGATAATGGGTTGCCATAACGATCTTATCAGCTGCCAGTGTCTTGTCCTTTGTGATGACCTGATTCCCTTTAACCCGCAGCACCTGGGTATATTCCCATATCTCCAGTTCCCGGGCAAGGCTCTTTACAAATTCCAACGGAGAAAATTGTGCCTGATTGCGAAAACAAACTGCTCCTTTTACCGGAAATGGCAGTTCTGTTTCTCTTGTCAAAAATGCATCTATTCCCAGTCTGGCAGCCGCCTTCGCTTCCTCCTGAAGTGCTGTTGCATTCTCGGTTGAATATAAATATGCGGCAGTCTTCTCAAACTGACAATCTATATTCAGCTTCTGAATCAGCCGTTCATATTCCCGGATAGCCTCTTCATTTGCCAGTGCATAAAGCCTTGCCATCTCCTCACCTATGTCCTTGATCAATTTTCTGTATTTCAGACCATGCTGACTGGTAATCTTTGCAGTAGTCCTTTCGGTTTGCCCCGAAGCAACTTCTTTCGCCTCAAGCACAAGCACGCTTTTTCCCTGCTCCTTCAGGTAATAAGCTGTCAAAATCCCCGTCAGCCCGGCACCCACCACAATCACATCCCAGTGACTTTTTTCTTCCCTTTTACCTCCTTCAACATCCCGTTGTATGATTTTTCCCGTTTGTTTTCTCCACAATGATTCCATACTAAAACCCCCGATTTTTGCCTTTAGTATGTACCACATTAAGCCAAAAAATCGGAGGTTTCTATATTACTGTTGAATTAAAATAATTTTTCTACTGCACTAACTGGAAAACTTTCGCTTTCTTCAATGCTATCACCACAATATAAAATAAAATCGACTGCACCGGCACCTGAATCATCTGCTGCAGTACCTTACCCGGCAAAATCGCCACGATAGCTGCACCGAAATACAAATACTGCCAGTAGCATCCCAGCACCAAATTGATCAACACTGCTACCACTGCCTTTGAAAACAAAATACGCCAAAAGCTGATGGGCTTTTTATAAAGCATAATACCATAAAGCATGGGTCCAAGCATAGCATTGATGGTATAGCCGATCAAAAAGTTCCCTGTGGGTTTGATAATGAACTTTAAAATATCAGACACACCGCCCATGATACCCCCTACTACAGGTCCAAACAGCATAGCTGTCAGCTGGGTAGCGATAAAGGAAATCCCTATTTTAGTGCTCTGACTAATCTGGATGCTGAACTGACCCAATATGATGCCAATGGCAATCAGCAGTCCGGTAACCACGATGGTCTTCAATTTCTTCAGTTCTTTTGCTGAGTCTACAAATTGTTTTGTCATTTGAAACATAAAAATACCTCCTTTGCAGTAGTCCTTAAGCCACGCATAGCAGGTATCTCTGTTATGGCAGCAGCGGGATGCAGAACGTGTACCGCAAGTATTTCCTATCAGAATACACTTTTCGTCCGGCTGGCAACTCCCCGTCCATCCGGCACTTGACGCACATGCTCTTACTCTGCTTTATTATTTATTTTTAGGTATTGTACCACAGATACGAAACTAATGCAATAGTAAATATTTTATTCTTCCCCTAAACTGTATTAATATTCTTCCCTGTCAGCATCCTCTTTGGAAATATGAATGGTACCTTGCGGATGATTTGGTGGTGCATAAATAACTGATACCTTCAAAGGAATCCTACCGGTATTGACCACATTGTGCCATGTGCCGGCAGGTACAAAGACCGCATCTCCCCTACACATATTCTGCTGAAAATCCAGCTGCCTTTTACACTCACCCATTTTTACCACTGCACATCCCTGCTCCACCCGGATAAACTGATCCGTTTCCTCATGAATCTCCAAACCGATCTCACCACATGGCGGAATACACATCACCGTCATCTGCAACTGCCGCCCCGTCCATACAGTCGAACGAAAATACCGATTTTGCAGACTCATCTGCTCCACATTAACAACATAGGGCTTCTGCCCATAATCTGTCTGCCTTGTATAATGAATATAGTCCATAAAAGACCTCTGATATTACTTTTTCATATTATGATATGCCGGACGGAAAGATAATGTGCTTAACCGGCATTGCGCAGTCTTTCATACAGTGGTATAATAATTTTTAAAAAATAGCATTGCACCACAAATTGAATTTGCAAGGAGTATGATTGTGATGGGAACAATTATTGTATGCCTTATTGGAATTGTTTTTATTGTACTTGGCTATCTGATATGGAAAAAAGAGAAAATATCATTACTTCACGATTATCATTATGATAAAGTCTCAGAAGAAAACAAAAAATCTTTTTGTACCATATCAGGCATAGGCATTATCTTAATCGGAATGGGGCTTTTAATAACTGGTGTAATTACAGGTATTACAGATTCCGTGTGGAGTTTTATTGCTTTTGCAATAGGTTTCTGTGCAGGACTTACCATGTTAATTTATGCCGGAATAAAATATAACCATTAGTCCCCGTCGATTTAGCGGTGAATATACATTCTTGTTGGTTCAGGTTCTCCATCTCCTTGAACCATGCACAAAAACTCCCATCCATATTTTTCGTAAAATCCTGTATGGTCGGTAACAAGATATATTGGTGAAATGCCTTTTG
Organism: Acetatifactor sp.; assembly: GCA_045544275.1. Taxonomy (GTDB): domain Bacteria; phylum Bacillota; class Clostridia; order Lachnospirales; family Lachnospiraceae; genus Acetatifactor. The sequence goes on along the minus strand of JAZPYS010000110.1, from coordinate 313 downwards.
ATTTCATATCCGCAACAACCATATTTAACAAATGCCCTGCAATTCCCTGACAACGGTACTCTTCGTCTGTAAAAACTGCACACACATTGGGGGTAAGATCTTTTCTATCATGAAAATCGTTTTCAATAACCCCCATTCCACCTATGATTTTCTCTCCATCCAAACAAAGATACCATCCGTATTCAGTTTCGTTATTTAAGTAAGCTTCCATACATTCTAAATATGCTTCCACAGGAACACCCCACTTGCTGTGAAACCATTCTGCGGCAATTACTTTCAAAGTGCTTTTTTCTCTCAACGTAATATATTGATA
>JAZPYS010000109.1:0-78943 GCA_045544275.1 Acetatifactor sp. | reverse complement strand
ATCGTTATCCGATCCACATTTTCAAGAGGCGTTGCTGCATTCTTAACCACTTCAGGAAGGGCCTTAAAGTACATTTCCAGTACTGCCGCCTCACCCATTTTTGCCATCGCTTCTGCTTTCTTTTCAATACCTTCTGCCTCTGCGATCGCTTTTGCACGAATGGCCTCTGCCTCAGCAAGACCTTTTGTACGGATACCTTCTGCTTCCTGCTCCATGGTATATTTCTGCGCTTCCGCCTGTGCTTTCATGGCTTCTGCTTCTTTTTCCTGCTCAAACTTGCGGGCTTCTGCCTCACGCATTCTCTCATAAAGCTGCGCATCCGCTTCCTGTTGTTTTGCAAACTTTTCAGCCTCAGCCTTTTTCTTGATCTGGGCATCCAAAGCCTGCTCCATGACTTCTGCTTCCTTCTGCTTTAAGAGGATTTCTTTTTCCTGCTTTGCAATGTTTGCATTTGCAGTGGTGATTTCCACTGTTTTACGCTGTTCCTCTTCCTGAATCTTATAAGCAGCATCCGCTTCTGCCTTTTTGATATCGGACTCTTTCTTTAACTCCGCCTTTTTAATCGCCAATTCATTCTGCTTGATGGCAATTTCAGACTCTGCATTTACTTCTGCTTCATTTGCTTCCCGCTTTGCATTGGCCTGTGCCTTGGCAATCTCCTTTTCGCTTTCTGCTCTGGAAATGGCAGCGTTTTTCTGAATCTTTACGATATTGTCCACACCAAGGTTTTCAATGACACCGTTGCCGTCCACGAAATTCTGCACATTGAAGCTGATAATATCAAGTCCCATGGCAGCTAAGTCAGGTTCCGCATTTTCTTTTACTAACAAGGCAAATTTCTGGCGGTCGGAAACCATTTCTTCAAGAGCCATCTTGCCCACGATTTCACGAACATTACCTTCCAACACCTCTCTGGCAACTCTGCCTATGTAATCAGAGTTCTTGTTTAAAAAGTTCTGGGCAGCTAATTTCAGTCTCTCTTCATTGTCGCTGATCTTAACATTGACCGTTGCATCCACATTGATATTGATGTAATCCGCAGTGGGAACTGCATTGGATGTCTTCACATCGATGGGAATCAACTGCAGATTCAATTCATCCTTTCTTTCTAAGAAAGGAATCTTGATGCCCGCTTTACCGATCAGAACCTTAGGATTTTTTCTTAAACCCGAAATAATGATTGCAGTATCCGGTGAAGCCTTCACATATCCGGTCAAAAAGATCAAAAGGATCAACACCAGGATGATCACTACCGGCAAAGCTGCCAGAAACCCTAAACTGCTTAACATCACGCCACTTAATACCATACCACTCATAAGTACCTCCTTACCTCTCATCATATGAGTCATTTGTTTGATGTATTCACATTAACCCCGGACTTGTCCGGTACCATACACCTGATATTTATAAGAAGTCAATTCCTTTAAGCCCATGGGGCCTCTTGCATGCAGCTTCTGGGTGCTGATACCGATTTCGGCACCAAAACCAAATTCAAAACCATCTGTAAATCTGGTGGAAGCATTTACATATACACAGGCCGCATCCACACCATTTAAAAACTTCTCTGCAGTCTCCTCATTCTTTGTGATAATGCATTCAGAATGTTTTGTATTATATTGATTGATGTGGTCAATAGCCTCTTCTACACAGCTTACGGTCTTCATGGACAGGATATAATCTAAATATTCTGTACCATAGTCCTCATCCGCAGCCGGAATACAGCCATCGATCACAGCACGGATCTGCTCGTCTGCACGCATTTCCACACATTTTTCATCTAAAACCGCTTTCAGTTTTGGTAAAAAGCTTTCCAACACCACTTCATGGATCACTAAGGATTCACATGCATTGCACACACCGATACGCTGCGTCTTGGCATTGATAATAATAGGCAGTGCCAATTCTAAATCTGCATCCTTATCTACATAAATATGGCAGTTTCCGGTTCCCGTCTCAATCACCGGGATGGTGCTGTTCTCCACAACAGCACGGATCAATCCTGCACCTCCTCTGGGAATCAGGACATCCACATATTCCTTCATGCGCATAAACTCTGCTGTCACTTTTCGGTCAGTGTCGGTAATCAGCTGAATGGCATCTTCTGTTACACCTGCCTCCTTCAGTCCTTTTCTTACTACCTCTGTGATCGCAATATTGGAACAGATGGCATCACTGCCCCCCTTTAAGATCACTGCATTTCCGGATTTAAAGCACAGTCCGAATGCATCCGCTGTCACATTGGGACGTGACTCGTAAATAATACCGATAACCCCCATAGGCACTCTACGCTTCTCGATACGCAGCCCGTTAGGTCTTTCAAAAGTTTCCAGACATTCTCCCACAGGATCTTCTAAGTCCACAATCTGAAGCAAGCCTTCTGCCATAGCTTGAATTCTTGCTTTTGTCAGCTGCAGACGATCCAGCATGCCGGGATGCATCCCATTTTCTCTTCCTCTATTGATATCTTTTTCATTTTCTGTAAGAATATATTCTGCATTTTCCTTCAGAGCAGCAGCTGTGAGCATCAATGCACGATTCTTCTCCACTGTAGACAAACTCTGCAGGATATACTTTGCTTTTACCGCATTTTTCCCAAGTTTCTGTAAATCCATGATATCACCTCATTCACGGCCCTTTATTTATTACCGAACTTCTCACCTAAATTCTCCATCGTACCATCTTCCTTCTGAATGGTAATGCTGTTCAGCTGACCTCTTAAATTTGCACGCACATTCGCAACATACTCTTTTCTGAGTGCCTGCTGTTCCTCTTTCTCAGCTTCTGTAAGTCCCTCTGCTTTCGACTTGTGATACAATTCATTGATTCTTTTTATCTTTTCTTCCATGGTATTTGTATTGCTCATGATTTATTTCTCCTTTTATTTTTAGTCGCCCCTTTGACTAATCCTTATGCAAATGTTCTACAAACTCCACCAGATCAAATCCTTCATCTTTATGCGCCAGGAACAATGTTCCCTCATTATTCCCTTCCAGCAGACGATGAAGCACACCAATATCCTTGCTGTTTGCAATAATCATGTCTACATCGGAACTGGTTGCAATCTTCGCCGCAACCATCTTCGTGTTCATACCGCCGGTGCCTACACCGCTTCCGGTACTACTCTTTCCCATATTCATATGTTCCTGCGTCAATTCATCTACTTGTTCAATGAATTTTGCATCCGGATTCTTTCTGGGATCATCTGTGTACAGACCATCAATATCAGACAATAGGATCAACAGGTCCGCATCTACCAGAGCAGCAACAATTGCAGAAAGGGTATCATTGTCACCGATCTCAATTTCATAAGTCGCTACGGTATCATTTTCGTTTACAATGGGAATCACCCCTAATTTCAAAAGCTCTGAAAAGGTATTGTGTGCATTAAAACGATTCATATCATCCACAATGGTATTCTTTGTCATAAGAATCTGTGCTGCAATCTGGTTATACTCCGCAAAAATCTTCTGATATACCATCATCAGTCTGGCCTGGCCGATGGCTGCACACGCCTGTTTTACAGCCATTTTTTCTTCTGCTGTTTCCGGATGTACATTTTTCAGCTGAATGGCCTTTCTTCCCGCTGCAATAGCACCGGACGTGACCAGAATTACTTCCTTCCCCTGATTTCTGATATCACAAAGCTCCCTTACCAGCTTTTCCAAACGAATATAGTCAATATCCCCTGTTTCTGCATGCTGCAGGGAAGATGAACCGATCTTTACAACAATTCTTTTTTTATCTTTTAAGGCTTCTCTCATGCCACTCATATGTACCCTCACTTCCGGTTGTCTTTCATACTTTATCACGTTACTGCATTATATATTATCGTATCATACAGCATTTTTCCTGCAAAGTCAATTATACATATTTTATCTCAGTGTAACTATTCCTTCCAGATCATATATCTGCCGGCAATCTCCTCTGCAATACGTACTCCATCCATAGCCGCAGAAGTAATGCCACCTGCATAACCGGCACCTTCTCCACAGGGATACAGGCCCCTGATATCAGACTGCAGCTGCTCATCACGATGAATCCGCACCGGTGAGGAAGTTCTGCTTTCCACACCTAAGAGCAACGCATCCGATCTGTCAAATCCCTTGATCATCCTGCCAAACTGTTCCATACCCTCCACAAATGCCTGGTTGCATTCCTGAGGAAGTATCTGTGTTACATCTGCGAAACAGTATGCCCCCTTCGTGCATGGTTCGAAATCGTCTTCCATCTGAATACCATCTTCCACCCACGCCTGCTCTACACGCTTCTTAAATTCCCCATACCTCTGCACAGGAATCTTTCCCTGTCCCAACTCAAATGCCTTTTTTTCCAGCTCCCTTTGAAAATATACTCCTGCCAGCGGGTGATCACTGCCAAAATCTTCCGGCGTCACAGCCACAATAATGGCACTGTTTGCATTTTGACTGCCTCGGTCACTATAACTCATACCATTTACAGCCAGATATCCTTCCTCCGAGGATGCATTGACCACATAACCACCAGGACACATGCAGAAAGAATATACGCCGCGTCCCACACCGGTTTTTGCAACGACCTTATAAGGTGCTGCTCCCAGCACGCCGGCATCAGTCATACCATACTGACTCAGGTTGATCATGGACTGGGGATGTTCCACACGCATTCCTACGGCAAAAGATTTTGCTTCCATGGGAACCTTCTGACGATATAATGTCTCAAAGGTATTTCTGGCACTATGTCCAATAGCGAGCACTACCTGTTCACAGTCAATCTGATAAAGTTTTCCTTTTTCATTGACCGAAATGCCCTTGATCATCCCCTCATCCAAAATCAATTCCATCATTTCAGTTTCAAAATGTACTTCACCACCATAACCTATGATGGCATTGCGGATATTCTTTACCACAACCGCCAGAACATCCGTACCAATATGTGGTTTTGCATCGTACAATATCTTTTCCGGTGCACCATTTTCCACCAGTACTTTTAAAACCTCTTTATTTCTGCCATCCTTATCTTTTACAAGAGTGTTCAGCTTACCATCTGAAAAGGTCCCTGCTCCGCCTTCCCCAAACTGTACATTAGAAACAGCATCCAATACCCCTGTTTCCCAGAATTTTTTTACATCCGCAGTTCTGGCATCCACATCTCTGCCACGCTCCAGCAAAATCGGCCTGTAGCCGTTTTTGGCCAGGAAATAACCACAAAACAATCCGGCCGGTCCCATTCCCACAATGACCGGTCTATGTTTTAAAGGATTTTCCCCGGGCTGCGGGAATTTATAGGCAACGTCTGCTGCAATGGATGCCTGTCCGTTTTTACATTGCTTCACGATTCTTTCCTGTTGATTTCTCTTCGCAGCTATCAACTCTACATCCACAACATAACTATAATAAACTTCAGGTTTTTTCCTTGCATCGATAGACTGTTTTACAATATCAAGCTTCGCAATCTCGTTCTCTTTTATTCCCAAAACCCTGGCAGTTTTCTTTAACAATACTTTTCTTTCTGCCGAAGGTTCCACCTTTATTTGGTTTACTCTTATCATTTACAGACTCCTCTTCCCGCAATCACACCGCTTGTCCATGCCCATTGCAGGTTATAACCCCCACATCTTCCGTCTACATCCAGAATTTCTCCCGCAAAATATAGTCCCGGCATCTTTTTGGATTCCAGATCCTCTGTGACTTCCCGCAGATCCACGCCGCCGGCACAAACCTGCGCATTCTCAAATCCATTGTTTCCCGTGATATGAAACGCTAAGCCCCGGCAGTATTCAAATACTTTTCTCAGCTGCTTATAAGACACTGAATCAGCCTTTGCAGCAGGGTTCAATCCTGCAAGCTTAATGAAAAGCATCATTAGCTTTTTGTTCAGCATGCCGGTAAAAAATTCTTCAACTGTAATGCCTTCTGTATGTTTCAGCCTGTCATCCTGTAATGCCTTAAAGGCTCCCTCGGACATTCCGGGCATGAAATCAATCACTGCTGTAATACCACCATGCTTTTTTTCTGTCAGTCGTCGGTTAACCTGGGCACTGAGCTGAAATACCGGGATCCCGGAAATACCATAATCCGTCAACTGCACTTCTCCCAATTCCTGGCACAATTCTTTGTCATTCTCAAAAATATGTACACAGGCCTCTGCCCGGATACCTGCCAGAGATTTACAGTAAGTATCACTGCATTTTAATTGCACTAAAGAAGGCACCACCGGAATGATATTGTGCCCGAAAGCTTTTGCCAGTTCATATCCACTGCCGTCAGAACCCGTCTTAGGAGCGGCTTTGCTTCCGCAGGAAATAATTACTTTGTCAAAATACTCCTTCTCTTTCCCACAGTATACTGCAAAATATTTACTATCACTTTTCCCTTTGCTGCTTTCCTTTTGCACAGCACGTATTTCCGTTACCTTGCATTCTGTCTTTACACATACTTTCTTTTTTGCAATTGAAATCCGAAGTACGTCCAACAACACTGCCGCCTGTTCGCTTGCCGGATACAGATAGCCGTTCTTATCTTTAATCATCAGTCCCAACTTTTCAAAAAAAACAATTGTATCCTCTACATGAAACCTATCCAGACAGGTTGCCAGCTTTTTTTTATCCAGAGTATGAAAACATGACAAATCCATTTTTCGATTACTCAGATTACATTTCCCGTTTCCGGTGGCCAGGATTTTCTTACCGACCCTATCATTTCTCTCAAAAATTGTAACCTCTGCACCATGCTCTGCAGCCTCAATAGCTGCTACGATTCCGGCTGCTCCGCCGCCTATGACAGCCACTTTTCTTTTGCTCATTTTTCACTCACCTTCTCAACTGGTATAATTCTCCAGAAAATCATACAGCATACCTTCATCGGTCATATACATCCATGTTTCCAGATCCACCTGCACATCCACAGGAAGTTCCTCGGCTCTGATATCCGTAGACAGAAAAACTGTCTGACGATCTCCATGATATACAATCACATTTCCGTCCCGGATCGTAATAAAATACCCGGGGGCATCCACTTCCTGTTCTATTTCCTGCAGTGCATTGGGATTCATAACATATTGCTCCTGCATAATCTCTTCCAGCCTGACCTGTGACACACTCTCACGCCCGGCTTCTTCCAATTCTTCTTTCTTCTCTGCACTTCTATTGAAATCATTTTCCTGAACTTCCGATTCATATACCAAGGAATCAGCATCTGCATTCTCCCTGACAATACTGCCTGTCATAAGTCCCAATATGAAGCAACATGCAGGATATACAAAAAACAAACTGACACTTTTTACATATTTCATGGTTCTTCCTCCATATGCGAATTCATTACCGATATGGTAACAGTATCAGCCTGTTTTTATGAATTTATTCAATCTATCTGATGATCATTCCTAATAATTTCTGCCCTATCGGTCCATAAACATGCTTAACTTCTGTTTCAGTTATACTCCTGGTTGCTGTAAGAACCACCATATATATGACTGCACTGAGTATGAAGCATAAAAGCAGACACACAAAACTGCTCACATGGGGTGAAAGTAAATGCTGTAACAGCATTGAAGCAAGTCCCATCCCCCCTGCCGCAGCCAGTGGAATCAAAAATCCCCTGATCAAATCCGGCTGAAGAACATACTTTCTCACAATGATCACATAGGAAACTATCAGCTCTATTGCACACGCAATTAATCCTGAAAAAATCAAAACTGCTATGGTATCCATTTCCCGACTTCTTAGGATAACACAACTCAGCACAAATACTACATTGAGCAATGCAAGCAACATATATGTCAGACTCCTGGCCCCCAAAATATTAAGCGACTTCCAGATAAAGATGCACATTATCAATATGGCAATGATGGCAGTACCCTGAGCGAAATATTGCTGCAACACATCTGTACTATCTATTTGAATCACCTTACTGATCTGTGGTGCAAGTACAGCCATAAAGACTGAAATGAATAATCCCATTGCCCAGCAGTAATGCATTCCGGCATAAAGTATTTCCCTTACCCCACGATTGTCTTTCTTCTTCATGGCAGCAGTCAGTCTACTCAAAATCTGTGTAATTTGTACCGAAACAGCAAACACCGGTATTGCACATACACATATAAAATATCCGTAAAAAACCCCAAATTCATGGGAAACTTTTGAAACATCTGTGGCATTCCATAATACGATGAAAATACTCAGCATAAAAGGCAGCTTTTTCAGTATTGCTTTCATTGTCTCCGGAAATGATACCAGTGCAATAAGCCTGAATCTTTCAGAAAAGGATTCTGTTTTCTGTAGTCCATCTTCAGACTTACGTTTTTCTCGTTTCCGGTCACTCCCTATATACACAATCAGCAAGAATATACTGACAAAAATTTCTGAAATCACTATAGCAAGACACAGTCCTACTGCACCGTACATTCCGGCATAATCCATATTATTAAGAAGCGCAGAAACCTTTTCCCCATATGCGGTCAATCTTCCGGTTAGCAGAAGTCCAAACAACAAAAACAAAAGCTGCCTGAATATTGCACAGACTACCGTGGGCATATGGGCACCCATTCCCTGAAAATATCCTGACATCACACATTGCAGTGTCTTTAAAAGAATAACAGGTGTCAGAATCTTCATTGCAATAGCAAGATAAGGCATCTTAAAAACAACATTGGCAAAAAAATCCGTTAAAAGGAAATATGCTGCCATCATTACTACAGCCGTAATACACTGTATCAATAAATATGCCCTATGCAGCTGTGCTGCCTCCTTATACTGATTCTTCTTTCTCCTTGTTCTGATGAGTTTTCCGATCAAATCGGAACCTCCACTATTGACAAGCAGCACAAATAAACTGACACACTCAATGATAACAGCCATATATGTAATACCGTTATTCCCGATTAAGGAACCCAGCACCATAAAGGATATCAGTCCAATCACATAACAGCAGTACTCTATCTTTTGTTTTTTTGCTTCAATCTGATTCATTCGGAATTCTCCATATAACTAATCTCTTGTAAAATGCAATCTATTTTATCATTAATCCCTGGTAATACCCAGCTTTTTCAGTGCTGCTTCCTGCTTTGCTTCCATGACGGCCGCTTCTTCAGCCTCCATATGGTCATACCCACACAAATGCAGCATGCTGTGGGCTACCAGAAAAGCAAATTCTCTCTTTTGGCTGTGTCCATAACTTTCTGACTGTTCTGCCACCTTTTCCACAGAAATGATGATATCCCCCAGGATCAGCTCCCCTGTATCCGGATCAAAATAATCCGCCTCCATATCTTCGTCTATCTCAAAATCTCCCGGTTCTTCATAATCCAAATTGGGGAAAGACAGCACATCCGTCTCACGATCGATTTGACGATATTCTTTGTTGAATTCCCGGATGCCTTCATTATCTGTAAGAAGTACGTTGATCTGCACTTCATAAGGACACTGTTCACTGTCTAAAATCTCCACTGCTATCGCTTCCACGATTTCTTCAATATTAAACTCATAATTCACATCGGTTTCATTCTCTACATAAAATGTCATGGTACTTCTCCTTCACAGTTTTATTTTCTCTGCAGTCTTCTTTCTGTTCTGTTCTTTGAACGGCTTTCACGATATTTCTCTTTCGCTTCAAAATCATCATAAGCCTTAACGATCTTCTGCACCAGAGGATGTCTCACAACGTCTTTGCTGGTCAGCTCACAGAAAGCGATATCTTGGATTCCTGATAATACTTTTGTGGCAACATCCAGACCGGACTTTGTGCCCACCGGTAAATCCTTTTGAGAAGCATCACCGGTCACCACCACCTTAGAACCAAAACCGATACGTGTAAGGAACATCTTCATCTGAGCAGGCGTTGTATTCTGGGCTTCATCCAGAATGATGTAGGCATTATCCAGTGTTCTTCCTCGCATATAAGCCAGTGGTGCCACTTCGATCAGCCCCTTTTCCATATTCTTTGCAAAGCTCTCTGCTCCCATGATCTGATATAATGCATCATAAAGCGGACGCAGATAAGGATCCACCTTACTCTGCAGATCACCGGGCAGAAACCCCAACTTTTCGCCTGCTTCTATGGCCGGACGAGTCAAAATGATCCTGCTGACTTCATCATTTTTAAAAGCCGTGATCGCCATTGCCATAGCCAGGTAAGTCTTACCTGTACCGGCAGGTCCCAGACCAAAGGTGATCATTTTATTCTTAATGGCCTCTACATATTTTTTCTGGCCCAGTGTCTTCGGCTTAATAGGCTTGCCACTCACTGTATGACAAATAATGGCGCCATCTATCTGGCTCAGAGCATCTTCATTATTCTCTTTTCCCAGGGTAATTGCGTAATCCACCTGCTGCTCCTCTATTTCATTGCCTCTTCTGGAACTTTCTGTCAACTGGCTCAAAACACTGCATGCACGATTGGCCATATGTTCCTCACCGGTAATGATTACCTTACCATTCCGGTCAACGATAGTGACCTGAAAATCTTTCTCAATTTTTTTAATATAGGCATCTCCCGCGCCAAAAATCTTGTGCATATGCTCTACAGGCATTTCCATCTGTAAAGAAACAATACTCATGTTCATTCTCCGCTGTCTGTAATATTTTCCATAATAGTAGGTTGTTTTGTACTGACCGGCTCAATTACCGTAATATTCCCTGATTTGATCCAACTATTATTATCCATACTTATTTTAACATCTTTTTCAATAATTTGAACCCCTTTTTCTTGTAAACTGTTGATAAATTGTTCCAATTTCATATTCAGCTCGTCTTCCGCCTGTTCACGGGTGTATTTTTTTTCCAAATTATAGTATTCCCGATACTGAATATTACCTGCATACAGGGGAATATTCAGTTTATTAAGAATTTCCGGCTGATATGTTCTGGTCAATACATCATACTGCAAAAACGGTGTGCTTCGATCCATTATCAATTCTTCTTTATCCCATCGGATAAAAAAACCGCGTTTTTCCCTGCCGGTGTAGATTTTCTCCGTATAAAACATTGATAACGCTTCCTCATATGCAATAACATGCTCCAACATAATATCTGCATCTGCTTCTACATATAAATATTCCCTTACCGTCGTATCTTCATTCAGCACAGGCACTCTGCCCTCTACCAATATCTTACCGACCTCCACCTGTTCCCCTACACCGACCTGGGGCACACCGCTTCTCACGATCATAGATACGATAGTCCCATCGTAACCGGAAACCAGATCCATTCCCTCTTTCGACTCATTTACGTCCAGCCCTTCAATAATCGGTGCATCACTTTCTTTTAAAGATACCACCAATCTGGCACCTTCCAGTTTCAGCGATGTCCATGTTACTTCTTTAAAATGCTTGCGAATTTCTTTTTCCAGCATCTCGATATCCAGATTGCCTGTATACATGCCGATATCCACGTCTTTACTTTTCAAAAAATCTCCAATGACTTCATCAGTCAATCGATAATTTCCTTCATATTCTATATCCCATAAAAACAGAGAGCTGCCGTACAAGAAAACCACTGCCAACAGAAAACACATCGAAAATGCAATTCTCTTCTTCAGTCCCGGCAACAAAAAAGGCAGTCCATATCTTTCTAATATGACTACCCTGGTGGAAGTCTTGCGCACGATCGGACGCAACTCATAAAATGCCGGCAGACTGATATACATCTCATAAGCCTCACCGTGCTTTTCCACACCCCATATGAGCAGATTTTTATTGCCACACAGATTGATGAACCGTTCCACAGAAATGCCCCGTACTTTAATCCGGACATATCCATTCAAAAAATTAATTATCTTGACCACTTTTACCTCCGGAATTTTCGATAATAATGCTAAAACTTAATGCCGCTTAAATATCCGGTTATCTTCAAATCCTCATTGGTATAATATTCAATACACAGGCATTTGCCTTCAATCTGCACCTGTCCATGCTTTCCCTGCAGCCGGATGCAGGTGTCCGTATATTCCAAGAGGCCCCGATAATTTTCTATCCAGGCCTCCCTATTTCCAGTCAGTTCTATCTTCATGGCTCCCAGCATGATATCCTTTGGCAATTGCAAAGTGTCCATGATTTCTTCACTTTTTTTTATGGAATTGATTTGTTGATCTTGTTTTATTTTCTTCTTCATAGTAAATTCTATGAAGCAACCGGAAATGATATGCATGCTTTTTATCATTCCTATTATTTCAAATTAAGATATAATACACTTCACCATAACAGGCTTTTCGGGTTTCACTACGGAGATAGTATATGCATCCAGAAGTCTTTTTCTTGCAGCTCGTATTTTCTCATGGTTATTGCCATGTATATAGGCAACGATGTCTCCTCGATCCACATATTCACCGACTTTTCTGGTCAATAGAATACCGACAGATAAATCAATCTCACTATCCTTGGTCTCTCGGCCACCACCCAGCATCAAAGAACATACGCCTACCTCATCACATTCAATATGCTCAATATAACCGGTCTCCTGTATAAAAACCGGCTCTACAATAGAAGCTCTTGGCAATAAACCGGTATCGTATATGGCATTTGCATCTCCTCCCTGTGCCTTCACAAATTCGGCAAATTTTTTCAGTGCACTGCCACTGTCGATGGTTTCCTGCAGCATCTTCCTTGCTTCTGCTTCTGAACCGGCCTTACCACCGGCAATCAGCATCTGAGTACCGAGAGTCATCACCAGTTCCACAAAATCCTCCGGTCCACGTCCCTTTAAAGTATCAATGGCCTCCTTAACCTCCAGCGCATTACCTACAGCAAAACCAAGAGGCTGATCCATGTCTGAAACCACTGCAATGGTCTTTTTCCCTGCATTATTACCAATTTTTGTCATTTCCTCCGCGAGTGCCTTTGCATCTTCCGACGTCTTCATAAAGGCACCGCTTCCGGTCTTAACATCAAGTACAATAGCATCTGCACCTGCCGCCAGCTTTTTGCTCATAATGGAGCTGGCAATCAACGACATATTGTCTACTGTGGCCGTTACGTCCCGCAATGCATACAACTTTTTATCTGCCGGTGCCAAATCCGCAGTCTGACCCATAATGGCAATGCCGATTTCATTTACATTTTCAACAAATGTTTCCTTGCTGATAGCCGTAGAAAATCCTTTGAAACTCTCCAGCTTATCAATGGTTCCGCCGGTATGACCCAGCCCTCTGCCACTCATCTTTGCTACAGGAATGCCACAGGCAGCAACCATAGGCGTCAATGCCAGGGAGGTTTTATCACCGACCCCACCCGTGCTATGTTTATCTACCTTTACACCATCTATCCCGGACAAATCCAATTCATCTCCGCTTTCCTTCATAGCCATGGTCAGTGCAAGTGTCTCTTCCTCATTCATACCTTGAAAATAAATCGCCATCATCAGTGCTGACACTTGATAATCCGGTATATCGCCCTTTGTATATCCATTAACAAAATATCTGATCTCCTGCTCAGATAATACTTTACCATTTCTTTTTTTCATGATAATGTCATACATTCTCATCATTTAAGCCTCCTATATCAAAGGAAAATATCTATTTCTTAATAAATCTTTACTACTTTCTTATATAAAATTTTTCATAAAGCAGGAGCCAATTTGCACGAAACCATTGCATGATCTGCCAATATCCACATCCTCTTAGATTATATTCCTTGATCAAGTTAAATTTTGCCTGAATACTGCGCACATCCTCAAACCATACCTCATGCTCAATGCCTGTGCTCCTGTCATAATACCGAAAATAGGGACTCATTGCCGCTTCATCAAATTGAATCTGGGAACCGTTTTGAATGGCGATCCGCACTGCCTCCACATTTCCAATGGTTTTCGCTCTGGTGATACCCCTCTCATAGGGCAGCGGCCAATCATATCCATAGTTTGGAATCCCCAGATCAATTTTTTCTCTGGGAATCTCTGTGACAGCATAATCCAGTACCCGTCGTACCTGATTAATGGGTGCGACTGCCATAGGCGGACCATAAGTATATCCCCACTCGTAAGTCATCAGCAGCACATGGTCAGCCGCCTCCCCAATAGCTCTGTAATCCTTCCCTTCGTACAGCAGTCCCATCTGATCTGCAGATGTTTTGGGTGCAAGAGCCACAGACGTATGATATCCATTTGCCCGCATGGTTTCTGCTGCCTGCCGGACAAATGCTGTAAATGCATCCCTGTCACTTGCCAAAATGAACTCAAAATCAATATCCACCCCCTGATAGCCTTTTGTCTGCATTAACTGAAGCATATTTTGGATCAGATTGTCAGTATAAGCCTGATTATTTACAATGGATGAAATCAGCATATTGTTGAACTGCCCATCCGGCCCGAAAGGCGTCATGGTCAAGATTGGCTGCGTCCCATACTGAAGCGCCATCTCAATCATCCATTGATCATCCAAAATAGGGGGAATCAATTCCCCTTCATTTGTAAATCCATAAGAAAATATAGGTAACTCTGAAAGATATGGCAGGGTCTGAGACAATACCCATGGACGTATAAAGGGATATGCATAGCCACTGACCGAGATAGTCATCCCCGGCTGCCTTTCTCCAATTCCAATAAAAAGAGCCTGCCCAACGGCAAGCTCATATGGACTTAATAGCTGATTGTCATATATTATCTGTTCTGCACTGATGCCATAAACCGCTGCGATCTCATTTACCGTATCACCGGGCTGTACTACATAAATCTCCATCCTGTCCTTTCTATATGTCTTACTGACAGTTTTGAATTAATCACTAATATCTTATGCAGTAATATGTATTCTTACACACCATTTTTACTTTTCTATTTATGATACGGCTCCCCATTGATGATTCGATAGGCTCTGTATACCTGTTCAGACAAAATTACTCTCATCAGTTGATGGGGAAATGTCATATCTGAAAAACTGATTGACTGATCAGAACGTTTCAAAAATTTTTCATGAAGTCCCAGTGAACCGCCAATGACAAACACCAGATGACTTTTACCACGCAAAGTAACACTCTGAATACAGTCAGCAAATCCTTCAGATGTGAAACGCTTACCCTTAATCTCCAGGGTAAACACATACGCATCTTCTTTGATTTTATCAAGAATTCTATCAGCTTCTTTCTCCTTGATCTGGTTTTCCTGTAATTCTGAAGCCTTATCCGGTGTCTTTTCATCTGCCACTTCAATGACCTCAAATTTACAGTACTTACTCAGACGTTTGGCATATTCATCAACTGCCTGCCTATAAAAGGATTCTTTGATTTTTCCCACACATACAATTGAGATCTTCACTTATTCATCCCCAAAAAGCTTTTCATAGACTTCATCTGCCATATGTTCCATAAATTCTGCGCCTGTTTCAGGAAAATTCTGATAAAGAATTTGTCTGACTACAGCATATCTCTTAAGGTACTTTTCCTCTTCCTGAATGTCAAAGAGCTGCTCACCCAGCATCTGATCAATTCTTTCAGCAGTACAATTTTCATCAAACCAGTCAAAGATCTTGGATTCTCTGTCACCCTCTTTGGAAGCCTGTTCTGCATACACCTTGGACTTTTTAAATGAAACAATGCCCATTACTACAAAAAGTACACAGAGCCCTCCCAGAACAATCATACTCAAGGTCTTGCTGAAGCCTCTCATAGGAAGCGGAAGGATGCCAAGGGCACCTAATATAATTACCAACAAACCCGCACCACCTACTATAAGCAGTGTCCATGCTGAGGAACGGTTTTCTTCCGCTCTCTCCGCACTGTTCATATATTTGTTTGCCATACTATCCTCCATTTTGCCGCATCCCATAATAGAATGCGGCAAACTCTGTAATTTATTTATTGCTCAGATATTCGTCGATCCCCTTCGCAGCAGCCTTACCCGCACCCATTGCAAGGATTACGGTAGCCGCACCGGTAACTGCATCACCGCCTGCATACACGCCTTCTTTGCTGGTCTTACCGTTAGATTCATCCGCTACAATACATTTCCACTTATTAACTTCCAGACCTTCTGTTGTAGAAGAAATCAATGGATTCGGAGAAGTACCAAGAGACATGATCACAGTATCCAATTCCATTTCAAATTCAGAATCAGGCTGTACAACAGGTCTTCTTCTTCCGGATTCATCTGGCTCACCAAGCATCATCTTTACGCACTTCATACCGCGTACCCAGCCCTTTTCATCCTTCAGGATTTCAGTAGGATTGGTCAGCAGATCAAAGATGATACCTTCTTCTTTTGCATGATGTACTTCTTCCACACGGGCAGGAAGCTCTTCTTCACTTCTTCTGTAAACAATGTGTACCTCTGCTCCCAGTCTCAAAGCAGTTCTTGCAGCGTCCATAGCAACGTTACCGCCGCCTACCACAGCTACCTTCTGACCATGCATGATCGGTGTCGGTGATGAAACATCAAATGCTTTCATCAGATTGCTTCTGGTAAGGTACTCATTTGCTGAGAATACACCGTTTGCATTTTCGCCAGGGATTCCCATGAATTTCGGAAGTCCTGCTCCTGAACCGATAAATACAGCCTCAAAACCTTCTTCTGAGATCAGTTC
The DNA here is from genome assembly GCA_045544275.1 of Acetatifactor sp. Taxonomy (GTDB): domain Bacteria; phylum Bacillota; class Clostridia; order Lachnospirales; family Lachnospiraceae; genus Acetatifactor. Next base: position 62,465 of record JAZPYS010000109.1, on the reverse strand, counting down.
ATCAATAGTGATTGACTTACCGATAACCACGTTTGTTTCAATTTTAACACCAAGAGACTTTACATTTTCGATTTCTTTTGCTACAACTGCCTGTTTCGGAAGACGGAATTCCGGGATACCGTATACCAATACGCCGCCTGCTTCGTGCAATGCTTCAAAAATGGTTACATCATAACCCATCTTTGCCAGATCACCTGCACAAGTCAGACCTGCAGGGCCGGAACCGATGACAGCAACTTTCTTGCCCTTCTTCTCTTTTGCACCTGCGGGCTTAATCCCCTGTTCTCTCGCATAATCAGCAACAAATCTCTCTAATTTACCAATGGAAACAGGTTCCCCCTTGATACCGCGGATACACTTGCCTTCACACTGGCTTTCCTGAGGACATACACGACCGCAGACAGCAGGAAGTGCACTTGATTCGCTGATAATCTGATAGGCTTCTTCAATCTCACCGGTCTTAACCTTACCGATAAATGAAGGGATATCGATTGCAACAGGACAACCTTTAACGCACTGTGCATTTTTACAGCCGATACATCTGCTTGCTTCTGCCATAGCCTCTTCTTTATTATATCCTAAACATACCTCTTCAAAGTTCTTTGCACGAACCTGAGGATCCTGTTCTCTGACAGGTACTCTCTTTAAAACGTCCATTATCTTCTCCTCCTTAATCGCAATTTCCGCATCCGCCATGATGGGTATCGCCTTCTTTTGCTTTTAAGAATGCTCTTCCTTCTGCAGTTTTATAAATCTGCTGACGAGTCATTGCTTCATCAAAGTCTACAAGGTGTCCATCAAATTCTGGACCATCTACACATGCAAATTTTACTTTTCCGCCTACAGTCACACGACATGCACCGCACATACCGGTACCGTCTACCATGATAGGGTTCAGGCTGACAATGGTAGGGATTTCCAGTTCTTTGGTCAGCAGACAAACAAACTTCATCATGATCATAGGGCCGATTGCAACACAAAGATCATATTTCTTACCTTCTGCAACCAGATCCTTGATAACCTGCGTAACCATACCGCTTCTTCCGTAAGAACCATCATCAGTTGTTATGTACAGATTGCCGGCTACAGCCTTCATCTCTTCTTCTAAGATCAACATGGACTGGGTCTTGCTTCCAACGATAACGTCTGCATCTACACCATGCTCATGGAGCCATTTTACCTGTGGATATACCGGTGCAGCACCAACACCACCTGCTACGAAAAGAATCTTTTTCTTCTTTAATTCTTCAATATCTTCATAGACAAGTTCAGATGCACATCCCAAAGGACCAACAAAATCATGGAATGCATCTCCTTCCTTTAAATGAGACATCAATTCAGTACCTGCACCTACCGCCTGAAATACGATAGTTACCGTATTTTTCTCTCTGTCATAATCGCAAATGGTCAGAGGAATTCTTTCTCCTTCTGCATCCATTCTCACAATTACAAACTGCCCCGGCTGACATGAATGTGCTACTCTCGGAGCTTCTACGTCCATCAAATAAATATTGGTGGCAAGTTCTTTTGCTTTTACAATCTTGTACATAATTCTCCTCTTTCATTTTCTTTTATTTGTACGCTTAGAATTTGATAATAAATTTTCCTGTGATAACATCACTGACCACACCAAATTCATTTACGTATATTGCTTTAATGTTATGCTCACCTTTATATAAGAAAATCGGTGATGTGTATATTTTACTCTCTATTGTCGGATCACTGCCGTCCGTACTATAATATATAGTACCTTTCTGATCACCTATGATCTTAAGAGGAACAATATCCGAATACTCGCCATCCTCATGGCTGAATTTCGGAAGCTGTGCACGATACATCCCGAATTTATCCATCACTTCTACATCTTCACATGTTTTCAGCAATTTTGCAATCTTTTGATATTCATTATTTTCTAAATAAAGATTTGCAAGTCTGGTATAAGCAATTTTTAAATGTACTTTCGAAGCATTATCGTTCTGTATAACTCTTGTCAGACTGGCCTCATATCCTGCCATTTTGTCCATGGCTTCATAACACTCTGCCAGATAAAGAGGAATCCCTGTATTATCAGGATCAATTTTCTCTGCTTTTTCATAATGCTTCATTGCCTCAGTGTACTCTTTTCGCTTCAAATAAAAATTTCCACGTCTGATCTGATAATCTGACGTATAATTCATATATGCGAAAACAGAAAGCAATACCACAAAACTGATACCAAGAAGTAAAATGATCCAACGAAAGAAATGTTTCTTCCCACTTTGTGACTTCTCAGCTTCTTTCTGACCACCGGAAGATTTCATACCTTTATCATCCTTCCGGAAAACATCACTCAGTATATGATCCATAGCCTGACTGATGGTATGTTCCACTTCCGGCTCGAAATTCGGAACGATCTGTACCTCCTGCCCACAGGATGGACAATATAGATTGCCGTCTCCCATCTCAGTTCCACATCTTTGACATTTCATATAATACTTCCTTACGTCTAAAGAACGGTTTCTACACAATTTTTCATGAGCATTGCAATTGTCATAGGTCCTACCCCACCGGGTACAGGTGTGATTGCACTACATTTTGGAGCAACGGATTCAAAATCCACATCCCCGCAAAGCTTGTTATCCGCATTTCTGTTGATACCCACATCAATTACTACAGCGCCTTCTTTTACATAGTCAGCCGTAATCATTTTGGGACGTCCTACTGCTACCACCAGAATATCCGCTCTGGATGCAACAGCTTTCAAGTCCGCCGTTTTACTATGGGCAATCGTGACAGTTGCATTTTCCGCCAGCAACAGATGTGCCATCGGTTTACCCACAATATTACTCCTGCCGATAACCACACATTCTTTTCCCGAAATATCAATATGGGAACGTTTTAACAATTCAATAATACCGGCCGGGGTACAGGAAACAAAGCCAGGTTTACCCACACAAAGAGCCCCCACATTCATGGGATGAAAGCCGTCTACATCCTTTTCAGGAGTGATTGCAAGCAACATCTTATCCTCATTTATATGTGCAGGTAAAGGCAGCTGCAACAAAATCCCATTTACATCTGATCTGCGATTCAATTCATCGATCAAATTCAAAAGTTCCTCTTCTGTAGTTTCTTCAGGAAGTTCATAACTGAGAGACCTGATCCCTACCACTTCGCAAGCTTTCTTTTTATTTCTTACGTAAACACTGGATGCAGGATTATTACCCACCTGAATGACTGCCAGAGTTATCTCAATCCCTTTTTCTCTCAGTGCGTCTGTCTTTTGTCTTATTTCTGCTTTCACTTCATCGCTGATCTTTTTTCCGTCAATAATATGTGTCATACTCTTCTCTCTTTTCAGCTATTTTTAGAATAATCCGGTAATCACACCATCTTCATTTACATCAATTCCATAAGCTGCAGGTGTTTTACCTAAGCCCGGCATGGTGGTTATAGCACCTGATAATGCAACAACAAAACCGGCACCTGCAGAAACATATACTTCACGGATGTTGAAATCAAAACCTTCCGGTCTGCCCAGTTTTGCAGGGTCATCTGAGAAGGAATACTGGTTCTTCGCCATACAGATAGGGAGATTGCCATAGCCAAGTTCTTCCAGCTTTGCAAGCTGTTTTGCTGCTGCAGGGGCAAAAGTCACATTACCTGCACCATAAATCTCTTTTGCAATGGTTTCGATCTTTTCCTTCAGAGGAAGTTCTGCATCATATAATACTTTAAAGCAGCTCTCTTTGGTCTCAATGGTTTCAATGACCTTTTTTGCAAGTTCCACACCGCCGTCGCCGCCTTTGCCCCAAACTTCTGAAAGCGCAAATTCACAGCCTCTCTCTTCACAGAAATTGCGGACAAATGCGATTTCATCCTCTGTATCTGTTACGAAAGAATTCAGAGTAACTACTACAGGTACACCAAATTTATGGATATTTTCAATATGCTTCTCAAGGTTTACGATACCTTTTGCAAGTGCTTCCAGATTTTCTTCACTTAAGTTCGCCTTTGCAACACCACCATTGTACTTTAATGCTCTGATGGTCGCTACCAGCACAACTGCATCCGGCTTCAATCTTGACATACGGCAGGTAATATCAAAGAATTTCTCTGCTCCCAGGTCTGCACCAAAACCGGCTTCTGTAATACAATAATCAGCCATTTTTAACGCTGCTTTTGTTGCAATAATGGAGTTACATCCATGTGCAATATTTGCAAAAGGGCCACCGTGTACTAATGCTGGTGTATGCTCCAGCGTCTGGATCAGGTTCGGCTTAATAGCATCCTTTAATAATGCAGCCATAGCACCTACAGCCTTGATCTGACCGGCAGTTACAGGCTTACCTGCATAATCATAAGCCACTACCATACGTGAAAGTCTTGCTTTCAGATCTTCCATATCACTTGCAAGACAGAGTACTGCCATGATTTCAGATGCAACCGTAATCACAAAATGATCTTCTCTCACTACACCATCAATCTTGCTGCCGAGACCTACTACAATATTACGAAGTACACGGTCGTTCATATCTAAGCAACGTTTCCATACAACGGATCTAGTATCAATATTTAATTCATTTCCCTGCTGGATATGATTGTCCAAAAGTGCTGCCAAAAGATTATTGGCACTGGTTATCGCATGGAAGTCACCTGTAAAATGCAGATTCAGATCTTCCATAGGCACTACCTGAGCATATCCGCCGCCTGCAGCACCGCCCTTAATACCAAAACAAGGTCCTAAAGAAGGCTCTCTTAGAGCAATCACTGCCTTCTTGCCCAATTTACCGAATGCCTGTCCAAGACCCACACTGGTAGTCGTCTTTCCTTCACCCGCCGGAGTTGGATTGATGGCTGTTACAAGGATCAATTTACCATCTTCATTCTTGCTGATTTTCTTTAAATATTCATCGGATATTTTCGCCTTGTATTTTCCATAGAGTTCCAGTTCATCTGCATCGATTCCCACTCTCGCAGCCACATCAACGATTGGTTCCATTACCGCTTCCTGAGCGATCTGAATGTCTGTTTTCATCACTTGTCATCTCCCCTTAAATTTCCTCTAAAAGTTGTTCAAATTGTTCCATACTCATTAATACTTTCCGGGGTTTGGTTCCTTCTTCTTCCCCCACCACACCATGCTCACATAACTGATCCATGATCCGTGCAGCACGGTTAAAGCCAATCTTAAATACTCTCTGCAGCATACCGATAGAAGCCTTGTCCTTATCGATAATAAACTTACCTGCATCTGCAAAATATTCGTCCAGACCATCTCCGGCACCGCCCCCTGCGGAAGAACCTCCACCCGAACCGCTGCCAATCTTTTTGATCTGTTCCTCTATATCTTCAGCATAAGTATTGCCGATTGCCTGATTTTTTAAGAAGTCCACAACATCCGAAACTTCTTTATCTGACACAAATGCCCCCTGAATTCGAGCGGGTTTTGAATAACCCTGTGGGTAGAATAACATATCCCCCTTACCAAGAAGCTTTTCAGCACCGTTCATATCCAAAATGGTACGGGAATCTACACCACTTGATACCGCAAATGCCACACGGCTTGGCATATTGGCCTTAATCAGGCCGGTGATAACATCCACACTGGGTCTCTGAGTTGCAATGATCAGGTGAATGCCTGCAGCACGCGCCAGCTGTGCCAGACGACAGATAGATTCTTCTACTTCCCCCGGTGCAACCATCATCAGATCCGCTAACTCATCTACGATGATGACGATCTGAGGCATCTTGGAAGGTGCCGTATCATCCCCCATTTCCCGCATAGATTCTACTTTTTGATTATATCCTTTTAGATCGCGCACATTGAAATCTGCAAATTTCTTGTATCGCTCCGTCATCTCACTGACTGCCCAGTGCAACGCTGCCGAAGCTTTCTTTGGATCAGTCACCACCGGAATCATCAAATGAGGAATTCCGTTATAAACACTTAATTCAACCACCTTAGGATCCACCATGATGAGCTTTACATCATCCGGATGGGCCTTGTAAAGGATACTCATGATGAGTGTATTGATACAAACCGATTTACCGGAACCGGTAGAACCGGCGATCAACATATGGGGCATCTTTGCAATATCAGTCACAATGGTCTGTCCGCCGATATCTTTACCCACCGCAAATGCCAGATTGGACTTAAATTCTCTAAATTCCCTGGACTCTAACAGATCACGCAGAGCAACGGTCATGTTCTCTTTATTGGGAACTTCGATACCGATGGCTGCTTTTCCCGGGATCGGTGCTTCGATACGAATATCGGTAGCCGCAAGATTTAACTTGATATCATCAGCCAATCCCAAAATCTTACTTACTTTCACACCCTGTTCAGGCTGCAGCTCATAACGGGTAACACTGGGTCCCTGACTGATATCTGTAATCGTAACTTTTACACCAAATGTATGTAAGGTCTGCTGAAGACGCAGTGCTGTTTCCTTTAGCTCATTGGTAGAATCCCCGGATCTGCCGACACCTTTTGCCAATCGTGACAGGGGCGGGAACATGTACGTCTTTGGTTTCTTCTTTTCTGCAGCTTCAATATCTTTACTGATCTGCATGTCCGATTCTGACATGCCTTCTTTTACAGGAGCAGACTTCGCCACCGGTCTGACTTTTTCGCTGCCCTCCGTCTTACCATCCTTGTGTACCCGGATATTTTGCAATTCCCTCTCATGTACAGGCGATGTATTCACCGTAATTTCCTGCATGCCGCTGCTTACAGGCTCCTCCGTTTCCTGAACAGTCACCTGATGGGCCGTGCGAATCCTGATTTTATCAAAATCAAATTGCGGCGCCTGGAATCCAGCTGCATCCGAAACAATCTCATTAACAGGTTCCTTTTGCTCTATCAACATATCTGTATCTTGATTATCCTGATATATAATCTCATGAATATCATCCCTGCGGCGCTTCTCCTTTTTAGGAAGTGTCGTATCTGCCACACCGCTGACTTTCCTATCCATACGGAGAATTTTTTCATTATCTTTTGCTTCCCGTTCTTCTAAACGTCTGGCACGCTCCTCCTCCTGCTGAATCCGTCTTTGCTGTGCATACTCCCTTCTGCGTTCAGAGTCTTCTCTGCTCCTTTCCAACATGCGGGAACCACCATCTTTGACACCACTTATCAAAGAATGCTCTGTCATCAAAATAAAACTGACAGCCGAGCAGAGGATCACCACCAAAACCGTACCGATGGTACCAAGATAGCTGCACAAGAGGTAAGAGAGACTTCCGCTTATGACACCACCGCCATTCTTGACCTGCACACAATGTTTATAGATATCTTTTATACTATATTTTTCGATATCAGAACCAATACCGAATAACAAGTCACATACAATGCCGACCATAAAAAACAATACCACACCGGAAATTAATTTCCTGAGAGCATTCACACTGCCCCGGTTTGCATACCAGAACATCACTGCTATGAACAGCACCATCGGCATTATATATGCTGTCAGACCAAAGATACCGAACAGAACACTACTCACAGCATTTCCCACCGGTCCGATGATTCCGAAATTACATAAAAACATGATTATCATTAAAATGAAGAATACGATCAATCCGATCTCTTCAAACAATTCATTGTCTTTGCGATAATCCGCAGCCGTTTTTTTCGGTGCGGTACGCGTACTATTTTTCTTTGCTCTGTTTGACTGGCTTGTAGATTTTTTTGTGCCTGAACTTTTTGCCATGTCATCACGCTCCTTTTAAACATACTTACTCACAATACAAGTTATTATACCATTTAAAAAAGAGCTTGTCACGCATAATCATGATTTTTTATAACAATTGCAGCAGAACTGTCAATCTTCTTTTTTAAGCATTCTCCATCAGTTCATGTAATTTTGCAATCGCCTCTCTGATCCCGCCTACTTCATCAATGATACCATGCTCTACAGCCTCTTTGCCTACCAAAATGGTTCCCACATCTTTGGTCAACATCCGGGTCTCCATCATCAATCCTTCAAAATCTTCCAGCTCCACATTGCTGTGACTGCATACAAATCCGGTAATACGATCCTGTATCTGTTTAAAATAATCAAATGACTGGGACACACCGATGATCATGCCATTCATTCTGACCGGATGAATGACCATAGTCCCTGTAGAAACAATATACGAATAGTCTGTGCTGACTGCAATCGGCACACCGATAGAATGGCTGCCTCCCAACACCAGGGATACGGTCGGTTTGCTGATGGAAGCGATCATTTCAGCAATTGCCAGTCCTGCTTCCACATCACCGCCCATGGTATTTAAAAGCACCAACACACCATCAATCTCTGCACTGTCCTCAATGGCAGCTAATGAAGGCAGGATATGTTCATATTTAGTAGCTTTCGTATTATTCGACAGTGCATCATGCCCTTCGATTTCTCCGATGATCGTCAGCAGATGAATATTCTTTTTTTCTTTATTCTCTTTTAATACAAGTTGTCCGTCCTGTGGCTTTTCCATTGACATTTCCCTCATTTCAAAAAAATTAAGGAACCGATATATATCGATTCCTTAAAAGTATCTCTTTTATCTCTATTTTTATACATCAAAATCATCTGATTCAGAAATCTCCACATCAAATTTCATCTGTGTATTTTCCGGCACAAACGCATAATCCATGGTTTTCTTCACATGCTTTTTAGGCAAAGGCAGGGGATTTTCAATAAAACGAGGTTTTATTTCCTCAACCGTTTGCTCCGTCGCTTGAATCTCCACCTTCTCTTCTGTTGTCTCCTCTTCTGCTCCGGTATACCCGAATAGTTCTCTTATACTGATCGCAGCACTGACACACATGAGAACCAGCAAAAGCGGTCTTCCATTCAAACTAACTGTAGTGATCCCCATAACATATAGTCCAGCCAACGTAAAAGTCATAAGCATCCACACAGTAGTGATATCTCTGTCCTTTCTCCTGCAAAAAGAAAAGACATTGAATGCCATCAGCACCAACAAAACCATGACTTCCATGGTACTGTTCTGCAACAACAATATAATATCAGGAATTTCCGGCTGAAAAGTGGAAAACCATGCATGGAGTACCCGCAGGAAACCCACATGACTCAACATGCCGTCCAGATATATGGAGCCCGCAAATCCACCCACCGCAAAAAGCAGTGTCAAAATCATTCTTCCAATCCAGACCCACATATTTTTGTTTTCCTTTAAAAGCATAGGCAAGAGCAAAATGGGTACCAAAAGCACGATGCCGGAAACATCCACATATATGAGAAAACCAGTCAGCAGTCCAACCGGAATCGCAGATATCCACATGCCTATATTATATCTGACGGTTTCCTTTTCACGACTCTTCATACTGCCCACAAGATAAAGGAGCACAAACAACATTCCCAATGTCCACAGCAAAAAATACAACATATCCGGACCATAGGTAAGACTTACTTTTACCGCCGAAGGTACAAACATCAGATACCCCAGTGTTATCATAGCAACAATGACACCTGCCATTTTTCTGACCACAAAATAAAGTACAGTGCCTGCCAACAATTGCAAAATAATCTGCAGCCAGATTCCGGCAATCCAATGATTCCCCAGCAGCAAAAATATACCATGCAGCAGACACAAGTAATAGTATACACTATTTTGTACCGGGACAAGCATAGAGGTACTATCCTGTGTCACCCTGGCAACTTCATAATATGCAGCCGACTCCCCTGCTGTAGGCAGCAGATAAATACGTATTCCTACACCTGCCACGAGAATACATACTGCAAAAATGCCTTCACATATCAGACGAACTCTGATCTGCGCATCTTTTGCAGATGCATGATTCTTTAAATATATTTTTCTGGAAAAATAACCTGTCAGAAAATAAATCAGCGAAAGCACACCGAAGAATGCAACAACCAGACCAAATGCAACAATCGGCACCGGCCCTCCCAATGCTTTCGCACAAAGCATACTCACAAAGGAAAACACCACAAGATTGCACATTACAAATATTATCCATATAAAATAACTGAACGCATTCTTCTTAAAGCTCATCAATATTTACTCCTGTTCGTTACTCAAGACCTTTTCTATATTATATCGAGGTCTGTTCTTAACTTCCATGTAAATTTTACCAATATAAAGTCCTACAATACCGATGGCAATCAGTTGTATACCGCCTAACAGCCAGATTGACAGAATCAGAGATGTCCAACCGGCAACTACATTTCCTGCAAAATAAGAAATCAGTGCATACAAAGCCGCTATAAATGCACATCCAATAATGAATACTCCCAATCCTACAATCATAGAAATCGGCTTTACGCTGAAACTGGAAATCCCATTAAATGCCAATGCAAGCATTTTTTTCAGAGGGTATTTAGACTCTCCTGCCGCTCTTTCCTTGCGATCATAATAAACAGAGTCTGTCTTGTACCCGATCAGAGGCATCATACCTCGCAGATACATATTGGATTCTTTGAACTGGGAGAAGTATTCCACTGCTCTCTTGCTCATTAAACGAAAATCTGCATGATTGTAAATGGTTTTTACTCCCATCCAATCCATCAATTTATAAAAGCCCTGTGCAGTCGTCCTCTTAAAGAAGGTATCTGTCTTGCGTTCTTTACGGACACCGTAGACAATATCATTGCCTGCGTGATACTTGTCGATCATCTCCTCAATGACCGCAACATCATCCTGCAGATCTGCATCGATGGACACAGTAACATCAGACATTTCTTTCGCTGTGATGAGTCCTGCTGTAAGTGCATACTGATGACCTACATTTCCAGCAAGCTTTAATCCACAAACCTGTATCGGATATAACCGGTGTTCCTCTTCGATCAATTCCCAGGTACGATCCTTGCTTCCATCATTTACAAAAAGAATAAAGCTGTCCTTAGCGATTTTACCTTTTGTGACAAGGTCATCCAACACACCCCTTAACGCTTCAGATGCCATTTTCAGGACTTCTTCCTCATTATAACATGGTACTACAATCGCCAATTTATCCATCATATCTATGTCCTCTCTTGGAACTATTCCTCCCAATTGTGATATACATTCTGCACATCGTCATCTTCATCCAGCAAATCCAGTGTCTTCTGAAGATTCTTGATTGCAGTTTCATCTGTCAAAGTAACATAATTCTGCGGAAGCATAGTAACTTCAGCACTTACCATAGGGATGCCTGCTTCCTCCAAAGCCTTTCGCACATCTTCCAATGCGTCCGGATCTGTCAATACCTCGAAGCTGTCCTCTTCTTCTGCGAAGTCATCTGCACCTGCATCTAAAGCAATCATCATCAATTCATCCGGATCCATATCGCATTCTTCTCTGTCAATAATAATCTGACCTTTTTTATCAAACATAAAAGATACACATCCCATGGTTCCGATGCTTCCCTGTCCCTTTGTGAATGCACTTCTTACATTTGCTGCAGTACGGTTTTTATTGTCAGTAAGTGCATCTACGATAATTGCAATACCACTTGGACCATATCCTTCATATGTAACATATTCATAGTTTACGTTCCCTGCATCACCGGCTGCCTTCTTGATACCTCTTTCGATCGTATCGTTAGGCATGTTGTTGGATTTCGCCTTTGCAATTACCTGTGCAAGCTTGAAATTGTTTGCAGGATCCGGTCCGCCCTCTTTTACAGCCACTGCGATTTCTCTTCCGATGATGGTAAAGATCTTGCCCTTAGCAGCATCGTTCTTTTCCTTTTTATGCTTAATGTTTGCAAATTTTGAATGTCCTGACATTTTTAATTCTCCTCTACTTTCGTTTCTAAATATTTTCTGGTAACCAGAACACTGTGGATCATTTTGTTTTCCACAGATAAAATTTTAAAATGATACCCTTCCACTTCGATTTCAAACTGCTCGTCCTCCTCCGGAATCTTATCCATCTTGGAGATCAAAAAGCCGTTCAAGGTCTCGAATTCAACTTCTCCAAAGGAAATAGAGAAACGTTCCTCCAGCTCTTCCAGCGGTGTAATTCCTTCGATGATATATTCATCATTTCCCTTTTCTTCGATATAATCTGTTTCCTCATCGTACTCATCCATGATATTTCCGACAATTTCTTCCAGAATATCTTCCATGGCAACCAGACCCGCTGTCTGTCCGTATTCATCAATTACTATGACCATCTGCAGCTTATTCGACTGCATTTCTTTGAAAAGCTCATCAATATTTCTGGTCTGCGGGATAAATTCCGGCTCACGCAACAGATCCGTCAATTTCCGTAACGGACTATGTAGCTTATCATGATCCGCACGATATCGTAAGGCATCCTTCAAATGCAGGATCCCAATGATATGATCGATGTTTTCATCATACACCGGATACCGGCTCTGTATACCGCCTATTACCTCATCAATGGCATCCTTCAGCAGCATATCACCATCCAATGCTATGATATTATTGCGGTTAGTCATGATGTCCTGAGCTTCTTTTTCTCTGTACTCAAAAATATTGGAAATCATTTCAGCTTCAGCTGCTTCTATGATACCCTGTTCCTGTCCCTCATTGACCATATCAATGATTTCTTCTTCTGTCACATCTGCTTCATTTGCATCCGGATTGATACCAAATAACATCAGAATAATATATGCAGATTTTCTGATCACCCAGATCACCGGTTTCAACAGAAGATACAGCGGATACATGAATGAGATACCTGCATATGCCCATTTTTCCGGTGATTTCTTTGCCAGTTTCTTTGGAATCAATACACCAAAAATCATGATCAGATACAAAAGGATCACAAATTCCATTATGGAAGAACAATAATATCCCATGAATACATGGAAAAAAAGCAGCATAAGCTGTATCGAATTTTTGCACTCCTTAGGATTGTTCAGAATCTTCATCAGCCGTGCAGCATTCTTATCCTTCTCCTCTACAGCCTTTCTCTCAACTTCCTTTTCATTTATACATTCAATTGCAATGCTGAATCCATAAACGAATAGATTGATCAACAATAAAATAATAATCCTCTCCTTTGTAAAAACGTCAAATAATTTTACCACTAAATGATACATTCGTCAAGAAACTGAAAATCTGCTATGTATTCAGCTCCAGACTAATTTCCAATGCACGATTCACTTTCTGCATAATTTCACCATCCAGATGGCATATACGATCTTTCAAACGTTTTTTATCAATTGTACGCAACTGTTCCAGCAAAATCACAGAATCTTTATCCATATCATATTTTGAAGCATTCAATTCAATATGTGTCGGCAACTTCGCCTTATTCATCTTAGAGGTAATGGCTGCACAGATCACAGTTGGTGAATGCCTGTTCCCCACATCGTTCTGAATAATGAGCACCGGTCGTATACCACCCTGTTCTGAACCGATGACCGGTCTAAGATCTGCATAAAATATATCTCCTCTTTTCACAATGATGACTCCTTACGAAACAAATTTTGAATGGTAATAGTATTACCTGTTTCTCTTAAGGTATTCATCCTGATTTCAAAATGCTTGCTGCCACAGTTTCCTACAAAAGCTGTCCGTCCAGAATATACACTCTCGGCAGTCTTTGATTCAGATCACAGACAAATTCATAATTAAATCTTCCCGACAACTCACCCAGTGCATCCGCTGTAATCTGTTCTGCACCATCACTGCCAACCAGAGTTACTTTATCTCCTTCTTTTACATCCAATATATCAGTTACATCAATCATGAATTGATCCATACATACACGCCCTAAAATCGGTGCCTTCTGCCCATGAATGAGAACATAGCCCTTGCCTGAAAGACTTCTTGGATATCCGTCACCATACCCCAAGGGTATGGTTGCCACCTTTATTGGTCTTTCCACTTTATAGGTACTGCCGTAACTGATTGTCTGACCGGCTTTCATTTCCTTTACATATGCAATATGGCTGTGCAGAGACAATGCCGGTCTCAGGGGAATGATATCTGCCCGTACTTCATCCGAAGGCATTAATCCATACATGGTGATACCCGCTCTCACCAGATCCATATTCGCTTCCGGGAGCTGTACAATGCCTGCACTGTTGGAGCAATGATGTACCGGGATCACATATCCGGTGACGCGCTCCGCCTCCTCTACAAACCCTTTAAATATCCTTATCTGCTCTTTTGCAGAAGTCAGATCCTCCATGTCCGCACATGCAAAGTGAGTAAAGATTCCCTCCAACTTGATACCCGGAGTCTCAAGCACCTTCCTGACAAAGCGGATCCCTTCCTCATCCGGTGTAATGCCGATACGTCCCATACCGGTATCCACTTTAATATGTACGATAGCTTCCTTTCCCTGCTCTGCAGCGATTTTACCCAGGTTTTCCAACATATCATACCGGAATACAGTTACACGGACTTCCTCCTCAACCAACATGGGATAAGCATACGGGAAACTGTAGCTTAGTATTAATACAGGTTTGCGGACACCTGCTTCCCTGAGTTCCAGTGCCTCCTCTGCCGTTGCCACTGCAAACCCGAACAGATAATCCAACTTTTCTATGGCTCTGGCAATGGGCACACTTCCATGACCATAACCATCTGTTTTCACAACTGCCAGCATTTTTGTCTTGTCGTCAATATGCCTCTTCATCTGTTCCATATTGTGTAAAATATGATCCAGATTTACTTCTATATATCCTCTTTGAAAATCCCATTCACGAATGTCCATGAGATCAACTTCCTTTCATCATATCTTTTAGCTGGGCAATGATTCGGGTGGCTGTCACTCCATACTCTGAGACTTTTTCTGCAGCTTCGTCACCGGCAAGGCCATGCAGATAAACTCCCGTACAAGCAGCCGCAAAAAGATCCTGCCCCTGTGCAAGCAGACCAGCGATAATACCGGATAACACATCCCCGCTTCCGGCTGTTGCCATGCCGCTGTTCCCGGAAATATTTAAATATCCTGAATGACCTGCAGCATGAACATAGGTCCTTGCATCTTTGCATACCATAACACTATCATAATCCAAAGATGCCGCTTTGGCAACCTCTACAATATGAGATTTTATATAAGAAATTTCCTTACCGGTCAATCTGGCAAGTTCACCCACATGTGGTGTCATGACAATTCTCTGCTTTTTATAGACACAGATCTTCCCGGAAGCCAGCAGATTTAAAGCGTCAGCATCCAATAAAAGTGCCTTGGGTGTCTGCACAATCTCATCCAGTACCGTCTGCAAAACTTCTGCTGCTTCCTCCGACTGCCCCATTCCCGGTCCGGCCACAATCACATCTGCCCATTTTATATCCTTTAAAAGAGTCTCTTTATTGCCATACATAGCCTCCGGCACCGCACACTGGAGAATACTTCTGTTCCCTTCACTACAGAACACTTTTACCATACCGGCTCCTATCTGAAGTGCCGCCTTTGCAGACATAATTGCTGCACCGGCCATATTTTCCCACCCGGCAATCAATAACACTTTTCCAAAGGTGCCTTTGTTACCGCTTTTTATGCGCAATGGCAAAAGATCTGCCGGCGATTCATCATACATAAACATTTCCGGATCATGACCAAAAAAAGCACGTTCTCCTATGCCTATGCCTTTCACCTTTACTTCTCCCGCATATTCTGTTCCCGGATACAGATAAAGTCCTCTCTTAGGGAATCCAAATGTCACTGTCACATCAGCACAGAATGCACATCCCATAACCATTCCCGTAGTTCCATCAATACCGCTGGGAATATCAATCGCCAATTTAATGCCCTTCATTTGATTCAGTTGTGCAATGATACTGGCAAACTTCTCATTGACTGTTCTGGACAATCCCACGCCAAATATACCATCTATAATGAAATCATATCTTTCTTTCGCTTCATCTAAATCGCCCAGGAAGCACACATCGTAGAATGCCAGAATATCTCTCTGTTTTTTATAGCTTTCGGTAGCATGCTGCGTATCTGCGCATTCCACCACAAAAACATTCATCCCATCCTCCGCCAAAAGACGTGCCAATGCCAGACCATCTGCACCATTGTTTCCGCTGCCTACTGCAATCAGAGCACTCTTTGCAGACAAATCTATCGCCATTTCCTTCATCTGCTCCCTTACAGAAAGCGCCGCTCTTTCCATAAGAACCAATGCCGGAATCCCCATATGCTCTATGGTATTATTATCATATTCTTTCATCTCTGCAGATGTTACTAAATATTTCATAGAACCTCCATATTTCAGAATAATGCCTGATTTTCATAACAGCAAAAGGACCGTTATCCCCAACAGTCCTTTCCATTTTCCATTTATGATTCTTCATCCTGTGAACGGTTACGCCGGATATTGTATGATAGCTTCATCAGACTGTCTGATAGATGAACATTCTCCACCTGAATATCCTTCGGAACATTTAAATCCACATGGGCAAAATTCCAGAATGCTTTGATACCCACCTTGATCAACCTCTCAGCAACTTCCACCGCTCCTGTCTTTGGAATTGCAAGAACCGCAATATCAACATTATTATTCTTGACAAATTCTTCAAGTTCCTCCATAGGTCGTACCTTTATACCTCTTACTTCTCTTCCGACAACCGCAGGATTATTATCGAATATACCGCAAAAAATAAAGCCTCTTCGTTCAAAATTAACATATCCTCCCAACGCCTGTCCAAGATTACCGGCACCGATGATCACAAATCGATGGGTCAGATCCAGCCCTAAAATCTTCCCAATCTCATTATATAAATACTCTACATTATATCCATATCCCTGCTGACCAAATCCGCCGAAATTATTAAAATCCTGCCTGATCTGGGAAGCAGTAACTTTCATCAATTCACTGAGTTCCTGGGAAGATATCCTCTCGATACCTGCATCCTTTAATTCACCGAGATATCTGAAATATCTGGGAAGTCTGCTGATAACTGCCTGTGAAATGCCTTTTACTTCCATACATGCCTCCAAATATTTATTGTAAGCTCTTTCATATGATATTCATTATACATTCATGCTAAAATAATGTCAAATTATTTGTTAAATTCATCACAATTTTAAACATTATACACAACTTCAAGACCTTTTTTAAAACCATGGTTATCCTTTGGATGCAGAAATGATAGAAAATATTATTCAGTTTCATTTTTTATAACTCATACTTGTGGTGTGTTTGGTGAAGCAAAATGTGCTATTTCAGCATGAAAGAAAAATAATTAGGCATAGAAAGCCCGTTTGGAGCTGCCTATGCCTAATTTCTTTAATTAGATTGCAAAATTCACACGAAAAAGGTTTACATAAAGTGTTGATTTTCCATAGAGCAATTAAATGAAATACTGATGCCTAAAAAAATTGAAATTTTAGGCATCAGAAAGCATTTTATCATAAGGATGGAAATTCCATGTCATGAATCAAAATTCCGCGTCATAAATCAAATACATACACAACTTCAAGCCTTTTTTAAACACAACTTCAAGCCTTTTTTAAAGTGTTGACAATCCCTTCCAGTCCATATAAAATAGAAATATTGATATAAAGTGAGGATTTTAAACATGATTTTATCCTGTCAAAATATTTCCAAAGCATTTTTAGAACATAAAGTATTGCAGAATGTATCCTTTCATATAGAAGATAACGAAAAAGCTGCCATTGTAGGTATCAATGGTGCCGGCAAGACCACGCTGCTTCGTATCCTTATCGGAGAAATGGAGGCCGATGAAGGTATCGTAGCATTTTCCAAAGATAAATCTTTGGGTTATCTTGCCCAAAACTCTTCCGTCAATTCCTCCCGTACCATTTATGATGAACTTTTATCCGTAAAACAAGAGTTAATCGATCTGGAAGAAAAAATGCGTGCCTGCGAGCAGAATATGAAACATGTGGAGGGTACTGAACTAGAATCCCTGATGCATCAGTATACCCTCTATTCCCATCAGTTTGAAACGAATAATGGTTATGCCTATAAAAGTGAACTTACCGGTGTCCTAAAAGGCCTCGGTTTCACAGAATCAGAATTCACAAAGCCTGTGGCCACTTTATCCGGCGGACAAAAGACTCGTGTAGCGTTGGGACGTCTGCTGCTCTTAAAGCCGGATCTGATCATTTTAGACGAACCTACTAACCACCTTGACATGAACTCCATTGCCTGGCTGGAAACATACCTTTTAAATTATAAAGGAGCTGTACTGATTGTCTCCCACGACCGCTACTTTTTGGATCGCATCGCCGGCAAGATTATCGAGATTGACCAGACAAAAGCTACTGTTTTTTCCGGTAATTACACTGATTATGTAGCAAAGAAGGAACTGTTGAAGGTAGCTGCAATGCATGCCTATGAAAATCAGCAGCGTGAAATCAAACATCAGGAGGAAGTAATTGCAAAACTCCGCTCCTTTAACCGCGAAAAAAGTATCCGCCGTGCAGAAAGCCGTGAAAAGATGCTGGACAAGATCGAAGTCCTTGATAAGCCTTCTGAAGCCCGTGCAGATATGCGCCTGAAGCTGACTCCCCGCTTTACCAGCGGCAACGATGTACTGACAGTTACAGATCTATCCAAAAGCTTTGGCGATAAAACGCTTTTCCAACACGTTGATTTTGAGATCAAGCGAGGCGAACATGTAGCTATCATCGGTGACAACGGTACCGGCAAAACTACCCTTTTAAAAATCTTGAATGAAGTAGTCTCTCCTGATACCGGTTCCTTCACCCTGGGTACTAATGTAGAAATCGGCTATTATGATCAGGAACATCATGTGCTTCATGCAGACAAGACCCTTTTTGAAGAAATTTCCGATGCATACCCGCATCTGACCAACACCGAGATCCGCAATGTACTTGCAGCATTTCTGTTTGTAGGTGATGATGTATTTAAGCTGATCCGTGACATCAGCGGCGGAGAGCGTGGTCGTGTATCTTTGGCCAAACTGATGCTCTCCAATTCCAATTTCCTGATTCTGGACGAGCCTACCAACCATTTGGATATTATCTCCAAGGAAATTCTGGAAAATGCATTGAACAATTATGAAGGCACTGTACTTTACGTGTCACATGACCGCTATTTCATCAACAAGACCGCTACCCGTATTCTGGATCTGACTGCAAACCAGCTGTACAATTATATCGGCAACTATGATTATTATCTGGAAAAACATGACGCTGTCATGGCTGCAGCAGCTGCTTCTAAAACGAGCCAGAATCAGAAAGCCTCTGCTTCCACTCTTTCTGCAGGTTCTGAAGACTCTTTGGTCTCACGGAACAAAATGGACTGGAAAGCACAGAAGGAAGAACAGGCACGCCTGCGCAAGTTAGAAAATGACCTGAAGAAATGCGAAGACCGTATTGCAAAGTTAGAAGAAAGAAATACCCTCATCGATGCAGAAATGTCAAAACCTGAAATTGCCACAAACTCTGTAAAACTGCAGGAGTTAGCTAATGAACAGACCCGCAACAATGAGGAATTAGAAATTCTTTTTGAACGCTGGGAGGAACTGGCTGAGGAAGTCAATGCATGATAGGTATATCCATTTTGTGAAATGCTTCTGTGTACCATCTTTATATTTAAAATTAGGCATAGGCAGCCCCAATCGGGCTTTCTATGCCTAATTTTTTTCTTTTCATACTGAAATAGCACCTATATTAGTTTACATAAAACTCTCTTTTTCCACTATTAGGATAAATACCCGCCTGATGACTAAAAAAAAAATTTAGGCATCAGCGGAATCATTTGTACGTATACGGAAAATTGCAATTATTAAAAGACATTTTGCTTCACCAAACACACCACTAGCATGAGTTACAAAAAATAAAACTGAATAATATTTTCTATCATTTCTGCATCCAAAGGATACTCCATGGTTTCATATGTTGTAATCAATTGTACAGATGGCAAAATACCATTAGTGGTATACAACTGCAATTTTGAAAATGCATTCTTGCAGTACCCCGGATTATCCATCATACCGAAATGTTCCCAATAAAAATAATTTCCTGTCTTCGGATGCCTAATGGTAAAGTCAAGATAAATTGTTACATCATCAAAAGTAAGTGCACATTCATATCGAAAGGGTATTTTATTTGTATGAAGGAACATTGTAATGAGGGATTCTGATTTGGAGCGTACATATATGCCGGCGGTCGTCTTATGGATACATTGCTCCGGATAGGCAGGATTAGAAATATAAGACTGCTTTGCCCACTCGTTGAGTTCTTGTGACATCGGTATGAAATATGGAGATAAAAGCTCTGAGTAGTCCTTCTGATTTAAGAGTAGATTTTCAGATCGTTCAGAATTGTCTTCATGATACTCAAGAAATAGTTTGATAGCCTCTTGTTCTTGAAGAAGTTCTTCTAATCGAATTGTCAAATATTTTTTCACCGCTAATCTTTCTGCCAATTCTTTTTTCTTTTTGGGAATATAAGTAGATGTTTTTCCGTCACTCTGATACCACTTTGTATAGGAACCAGTATGGGTACAGACAAGCTTGCCTTGCGGCATCATCTCTAACTGATGTTGGATAGATGTGATTTCCTGCTCCAGACGCTGCAGTCGGGAACACATTTTTTTGTAGATCAAATACATGCCTCCTTTATGAAATTGTTTCGCACCACGACTTAGTGATGCTTATTAAATGTAACATATTGAACGCAAGAAGTCAATTAATGTATTTGATTTATGACGCGGAATTTTGATTCATGACATGGGATTTCCATCCTTATGATAAAATGCTTTCTGATGCCTAAATTTTCATTTTTTTTAGGCATCAGTATTTCATTTAATTACTCTATGGAAAATCAACATTTTATGTAAACCATTTTCGTGTAAATTTTGCAATCCAATTAAAGAAATTAGGCATAGGAAGCCCCAACATGGCTTTCTATGCCTAATTTTTAATTATAACACCATCCGCTAGACGGACGGTGTTGACATTCGTCGCAGCAACAATCTTATGTGCACACCAAACAACCCTTACAGCAGTCCCTCCAGCGTCTCTTTAATTGCCTGAATAAACTCTAAACTGTTCAATTCTACCGGATTCGGAATATTGGAAATTCCGGCAAGGCTCTTGGTCATCTTACCACTTTCTACGGTCTTGATACATGCCTGCTCTAACTTTTCAGCAAAAGCAACCAATTCCGGGATTTCGTCCAACTCGCCTCTCTTCTTCAAGGCACCGGTCCATGCAAAGATGGTTGCGATGGAGTTTGTAGAAGTCTCTTCTCCCTTCAGATGCTTGTAGTAATGACGCTGTACCGTACCATGTGCTGCTTCGTACTCATAAACACCACTTGGAGAAACCAATACTGATGTCATCATAGACAAATCGCCGTAAGCAGTTGCAACCATATCAGACATTACATCCCCGTCATAGTTCTTGCATGCCCAGATAAAGCCGCCTTCAGAACGGATCACGCGTGCTACAGCATCATCGATCAGTGTATAGAAATATTCGATGCCCAGTTCTTTGAACTTGTCCGCATATTCCTTATCATAAATTTCCTGAAAAATGTCCTTAAATGTATGATCATATTTTTTGGAAATGGTATCTTTGGTAGCAAACCACAAATCCTGCTTGGTATCTACCGCATAATTAAAGCATGCATGAGCAAAGCTTTCGATAGACTTCTCGGTATTATGAATTCCCTGCAGAATACCTGCGCCGGTAAAGTTATGGATGGTCTCACGAATCACTGTACCGTCCTCTGCTGTAAATACAAGCTCAGCCTTACCGGGGCCCGGCACCTTAATCTCCGTATTTTTATAAACATCACCATAAGCATGTCTTGCAATAGTGATAGGCTTGTTCCATCTGTTTACATATGGAACAATACCCTTTATCAAAATCGGTGCTCTGAATACAGTACCATCCAGTATAGCACGAATCGTACCGTTAGGGCTCTTCCACATTTCCTTCAGATTGTACTCTTTCATTCTTGCCGCATTGGGAGTGATGGTAGCACATTTTACTGCAACACCGTATTTTAAAGTGGCGTTAGCAGAGTCAATTGTCACCTGATCGTTGGTCTCATTTCTATATTCCAGTCCCAAATCATAGTACTCAGTCTTTAAATCAATGTAAGGAAGCAAAAGCTCATCCTTGATCATCTGCCAGAGGATTCTGGTCATTTCATCTCCGTCCATTTCCACTAATGGAGTCTTCATCATAATTTTATCCATCTGAATTACCTCTTTTCCCATATTTGTTATAATCAACATATTTCCGGCAAACCGGCGTCTACTTCCCTGTTGTCCCCTTACCATGATAAACTTCATGCAGACCGTTCCTCACCATATTTTCATAAGCATTGATCATATGTCTATGGGCAAGTGCCTCTGCTCTGTCAGCATCCTTTGCCTTGATGGCTTCCATGATCTGTTCATGTTCCTCATTGGACTTTGTTCCACGACTTACATTGGCAAGCGTCTTTTTACGCACCCGGAGAACATAATCATGAAAATCCCTCAACTGATGTTCCAGCATCTTTGAATTGCAGGCTTCATACATAATTTCATGGAAACGATTGTCCAGTTCTGCAAGCTGTTCATAATGTCCCTTTTTTGCATGGAATTTGGCAAGATACACATTCTCTTCCATTTCTTCCATCTGCTCCTCTGTGATATGTTCAGTAGCCCATCTTGCACACAAGCCTTCCAAAAGGGAACGGATCATGTAAATATCCTTCACATCCTTTTCCGTGATACCGGTTACGTAAGCCCCCTTATTGGGAACGATCTGAATCAATCCTTCCAATTCAAGCTGACGAAAGGCTTCTCTGACAGGTGTTCTGCTGACCCCCAGCTCTTCCCCGATGGTCACTTCCTTCAGCTCATCGTTTTCATTATATTTTCCGCTCAGGATATCCTCGCGTAGTCTGTGAAAAACACGGCCGCGCAGAGAATATTTATCCGAGACTTCCTGTTTTACATCATATTTCCCCAATTTCATAACACCTCTGCATTGATAATCCTTCTATATACTTACGCTTCTTCCTTCGCAATATACTGTTCCAGACTGGTCCCCTTCTCCAAACATATACGGTTAATGCATGCAACAATTTCCTCATCCGTAAGTACTGTCACACGACCGCCTGCATACTCATCATCTACCCAGTTCTTCACTTCATGTACCAGCTCACAGGTCTTGTCCAGCTGTTTTTCACCACGGAGCTTGTAATATGTATTGATCCAGTGCGCAATACCTGCCAGCCCCGAAGTATTAGAGATCGCACACAGAACCGGACGATTCAGGAATTTTTCCGTATCGAAGATATTGTAAATCTCCTCGTTCTTCAGCAGACCATCCGCATGAATACCTGCACGGGTAACATTGAAGTTCTTGCCTACAAAAGGAGTTCTAGACGGAATCCGATAGCCGATTTCTTTTTCATAATACTCAGCCAACTCGGTAATGACCGTTGTATCCATACCATTCAGATCGCCTTTTAACTGGGCGTATTCAAATACCATAGCTTCCAGAGGCGTATTACCGGTTCGTTCACCGATACCAAACAATGAGGTATTGATACCGGAACAGCCATACAGCCATGCTGTGGTGGAGTTAACAACTGCCTTATAAAAGTCATTATGACCATGCCATTCGATCAATTCATGAGGCACACCTGCATGGGTATGAATTGCATAAATAATTCCCTGCACACTTCGTGGAATAACCGCACCCGGATAGTTCACACCATATCCCATGGTGTCGCAGGCACGTACCTTGATTGGTATCTGATATTCCTTCATCAAATCCATCAATGCACGGCAGAATGGAACCACATAACCATATATATCAGCTCTGGTAATATCCTCTAAATGGCATCTGGGGCTGATACCTTCTTCCAGACAGTCACGAATCACGCTCAAATAGTGCTCCATAGCCTGTCGTCTGGTCATTTTCAGCTTCAGGAAAATATGATAGTCTGAACAGCTGACCAAAATTCCCGTTTCCTTCATACCGATTTCCTTTACCAGCTTAAAATCTTCCTTGCTGGCACGGATCCAGCTGGTAACCTCCGGAAACTTATAACCTCTTTCCATACACTTATATACTGCATCACGATCCTTCTTGCTGTAAAGGAAAAACTCGCTGGCACGAATCATGCCGTTAGGACCGCCCAGCTTGTGCAGATAATCAAAAATTGTGACAATCTGCTCCGTCGAATAAGGTGCTCTGGACTGCTGTCCATCCCTGAATGTGGTATCCGTGATCCAGATATTCTTCGGCATATTGTGAGGTACGATTCGATCATTAAAGGGAATCTTTGGTATCTCTGAATATGGGAACATATTTCGGAATACATTGGGCTTTGGAACGTCATCCAGCACATACATATGCTCCTCTATTTGTAATAAATTGTTTCTCTCATTTAGTGTGACCGGTCGGTTAATAAATGTTTTATCTGTCATATTATAGTCCGCCTTTCTTCATTTCGTATTATTGTATACAATTGTACAACTCATGTCAATAGCTTTCTAACAAACTTTTTGCATTTATCATTCCCCAGCCCTGTTTATTCCAGTCTTCTCTTAAATCTGTAGCAGAAAATAACATTTTTGCCTTCACCTGATCCGGAGACAGCCATGGCTCCTTTTCCAAAAGTAATGCCGCACATCCGGAAACAATAGGCGTTGCCATAGAAGTTCCGCTCTTCTCTGTATAATACTGCATTTTTTTCCCAAACGCCTTATTCCAACCGGAATAGCATGACATGATCTGTGTTCCCGGTGCAACAATATCAGGTTTTCTGACTGCCGAAAAACGTGTGCCTCTTCCGGAATGTACCTCGCATCGTTCTTTATCATCTTTAAAATACGCTCCATCATGGCACCCTACCGTGATCACTTTGGTACTGTTACACACTGCCGAAATGCTGCCGTCAGCGGGACCTTTATTGCCCGCTGCGCAGACCACAACCGCCCCATCATCCCACAATGCCTCCACCGTCCGCTGCAGTTTATCAACGGTCTTTATATTTTTCAAATCGCCAATACCTATGGATATATTTACAATTCTGATATCCAGCTGTTTTCTATATTTTCTGATAAATTCCAATGCCTCCAGCATGGCATCTGCACTGCCCTCTCCTTTTGTGTCCAATACCTTGCACACCACCAATTGTACATCCGGTGCGATCCCTCTGCATTTTCCCCCGGAAAGTTTGCCGTCGCCACATAAAATGCCGCAGATATGCGTTCCATGGGAATTGTCATCATACATCCCTTCACGACTTCCCACAAAATCCTTAAAATACTTTACTTTATATTTCAGATCCGGATGGGACGCCACACCTGTATCCAGAACAGCAATACAAACACCCTTTCCGGACAATTTCAAACCCTCAGCACCAATCTGCTTTCTTACACGTTCCATATACCGCTTCCTTCCATGACTAAATATAACTTAATATATGTTCGTGCAAAAACGTCTGTGAATACTACTCGTGTTCCTTGGCTTATCTTTTGCTTTCACTACTTTTCCTTCTAAGTTCTCGCTCATTTATCTTTTCTCTGTTTTTTAATACGGATTACATTGGAACCATAATTTGAGAATTGTTTTTCTCAACGAAATTCTTAAAATCAGAAAAGGCTTCGCTGTCATATGTCGTTACAGGGCAATATACCGTACCAACGTCCGCATAATTTAAAGCACCGGCCAAACCACCAACGTGATCTTCATGCGCATGGGTAGCAATAACATAATCCAAATAGGAAATGCCCTTATTCTTCAGGTAAGTATACATCAGACTTGAATCATCGGTATTTCCACCGTCTATCAACATAGCTTCTCCGCCGCAAAGAACTAAAGCTGCATCCGCCTGTCCCACATCAATGAAATGTACTTCCATGTCGGTGACAATTGGCTCACTTGTTACAGGTTCAAATCTTTCTTCAGAAGACAAAAATACACTTTCAACATTTTGCTCGTTTTCCATCGCACTATCGTCTTTACGGTCTTCGTCTTGCTCTTCCTTTTTATCCTCATTCTCTATACGTACAGCCTCTGAATATTCTACAGACTCCGTTTCCCTTTTATCTTCACTAACCTCATTATACTCCTCCGCCCCTTCAATGGTGCTCTGCATTACTGATTTATTGACATGTTCAGAGTTGGCCACCTCTGCCGCCGGCAAAGTCTCAGAACCTATACTAAGAAAAACAACCGCAACAATACCACATAAAATATTGCTCACAGAACCCTTATTTTTCTTTAAAAGATTTTCTTTAACCGCCACTCCATTCTTAGCAAATAATTTAATCAATGCACTCCTTGATAACGGACAGATTAAAAGTGCTGATACTAACCAACAGATTCCTGCTCCAAAACTGTCTATAAATGCCCCTAAAGCTGCGATTCCTAATATTATTGCAATTACCCACTGAATGGCTATCCATATCCACTTTATAAGCTGCATTATTCAAATTTCCTCATATATATTCTTAACAAATACTTTCTTCCGTTGAAAAACTATCTATCTTTCTAACTTCTATCCCCATTTCTTCTGCCCTTAACAAGTGGCCTGGTGCAATTTCCTTTGCAACAATCAATACCTTCTTGGCAAATTTCCCACCAAATCGATTTGCAACTGTTTCCAGTCCGTAAAGTGCCATTAGATCAACATTGCCCATTTTACGAAAATACACTCAACAGTTTGCTCACTTTCCATTGCGCTATCATCTCCACTGGCTTCGTCTTGATCTTCCTTTTTATCCGTATTCTCTATACATACAACCTCTGAATTTTCTACAGACTCTTTTCCTTCTTAATCGTATCGTTCAAGCATTAACACCTTGCCTTTCGGTAGGTTGCTGGCGGTCATAGGGCTTGTCCCTCACGCACTCTCTATAGGTGTATTTATTATATTGCTACAAATATCTTATATCATGGTATGAAATTACTCTTGGTCAAAGTAATCAGGCGAAGCATCAAGCATTATTTCGTACTTGCCATCTTTGACCATAATGTAACCACTTATACTTCCAATGACAGGTCTTACATCACCGTCATCAAGGGAATAATACTTGTAAAAATCATCAAAATCGGTTTGAGTGATTTCAGGATCTCCGGCTTTACTAAACGACTCAAATACATCTGTTGCAGCTTCAAGAGTATCAACTGTGGTGTATATTCTTAAATCAGATCCAAAGATTCCCTCATAGTTCGAGTTAATCAACTCTATTTTCACACCACCAAGATTAGCAATATAAGCAGGTACGTTTTGATATGCGTTAAGTGTTACTTTCTTGGCATAACCGAACGAAAAACAAATTCTACATTTCGGATGTATAAGGTGGAACGAGCCTATTTTTCTACATATAGGTATATTATAGTGAACTTTATTTTTAAGATATGTTGTAGAGAAAGAGTTTGCAAAAGAATTTGAAGGACGCACATTAATCGAACTGTGATATGACGATGAAGTTGAAAATAGATTTGCAGATACAATTGGGGTTACTAATTAGCCATTTAGCATTCATATCTAGAAAATCCCCATTACAACCAATAAAATTATTGACAAAACAAGGCTATCACCTTAAAATAAAGATATAAAAAGGCGCTACCGATAGCAAACGGTTCGCCTCAACTATAAGTGCTTATCAAAAAGCAACCTCTACTTTGGCGAGCGGCGGTTGCTTTTCTGATGTTTATGTTTCTTTGTGGTTTGTATGATACTGATTACTGTAACAATGATACTGATAATCGTCACTACAATACCACTAATACCGACTATTGTTTCCAACATCATGTCTTGTACCTTTCGCTTTATTTTCCATTGGTATCACCTCCAACATACTGGAAGTTCTCAGAATGTACTCACTCTGGCAAAAGGCGAACCGCTTACCGTTTTCGGTAGCACCCCATAAGTATATTTTACCAGAAGTAAATGAAAAAATCAACACAAAACAGAAAATACGTTCGAATCCAAACCACTCAACAATGTATTTTCAAAAGCTGCGCATTGCCCGTCAGATAAAGCTCCACCGAATCTGCCGGCACAAAGATACAGTCACCCTTCCGGAAATTTATGCTATTTTCCGCACAATCCTCGGATCTCTCAGACAAACTTCCGAAACCTTCCACACACAGCAATACCTCAAAGGAAGTACTGTCGGTACCATATGCCACCTTTATATCATCCACCTGGGTATTCAGCAGAATTCTTTCCACCTGAAAATACTTACATCTGCATAGAAATTCTGAGGCGCAGCCTCTTTTGTATTTTAGTATACGCATAGGCTGTCTCGGCTGAACCGCTGCCTTCAGCTCCACTACATCCAAAGCCTTATTAATATGCAGTTCCCTGGCCTTTCCATTCTTGTCCACACGATCATAATCGTAGAGACGATAAGTAATATTGGAGTTTTCCTGGATTTCTGCTATAACTGTACCGGCACCGATACCATGTACCATACCTGCTGTCACATAGAAGACATCATCTTTTTTAATCCGGATTCTCTGCAGATACTTCTCTACAGCCCCCGTCTCAAGTGCATGAAGAAGCGTTTCCTGATCCATATCCCGTAGGAATCCAAATGTAAGCTCTGCATTCTCCTCCGCTTCCAGAACATACCACATCTCAGTCTTTCCCAGGCTGCCATTCTCATACAATTCTGCATATGCATCGTCTGGATGCACCTGTACAGAAAGATTTTCCTTCGCATCGATCAATTTGACCAATATAGGCAAACCAAGAGATTTATCAGGATGTGTTCCCAGAAAATCAGGATTCTTTTCCAGTACACTCTTCAGGGTCTGTCCCCGGTGTTCTCCCCCGGCCACAAGACTGGGTCCGTCCGGATGCACAGAACACTCCCAACTTTCTGCCAAAACCTGCAGTGAAGACTCTTTATGATATTCTTCTTTGAGCCGCTTTCCACCCCAAAGATAATCCTTCGAAGCCGGTTTCAGTAAAAAAGGCTTATTACCGATCCAGTTCAAATTTTCGTTTGTCATCCACACTGATATCCTTTCCAAGCTGAACCTCGATCAATTTCAGTTCTGTATCCGCAATCACTGTGTGCCTGCATCCCGCCTGCATGGTAATCACATCACCCGCCTGCACAGACTGTTCCATACCATCCACAATGGTCCTTCCTTTCCCGGAAATCACAGTCCACACCTCGTCTCGTCTCTCATGAGCATGATAATTCATCTGATGCCCCGGATTCAGCGCAACCTTCACAGTCATACTCTCCTCTTCCACATCAATGACACGATAACTGCCCCAGGATTTCTCTGCAAACATAATCTGCTGGTCAATATCATCCACAAACGGCTTTATATAACTTGACTGTTCTTTGTCTGAGACCAGAATCCCTTCCGGACTGGCTGAAATAACCACATCCTTCAGGCCCATACACAGTACAGGCATATCCAGTTCATTGATCACATGGACATTTTCACAGGTTTGGTTAAAAATCGCCTTGCCGATACTGGATTCCTCCATGGCTTCTGTGAGTGTATTCCATGTCCCCATATCCTTCCACTCTCCGGCAAAACGCATCACCTGAATGTAAGGCTCTTTCTCGACAACTGCATAATCAAAACTGATTTTCTGCAGGGTATCGTATCGATAAAACAGATCCTGATAATCCGTATACTGCAGCAATTCTCTTGCCTTATCCAGCACATATCTGCATTGATAAGCAAATACACCGCCATTCCACAGTGCTCCCTGTGCAATATAGGCTTTTGCCGTCTCTGCGTCCGGCTTTTCTTTAAAGGTCAACACCTTGCTGACATCTGCATTTTCTTCCGGAATGATATAACCGTATTTTTCGCTGGGATATGTGGGCTCAATCCCCATGAGCACCAGATTTGCCGTGCCCTTTGCCGCCTGCTCTCCAAGCTTTTCTACCATCTCAAAATATTCTTTTTCCACATAGGGATCCACCGGACAGACCACAACAGCCTCCTCCTCGGACACCCCCATCACATCATGAAGATATGCCGTCGCCAGTGCAATCGCCGCAAAAGTATCACGTCTGCAGGGCTCCACAGAAATCCCCACTTGATCGCCAAGCTGATTATGGATGGCTGATACCTGAGTCTTAGATGTAGCGATGGTAATATTGGCAGAGGGATCCACACTCTTTATCTGCCCATAAATGCGCTGCACCATGGACTCATAAGAGCCGTCTTCTTTCTTAAAAATCGGTATAAACTGTTTGGAGCGAATGTCATTGGAAAGGGGCCACAAGCGCTTTCCGGAACCCCCTGATAATAAAATGATATTCATAAAACTTACCTTTCTGCTCTCATGGGATTGTTCAAAAAGTCTTCATAAGAAAGACGGATACCGTCTTCTAACTCGGTTTTATATGTCCATCCAAGAGCCGCACTCTTTGATACATCCAGAAGCTTTCTGGGCGTACCGTTAGGCTTTGATGTATCCCACAATATTTCTCCTTCGTAACCGATCACCTTCGCCACCAGTTCAGTCAATTCCCTGATAGATAATTCTTTGCCGGTTCCCGCATTCACGGTTTCATTTCCACTGTAATGATTCATCAAAAATACACAGAGATCGGCCAGATCATCCACATACAGAAATTCTCTCAAAGGGCTGCCGTCCCCCCAGCATGTGACTGTGGGCAGATGCTGCTCCTTTGCTTCATGAAAACGCCTGATCAAAGCCGGTAATACATGGGAATGTGTGGGATGATAATTGTCATTGGGGCCATACAGATTCGTAGGCATTACGGAAATATAATCCGTGCCGTACTGCTTATTCAAAAATTCACAATACTTCAGTCCGGAAATCTTTGCCAGGGCATAGGCCTCATTTGTCTTCTCTAACTCTGATGTCAACAGACAGCTTTCCTTCATAGGCTGAGGTGCCATTCTGGGATATATACAGGAGGATCCCAGAAATTCCAGCTTCTTACATCCATTCTTCCATGCAGCATGGATTACATTCATCTCCAACATCATATTTTCATACATAAAATCTGCCAACGCTTCCGAATTGGCAATGATACCGCCCACCTTGGCTGCCGCCAGAAAAACATATTCCGGTTTTTCCTCTGCAAAAAACGCTTCCACAGCATCCTGCCTGCACAGATCCAGTTCTTTATGCGTACGGGTAATGATATTGTGATAGCCCTGACGATGCAATTCTCTCACAATTGCCGAACCCACCATACCCCGATGACCTGCCACATATATTTTTGCATCTTTGTTCATCATGATTTTACCCTCTTAACAACTTTTCTCTCTTTGCCAGTGCCCTGTCATGTTCTGCCATGATCCGTACCAGCTCTTCATAGCTTGTCTTCTGTGGATTCCAGCCAAGTACTGTCTTTGCCTTAGTGGGATCCCCCCAGAGATTGTCCACATCAGTGGGGCGAAACCATGCCGGATTTACGCTTACCAGCAGCTTACCGGTCTCCTTGTCATATCCCTTTTCATCCACACCGGTTCCTTCCCAGCGAATCTCCATGCCATTTACACGGAAAGCCCTCTCCGTAAAATCTCTCACCGTATGCTGCTCCCCTGTGGCGATAACAAAATCTTCCGGACTGTCCGCCTGCAGCATCAGCCACATACATTCCACATAATCTTTCGCATAGCCCCAGTCACGCAGGGAGTCCATATTGCCCAATTCCAAATGATCCTGCAGTTCTTCTGCAATTCTTGCAGCCGCCAGGGTGATCTTTCTTGTGACAAAATTCTCCCCCCGTCTTTCCGATTCATGATTGAACAGAATGCCGTTTACTGCGAACATCCCATAAGCCTCACGGTATTCCTTCGTAATCCAAAAGCCATACTGCTTTGCCACTGCATAAGGACTATATGGATGAAAGGGGGTTGTCTCTCTCTGGGGAATCTCTTCCACTTTACCGAAAAGTTCGGAAGTCGATGCCTGATAAACTCTTGTCTTATCAATAAGCCCTAAAATCCTGACTGCCTCTAATACTCTCAGTACCCCTAATGCATCCACATCTCCGGAATACTCCGGTACATTAAAAGAAATCTGCACATGGGACTGTGCCGCCAGATTATAGATCTCATCCGGACGAACCAGACCGATGATGCGAATCAGCGATGAGGAATCTGTCAGATCTCCTTCGTGTAAAGTGATTGCATTCCTCTCGATCAGATGATCGATCTTCCCCGTATTGGAAATAGAGCTGCGACGGATAATACCATGCACCTCATATCCTTTATCTAATAAGAACTCCGCCAGATAAGAGCCGTCCTGTCCTGTAATACCTGTAATCAACGCTTTCTTCATAATGAACTCCTTTTCGCTTGCTATTACTAATCTTTACACATTATAGCATTATATTGACGTTTATGCCATGTTTATTTCACAAACAAATATGAACAAACATAATTTTGTAACTTATTAGTTGCGATTTGTCGAATTATGCGATAATTTTTGGAAATTTATAACATTTTCTGTTGACAATCCGCAGATGTTATTTTAATCTTGTATTGGATTATCATAACAGGAAACTTAGTTGATATTTGAGTGCTTTCGTTGACTTCACTCTGATTAATACGTATAATAGTATTTAGTATATTATTATATTTTACGATTGTTTTAACAAAGGAGTTGAATGCTATGATACATCCAAGAGAGCTCGAGATTCTCAATATTTTATGGAACTCAGAAAAGGCACTTACATCATCAGACATTGTTGAAGAAGGCAACCGTCTTTCTCAAAGCACCGTTCAGGCAGTCCTGCGCAAACTGCTGAAGGAAGGGCTTATTGAAGTGGAAGGCGTGACCCACAGCGGCAATGTCCTCAGCAGAACATACAGACCTACAGAAGAGTCAAGAGATGTGATCACCAAACAGTTCGTTAAGAACTATTCCGGAATCAGCAGTATTGTTTCCAAGGAAGGCATCTTCGCAGCTATGCTTCAGATGGAGACTGACCACAAGAAGCGTAAATCCGAATTAGCCAGACTAAAGGAGCTTATTTCTGAGTACGAAAAACAGATTAACGAATAATAAGGGGAAACATGGGTATTTTTGATTTTTCTACAGTCTACATGGCAGTGTTGACCAGCAATCTTGTGTTGTCGCTCATTGCTATTATTATCCTGAACAAGAAAATCCTGTTCAATGCCGGATATAAATTGATCTCGATTTTCTTGGTATTAACTGCTGTCAGATTTATGCTGCCGATTCAGTTTCCATTTGTAACCAACATTGTACTTTCTCAGGAAACATCGAAGATCATAATAGAATTTTATGCACCGAGGTTTGCTGTAGGCAGATTCAATCTCAGTATATACAATATTGTGATTGCAATATGGATATCGGGGACACTAATTCAAATAATCCGCTTTATCTATACGAATCGTAAGATTTTAAGATACATCCTGATATTCGGTCGGAATGTAACGAAACATTCCCGCTATGCAGACGTGCTGCACAAGATATACGAAAGTAAGACTTCACGTTTTCCTTTTCGGGTATTTGAATTGCCGGAAGTGAATTCACCATTTTTATTTGGTTTTGCGACTCCTTATATTGTGGTGCCTTCGGACTTTCAATGCAGTGACAAGGAACTTTTCTATATCTTAAAGCACGAAACCATGCATTTTAAACACAATGATTTATGGATCAAGTTTGGCGCCCAGCTGCTTACCATCTTTTACTGGTGGAATCCACTGAGCTACGTCTTTCGTGATCAGGTAAATCTGGCCATTGAAATGCGAATTGACGACAATGTTACCGAAATGGATCAGGGTGCATCCTTAGAGTATATGAATTGTCTGTACCGTTTAGCAAAGTTTCAGGACGACTTCTTTAATCATAAGATGGGGAACATTATTATGTTTTCACAACATGAAGACACTTTAATGACCAGACGTTTTGAAACCTTTGTGCATGGAAAAGTAAAGAAGAACTATATTCTCAATATTGCATTGACGCTTTTAATCGCATGTATTTACATATGTTCCTATTTGTTTATTTTCGAGGCAGAGTATTATACACCTGAAGCTGAACACACAAGGTTTAGTTCTATAAATGTAAATACTTTTGCTGTAGTTAATCAAGACGGTACATATAGTATTTATATCGCCGATGTGTGCGTAGAGATTGTAGATTCTTTAGAATATTATGGTGACGATATTCCTGTGATCACCAAGGAGGAATTTGAACATGTTCAACAAAAAGCGGAACAGGATTAAAGCCTTCGCCGGAATGTTAATGTGTGCAATGGCTGTGCTTGCAGCCCCCTGCACTTCTTTAGTATCGTATGCAGCAGAAACCACAGTGGTAGAACCTCGTACGGATATTAAAGAATGGTGTTTCAAAGTAGAAAACGGCAAGCTTTACAAGCGTCTTTACAACGCTTCCACCGGTTTATGGGAAACAGACTGGATCTATGTCTGCGACTATGACGGTGAACTTTAATCCTAGAACAATTAATCGTGTTTGAACACAAAATATTCATCTGCAGAATAAAACTGCACTTGAATATACACACATTACATTAACAGGCCGTTAATATTGAAAAACTGAATATTGGAAAAAGCGAATACAGAGATTCGACTGACAACTATATCTCTGTATTTAAGAAAAAATACTAAAAAATAATTTGTTAATAATGTCAATTGCTCGTTAACATTGTTATAAAAAGATTTTAAAGTATGAGAGAGTGATTCCAAAAGGGTCACTCTCTTTTCTTTTGTGTGATATTTTCCGGTACACACCCACTATTCCACTGTAACACTCTTTGCAAGATTCCGTGGCTTATCAACATCCAGACCTTTTGCAACACTTACATAATACCCCAACAGCTGCAGGGGCAATACTGCCAGACTGGTGGTGAAATATTTCTCTGTTTTGGGAATATATACGGAGAAATTTGCGGTATCCTCGATGTTATAATTGCCGTAAGATGTGATTCCCATAAGGTATGCACCTCTGCTCTTCACTTCTACCATATTGCTCAATGTTTTTTCATACAGATTTTCCTGTGTCATCACACCTATTACCAATGTTCCATCCTCAATGAGACTGATGGTACCATGCTTCAACTCCCCGGCGGCATAGCTTTCCGAATGTATATAACTGATTTCCTTGAGCTTCAGGCTTCCTTCCATGCTTGTGGCATAGTCAACGCCCCGGCCGATGAAGAAAATATCCTTTGCATTGGCCTGCTTACTTGCGAACCATTGAATACGTTCTTTATCTTCCAAAATTTTCTCCATTTTCAGCGGCAATTTCTCCAATTCATCAATTAGCTCCGATACCCGGTCAGCTGTCTGAATCCCCTTGATCTCACCTAACCGGATCCCCAACAGATACATGACAATCAGCTGTGCACTGTAAGCCTTGGTGGTTGCTACCGAAATTTCAGGTCCTGCATAAGTGTACATGCAAAAGTCAGCTTCTCTGGCAATACTGGAACCTACTACATTGACTACCCCCAGGGTCTCTACCCCCTTGCTCTTAGCCAGACGCAGGGCTGCCAGGCTGTCAGCAGTCTCTCCTGACTGAGAAATTACGATGACCATGGCATTCTTGGCCAAATGGGGATCTCGATACCGAAACTCTGACGCCAGGTCCACTTCTACTGAAACCTCCGACAATGCCTCAATCACATATTTTGCAGTCATGCCCACATGATATGCGGAACCACAGGCCACGATATAGATTCTGTCCAGCTGCGCAAGTTTTTCATCGCATATTCCCGCTGCACCAAAATCAATATTTCTTTCTTTCACATATGCATGCAGGGTATCCGCCACTGCCTTGGGCTGCTCATGGATCTCTTTCATCATGAAATGCTCGTATCCGCCTTTTTCAGCCGCTTCCGCATCCCACTTAATCTCTACCGAGTCTTTCACAATTTCTTCTCTGTCCACATTGTAGAAGGACACCCCATCCTTTTTAAGCACTGCGATCTCCATGTTGCCAATATAATACACCTGGCGGGTATACTTCAGGATGGCAGGCACATCGGATGCGATAAAACTTCCCTTTTCATTATGACCTACAATCAAAGGACTATCCTTACGTACCGCATAGATCTTATCGGGGCTGTCTGCAAACATAATGCCCAGCGCATAGGATCCCCGCATACGAAGCATTGCTCTGGATATGGCTTCCAGATGATCACCGCCCACTTTTTTATAATAATAGTCTATCAGTTTACAGGCAACTTCCGTATCCGTCTGGGAATAGAACTGATAACCCGCTTTTACCAGTTTTTCCTTCAGCTCAATATAGTTTTCTATGATACCATTATGCACAATAATAATCTCATAATCGTCACTGTGATGAGGATGTGCATTGATCTCTGACGGCTCCCCATGGGTTGCCCATCTGGTATGCCCGATACCGCTGTTTCCCGGTATAGCATTCCCATCATCCGTCTTTGCTGCCAGAACCTTAAGCCTCCCTTTTGCCTTTACAGTCTCCAGTTTTCCTGTCACACTGCTGCGGATTGCCAATCCCGCAGAATCGTATCCTCTATATTCCAGTTTCGCTAAACCATCCAAAAGGATGGGTGCTGCCTCATTGCAGCCTATATAACCTACGATGCCACACATGATCTCATTCTCCCTTTATCATAGATTTGGTGTTTCGTTTCAAACACCAATTTATCATATATCTATTATATTTGATAACGGGTATTATTTTGTAATGTAATTTTTTCCAAATATCTTTAAATATTATAAATTTTAAATCCTATGAAACATCGACAAGCCCATTTCATAGTATATAGCATAACAAAACTTTTGGAGGCTCAATCATGAGTGATTTAACAGCTACTAACTGCGGTTGCGCAGGTAATTGCAACAACAACGGATGCGGATGTGGAAACAACTTTATCTGGATCATTCTCTTATTATTCTGCTGTGGCGGCAACAACGGCATCCTCGGCGGAAGCTGCGGCTGTGACAATGGCTGCAACAATGGCTGCGGTATTCTTGGCGGCAATAACAGTTGTGAATGGCTGATCTGGATTCTGCTGATTTCCTGCTTCTGCGGCAATAATGGCTGCAATAACGGCTGTAATGATGGCTGCGGTTCTCGCTGCTGCTAATTTCCGGCAATTTACAGATTACGAAACAGGTCCTTAGGGGCCTGTTTTCTACATAGGCTCGAAACTTCTAATTTTGAATATACGCTCATACATTATTTAAAAAGGCGAAAGGATGTGGTT
Organism: Acetatifactor sp.; assembly: GCA_045544275.1. Taxonomy (GTDB): domain Bacteria; phylum Bacillota; class Clostridia; order Lachnospirales; family Lachnospiraceae; genus Acetatifactor. The sequence continues at coordinate 25,435 of JAZPYS010000109.1, read as the reverse complement.
CCATGGACAATGATACCGAAAAGACAAATGGCAATAACAAAATTGCAGCTTTCGACTGCACATATACATCCAACCACATCCGTATGTTGAAGATTATACAGCATTATATACCTGCAAACTATCGAAGATATCTGATCATATATATAAAATATCTGGAGCTGCAGAAGGCATTTTCAGCATCTCCCACCTTGTCCGCAGATACTGTCAGCTGTGCTGCGGAACATACTGATTTTTCCCAAAAATCATTTGACTTTTCCTCTCTCATCCATGAATTAATGCCATTTTGCAATTCTCATGAAAAACAGCAGTTTCAAAATATGGAAAATATGCTGAATAGTTTTGAACAAATTAAAAATATGATGGAAATGTTTGAAATGATGAAAGACATGAAAGATATGTTCGGTGACGGGGAAGGTGGCTTCGATCCGGAAATGCTTGCCGGTATGATGGGAGGTATGGATGGCTTCGATTTCACTAATATGTTCAATAAATAGAAAATACAATACATACTTCACAGACAATCAGAATAATATATACAAAATGTGAAAATCAAAAAGTCTATGAATCAATCTATAAACAACGAATCCAACAACAATACCCGACCAGAATGGATGAATGATCCACTTGTCAAAAATATTCCGCAAAAGAAGCTGGATTTTCTCGGAAAAATGTTTCAGGAAAGTCGGGGCAAAAGCCAAAAACAAATGATGGCTTATATCATGCCAATGATGAAAAAAGCAAAGGCAGAAAAATTGACCTTTTCGCAAAGTGAGATTAACGCCTGTATTCAGGCTATCAAAAAACATTCCACTCCGGAAGAATTAGATAAAATTGATAACCTTTTAAAACATCATAAAAAGAGTGAGCAGTCATAGGGCTGTTCACTCTTTTACGCTTTTATTTTGCTACAATATTAACCAGTCTGCCCGGTACATAGATTTCTTTGATGATATTGCCTGTAAGCTTGTCACCAAGAGCTTCTTTTGCCATGGCGATTACATTGTCCTTCGCCTCATCCTTTGCAATTGCAATCGTAGCTCTCACTTTACCATTTACCTGAACTGCAATTTCCACAGTTGACTCAACAGTCTTAGCTTCATCGTATTCAGGCCATGTAGTCTGGTATACTCTGCCTTCAAAACCAACCATCGCCCAAAGTTCCTCCGTAATATGAGGTGCTACCGGGTTGAGAAGTGTCAGTAAGGTTTTGTATTCGCCCTTTGTAATTGCATTCTTCTTGTAAAACTCATTGATCAATGCCATCATTGCTGCAATCGCAGTATTGTACTTGAGGTTCTCAAAGTCACCGGAAACCTTCTTGATGGTCTGATGCATCTTGGTTTCAAGATCCTTGCTGTATTCATCACCTTCAACCACCATATCCTGAAGCTTCCACACTCTGTCAAGGAAACGACGGCATCCCTTTACGCCATCCTCGCTCCATGCTGCACTCAGGTCGAATGCACCGATGAACATTTCATAGGTTCTCAAAGTATCTGCACCGTAATCCTGTACGATATCATCCGGATTTACCACATTGCCTCGGGACTTGGACATCTTCTCACCGTTAGAACCAAGGATCATACCATGAGAAGTTCTCTTCTGATACGGTTCTGCACAAGGCACAACATTCTGATCATAAAGGAATTTATGCCAAAATCTTGAGTAAAGCAGATGGAGGGTTGTATGCTCCATACCACCATTGTACCAGTCTACAGGCATCCAATAATCAAGTGCCTCTTTGCTAGCAAGTGCTTCCTTGTTATTCGGATCGGTGTATCTTAAGAAATACCAGGAAGAACCAGCCCACTGAGGCATGGTATCGGTTTCTCTCTGTGCAGGACCACCACAGCAAGGACAAGTGGTGTTGACCCAATCAGTCATTGCCGCCAGCGGTGATTCACCATTGTCGGTAGGCATATAACTTTCTACTTCAGGAAGCACCAATGGAAGTTCACTTTCGTCCAAAGGAACATAACCACACTTTTCACATTTTACGATAGGAATCGGTTCACCCCAGTAACGCTGTCTGGAGAATACCCAGTCACGAAGCTTAAAGTTTGTCTTGCTGGTACCGATGCCTTTCTCTTCTAAGAATTCAATAATCTTCTTCTTGGCATCTTCTACGGAAAGGCCATTCAATAAGCCGGAATTTACCAAAATACCGGTCTCCACATCTGAATAGCAGGCATCCTGAACACTTACCTCACTGCCGGAAACCACTTCAACAATCGGCATGTTAAACTTCTTTGCAAATGCCCAGTCTCTTTCATCATGAGCCGGCACCGCCATAATCGCACCCGTACCATAGCTCATAAGTACATAATCCGAAATCCATACAGGTATTTCTTCCCCGTTTACAGGATTGGTTGCAGTCAGACCGTCGATCATCACACCTGTCTTATCCTTAGCAAGCTCTGTACGCTCGAAATCGGACTTTTTAGAGGCCATTTCACGGTAAGCCAGTATTTCATCCCAGTTTCCTATTTCGTCTTTGTATTTGTCAATTACAGGGTGTTCCGGGGAAACTACCATGTAAGTTACACCAAACAATGTATCCGGTCTGGTGGTATAAATACGAAGCTTATCTTCCTTGCCGGTAAGGTTGAAGTCTACTTCTGCTCCCTGGCTCTTACCGATCCAGTTCTTCTGGGATACTTTAACCCTTTCAATATAATCAACGGTATCAAGATCCTGAATAAGCTTGTCAGCGTATTCTGTGATTTTTAACATCCACTGGCTCTTAACCTTTCTGACAACCTCCGCACCACAGCGTTCACATACGCCGTTGACTACTTCTTCATTTGCAAGGCCTACCTTACATTCTGTACACCAGTTGATAGGCATCTCAGACTTGTATGCAAGACCTGCCTTGAATAATTTCAGAAAGATCCACTGGGTCCACTTATAATAATCTTCATCTGTAGTATTCACTTCTCTGTTCCAGTCAAAAGAATAACCCAATGCATGAAGCTGACCTTTGAATCTTTCTACATTGTTCTTCGTTACGATCTTCGGATGGATGTGATTCTTGATCGCATAGTTCTCGGTAGGAAGACCGAATGCATCCCATCCCATGGGATAAAGCACGTTGTATCCCTGCATTCTTCTCTTACGTGCAACGATATCAAGTGCGGTATAAGGTCTTGGATGACCTACATGAAGTCCCTGCCCTGAAGGATAAGGAAATTCTACCAAACAATAATATTTTGGTTTTGAATAATCATCAGAGGTAGCAAAGGCCTGCTCGTTATCCCATACAGCCTGCCACTTCTGTTCCACTTCTTTGTGGTTATAAGGTATTGCCATAAACTCCTCACTTTCTGCCGTCTCTGCAGCAATTAAAAAGCCCTTCGTATCTGATTTAGAGACGAAAGGGCTTGAAATTCCGTGGTACCACTCTAATTCGCAAAATAATGCGCACTTTTTATGCTCTATAACGGGAGAAACCGCCTGAAACTACTCATTCTACATTTGTCAAGACTTTTTTCATCGACATCCACCGACATTCGTCGACAAAGTGTTTTGACTTCAATAATTATTTACGATATTTTCAGACAATTCGCAAATCTTACTTAAAATAACACTTTTTAACATGCCAATATTTATCCTTACAAATGATACAAACTTTCCCTTCAGGAACTCAAAGGCCAGTTCGGAATCTTACGCTGTCACCTCACACCAACCGATGACTCTCTGAAAACCTGGGATTCTTACTATTCCTTATCATTGTTTTTAATTCATATTATTTTGTTTAGTTTCCCATATATTTTAGATATTTTATATAATTTTGTCAAGGGGGTAAATTTATTCTTCCGGGCCATAATCGTAATCCGTCATCTTTGAAAAATCAATTTCGAAATCTTCCAGCACTTCAACCTTTATCGTATCTAAAAAAGAATGAATCTCCGGAATGCCGGTTGCTTCTATTTTATTTACCACTACAACTTTTCTGGAAGGATCAATGATCCAGTATTCTCTGACTCCTGCTTCTGCATAGGCATTCAGCTTTTTATAATAATCCATTCTCTTACTGGAAGGTGAAACGATCTCGACGATCCAGTCCGGCGCACCATGACAGCCTTTATTGTCAAGCTTGTCTTTGTCGCAAATCACGACAACATCCGGCTCCACGTAATTTTTATCATCATCTTTAATGAAAACCCCACATGGAGCTGCAAATACCTTACATTTACCGTTTTTATCTCTGATTTTAGAATAGATTTCTACATATAACCAACCCAATATTGCCTGATGCGTCAAAGTCGGTGTTGCCATCATGAACATTTCACCATCAAACAGTTCGGCTCGCTGCCCCTCCGGCAAAGCTTCAATGTCGGCTATTGTGTACTCCTTAAAATCTGACATACCATAAAACTCCTTTTTTCTCAATACTGCTTCCTTAAATATACCTCCTGTCCGGCACAGGCTAAATGGATAATCACCTCTGCCACTATAAAATAAATACTTGGGGATTTGTGGCAGAAACTGCCGGAATGCATAATTATGCATAAAATAAAAATCCCAGACTTGTTTTGACAATGTTATTGTATCTCACTCTATGATTTTTGTCAACAATTTTGTAGCAATTTAAAAGATGCTGCTCCTAAGAACAACATCTTTTATTTTATTCAATATTATTTTGTGTAGTTAATTCCCGTCTAATTAATCTTCTACATTGCCTTCAGCAACTTTCGCTGCTCTTGCTGCAACTTCCTTCTCCTGAACATCACTTGGAGCCTGCTCATATCTTACGAACTCATATTCATATTCACCCCGTCCACCGGTCATGGAACGTAAATCTGTACAATAACCATGGAGTGAACTCATAGGGATATCCGCTTCAACAATCTGCTTGCCGCCCGGCAATGGATTCATACCAAGCACACGACCACGTCTCTTGTTCAGATCACCCATAACGTCGCCGGTATAACTGTCAGGAACAGTAACCTTGATGTTAGCGATAGGCTCTAACAGTACAGGATGCGCTTCCATGAAGCCCTTCTTGAATGCCTGAATAGTAGCCATCTTAAATGCCATTTCGGAAGAGTCAACAGGATGATAAGATCCATCGTAAAGAACAGCCTTAACACCAACTACAGGATAAGCAGCCAAAGGCCCGCGTCCTACAGACTCCTGTAAGCCCTTTTCAACAGCCGGGAAGTAGTTCTTAGGAACTGCACCACCAACTACAACCTGTTCAAATTCATAAGCTTCTTCGAGGTTGTCAGATGGCATGAAACGCATCTTAACGTGACCATACTGACCATGTCCGCCGGACTGTTTCTTATACTTTGCTTCCACATCAGAATTCTTCTTGATGGTCTCACGGAAAGCAATCTTAGGTTTGGAAAGTTCCACTTCCACCTTGTATTCATTGAGCAATCTGCTGACAACGATATCAAGATGCTGGTCACCCATACCATAAATTAATGTCTGCTTATTCTCTGCATCATTGACAACCTTTAATGTTTGATCTTCGTGGGTCATCTTCTGCAATGCCTGAGAAATCTTGTCGATATCGCCCTTGTTCTTAGGCATATATCTCATATATGTATAAGGCTTGGATATTTCAGTCTTACCAAACTTGATAGTGGTAGTCTTAGTAGATAAGCTGTTGCCGGTTCTTGCGCCGGTAAGCTTAGCTAACGCACCGATATCCCCTGCATGAAGCTCGCTTACTTCAACAGGCTTGTTGCCCTGAAGAACATAAATCTTACCAATCTTTTCTTCGATATCTTTATCTACATTGTAAAGAACATCATCTGTCTTTAATACACCGGAGTTCACCTTGATCAAAGAGTACTTACCAATAAACGGATCCACGATGGTCTTCCAGATGTAAGCAGTCTTTGCCTTAGACCAGTCATAATCACAATGGTAGATCTCACTTGTCTTCATATTGATACCTGCAACTTCTCTGTTCTCAGGACTTGGGAAGTATTTGATAATATCTTCAATCAGGGTATAAACGCCCTGACAAAGCGTATTGGAACCCATTGTCATAGGCACAATCGCACTGTCACATACATTGGTACGAAGTGCAGCACGGATTTCTGCTTCTGAGAAAGTCTCACCGGAGAAATATCTGTCCATCAAGTCTTCACTTGTTTCCGCTACTGATTCCATCAAAGCTTCTCTATAATCATTCAGATAAGCCTGATTATATCCCGGAATTTCACAAGGAACAACATCCTTGCCTACCCAACGGTTACCGGTTTCACTGATAATGTTAACGTAGCCAACAAATTTTTCATTTTCACGGATCGGCAAGTGGAAAGGAGCCATCTTTTTACCGAACATTTCGGTCATATCTTCTACTACCTGACGGAAAGAAGCATTATCAACATCCATGTTGGACACATAGACAATACGAGGAATCTTATACTTTTCACAAAGTTCCCACGCCTTGATGGTACCAACTTCAATACCTGCCTTACCATTCACAACGATAATCGCAGCACCGGCAGCACTTACAGCCTCTTCCACTTCACCTACGAAATCGAAATAACCCGGTGTATCTAAAATATTGATCTTGTAACCTTCCCATTCAATCGGAACTACAGAAGTATTGATAGAGAATTTTCTTTTCTGTTCTTCTTTACTATAATCACTAACTGTATTTCCATCACTTACTTTGCCCATTCTGGAAGTAATGCCTGATAAATAAGCCATTGCTTCTACCAGACTTGTCTTTCCTGCGCCGCCATGACCAAGTAAGACTACGTTTCGAATTTTGTCAGTTGTGTAAACATTCATAAGTTTTCCTCCAATTATAAAGTAATTATGGTATTCCGCCGAAGTAAAATTGGATTACTTAAAGCCCCATGCTGGTATTTTACTAAATTTTCTAACATTTTACAAGATAAATTGTTATTTTTGTATAAATTTATTGTAAAAAATGTTTGTTTTCCATTTTTTTGACTTCACCTTGGACTTTCTTAACAATTTTATAGTTGTTTTTCACGCTTTAAAGTGGTATAGTATATATCAATACCCGCGCAGTATGCGCAGAAACGAGGTCAACATGAGACATATACATATCGGCTTCATTGGTCTGGGTCTGATCGGCGGTTCCATTGCAAAGGCTCTCCGTGCAGAAAAGGACAATTTGTATATTACCGCTTACGATATTAACAAAAATTCACTGACAGCTGCTTTCAACGAGGGAGTCGTGGATTCCATAGCAGATGTAATCGATGATAAATTTGGTTCTTGTGATTTTATATTTTTATGTGCACCTGTCCAAAAAAATGATTCCAATTTAGAAGCTGTCAAGGCTGTCATCTCTCCTGATTGCATACTGACAGACGTAGGCAGTGTAAAAACTGACATTCATAAGCACATTGCTGCAGCCGGTCTTAACAGGCAATTTATCGGGGGACACCCAATGGCCGGCAGTGAACGTTTTGGATATGCCAACTCAAATGCTTCTTTGTTAGAAAATGCCTACTATATCCTGACGCCTACAGAGGAAACATTGCCAGAAAAACTGGAGGATTATCGCGACCTGGTTCAGTCAATGGGTGCTATACCACTCACATTGAACTATCGTCAGCATGATTATGTAACTGCTGCGATCAGTCATCTTCCCCATGTCATCGCTTCCTCGTTGGTCAATCTGGTACGAGATGCCGACTCGGAGGATGGCATCATGAAAATGATTGCTGCAGGCGGTTTCAAGGACATTACCCGCATTGCATCTTCGTCTGCTGGTATGTGGCAGCAGATCTGCCTGACTAATACAGAAAATATTTCCTCCCTTTTGGATGCTTATATTCATGCATTACAGGCAGTCAAGCAGGAAATCGACTCCAGAAATGAAATCTCCTTATATGACTTCTTTGACCATGCCAGAGCATACCGTGACTCCTTCGTAAACACCTCCAGCGGCCCCATTAAGCGCTGCTATGAGTTCACTGTGGATATTGCCGACCAGACCGGTGCATTGGCCTCTATTGCCACGATACTTGCCGTAAATGGTGTCAGTATCAAGAATATCGGTATTACCCACAACAGGGAACATCAGGCCGGTGCACTACGCCTGGAATTTGATAATGAAAAAGCTATGGAAAAGGCAAAATCTCTTCTGACCGCCAGAAGCTATACCATATATGAAAAGAAGCTGTAGGGTTCACAGCTTCTTTTCTTGTATCTTGGGAACTATACTCTCTTTTCTTGCCTCTTGGGATCTATTTCTTGTCGCTTGGGGTCTATGCCATTTTTTATGTTCCTGGTACCCCGATATTTCATATTTTCGGGGCATCAGACCATTTTACCCCCTCATAGTATCCTTTTATATTAATTTTTGTCTATTTATACAGCTATTTTGGGACTTTTTACGACACTTTTTTCCTATAGACCCCGCAATCCATTTTGGTAAGGTCAATAATAAATCCAATAACCACCAATCTCAATTTTTTTAATTTATTATTGCAATTCCTTTCAATTTATGATTTAATTTTTATACAATAACACAATAAAGGAGGTACTAATTACGATCTACGAACACATGAACTCTGAATATGACAGACTACAAACTCAAATTAGCCACTTACAAACAGAGCTAAAGAAATATCCGGATGGACATCTTATATGCTCTAAGAATCAAAGTCGCTGCAAATGGTATCAAAGCGATGGACATAATAAAGTATATATTCCAAAAAGCAATCGCCATCTTGCAGAACAACTATCGGTAAAAAAATATCTATCCCTTTTATTAGAGGACTTAAAAAACGAACAAAGAGCTATCGAATTTTATTTGCGGCATCACAAAACCAATGTTGGTCGTGCTGAAAAATTGCTCACTGATACCTCTGAATATCAAAATCTTCTAAAACCATATTTTACACCATTATCCCAGGAATTATCTGACTGGATACACGCTCCCTACGAACACAACTTATTATATCCCGAACAACTGATTCACAAAAGTATCTCAGGAAATTTCTTACGTTCCAAATCCGAAGCAATAATTGACATGCTTTTATTTGTCAATAAAATCCCTTTCCGGTATGAGTGTTCCCTTGTGCTTGGTGAAGTGACCCTTTATCCGGACTTTACAATCAGACATCCTCATAATGGTACTACATTCTATTGGGAACATTTCGGCTTAATAGATAATGCATCCTATTCCGCCAATGCCTTTTCCAAATTACAACTTTATGCAACGCATAAAATCTATCCGTCAATCCAATTGATTACTACATACGAAACGAAAGAACATCCTTTGACAACAGATACTGTGGAAAAAATCATTTCTGATTTCTTTTTATGATAGAATAAATATAATAATTTGGATAACCCAGGGGCTATGCAGAAAAGACAATTATCCAGACCCCGCCTACAACAAAATACGGGGTCTGGATAACTAATTTTTTCTCTATTGCCCATTTTCAATGATTTTTCCATTAAAAAAACTCTGAAACGGGGTCCAAACATTCAATTCTTTTGTATAGACCCCAGCATTCCTGATATCTCTTATTTTATAATATATCAATACTGATCCGTGCAATTACTTCATTAACATATGAATAACTCCATCACTCATTTGTGACAAACATAGCATCTCCAAAACTGAAGAACCGATAACGCTCCTTGATCGCTTCTTCATAAGCTGCCAGAACATTTTCCTTGCCGGCAAGCGCTGAAACTAACATAACCAATGTGGATTCTGGCAGATGGAAATTGGTAATCAAGCAATCCAGCATTTTAAACTTGTAACCGGGATAAATAAATATCTCTGTATTATCGCAACCCGCATGGATAACTCCATCGGATGTAGAAGCACTCTCCACAGTTCTGCAGCTGGTCGTTCCTACACAAATCACACGTCCGCCATTTTGTTTCGTCTCATTGATGATCTGTGCAGCTTCCTCAGACACTTGATAATATTCAGAATGCATATGATGATCCAGAATATTTTCCTCCTTTACCGGCCGGAAAGTTCCAAGACCTACATGCAATGTCACATAAGCTATTTTTACACCCTTTGCAGCTATCTCATCAAGTAATTCCTTGGTAAAATGAAGTCCGGCTGTGGGCGCTGCTGCTGAACCTTCATATTTTGCATAAACTGTCTGATATCTATTCTTATCCTGAAGCTTGTGTGTAATATAAGGTGGCAACGGCATTTCACCTAATTGATCCAGTACTTCCTCAAAAATACCTTCATACTCAAAATGAATCAGCCTGTTGCCCTCTTCCACCATTTCCAGCACTTCCGCTTTCAGCAAACCATCGCCAAAGCTGAGTCGGCTTCCGGGTCTGCACTTTTTGCCGGGTTTTACAAGGGTTTCCCATACATCTCCCTCATGGCGCTTCAAAAGAAGCACTTCCACATGGGCACCGGTGCCTTCTCTCTCCCCTAATAAACGGGCCGGAATCACTTTGGTATTATTCAGGACCAGACAATCTCCTTCTTTAAGATAATCCGTGATATCCCGAAATACCAGATGCTCCACTGCTCCGGTATCTTTATTCAATTTCAGGAGTCTGGATGACGAGCGGTCCTCCAAAGGATCCTGTGCAATCAACTCTTCCGGCAGATCAAAATAAAAATCTGATTTCTTTAATGCAGTCATTAGATGGTCGCCTCTTCAATAAATGCCTTATAACCACGATAAGTTTCATAAACGTCAGCTTTGCTGGTTGCCTCCCATGGTGCATGCATGTTCAGTACCGCAACACCGCAGTCAATTACATTCATACCATAAAGTGCAAGAATGTATGCGATGGTTCCGCCGCCGCCCACATCAACTTTACCTAACTCAGCAGTCTGGAAATTAATATTTCTCTTTTCAAAAATATTTCTAATATGTGCGATGTATTCTGCATTCGCATCATTGGAGCCGCTTTTACCGCGGGAACCTGTAAATTTATTCAAAACCATACCTTTTCCTAAGAATGCAGTATTTTTCTTTTCAAAACATGCCGCAAAATTAGGATCAAAGCCTGCAGATACATCAGAAGAGAGCATGCAGGAATTTGCAAGACATCTTCTCAGCTTCAGTTCACTGTATTCCCCCATCAGCTCCATGAGTTCCGCTACGCTATTCTCAAAGAACATGGATCTCATACCGGTTGCACCTACAGAGCCGATTTCTTCTTTATCCACCAGAAGACAGCAAATGGTTCTGTCCACCTTTTCTACATCCAGCATTGCCTGCATAGATGTATATGCACAAACTCTGTCATCCTGACCGTACCCTAAAATCATACTTCTGTCAAAGCCGGCTTCTCTGGTCTTGCCTGCAGGAACAATCTCCAACTCAGCGGAGAGGAAGTCTTCCTCTTGTATATCATAAGACGCCTTCAGAATATCCAGCACCCCTGCCTTCATTGCTTCTTTCGCAGGTTCCATTTCATCTGAATCTTCCTTCTTGATCATCAATGGTCTGTTGCCAATGATCAAATCCAGTGCTTCACCCTCAATTACTTTGGCAGCAGACTTATTCATCTGCTCCCCTGCCAGATGTACCAGCAGGTCAGAAATAAAGAATACCGGATCCTCAGGATTCTCTCCCACATTGATCTCTACAGTAGTTCCATCCTTCTTCACCACAACACCATGCAGCGCCAGTGGCTGTGCTACCCACTGATATTTCTTAATACCGCCATAATAATGAGTGTCCAGATATGCAAACCCGTCCTGTTCAAATAATGGCTGTTGTTTTACATCGATACGAGGACTGTCGATATGCGCACCAAGGATATTCATACCCTCTGTCATTGGTTTGCTTCCGATATGGTACATGACAACCGCCTTGTTCATGCACACACTGTAAACTTTATCGCCTTCCTTTACGATTTCACCGCTTTCGATCAAAGCTTCCAGCTCTCTATAACCTGCCGCCTCGATCGTGTTTACGATCTCATCTACACATTCACGTTCTGTCTTACCATGATCCAAAAAATCACGATATTTTGCATTCAGATTCTCTAATTCATTTAACTGCTCTTCACTGTATAAAGTCCAGCAATTCTTGATTTCCATACTTTATTTATCCTTTCCATACAAGGCTGCGTTATGCAGCCCTGTCTTAGACCTTAAATATCTTAGCTTCTTAAATCCACATCATACTTTTTCTTCAGATTCTTTAAGATCTTCTTTACAAAAGCATCTACAGAATCTGCTGTGAAAGCTTCATCCTTTGGTGTAAATACAACTGTAAATGCCATACTCTTCTTATCCGCCGCAATCTGTTCTCCTTCATAAATATCGAACAGGGTAATCTTTGTGATATACTTGCAGCTTTCCTTCATAACAGCTTCAATTTCACCACAAGTGATCTCCTTAGACATTACAAGTGCCAGGTCTCTCTGTTCTTCCGGGAATTTAGGCAATGGTGTAAATACAGGCTTCTTACCATACCACTGTGATACGATCTTCAAATCCATCTCTAAAATAAATGCAGGGGTACGCATATCCAGCTCATCAGCAATATCGTAAGCTAACTTCCCAAAGTATCCAATCTCTTCACCATTACACTTAATGCAGGCAGTCTGATAAGGATGCAGGAAAGTGTTACTCATATTTTCATACGTAAATTCTAACTGCAGTGTATCTGCAATTTTTTCTGCGATTCCCTTCATGGTATAGAAGGATTCACCCTTGCCGAAGACACCTACACAAAGTCTTGGCTTTTCATCCGGATACTGAGTCAGCGGCAGTTCATATGGCATATATACATTTGCCACTTCAAACAATCTCCCTTCTAAATTGCCTCTCTTCTGATTACGAGCAATAGCATTGATCATGGAAGAAGCTAAGGTTGTTCTCATCAAGGATAGTTCCTCACTGATGGGATTCATGATTCTGATGGCATTTCTTTCTGCTGCATCTTCAGGAAGTCTGAGCATATCCAGATCTGTAGGTGAGAAGAATGAATAATGGATACATTCATATGCACCTACACTGCAAAGTGCTTTTTTCAGTCTCAATTCACTCTTCTGCTGAAGATTCAGCCCACCGATAGTAACCTGTGCTGAAGGCATGAATGCAGGCACTACATGATCATAACCATACATACGAATCACTTCTTCAGCAATATCCTGATAACCTTCAATATCCTCGCGATATGCAGGCACCATAACTGTCAGATCATCACCGTCTATCTTTGGCTGGAAGCATAAATTCTCCATAATCTTCAGGATTTCTTCATCCGGCACAACAATTCCCAGACATTTATTTACTCTGTCAATACTTACAGTCAATTCTCTTGGCTCTACACTGTTGCCGGTATTTACATCCACATGTGTACGACCGACCTTGCCGCAGTTTAACTCCTCAATTAGATGAAGCGCACGCTTCATAGCCATAACAGTTGCGTATTCATCCACGCCCTTTTCATAACGAGCGCTGGAGTCAGAACGTTTGCCCAAAGCTCTGGAGGTTCTTCTGATGTTGTCGCGGGCAAATTTTGCAGATTCAAACAATACTGCACTTGTGGTTTCACGGATTTCAGAGTTCAACCCACCCATGACACCTGCCAAAGCAACCGGCTTCACACCGTCACAGATCAGCATATTGGAATTGGTTAAAGTCAGTTCCTGTTCATCCAGTGTGGTGATCTTTTCGCCGTTATTTGCGCGTCTTACATGGATCGCATTGCCTTCCAAAGTGGTAAGGTCAAATGCATGCATAGGCTGACCCAGCTCTTTTAAAACGTAGTTTGTGATATCTACTACATTAGAGATCGCATCGATACCAACCAATGCCAGTCTGCGCTTCATCCATGCCGGAGACTCGCCGATGGTCACATCTGTCACATAATGGCAGCTGTATCTGTGGCACAAATCCGGACAATCAACTGTCACACCAAATCCTTGCAACTCCGCATCTGTCTCTGTATAATCCAAAGCAGGCATCTTCAATTCTTTTTCCAGCACTGCAGCCACTTCTCTTGCGATACCAAAGATACTCTGGCAGTCCGGACGGTTTGCAGTGATGGCAATATCAAAAATCCAATCATCCAATCCGAGGATCGGTTTTACATCTGCACCGATCTGTGCATCTTCCGGAAGCACCAAAAGTCCATTATAACCTGCTCCGGGATACATATTTTCGCTGACACCTAATTCTACACCTGAGCAAAGCATACCGTGAGATTCATAACCGCGAAGCTTGCCTTTACCGATGGTCATGACACCTTCCACTGTCTTGTGATCTTTGGCAGTGGCATATACAGTTGCACCTACCAAAGCAACCGGGAACTTGCCGCCTGCACACACATTGTCTGCACCACAGCAAATCTGAAATGTACCATGTTCACCACAATCTACCTGACAAACATGCAGGTGGGTATCCGGAATTGCATCACAGGTAAGTACCTTACCAACAACAACCTTGCTGATATCTTTGCCCACTTCATATAATTCTTCTACTTCAAATCCACAGGAAAACAATTTTTCTTCCAGTTCCTGTGGTGTAACGTCTATATCAACGTATTCTTTTAACCAACTAAGGGGTGTAATCATATTTCTTTACCTGACCTTTCTGTTTCCATTTCATCACGCTAATCATTTAACTGCTTCAATACACGCAAATCTGATTCAAACAATAATTTGATATTGTTGATACCATATTTTAACATTGCTGTTCTCTCGATACCGATACCAAAAGCAAATCCGCTGTACTCATTCGGGTCAATACCACAATTTTCAAGCACCTTATTGTTCACGACACCTGCGCCCAAAATTTCGATCCAACCGGTACCCTTGCAGAGTTTGCATCCCGTTCCGCCGCATTCAAAGCAGCTGCAGTCTACTTCTACAGAAGGCTCTGTGAATGGGAAGTAAGAAGGACGAAGTCTTGTCTTTGTGCCTTCCCCGTAAATCTTCTTTACAAATTCATCCAGCATACCTTGAAGGTCACAGAGCGTGATCCCCTTATCCACAACCAGACCTTCCATCTGTGAGAACATGGGTGAATGAGTTGCATCATCATCAGAACGGAACACTTTACCCGGAGATAAAATCTTAATGGGCGGCTTCTTATTCTCCATAACATGAATCTGACCTGCTGAAGTCTGTGTTCTTAATAAAAATTCGGGTGACAGATAAAATGTATCCTGCATATCTCTTGCCGGGTGATCCTGGGGTGTATTTAATGCAGTAAAGTTATAATAGTCTGTTTCAATTTCCCTTCCTTCATAGATTTCAAAGCCCATTCCGGAGAAAATATCGATCAATTGATTCTTAATCAAAGTAATAGGATGAAGGTTTCCTTCTTCAGATTCTACAGCCGGAAGAGAGATATCGATCTTTTCAGATTCATATCTGTTCTGCAGCTCTTTCGCCTTCATTTTTTCATCCAATTCACCCAGGAAGTTCAGTGCCCATTCCTTCAGTGCGTTAACACCCTTACCGTAATCAGCTCTCTGCTCCGGTGGGATGTTTTTCATTTCTCTCATTAATAATCCGATTTTGCCTGCTTTGCCGTCTAAATATTTCTTTTTAAATTCATACACTTCTTTGGAAGAATTCAATGCATCTGCACCGGCAATGATCTCCTGCTTAATAGCTTCTAAATTTGCGTTCATAATGCCCTCCTGTAAAATTGTTTTTAACGTACAACGTCCCCTGCATACTTCTATGCAAGGGACGAAAAATTTTCCGCGGTACCACCCATATTCCCAAGGCTTCAAAGAAGACTTTGGGCAACTTCATTTTGACTTAACGCGTCTACACGTCACAGGTTACAATTGCTCTCGCCTGCGAGGCTCCGGTGGGAAATTCGAATCCGTATCTGAACTTAAGGCAGCTTACAGCCGGCGACTGCCTCTCTCTGGAAGAAAATACATCTCTACTATGCACCATCAATGCCAAAATATATAACTATTTGATATTTTAGTGATTATAAAGGATTTTGTCAAGTTCTACTTGGCTATTTTATAGTGTAATTTATTTCACCGAAAACGGATAGGTGTTTTATTTCACAACAACTCTCTTAAAGTTCTTCTTACCGCGTTTCACGATCATACCATCCCCTTCGAAAGCATCTTTTTCATAGGTGGTCTTAATGTCAGTAACCTTCTCGCCATTTACGGTAACACCGCCCTGTTCTACTGCACGCCTTGCCTCAGAACGTGAAGCTGTAAGTCCTGCCTTTGCCACAACACCCAGGATGTCGATCTTACCATCCAAGAAGTCTTCATCGGTAAGTTCGAATGTAGGCATATTTTCTGCATTACCTGCACTGAATAATGCTCTTGCACTTGCCTGAGCCTTCTCAGCTTCTTCCTCCCCATGAACCAGCTTGGTCAATTCGTAAGCAAGGATTTCTTTCGCCTGATTTAACTGGCTGCCTTCCCAGCTATCCATCTTTTCAATCTCTTCCAAAGGAAGGAATGTAAGCATACGGATACACTTAAGAACGTCTGCATCGCCTACATTTCTCCAGTACTGGTAGAATTCGAAAGGTGATGTTTTGTTAGGATCCAGCCATACAGCACCCTTCTGGGTCTTACCCATTTTCTTGCCTTCTGAATTCAACAGTAAGGTAATGGTCATTGCATAAGCATCTTTACCCAGTTTACGGCGGATCAATTCTGTACCGCCCAGCATGTTGGACCACTGGTCATCTCCACCAAACTGCATATTACAGCCATAATTCTGGAATAATGACAGGAAGTCATAGCTCTGCATGATCATGTAGTTGAATTCCAGGAAACTCAATCCCTTCTCCATACGCTGCTTGTAGCATTCAGCAGTCAGCATACGGTTAACAGAGAAATGTGCACCTACATCTCTTAACAGTTCAACATAGTTCAAATCAAGCAGCCAGTCAGCATTGTTTACTAACAGTGCCTTGCCTTCAGAGAAATCAATGAAACGGCTCATCTGCTTCTTAAAGCATTCTACATTGTGAGCAATGGTTTCCTTCGTCATCATGGTACGCATATCACTTCTGCCGGAAGGATCACCGATCATTGCAGTACCTCCACCAATTAATGCAATAGGCTTATTTCCTGCCATCTGCAGTCTCTTCATTAAGCAAAGTGCCATGAAATGTCCTACATGCAGTGAATCTGCGGTAGGGTCAAAACCGATATAAAAGGTTGCCTTTCCGTTATTGATCAGTTCTTTGATTTCTTCTTCGTCAGTTAACTGTGCAAGCAATCCTCTTGCTTTTAATTCATCAAAAATGGTCATCTTTCATTCCTCCTAAAATTATTTCATTATACAAATTGCGGCATATTTTGTCAAGTTATTTATTCACCATCAGCTTGATCATGGCCTGATTCAAACCATCAACAGTGAGTTTATACATGGGAAATATCTCTTTGACAGCAGTCTCTGCTTCCCTCCAGGGTGCATGCCCCGGTGCCATCTTGGGATTCAACCAGACCACTTTTTTGTACTTGCGCTTTAACAACTGCAGCCAGTCATAACCGGACAGGCCGCCATTGGGACCTCTATAATTACCTGTAGTGGAATACAGTTCTTCCGGTGCCATGGCAGCATCTCCTACGATAATCACTTTATAATCACTGCCTACATTACGAAATACCCACTCAGTATCCACCCAGTCACCATTTTCACATTCCGGTGTCTTGTACAACTTACTATAGATACAATTGTGGAAATAATAGGTCTTTACATCCTTATAATGATTGGATTTGTGCACCGCCTGGAACAGATCATTGAGCAAGTTACTGAAAGGAATCATGGTTCCACCGGAATCCATTAACAGTAATAATTTCACTGCATTTTTACGTGGCTTCTTCATGACAATCTGCAGACAGCCGCCGTTATTACAGGTCTTGTCCACGGTCCCATCGATATCCAGTTCTGTCTCAGGAATATCCAATCTGGAAGAAAATTGACGCAGTTTTCTAAATGCCATTTGGAACTGTCTGTTATCCAGCACACGGTCATCTCTGAAGTCCCTGTATTTGCGGGCACCGACTACCGCAAAGGCAGACTGATAACCGGTCTTGCCGCCTACACGGACACCGCCTACATTGCCGCCCATATTACCGAAGGATGTTTTACCCATAGTACCGATCCAATAACTGCCGCCATTGTGTTCACTATCCTGATCCTTCAGACGCTGGCGAAACTTCTCTTCCACATCCTCTTTATCTACCACAATTTCTTCCACCTGATTCAGATGTGAACGTGCTTCCTCGTGGGCCAACTCCATCATCTCAGACTTGTCCAGCCACCTGAGCATCTCAGCCCCCACTTCAGTCTCTCGCTGGGCAGCCTTGAAGGTCTCTTCAAATGCCATATCAAATTTATCAAAATCTGTTTCACTTTTTACTAAGATTATCCGTGCAACATAATAAAACTGAGTCAACGAACTGCCACACAGCCCTTTATCCAGAGCTTCCTGCAGTGTCAGCCATTCCCCCAATGTCACACGCAGCCCCTTAGCCCGAAGCGCATGAAAAAACTTTATGAACATATATTCTCCATTCTTGCAGCAACACTATTAAAGATTCGGCGAATGTCTTACGATTTCCAAATCCTCGTCCTTCTTAACCACAACACCTACAAAGGGAAGTGCCTTTCTGATCTCAGATGCAGGTATACCGCCTATCTGCAGCGCATTGATCCAGTCAATCAATTCAGAAGTACTTGGTTTTTTACGAATATCTCTTATAGCACGAATATTGTAGAACACAGACATTGCATTCTTCAACAGATTCTCTTCTACATTCGGGAAATGTACCTTCACGATCTCCGTCATCAATTCTTCATTGGGGAAATCGATATAATGGAAGATGCATCTTCTTAAGAATGCATCCGGCAATTCCTTTTCCGCATTGGAAGTGATGATCACAATAGGTCTATGTTTCGCCTTGATTGTTTCCCTGGTCTCATTGATGTAAAATTCCATCTGATCCAATTCCCAGAGCAAGTCATTGGGGAACTCCAGATCTGCTTTGTCAATTTCATCAATCAAAAGAACCACCTGCTCTTCACTGGAAAATGCTTCACCCAGCTTACCCAGTTTAATATATCTTGCAATATCATCCACACCTTCTTCCCCAAATTGACCATCATACAGTCTCTGGATGGTATCATATACATAGAGGCCTTCCTGTGCTTTGGTGGTAGACTTGATATTCCAAATCAGCAGCTTCTTGCCCAACGACTTCGCAACTGCTTCTGCAAGCATAGTTTTACCGGTACCCGGTTCTCCTTTTATCAGCAAAGGCTTCTTCAAGGCAATCGCAATATTTACGCTTGCCATTAATTCCTCACTCGCTACATATTCCTGCGTACCTTTAAAATGATTCTGTTCCATATTATCCTCACAATCTGCCATTTCGACATATTTCACTTCATTGAACATTATATCCTATATAACACTTCACTGCCTATAAGCATTCCAGAAAAGACTTGATTTTACGTGCAATTTTTTCCGCACCGGCATCATTAGGATGAAGCCCATCCGGTACATACAATTCCTTCTGTGCAGGGATATCCGGACAAATCCCACCATTTCCGTATATATCAAGTACAGGTATAGAATAATACTCTGCTGTCTCTTTGATTTTGTCCACATAAGCCTTTAAAGGCAGTTGGTTAGATACACTTGGAATATTTTCTCCTTCCCGATGTAAAGGTGTCATAAAAACAATCTGTGCCGCAGGATATTTCTCAATCAATCCACACATCAGATAGTGCAAAGCACCGCAATATGTATCCATGTTACGATCCTCAAAATTCCCAAATGGTGCATCACCGTGTCCATAATCATTTGTACCACCAAATACAAACACAATATCTACGTCATCTTCCATCTTATCAAATCTTTCACAAAAAGAATTCACATCTACATAGTCATCTTTGGGTCTTTCAGGCGTCCCCTTTTGCCTTGCAATTCTGGTTCCGCTAATACCATAATTATAATTCTCTCCCAGTTCAGCGATTCTGACCAGAACATCACTATATCGATTTTTCATTTGCGAAACGCCTACACCCTCAGTGATGCTGTCCCCTAAAAATACAATTGATTTACCTTTTAATTCCATCGCCATTTCTCCATTCTGTTAATTTATAAAAATAAAACCATGCTTGAAAATTCATTACTAACATGTTACGATATTCCATAATGAAAAGCAAGAAAATAGTGAAAATTTTCCTGCAGATTGGAGGTTTCCATGATAGGAAAACATAATAATAAAAAACCTGCACTTTCTTTTGAAGTGTTTCCGCCCAAAAAAGACGGAGAATTTGAAGCGGCTTTTGCAGTCCTTGATCAATTAGGTGCACTTTCTCCCGATTTTATCAGTGTTACATATGGTGCCGGCGGCAGCAATTCCAAGAAGACTGTAGAAATCGCATCCTACATTCAAAATACTTTAAATATACCTGCATTGGCCCATGTAACTTGTGTTGGCAACCGTGCTGCAGATGTTTTAGAGACCATCAACTCCTTAAAAGCAAACAATGTCAACAATATTCTGGCCCTTCGCGGTGACAGACCCAAAGATATGACTGATGAACAGTTCAACTCCAGGGAATTTGCTCATGCCAGTGACATGATTCGTTATTTAAAAGAACATACTGACATGAACATTGCGGGTGCATGCTATCCGGAAAAGCATTTCGAATCTTTCAGTATGGAATCTGACTTAAAGCATCTGAAAGAAAAGCAGGATGCCGGTGCAGACCTGCTGATTACCCAGCTTTTCTTTGACAATGACTATTTCTACACTTTCAGGGAAAAAGCAGATAAGAAAGGTATCACCATTCCCATTCATGCAGGTATCATGCCGATCACTACTGCGAAACAGATCGGTACCACCGTTTCCTTATCCGGTTCCAGCGTGCCAAAAGCAATGGCTGATATCATTGCCAAATACGCTGATTCTCCGGAAGACATGCGCAAAGCCGGCATCGACTACGCCATCCGTCAGATTCAGGATCTGCTTGAAAATAATGTGGACGGTGTACATATCTATACCATGAATAAACCCAAAATGGCAGGAGAGATCATGGAAGCAATACGGTAATATCATAAATTCTGTCAATGGGTATGAGCATACTATCATCCATAATGATGAGACGCTCATACTCATTGATTTTTTTTACATTTCCGGTGATCGTCACGTACTCTCCTCCTGCCTTCCTTGCATCCGGACGAAAAAATGTTACTGTAACAAACGGCTTTTCTTTTATATGTTCTTTCAACACCTGCAGTCTCCCGTTTAAAATCATCTTACTGCCTTCATCCAATTCAATCCACTCCTCCGTAAGACGTTCCGTTTCTTTCACTGCTGCATCATATCCTGTCAATGCCGCAAATGGTGAGAACTGTGCCGCCCTGTCACCAATAGGCATCTGGGCACGTGTGGCTGAAACATGACGAGGCCTCTCAATAATATCCTCATATTTATTTACAGAATTGAAAGCTTTCATAGTTTGTTCACCTCATTTTATGCCTTGTGACCGCCAATCTGATTGTTTCTTTCTATGGTAGTGGCACCTTCCTGTAAATTCATGCCTTTCAAAATCGCATTTTTACCATATTTCTTTTTGATACTGAGAACTGCCTGCTGCATACGCTTCTCACGTTCCAATGCAGCATTTTCCTCCTCCCTCTTCTTTTCTTCTGCCGCATAATCAGTGAAAAGATTCAGTTGTTCAAATGTATCTACCGTTTTTACAGCGTTTTCAGATACCACTTTATTTGCAGTCAGATTCAGCCGTCTTACCAACAGATCACGATCCACGATTCGATCATAAAGCTCCACAACCGCATCCATGATCAGTTTTGTAGAAGAAGTCTGATGCTTTAAATTAGCTGTTCCATGAGCATGCTTTGGCACTCGTCGACCATAATGGTCAACAGTAACCGGCCCCTTATAAGCATTACTTCTGACAGGATCTGTAAGATTTTCAATATCGTATCCTACCGTCAATACCATTTGATCTGTCACAAGCCCTTTATCCACTAAATCCAGCACCAGTAGATCTGTCATCTCCATAACGGCCAGTCTTGCTTGCGTGGAGGTATATGGACAATGCAGCACCTGCCCGGAACTAATACAATTAGAACTGGGCTTGTATGCCTTTACATCAGCAATTGTGCAGGGTTCATATCCCCAGGCATGATCAATCAACAGCTCAGCATTGACCCCGAATAATTTGTATAACAAATCCTCATTATAAAATTCTCCCTGCCTGCCCATTGAACATCTGGCGATATCTCCCATGGTAAACAGGCCGTTTTCCTCTAACTTTTTAGCATATCCGCGCCCCACCCGCCAGAAATCCGTCAATGGTCTATGTGCCCACAAAAGCCTGCGGTATGACATTTCATCTAATTGTGCAATTAATACCCCTTCGTCATCCGGATCAATATGCTTTGCCACAATATCCATGGCTACTTTACACAGGTACAGATTCGTTCCGATACCCGCAGCCGCTGTAATCCCCGTAGTGTCATATACATCCCAGATAATCTTTTTGACAAAATCATAGGCCGACAGTCCGCTTGCCTTCAGATAACTTGTCACATCCATAAATACCTCATCTATGGAATACACATGGATATCCTCGGGTGCTACATATTTCAAATATACATTATAAATCCTTGTGCTCCACTGAATATAATGAGCCATTTGCGGCGGTGCTGCGATATAATCTATAGCCAGTGCCGGATTTTCCTTTAATTCTTGATCATATATGGAAGCCCCTGTAAACTGCTTTTCCGGAGCCATCATTTTTCGCACAGCATTGGCCTCCCGTACCTTCTGCACCACTTCAAAGAGCCTGGCTCTTCCCGGAATGCCATAAGCTTTCAAAGACGGTGATACTGCCAGGCAAATGGTTTTCTCGGTCCTGCCGGCATCCGCCACCACTAAATTCGTAGTCATAGGGTCAAGCCCCCGCTCCATACACTCCACGGAAGCATAAAATGATTTCAGGTCTATGGCGATATATGTGCGATGAGTCATTTTGGTGCCTCCTTTCTTGGTTTATGGAACACTTTTATATTTTACCATATATATATGATGTTTTCAATACAGAAATCGAACATATTTTCGTTTTTTCTTTTAAACCAATTAGGCATAGAGAAGTTTAAATCCACGCTGATGCCTAATTACAATGAAAAAAAGAATAAAATAACGCAAAAGTGGTTGACATAATATGGTTGTTTTCCAGCAGAGGAAAAATATTTGCCTGATGCCTAAAATTCAAAGATTTTTAGGCACCAGGCAGTTTTTTTAGGTATCTATGGAAAATATGATTCCAAATTTACATTTCTATTTTTATTCTTCCCCATCTCCCCAGGGAATATCCAATACTTCAATTTTTTTATCACGAAGCATCAGCTCCCTTACGGCTTCATCTGCAGGCTTATTTTCAAACAATACTTTATTTACCTGCTCGATAATAGGCAGCTGGATGCCATATTTTTCAGAAAGGGCCATAGCCGCTTTGGCAGAATACACACCTTCTACTACCATCTTAACCTCAGTCATTGCTTCATCCATGGTTTTACCCTGACCGATGAGGATGCCTGCACGGCGGTTGCGGGAATGCATACTTGCACAGGTAACGATCAAGTCACCTATGCCACTTAAACCGGAAAAGGTTTCTGCTTTTCCTCCCATTGCCACGCCCAGTCTTGTAATCTCAGCAATGCCTCTGGTGATCAATGCTGCTTTGGTATTATCTCCATATCCCAGGCCATCTGCAATTCCGGCTGCCAAAGCAACCACATTCTTTAAAGAACCGCCCAATTCAATACCCAGCACATCCGGACTGATATATACTCTGAAAACTTCATTCATAAAACAATTGCTGATGAATTCTGCTGTCTTTTTATGCTTTGCACCTACAACAATAGTAGTAGGAATCCTGCGGCCGACTTCCTCCGCATGGGAAGGACCGGACATAACCGCTACATCTGCCTGGGGAATCTCTTCTTCGATAATCTCAGACAAAGTCATCAAAGTACCCTCTTCAATTCCCTTCGCCACATTAACGATGATCTGTCCGTCTGCCACGTATTTGCTCATAAGCTTGGATGTGGAACGGGTAAAAGGACTGGGCACCGCCAGTACCAGCAGATCTTTTCCTTCAATAGATGCCTGCAGATCTGTACTAAATTCCATATCCTCCGGCAGCTTCACTCCCGGCAATTTATCCTTATGTTCATGTGTCGTCTTAAGCATCTCAATCTCAGATTCCACGATAGACCAAACGCTCACCTGATGTCCATTTGTATGAAGCAGTAAAGCAAGGGCTGTTCCCCAACTTCCTGCACCGATTACACCGATTTTTGCCATAATCAACACCTCTTATAATTGATTTTTCTTTGTCAGATATGTTTTTCTTTCATTTCCATGAAGCAGTCTCTTAATATTCTCCCTGTGCCTCCAGTAAGCCATTGCAGCCATCAAAAAAGCAATGATATACATTTCATTCAACACAGCCTGACTCATGCCCTCAAATACACCCAACTGCCCGCAGATGATCATCTCAATCACAAATCCCGCATAAATCAAGAGGGATCCAAGTGATACATAATGGGTCACAAAAAATGTACCAAAAAACAATATCAACAGCATGGGGATGAAAAAGGGATGAAATGCGATCATCAAACCCGCTGAAGACGCAATGCCCTTTCCCCCTTTGAACTGCATATAAAAAGGGAAATTATGCCCCAATATGGCACCGGCTGCAGTGTAAAGGCACAAAAGATAAATCATATCTTTATGACTCTCCCCAAAAATGACTCTCGTAAGAAGTACTGCGATCATACATTTCAGGCAGTCACCTAAAAATACAATGACACCTGCCTTTGCCCCAAGCACTCGCAATGCATTTGTGGTACCGGAGTTGCCGCTTCCGTGCTGTCTGATGTCAATCCCCTTTGTTTTTCCATAAAAGAACGCAGTCTGGAATAACCCAAACACATATCCCATAAGCAGACAAATAATTCTGGCCATTACTGATCCTTTTCCTTTCTTTCACGAATGATAAAATGCAGCGGTGTCCCCTTGAAACCAAAGGTTTCACGAATCTGATTTTCAATATATCTGGTATAGGAGAAATGCATCAATTCTTTATCATTTACAAAAATAACAAATGTTGGCGGCTTTACAGACACCTGAGTAATATAGTAAAGACGAAGTCTCTTACCCTTATCTGAAGGTGGCTGATTAAGTGCAACTGCCTCAGCCATAATCTCATTAAGTACTCCTGTTCCGATTCTAAGAGAATGATTCTCAATAACCGCATCTATAGTCTCAAAAAGCTTTGGAAGTCTCTGTCCTGTTTTTGCAGACACAAAAATCAGCTCTGCATAAGGCATATATGAAAGCTTTTGTCTTATATCATTAGTAAATTTATATATTGTCTTGTCATCTTTTTCAATAGCATCCCACTTATTAACAACGATAATCATACGCTTGCCACGCTCGTGAGCAATACCAGCTATCTTTGCATCCTGATCTGTAATGCC
>JAZPYS010000108.1:0-25761 GCA_045544275.1 Acetatifactor sp. | reverse complement strand
AACCTCCTATACACAACAGAACTTTATGAAATGTTAATATTTAGCACAATCATAATAACATAAAATGTGCTATTTTGTAACTATAAAAGTGCTGAAATTTAACATTTAAAATTAGTAAATGTGCTATAATTTAACAAAAGGAGATTGATAAAAATGTACCATGAAATGTTCAAGATCCGGCTAAGAGAAGCCAGAAAAAAGAAAGAATTTACTCAAATGGATGTAGCATTAGAACTAAGTATTCCAAGAGTAAATATAACAAACTATGAAACAGGAAGAACACAACCAGACATCGAAACGCTGGGAAGATTGATTGATTTATATGAAGTATCAGCAGACTGGCTGCTGGGAACAGGAATAAAAAAAACCCCCTGATCACAGGGGGTTAGATCTGACAGCTATAAACCGTCATGATGACCATATAAATCATCCATAATCTGTTTATCATACTCTAACTTACTTTTATAATAATCCTTAGGAGCGCAAGGACAAGTAGTAAATGGATCATTCATTAAATCATACGCTTTATAAAATTGTTCCCATACACTATGAAAACCTGTTTCATCTTCAACAAACATAAAAGCTGTCAAAACATTTGCAACGGCTCGTTGCGCTGATAAAGTTATAGCGTTATCCTTCATAATCTTAAAAAACCCACCTTTCTAAAAAAGGCGAGAACTATTCGAAAAACCTGCGTTTTGCGAATAGTTGGGGCTCTCCTCATTAAGCATTTTTAGACAAATCTTTTAACTTTTCGAACATCTCAAGATCTTCCTGTGTGATCTTCAGATTTGCCATCATCTCTTTGCCGTCAGGCATGATCACCTTACATTCAAAGATTGTATCTTCCTTGACACCGATCTGGGCAATGGTTTGTACAAACTGAATGAATTTTGGATGACCTTTCTGGAATTTCTCAAATGATGATTTTAACGCTAACAAAGCCATTGGATTCATAGATTAATTCTCCTTTGTCTTAAATTTCCGGATATAATAATACTAGCGGATTTTCTTTGTGGTCTAACATATCGTGAATGCATCTGATTGCATTGTACGCCATGGAATTAACTGCTTTTTCGGTATAAAATGCTGTATGAGGAGCTAAAATCACATTGGGAAAAGATTTTAACAAAGCAAATTCCCTGTTTGCGATTGCATCACCCATGCGGTTAACATAGATCATGCCACTTTCCTGCTCCCACACATCCAGCGCTGCATGGCCGATTTTACCGGATTCCAAAGCCTTTATGAGAGCCATGCCGTCAATCAGAGATCCTCTGGCGGTATTTACGATGATAACACCCTCTCTCATCTGTTCGAATGCATGTTCGTTAAGCAAATGATAATTCTCAGCAGTTGCCGGAGCATGCAGAGAAATGATATCTGAATGTTGATACAATTCCTCTAAAGAGACATAATCCGCATATTGTTTCATTTCTTCATTTGGATAGATATCGTAAGCTAAGATCTTGCATCCGAAGCCTTTCAGATGTCTGATCACAGTCTGACCGATACGTCCCGTGCCGATGATACCTACGGTACAGTCACAAATATCTTTGCCCATTTTTCCTTTTAAGGAAAAATCCTGAATATCGGCTCTTTTTAAGATATGGCAGATATTTCTGCAGCACATGAGCATCATCATGATGCTATAGTCAGCTACCGTTTCAGGGGCATATTCTACGCGGCTGGCACCCATACCCAGGCTTTTAACATAATCCAAGTCGATGTGGTCATAGCCGATAGATCTGGTTGCGATGCATTTAATGCCAATTTCCTTCATCTGATCAATGACTTCATGGCTCAGGTCACAGGGAGTCAGACATACAGCATCACATCCCTTTGCAAGTGCTATATTGTCCATACTGGGATATCCTGTGGTGTAGCTGTACTCAAAACCAAATTCCTCTGATAACTGATCAAAAAATTTCTTTTCATCAAACTCACGCATTGCATATACAAATATTTTCATGAAAACATCTCCCCTCCGTAAGCAAAATAGAATGCAGCGAGCTGTGCTCTGGAACTGAATTCCTGATTTTGCAGTAAATCTTTAACTTCTTCTTTTGTATAAAAACGAGCTTCAATTTCTTCATTTTCTGAAGAATGATCTTGACTGCTGCTTTCTGAATTTTCTGCTTCCACAAAGGCAATATAGGTCTTAGTATCGGAGATTGCTACAGCAGAATAGGAAGGCGGCAGTATTGTCTTAATCGTTTTTACTTTCAGACCTGTCTCTTCGAATAATTCCCTGTGAATGCACTCTTCTATGGTTTCGTCCGGCTCAATCATACCGGCACAGAGGTTATAGATATGCTTATTCACACCCATGCGAAATTCGTGAAGCAACAGTAATTTATCATTCATAGTGGCAATGATAGATACGCCGCTTGGCAGTCTTCCAATATCTTCTACAACTTTTAAGTCTTTTCGGCTGACAATTTCATATTTTTTCTCTCTGCCTGCTTTATTGATATAGGTAAGCTCATAATTTTTTAGGTACTTACCATCCTTTACTTTTTCTAATTTAATAAATTTCATGAATCAGCTGCTCCTTTAAAGACATATGAATTTTTTTTCTTGTGATTTCAACCAGTCCCAGCGGGGTCATATCGACTACTTTTGTAGAGACCGGATCTTTGGCAGTTAATTCGCTTAAGTATGTTAAAAGAGCTTTTTCGTGCTCTTTTTCTTTCATATTGATAAAATCAATAATGATAATACCGGAAAGATTTCGAAGACGTATCTGTAAAGCAGCCTCTCCTGCCGCTTCCATATTGATAGAAAAAATCATATCTTCCGATATCTTGCCTTTGATGTTCTTGCTGCTGTTTACATCGATGGCAGTCAGGCATTCGGTCTGTTCAATGATTAGGTTTGCACCGGATTTCAGCCATACCTTTTTAGAGCAGGCATTATCAAATCTGCTCTGAAGTCCGTACAGGCTCGATAAAGAAAATGTCCGGTCCTCATAAAAACGTACTGTTTTCGTTACAGCTGGATCCTTTTGCAGCTCCTGGAATACATCAGAAATATCTGTAATAATTTCTTCGTATTCATAAGCAGGTACTTGCCTGAGAATGGATTTTACAGGGGACCCTTCAGCGTGAATACAGCTAAAGCAGGTCCGATGAGCAGCCTTTTCATAGAGGTTACAAAAAGCGTTCTGAAGCTTTCCATATTCCTCTAAAATAGATGTTTCATCCAATTCCTGACACTTCGTGCGGGCAATCACACAGAATGTGGAGGGTGCCCCTGCTTCTTCCAGGATACGGCGGATGCGGCGGCTTTTATCCTTATCAATCTTGCCTGAAATGCCTAAGGAAGCCTTATCTGCTTTGCAAACAAAATAATCCGACTGCAGCTCCAATGCACAGGACACCGCTGCCGGTTTTGTCTTGATGGCACCTCGGATAATCTGAACAGGCAGCTCATCACCTTGTACCAGACGGATCTGTTCTGTATCAGTATTGTAAGCTGCTTTGCCGGGACGATTCAGCAGATAAGCATATTTTGCATCCTTCATAGATAGATAACAGACTTCTCTATCAGCAATCTCCACAAAACAGGCATCCATATTTGGAACCACGTTTTTTACCTTGCCAATATAAATCTGTCCGATCCGGTCGGCCTGTTTATAATCACAAACCTGTGCCCAGATAAGTGTGTCATTTTGCAGCAAAAAAGCGAATGTGCGGTTATTTAAAGTTGTAAGGATCAATTTTCCAGTTTCGGAATGATTATTTAATTTTCTGCTTTCAGGATTTACAGCCTGTATATGCCGACTCATAACTGTTTCCTCAACAACTATACAATATCGCTGCCAATAGCATCCAGCGGGACATACTTTGGTCTTCGATTCTTTCTTGCCACATTGGTATATGTCTCTTCTCTTGTTACAGTATATGCATTTTCTAAAAGCTGCACACCGTATTCGGCAGCAAAAGCATCAATTACCTGTGAGGGCTTAATATTGCCCGAACTGGAGGCGTCAACTAACATATAGATACTTTTGTCGCTATTTACCTTTAAATCAAAAATACCAGGCTTTAAATCGATTTCAAGGGTATTCTTCTTGGTTTCTTTGGTGATCAGGATGGATTCCTTCTGATAAAACGCCGGAAGGAGTGCCGCATAATCCAATTCCGGTTCCCGGCCTTCGCGGAAACGAATGGTATATCCAGCAGCTGCCACACTTGCCATGGCATTGCCGGCACCTTCCGGAAGCTCCTTCATAGAAAGGACCTCGATGCCGTACACACTTGCTGCATTTAATCTGTCTATCATATCCTGACTGGTAGTCACACTGTTAAGTTCAATGTCCATATATTCGCCGTTGCTTTCAAGGCCTACACCCAAAGGTGCTGCAAAGGACATAATCTGATGAGGGCTGTATCCGGCAGAATATGCTATGTCCAGTTCCGCTCTTCTGATGGCTTTTTGGAAAAAACGCATAACATCCAAATGACCGATGAAACGTACCGGACCATATTTACTAAATTTTACTCTGACTTTCATGTATATAACTCCTTGTGACGATTAATTACGGCTCTCTATGCAGATACCGCCTCCAAAACGTGCTGCACCGCAGCCCTGACATTTCAATTTACAGTTTTCGGAAACGGTTTCCTGCTGTGCCTTTAACCATTCTCTCTTTAAGAATTCTTTGGTTACGCCACAATCAATGAAATCCCATGGGAAAATTTCATCCAAATCACGTTCCCGATGGCTGTAGAAGTCAACGGACAAGCCACATTCTTCAAATGCCTGCATCCATACATCATTATGGAAATATTCACTCCAGGCATCGTAGAAGCAGCCTTTTTCGTATACTTTCATAAGTACCTGAGAAAGCTTTCGGTCACCTCTTGCCAAAACACCTTCCAAAACACTGGCATCTGCCTCGTGATAATTATATTTAATATGCTTCTGGTTCAACTGAGAACCGATTGCATGTTTGGTCTGATATGCTTTTTCAAGGAATTCTTCCTTGGTACACTGTCCTGCCCACTGGAAAGGAGTAAATGGCTTTGGTACAAAGAAAGAAGTACTTGTCACAATCTGCACCTTGCCGTTCTTACGATCTTCCTTGGGAACCGTATCAAAAAAGGTAGCGGCAATCTCATTGGAAAGCTCTGCAATCCCCCGGATATCCTCCTGCGTTTCTGTAGGAAGTCCCAGCATAAAGTACAATTTTACTCTGGTCCAGCCGCCCTTGAAGGCAAGTGCTGCACCGCCCAAAATATCTTCTTTAGACAATCCCTTATTGATGACATTTCGCAGTCTTTGACTGCCTGCTTCCGGTGCAAAAGTAAGGGAAGATTTTCTGACATCCTGCACTTTTCTCATAACATCCAAAGAAAATGCATCAATACGGAGGGATGGCAACGAAATATTGATCTTCTTTTTACCGCACTCATCAATCAAAAAGTCTATCAGCTCCGGCAATTTTGAATAATCACTGGAACTTAAGGAGCTTAAAGAAATCTCTTCGTGTCCGGTATTTTTCAGCATTTCCAATGCGTATTCTTTTAATTTATCCACATCTCGCTCGCGGACAGGTCGATATAACTGTCCCGCCTGACAGAAGCGACATCCACGGATACACCCCCTCTGAATCTCTAATACCACACGGTCTTGGGTAACCTTAATATAAGGAACCACAGGCTTCATGGGATAGTAAGTGTTTGTCACATCCATTTCCACTTCTTTTAAGATCGTAGCCGGAATCCCCTCTTCTGTGGGAGCAAAACGCTCAATAGTACCGTCTTCTTTATAGGTTACTGTATAAAAACGGGGAACATAAAGTCCAGGAATCTTTGTTGCTCTGCGCAAGAACTCTTCCCGGTTTACACCCTCTGCCTTACATGCTTTGTATAGATTAATTAAATCCTGATATCGGGTCTCACCTTCTCCAATATAGAAAATATCAAAGAAATCTGCGATAGGTTCCGGATTATACGCACAAGGACCGCCGCCGATAACGATGGGGCAATCCTCTCCTCTCTCGGTTGCCAGCAGTGGAATCTGTGCAAGATCCAATACCTGTAAAATATTGGTATAGCACATTTCATACTGAATAGTAATACCCAAAAAGTCAAAGTCCTTAATAGGGTCCTGTGATTCCAAAGCAAACAGCGGAATATTTTCCTCGCGCATGATCTTGTCCAAATCCACCCAGGGAGAATAAACACGTTCACACCACACATCCTCCATGGAATTGAACATGTCGTAAAGGATCTGGATGCCTAAATGGGACATACCGATCTCGTAAACATCCGGGAAACACATGGCAAAGCGGACATTCACCTTGGATTTTTCTTTTACCACTGCGTTTACTTCGTTGCCAATGTAACGGGCAGGCTTTTCTATTTTCATTAAAATGTCGTCTGATAATGCAAGTTTACAATTCATTTATTCTTACCTTTCATTTTAATAGTTCATCTATATATTACAACATATTTTAAGCTGACTTGCAACTGAAATTTCAGTTATAAGTCAGCTTATAATTGCAGAATCGTTAAAACTATCGGTTCGCCAATTCCGTCGTAATCTCCTCCCATGTGACATCCTTCTCTGCCATAAGCACCATCATATGGTACAGGAAATCACTGATTTCATACTTGATCTCATTTGGATTGGGATTCTTAGCAGCAATTACAATCTCTGTTGCTTCTTCTCCAAGCTTTTTCAGAATTTTATCAATCCCCTTATCAAAGAGGTAATTGGTGTAGGAACCTTCCTTTGGATGAATCTTGCGGTCATTGATCACAGCAAAAACATCCTCAAATACCTTCAAAGGATTGGACACGTCCTCATAATCCTTCTTCACGATCTCGTTAAAGAAGCAGCTATATGAGCCAGTGTGGCAGGCAGCACCGATCTGAGATACCTTCGCAAGTATGGTATCCATATCACAGTCAGCAGTCAGGGATTTTACATACTGGAAATGTCCGCTGGTCTCTCCTTTTAACCACTGCTCTTTGCGGCTTCGGCTGTAATAACACATCTTGCCGGTACGGAGTGTGTTCTCATAAGCTTCTTCATTCATGTAAGCCATCATGAGCACTTCATTTGTCTTATAATCCTGAATAACCACAGGTACAAGACCGTCATTGTTCTTCTTAAAGTCTGCCCAGACATACTTGGCTTTCAGGGTATTTACCGGGATCCCCTTTTCTTCGCATAAAGATTTCAGCGCAGGAATTTGTTTCATATTGTCGTTTATAATATTACCGGTTACAGCATACAGGTTTGAATAACTGAAAATATCGAACAGTTTGTTCAGGGCAAGCTGACTAATCTGCACAATTAAAGGTAAACTGAAAAGTTCAAAAGTCTCACGAATGATATGGGTGTTCAACAGTACCAGTCCGGAAATGTACTTCTCAATCAGTTCCTTATTTTCTTCCAAAGAAGCCATTTCATCGTAAGAGGCATAAATCTTATCCTTACCGAATTTTAAGGAAACTTCCTCGGTAATTTCGATGTTACATGCTTTGGAGTAGTCTAATACTGCCTTTTTGCAGCCTGCATAGAGCAGCTTCTTCACATCTTCCATACGTTTGATATTGCCGGCACCGATCACATCCACTTCTGAAAGGGCACAGATTTCTTTGATAATATCCAGTGCTTCCTCATGTTCTTCATCTGTTTGGGACATATCAAAAATAATAATTTCATCTGCATTGTTTTCATTATAGTAATTGGCAACTCTCACAGGATTTGTTTCAACAATTGTAGTATCCTTTAAGGATTTCACGCAATTACCATGATATAAATAAATACAAGGTATAAATTTTTTGGTCAACATAGTTATTTCCTCTTTATGTAAATATTACAAACTTCCCTTTGTGCTCAGTACATCTTTTACTCTGGGATCGTAACTCGTAGCAGAGTCCAGGGCTTTTGCAAATGCCTTAAACATGGCTTCGATCATGTGATGGTTATTGCCTTCTGTCAACATTTTTATGTGCAGATTCATCGCTGCAGAATACGAAACTGCGTAGAAAAATTCACGGATCAGTTCGGTCTCCAGCGTACCTACCCTCTCTGTGGTAAAATTGCAGTCAAACTGCAGGTAAGGTCTTCCGCATAAATCAACAGCACAGAGAGCCAGAGATTCGTCCATGGGCAGGATAAAATAACCATATCTGCAGATGCCTTTCTTGTCTCCTGCAGCTTCTCTTATAGCCTGTCCTAACACGATACCCACATCTTCCACTGTGTGATGTCCATCAACATGCAGATCTCCTGTCACCTGGCAGTTAAGGTCAAAAAAACCATGCTTTGCAAAACCTTCCAGCATATGATCAAAGAAACCAATGCCGGTATTGATACTGGTTTTGCCGGTTCCATCAAGATTTAAGGTGATAGAGATATCTGTTTCTTTCGTTTTACGATTTATGGTTGCGATGCGTTCCATATTGCCTCTCTTCTGCCGCAGTATACGGCCATATATTTAATCTTCAAAACGTACTTTAATACTGTTTGCGTGAGCAGTCAAGCCCTCACTTTCAGCAAAAAGTTCAATATCCTTGTGAATGGCTTCCAATGCTTCCTTTGAGTAAGATATAATACTGGATTTCTTGATAAAATCGTCTACATTTACCGGCGAGAAGAATTTTGCAGTACCGTTGGTAGGTAAAATGTGATTGGGACCTGCAAAATAATCACCCAAAGGTTCTGAAGAATATTCTCCAAGGAAGATAGCACCGGCATTTTTGATTTTTGTCATTACATCGAACGGATTCTTAGTCAAGATTTCCAGATGTTCGGAAGCAATTTCATTTACAGTGTCAATGGCCTGTTTCATATTTTCGGCCACAAGAATATAACCATAGTTTTCTAATGATTTTTCCATGATTTCAGTTCTGGAAAGCTGCTGCGTGTAAATATGTACCTGTTTTGCCACCTTTTCAGCCAATTCTTCTGAAGTGGTGATCAGGATGGCACTTGCCAGTTCATCGTGTTCTGCCTGAGAAAGCAGATCTGCAGCCACATATTTATAATTTGCAGAATCATCAGCCAGTACAAGCACTTCGCTTGGTCCGGCGATGGAATCAATGCTTACATAGCCGTATACAGCTTTCTTGGCCAGGGCTACAAAGATGTTGCCGGGACCTGTAATTTTATCCACTTTCGGAATGGACTGGGTACCGAAGGCCAAAGCAGCGATGGCCTGAGCACCTCCTACCTTGTAGATGGTATCCACACCTGCGATATCCGCAGCTACCAATGTGCCGGGATTGACCTGTCCGGTGGGGCCGGGAGGAGTCACCATAATGATTTCTTTCACACCCGCAACTTTAGCAGGGATAACATTCATTAATACACTGGATGGATAGGCAGCCTTACCGCCGGGGACGTATACACCGGCTTTTTCAATAGGTGTGATCTTCATACCAAGGATGGTACCATCTTCTTTTGCATCAAACCAGCTGTTTCTAAGCTGTTTTGCATGAAAGTCACGAATGTTGGCAGCCGCTTTTTTGATGACCTGAATCAGCTTTTCATCCATCTGGGTATAGGCGTAAGCAATTTCTTCTTTTGTAACTTTAATATTTTCTGCATTTAAATCAAAACGATCAAACTTTTTGGTATATTCAAAGATTGCCTGATCTTTATTGGTTCTTACATTTTCAATGATTTCGTTTACAGTTGATTCATACTGTGAATAATTGTTAGGACTTCTCTTCAACAGATCATTCATTAAGTTCTTTTTTGTTTCTTCTGTTAATTTTACAATTCTCATATAGCGCCTCTTTCTGCGTCTTTTTTTAGGAATTATTATAATTGCTCACGGATACGGTGCAGCAAAGTTTTGATCCGGTCTGACTGCATCTGCATACTCACCGGATTCACGATCATTCTTGCAGATAACGAGCAGATTTCTTCCAAAACATCAAGTCCATTTTCCCGTAATGTAGAGCCGGTTTCCACGATATCCACGATTACATCTGACAATTCTACTATGGGACCAAGTTCTACAGAACCGTTCAGCTTGATAATATCTACTGTCTGGAATTTTTTATTATAGAAATATTCTTTCGCAATCAAAGGGTATTTTGTTGCTACACGGATTCTCTGATGATGCTTGAGCAATTCAGACGCTTCTTTAGGACCGCATACACACATGCGACATTTGCCGAATCCCAGATCCAGCACTTCATATACGTTACGGTTTTCTTCCAAAATGGTGTCGTATCCTACTACACCTATATCAGCAGCACCGTATTCTACATAAGTTGGAACATCAGGTCCCTTTGATAAGAAGAATTTCAGTTTCAACTCTTCATTTACAAAAATAAGTTTTCTGGAGTCCTTGTCCTTCATTTCTTCACAGGTAATCCCTATTTTTTCCAAAAGTTCCAGTGTTTTATTTGCCAAACGACCCTTGCATAAGGCAAAAGTCAAATATCTATTTTCATTATTCATAATTTCAAGTCCCTGTTTTCATATTGTTATTTTCCGGTGCCGCAGTGTTCCGGAATCAGTTCAACCGGAATTCCCTGACTTCGCAGCTTGATGCACTCAGCCAATTTCTCAGAGTAGTTATCCGGGGTGTAAACAATTACTTTCTTTTCTTCAGGAAGATTCAGTACAACCTTCTGTCTGTTCAAGGCTTCCTGCATATCGTCGATAACAATAGCAAAACCAATCGCAGGTGCATTTTTGCCGAAATGTTTTAAAAGATGATTATAGCGGCCGCCTTTCACGATGGCATCCCCGATGCCGTAGGTGTATGCCTTGAAGATAATGCCTGTATAATAATGATATTGACTGAGCATACCCAGATCGAAGGATACATATTTTTCCACACCGTACAGTTTCAAAACATCATAGATTCTCTCCAAACGTTCGATAGCTGTTTTGGATTTTTCATTATGTACTGTATTTTTGAATTCTTTCAGAGAATCAATATCACCGAACATATCAGCTGCCTTCAGCAGTGCATCAACATAAATTTGATTGATTTTTTCGCTGGTAAGAAGGTTTTCGGCAGCAAAATAATTTTTTCCAGAAATGAATTCTCGTAAAAGTTCTTCTGTTTCTTTTTCCAATCCGGCTTCCTCGCAGAGTCCCTTGAAGAAGTTACTGTGTCCAATACAAAGTTGGAAATCCTTCAGACCGGCACTCTTTAAAGCTTCTATAACAAGGCTGAGCATTTCAGCATCAGCTTCCACAGAATCATCATTGATCAATTCTGCACCCATCTGAGTTACTTCTTTCAGTTTACCCTGCAGACTGGAAGCGTTAGTAAAGGTATTTCCAAGATAACACAATCGCATAGGTACTTCTTCTTCCAGAAAATATTTTGCCGCACAGCGTGCAATGGAAGGGGTAAAATCCGGACGGAGAACCAGGGTATTGCCATCTTTATCAAAAAATTTATATAATTCTCTGGATGGCGTTGTACCAATCTCTTCTGAAAAAATATCCATGAACTCAAATGTGGGGGTCTGTATATCTTCATATCCATAAGAAGTAATGACTTGATGAATTTTGTTCTCTATCATTAACTTTTGGGCAAATTCACGACCGTAAATGTCTCTTACACCTTCAGGGGTGTGAACAAATCTTCTGCTCATAATGTAGTCTCCTATGATTCGCTGCTATGTGTTTTGCTTTTTATTGTGCTGGCAAAAGTGCTCAAACACTTTTGTGCTTTAAAGTGCTAATTGATTAGCAAGCGAAAGAATTAATATCTTGTAGTATATCACTAATTTATAGAATGTCAAGTACAATCTCTCCGTTCCAGGTCAAGGACAATGGTATCCAGATAGGGAACCAGTACACCGGATCGTTTGGGAATCACATAATCCATATCCAATTCTTCGAATCGAAAACTCTTTCTGCCCCCTTCTTTGGCCCGGTTCCAAAATTTCAACAGATGTTCATAGGGCAGATAATATAACAAGTCCTTATGAGAATAGTAGATCAAAAAGAAAGCTACACCGCCCTGCTTCTCATAAGCTCCCATAAATTTTACTTGATGTTCATGGATATTCTGCAAAGCAAAAGTATCCGTGGCACATTCTTTGGCATCAAAACAAACCGGTATACCCTGTACCGCCCCAATATAATCGACGGTACTCTTCTGATCAAAGTAAGCCAGAGTGATATGCCGGTGTTCTTTATCGATTTTTATGGGAGTAATGGGTGTGGGAACCTTTTGGATGACAGCCAGCCCTTTTTCTGCGTATGTTTCATTGGTTCTATTGACCATGTCCTCCAGAATAGACCCACGTAAACCTCTTGAATTCCATGTAGCCATTTTATGTCAAGTCCTTTAGTATTGTTTTAAATTCTTTTGGAAGGGGAGCCAAAAACACCATTTCACTTAGTGGTTCCAGACAGCCGTCAAGAACCGGAAACTCCAGTCTATATGCATGCAACAGTTGGCTGTCAAGTTTGTATTTTTTCTTAAAAGATTGATTCACTTCTGCATTTCCATACTTGGTATCCCCTACTAATGCATGTTCAATGCTTGCCAAATGAGCACGAATCTGGTGGGTTTTTCCGGTAATCAGTTCCACTTCCAGGTATGTATATTTCTGGTTCAATTTTTGAATCGGAGTATAGGCTGTCTTTATTGCTTCTTCGCCATCTTCTTCGATCGTTACTTTATTTTTCTTATGATCTTTGGTAAGCGTACCCTCTAAAATACCGGGGTTTTTTACTTCGCCAATACAAATAGTGCGGTAATACTTTCTGATTTTTCGATTCTTGATCAGATCATTCAGCTTCTGAGTTCCGATCAGTGAAATGCCGCATAATACCAGACCGGTTGTGTTACGGTCGAGTCTGTTACATACAGAAGGCTTGAATAGACGCAGTTCTTCCTCTTTTATTTTTCTTTTTTCCAGCAAATAACCTATCATCCATTCATTAAGGCTTAAGTCATTATTTTCTGCTTTCTGGGTTAAAACACCTGCAGGTTTGCTGAGGATCAATACATTTCCATCTTCATAGATGATGCGGATATTTTCCTCTGAGAGTTTGTCATATGCTCTCTTGTATTCAGAAACACCGCTTTTTGTCTTTGCAGGCTTCTCCTTTTTCACAGCAGGGATATCTGTAGATGCAGACACAGAAGTTCCGGAAAATTTTGCAAAGGTCTCCTCAGAAAAGAAGCATTTGATCTCATCTCCGATTTCGAGAAGTTCCTTTCCCTCAGCTTTCTTTCCATTCAGGGTAATATTTTTTTTCCTGAGCATTTTGTAGATAAAACTGTTTGACGCTTCCGGTAAATATTTATGAAGAAATTTATCAAGTCTTTGTCCGGCATGATTTTTTTCAACAATGAATACCTGCATAAAATAATATCCTTTCCAATAAAAAGTATGGTTATAAAGCCACCGACTTTAAAGTCTCTAAAACTGCATTGACATATTTATTTTCGACTTCCAGATCCTGTAATTGGTCAAGTCTGTCAGTATATTTCTTGATATCTGTAAATACCTTGATTGTATAATTTTTATGGCCATCAAACTTCAGCATGCTTTCAATATGAACAAGGAAATCTTTTTCCGGAAAATTCTTTTGCTCACTGAAACCGCATATGGTATTTCCATGAACAACCAGATGGGAAACTACAAAATTCTGTTTGTCTGATGTAAATACCATATCATAGAGACCATTTAGTTTACCCATATGTGCATCAATTTTGTCTGCTGTCTCTGTTAAACAGCTCCGGTATCTCAGATACATGATCGCACCTACCAGACTTTTGCTGGCTGGAAGGCAACCCAGCACTGCAACAACTGTAAGCAAATTGGTCCTTTCTCCTGTGGTTATATAACCAATGGCAAATAACCCCAGAGGCAATAAAAAATAAAGAATTGTTCGAAGAACCTCGAATTTTTTTTGTGAATTAATGTAATTTCTGGTGCCTTTGTAGCTTCCTGCACCGAACATTCGTAATACCTGACGCATTCAAATATCTCCTGTACATATAATATTAATCGGTCTGCATCATTTTTACAGCTTTTATGGCCGGAACAAGAACGGTGTGAGGTATCATTTTGCAGAGTACATCAAAAGCCTGGATGGGCAAACTGTAAACAGATTTTGCTTTTTTATAGCAGGAATCCCTCAGTGCCTTTCTGACAACATCCCGTACATCTGCCATGATCATTTTCTTTATATTCATGATAGAACCATTTGCTTCTGCACGGTCAAAGAAAGCAGTATCCACAGGACCCGGACAGACACTTGTCACGTAAATCTCCTTGTCCATAAGTTCTTCCCTAAGGGCCAGTGAAAAGCTGTTTACATAGGATTTGGTGGCTGCATAAATGGCAAATCCCGGCTGGGGAACAAAGGCAGCACTGGAAGCAATATTAATGATACGTGACTTTTTGCACATATAAGGAAGACAGCAATGTGTCACATTGGTCAGTGCTTCACAATTTAAGCGAACCATTCCTGCTTGTTCTTCGCAATTGCTTCCCATAAAGTTGCCGATGATTCCATAACCGGCACAGTTTATGAGCATACGAATCTGACAGTCATTATCTTCCAAGGTATCTGCCAGGCGTTCTATCTGTCCTTCCTTTGTAATATCCATGCTCAATATACGTGTATTATTGCGCATTTTCCTGCTTAATTCCAGCAATTTATCTTTTCTTCTTGCGATCAACCAGATTTCATCTGTTTTGCGGAGATGTGCATCCAACTGCAGTGCAAATTCCATGCCGATACCTGAAGAAGCACCTGTAATGATTACAATACTTTTTGCCATGTTTTATTTCTCCTTTTTGCTGTGAACATTTCGGATTGTCTTTTTCTTAGACTTACCGTCATTTTTTGCCTTTCCGGTGTGTCCGGAATTTTTAGAATATGCAAAGCGTTCCTGTGTTTCACTTTTCAATTTTCTGGGACGGATGAGGCATTTCTTGTCAAAACCGATCAAATCTGTTCTGCCGGCTGCAGTCAGTGCTTCATGTACCAGATCATAATTCTTGGGGTTGCGGTACTGGATCAGTGCACGCTGCATTGCCTTTTCGTGAGGATTCTTGCAGACATACACCGGTTTCATATCTCTCGGGTCAAGTCCTGTATAATACATGACTGTGGATATGGTGGACGGTGTAGGATAAAAATCCTGTACCTGCTCCGGCATATATCCCAAATCTCTTAAATATTCTGCCAGTTCTATAGCTTCTTTTAAGGTAGAACCGGGGTGAGAACTCATCAGATACGGAACCAGGAACTGATTCTTACCGATCTGATTGTTCAGACGTTTATATTTTGCCACAAATTTTTCGTAGACTGCATTGCAGGGTTTTCCCATTCTGGCAAGCACTGCATCGGAAATATGCTCCGGTGCCACCTTCAGCTGTCCGCTGATATGATGTTCTACCAACTCTCTGAAAAATGTATCATCGCTGTCAGCCATCAGATAGTCAAAACGGATACCGGAACGAACGAATACCTTTTTTACACCGGGGAGAATCCGCAGTTTTCTCAAAAGCTCCAGATAATCCTTGTGGTCCACTTTCATATTCTTACATGGGGCTGGATAAAGACATTGTCTGTTTTTACATACACCATGTGTCAACTGTTTTTCACAGGAAGGATGTCTGAAATTGGCTGTAGGACCGCCTACATCATGAATATATCCCTTAAAATCCTTGTCTTGGGTTAGCAGTTTTGCCTCTTCGATGATGGATTCATGGCTTCTGGTCTGTATGGTTCTGCCCTGATGGAAGGTCAGTGCACAGAAACTGCAGCCGCCAAAACATCCCCTGTTACTGATCAATGAAAATTTAATCTCACTGATGGCAGGTACACCACCGTCTTTTTCGTAGGAAGGATGGTAGGTTCGCATATATGGCAGTGCATATACATCATCCATCTCCTGAGTGGTCAGAGGTGTCTGTGGTGGATTTTGAACCACATATATATTGTTTGGATAAGGTTCTATTAAGACCTTACCGTTACAAAAGTCCGTATTCTGATACTGGATACCGAAACTTTTGGCATATTCCACTTTGTTTTCTTTCATGGCAACGTAATCCGGCAGTGTGATGGCATCATAAATACCGGAAATATCTTTCGTTTTATAGACTGTACCGGGAACGAAAGTGATATCTCTTACTGCGATTCCGCTATTTAATGCATCTGCAATATCCACGATGGACTTTTCGCCCATTCCATAAGAAATAATGTCTGCCTGACTGTCCAGCAGGATGGACCTCTTGAAGGAATCGGTCCAATAATCATAATGGGCCATTCTGCGAAGACTGGCTTCGATACCACCAATAATGATCGGAATATCCCGATAAGTCTTACGGATCAGATTGCCATATACAACTGTGGCATTGTCAGGACGTTTTCCCATGACACCGCCGGGAGTGTACGCGTCCCCGGAACGACGCTTTTTAGAGACGGAATAATGATTTACACAGCTGTCCATATTGCCGCCGGAAATCAAAAATCCCAGTCGTGGTTTGCCCAAAATATTGATACTGCCCTCGTCTTTCCAGTCAGGCTGTGAAATAATACCTACAGTATAACCATGGGACTCCAAAATACGGCTGATAATGGCATGTCCAAAGGATGGATGATCCACATACGCATCACCGATCACGTAGACAAAATCCAATTGCTCTATATTTAAATCGATCATATCCTGTCGGCAGACAGGTAAAAATCCATTGTACAATTTTTTGACCTCGTTTCTAAATCAGAAAATATGATAATAATCCTTGATATAATAATCTGCAAGCTTCCTCTTTTCAGGTTCTTGATAGGCAGAATATACATCATCTACGGCACAGACTCTCATTCCAGCACTTTTACCGGCCAAGATACCGGGAATGATGTCTTCAAATACCAGACATCTTACCGGATCTACACCTAATTGCTTTGCAGCTGCAAGATAAATATCCGGAGCAGGTTTGCCTTTGAATCCATCTGTACCACTCATAATACATTCAAAAAATGATTCCACCTGATTTAATTTCAGGCATACTTCTATTAACTCCCTGGAATTGCTGGATGCGATTCCAAGTTTTATATCGCATTTACGACAATGATCAAGAAATTCCCGGACACCGGGTTTTAAAAATACTTCATTAGCATATTTATCCCATGCCATCTGATTCCATTCCACCTGCATTTCTTCAATAGAATCAGGTATATTGAATCTTTTCTTAAAATATTCGGCAGTTTCTTTAAAACTCATGCCTTCAATATCTGACTGCAGATCCTGTGGAATGGAGATTCCGTATTTCTCCAGATATTCAATATCAATTTCTTTCCAAATCCACATGGAATCTACTAAGGAGCCATCCAGGTCAAAAATTACGGCTTGAACATCTTTAATCATATTTATCACTCCTGATTATGCAGAGCTTGAATTTCATCTTCTGACAAAGGTCGGTATTTACCGCTTTCCAGATCTTCATCCAGTGTCAGATTACCGAAAGTCAGTCTCTTTAAATAAACCACTTCATTATCTACTGCTTTTAACATACGTTTTACCTGGTGGAATTTGCCCTCGCAGATAGTAAGCTTCATCGCTTTATCTGTTAGTTTTATAGCTTTCGCCGGTAATGTTAGTTTGTCTTCGCCAATATCCACGCCGGATTCCAGTTTCCTGATATCAGCATCATGGATTGTTTCTGCAAGGTAAACGAGATATGTTTTATCTACATGTTTTTTAGGAGACAATAAATTGTGTGCAAGATCACCGTCATTTGTTATAAGCAGCAGTCCTTCCGTATCTTTATCAAGACGTCCCACCGGAAAAAGATTTTTTTTACGAACGGAAGAGTCCAACAGATCCATTACCGTTTTGTCGTGATTATCATGAGTGGCAGTTACCACTCCCTGTGGTTTATGAAGCATATAATATTCATATTTACGATACTGCAGCCGTTGGCCTTTGTATTCAATGATATCAATCTCTTCATTAATCTTTAAATCAGAGCTTTTGCAGAATTGACCATTGACGGTAACAAGCCCTTTCTTTACAAAATCTTTTACCTGACTGCGGCTTCCTATCTCCATAGATACCAGAAATTTATCCAGTCGCATCATGAAATATTTCCATCCTTCTTCTATATATTAAAAACATAATCATATAATATGAAAAAACGATCGGGTGTCTTATATGATTTACATATTGTTCTTTTTAGTTCTCACATATTTAATATTAACACATTCCACGGAAAGCCTCTACTATGCATTTCATGGTTTGACGCTTTGGTACAATAAAATGGTCCCTTCACTTCTGCCGTTTATGATATTGTCAGGAACATTGATCCGTATGAATTTATCCGAAAAATTTG
Organism: Acetatifactor sp.; assembly: GCA_045544275.1. Lineage (GTDB taxonomy): Bacteria > Bacillota > Clostridia > Lachnospirales > Lachnospiraceae > Acetatifactor. The sequence continues at coordinate 7,459 of JAZPYS010000108.1, read as the reverse complement.
TATCACTGATTCATCCGATACTGAGAAGAATCTTCCGGTGTCGTCCCAATGTATCCTATGGCATCATTATGGGCTTTCTCTGTGGATTTCCCATGGGAGCCAAAGTTACGTCAGAACTTCTGAAGGAAGAAAAAATTAGCCAGACAGAAGCTCGTTTTATACTAAGCTTCTGTAATAATATCGGACCGGTGTATTTTTGTACATTTGTTATTCCTGCACTCCAGCTGGATAATGCTGTTTTAGCACTTATCGGAATGTATGGACTGCCCTTGATATATGGTATTGTTTTAAGATATACAATCTTCAGAAGCAAACTTAACACAATCTATTTACAGAACACGCAGGATTCCCACGTAGGTAAAACAAAGGGTCTGTTGACTGCACTGGACGATGCAATCAGAAACAGCATTGCCAGTATCTCCATGCTCTGTGGCTATATGATCATCTTTAATCTGTTGAATATACTGCCCCATGTATTCCTGCCGGATCTGCAAAGATATATAGCACCGATTCTTGAAATAACCGGCGGTATCATCATCAGTGAAGATATTCTGTCGATTTACATATTAATATTACTCCCTTTCGGCGGAATATCATGCATTGCTCAAACCAACAGTATTATACAGGGAACCGATCTTTCTATACGAGAATACATCTTGCATAAAATAATATTGACCGGAATCACCACGATATTTTATTGCTTTTTAAAAAACCGGTTTCTATAAGAAACCGGTTACTTTTGATTGTCCAATTAGAACAACTTATTATGCTGTAGCATCTTCTTCAGCCGTTGCACCTTCTCCATTCATTGCCTCGTATTCGGCATCTGCCGGATGAAGTTCACTGCGGTTAGACTGAATAATATCTCTATAATGGTTCAAACCACCGATTAAACTTTCATAATTATTTACTGCTGTGTTCGTCGTTGCTGCAATAATGTTTTCCAGATGAGCAAGCATATCATCCATATATTGCATGGCAGCAGTCCGTACACTGTTTGCTTCCATAGTCGCATTGTCTAAAATGTCCTGTGCCTGCTTACTGGCCATAGTTACTACTTCATTAGCCTGTTCATAAGCCTGACGCATAATCTCATGTTCGCTGATCAGCTCGTTGGTATGAACAGTAGCTTCGTTTATGAGTGCTTCTGCTTTTGCTCTTGCATCATTCAGGATTGCTTCTTTGTTGCTGATGATTTTTTGGTATCTCTTAATTTCTTCCGGTGTCTTCATTCGAAGTTCACGCAATAATTCATCGATTTCTTCTTTATTAACAATGATCTTGGTGCTTGACAATGGCTGATATTTACAACTGTCAATATACTCTTCGATTTCATCAATCAACTGTTCGATTTTACTACTCATAATATGACCTCTCTGTTTTTATTTTCCCGCTTTAGTATCCATATTTTTCACGGACAAGCTTTGCTACCGTTTCCGGAACATAAGGTGACAGATCACCTTTAAAACCTGCGACTTCCTTTACACCGGAAGAACTGATGTAGGAATAGGCGGGATTTGTTGCCAGAAAAACGGTCTCCAAAGCTCCGTTTGATAACTGATTATTGTACTGGGCAATCTGCATCTCGTACTCAAAATCAGTCATACTTCTCAATCCACGTACATTTACCTGAATGTCATTGGCACGGGCATACTCCACCAGCATACCGCTGAATGGCTCTATTCTGACATTTGGTAAATCCTTAGTAACTTCTTCTAGTATCTTAACACGTTCTTCCACAGAAAACAACGGTGATTTTTGAACATTATTCAAAACACCTACAATTATTTCGTCGAATATGTTCGCAGTTCTATGAATAATGTCAAGATGGCCATAAGTGACAGGATCAAAACTTCCGGGATATATTGCTCTCTTCATATATTTGTCCTCCAAAAAGAACTATTTTCTTTTCAGGAAAATGTGTTTGTTGGTCTTATATTTCTTTACTTTGATGATTTCAAAACCAAATTCTTCCGCATAATCCATATCTGTACGCAGGGATGCCTCTACAATGATCAGTGTATCGTCTGTCACATATTTCATGTTCTGTAAGAGTGCAAGCACTCTCTCTTCATGTCCATTGTCATATGGCGGATCCATAAAGATGATGTCTACTTCTTTTTCGTAAATGGAAGTCAGTGCTGTCACAACATCCTGCTTTAATATTATGGATTTATCTGCCAATTTTGTAAAGACCAAATTTTCATGAATACAAGCATGACATTTCGGCGAATTGTCTATAAAATACACTTTTCGTGCTCCGCGGCTCAAAGCTTCAATGCCAATACCGCCGCTTCCGCTGAATAAGTCAACGAAAACTGATCCGGGCACATCATTTTGCAATATATTGAAGATGGTCTCTTTGATTCGGTCCTGAGTAGGTCTGGTGTCCATTCCTTCAGGCGTCTTTAAAGGCAAGCTTCTTGCCGTACCGGCTATTACTCTCATGCTCTTACTTTGATTCCTTTCGTGTCTCGTTTTCCTAATTTAATGCTGTTCAGTACCAGATTTTTGTTTTTATACTGAATGGTACTTTCCACAGCATTCTGTGTATAGTATACCGCTTCTAATAAATCATTATCAGCAAGCTTCATACCCCGTACACCTACTGCACCTTTTTTCTTCTCCGGAATTTCTTCGATGGGGAATCTGAGGAAATATCCGGCTTTGGACTGCAGTACAATATTGCGCTGTTCATTGAGACAAACTACATTCAGCACCTTGTCATGCTCCTGCAGTTTCGTGGCAGCAACAGTTCTCTTGGCCACATCGAATTCTCCGCCGTCAACAATCTTCATCATCGCTTGTTCTGTAACAAACATAACCCGGCGAAGATTGATCTCTGTCTGGGAGGTGATATAAACGATATTCTCTTTCTCAGAGCTGAAGTTACTTACATTGTCGATAGGAGTACCCTTATCTCTGAATTTTCCGTAAGGGAGATCCATGATCTTAATGGTATGCAGCTGGCCTGTGTCAGTAAACAGACAGATGCGGCCGGTGTTTTTGCATTTTACAATGTATTTATTTTCAGCATAGGCGGCTTCTTTGTTACGTTCATAAACAGACATATCCACCGTCTTAGCATAACCGAAGCGGTCCATCAGGAACATTACGTCCGTCTCTTCAATCTCTTTTTCTTTATAAACAGCTTCTTCGGCATTTTCGATCATAGTTCTGCGAGGGCGTTTATATTCTTTCTTAATTTCTTCTAATTCATTGATGATAACCTGGGCCATAGAATCTCTGCGGTCTAAAATATCTTCATAACGGAAAATATTTGCCATGGTCTCTTCGTGATCGTTGATCAGTGCTTCAATCTCCAAGCCGATCAATTTATACAGACGCATCTCTAAAATTGCATTAGCCTGCTTTTCTGTGAACATCAACTGCGTCGCCATGATCTTGGACTCTTTGGACTTAAATTTGATGCCGTCTACCTTGCCTTCCACAAGACATGCTTTTGCCATGTTGCGGTCTTTGGAACCTCGCAGGATCTCAATGATCAGATCGATTACATTACATGCCTTGATCAAGCCTTCCTGGATTTCTTTCTTGTCCATTTCCTTTGCCAACAGGTTGGTATATTTTCTGGTTGCTACCTGAAACTGGAAATCCACACAATGTTTAATGATATCCTTCAAGCCCATTGTCTCCGGACGGCCATTTACAATGGCCAGCATATTGACACCGAAAGTATCTTCCAGGCGGGTCTTTTTATATAATAAATTCTTGAAATTTTCTACATCAGTATCCTTCTTCAGTTCAATGACGATACGGATACCTTCTTTGGAGGACTGATTGGAAATATCCACAATGTCCTGGGTCTTCTTAGTCTCAGCTAACGCCGCAACGTCTGAAAGAAATTTTGAAATATTGGCACCGATCATGGTATAAGGAATCTCTGTGATCACCAAATTGGTCTTGCCACCCTTTGCCTTTTCTACTTCCACTTTACCCCGGATTTTGATCTTGCCGGCACCTGTCTCATAAATATTTAAAAGCTCATCTTTATTGATCACAATACCGCCTGTAGGGAAATCGGGCCCTTTCACATAGCGCATTAATTCTCTGGTAGAGATACTCTCATCCAGCATATATGCTTTTGTGGCATCTATCACTTCTGCAAGATTGTGAGGTGGTGTACTGGTAGTCATCCCCACCGCAATACCTTCCGAACCATTGATCAGAAAGTTAGGAATTTTTACAGGAAGTACAGATGGTTCTTTTTCCGTTTCGTCAAAATTTGGCTGGAAATCTACTACATCCTTATCAAGGTCCGCTAAAAAGGCTTCCTGTGTGATCTTTTGCAGCCTGGCTTCTGTATATCGCATAGCCGCTGCTCCGTCACCTTCGATGTTACCAAAGTTGCCGTGTCCGTCAATCAGAGGAAGTCCCTTCTTGAAATCCTGGGTCATGACAACCAACGCATCATAAATAGAACTGTCACCATGGGGATGATATTTACCCATGGTATCACCAACGATACGGGCGCTCTTACGGAAGGGCTTATCATAACGGATGCCTAATTCGTGCATATCATATAAAGTACGTCTCTGAACCGGCTTTAAGCCGTCTCTAACATCCGGAAGTGCACGGGCTACAATGACGCTCATAGCATAGTCAATAAAGGATTTCTGCATGACCTCCGAGTATTCTGTTTTTATGATTCTATCGTCATTCATTTGAAATTCCTCCGGTGTTTATATATCTAATTCGGCGTCTGTTGCGTGGGCATAAATAAACTCTTTTCTGGGGGGGACTTCCGTACCCATGAGAAGCTCCGTGATTTCAGAAGCCATTCTGGCATCTTCTATTTCCACTAACTTCAGCAGTCGTGTCTCCGGATCCAGCGTCGTCTCCCACAGCTGTCCCGCATCCATTTCACCCAGACCTTTATATCGCTGCAGGGTAAATGGTCCTTTGTGAGTCTTTCTGTATCTTTCCAGTGCCTTGTCGTCATACAGGTACTCTTCCTTACCTTTGGAAGGCATCGCCTTGTATAAAGGAGGCATGGCTATGTAAACATGGCCTTCAAAAATCAATTCTGGCATAAAACGATAGAACAACGTCAATAATAGGTTGGAAATGTGAGCACCGTCCACGTCCGCATCGGCCATAATGATAATTTTATCATATCGAAGCTTTGTAATATCAAAATCGTTGCCGTAGCCTTCCGAAAATCCGCAGCCAAAGGCATTGATCATAGTCTTGATCTCCGCATTGGCAAGAACTTTATCAATACTTGCTTTTTCCACATTCAGTATCTTACCCCGGATGGGCAGAATGGCCTGGAACATTCTGTTGCGGGCAGTCTTTGCACTGCCGCCTGCGGAATCACCTTCCACTATGAATATCTCGCATTTTTTGGGATCTTTTGACTCACAGTTAGCAAGCTTTCCGTTGGAATCAAAGGAAAACTTCTGTTTGGTCAGCATATTTGTTTTGGCTTTTTCTTCCGATTTACGAATTTTCGCAGCCTTTTCTGCACAGCCAATAACATTTTTTAAAGTTTCTAAATTACGGTCAAAGAAATGTACAATCTCCTCACCTGTAATCTTTGCAACTACTTTGGCTGCGTCCTGATTGTCCAGTTTGGTCTTTGTCTGACCTTCAAAACGAGGATCCGGATGCTTGATAGATACCACTGCTGTCATACCATTACGCACATCTGCACCGGTAAAATTGGCATCCTTATCCTTCAGAATATTCAGCTCACGGGCATAGTTATTGATGACTGTGGTAAACTGGGTCTTAAAGCCGGTCAAATGAGTACCACCCTCGGAGTTGTATATATTGTTACAGAAACCAAGCACATTTTCATGGAATTCATTGACATACTGAAGCGCCACTTCCACCAAGATGCCTTCTGACTCTCCTTTGAAATAAATACAGTCATGAACGGCTTCGGACCCCTTGTTGATATCCTTAATAAAACCGATAATTCCTTCCGGCTCGTGATATTCAATGCGCTCCGGCTCTTCTTTACGCTTGTCCTCAAAGATAATGGTAAGTTCCGGATTTAAATACGCTGTCTCATGTAGACGGCTCTTGATATCATCCTCTTTAAATCTTGTCTTATCAAAAATGGTATCATCCGGCAGAAAATTGATGGTAGTTCCGGTCTCTTTTGTCTTGCCTATAACCGGCAAAAGCCCGTCGATCAGATCGATCACCGGGATACCTCTTTCATATTTATCTTCATAAACCTGTTTTCCATCTTTGACTCTAACAGTCAATCTTGTAGAAAGTGCATTTACAACAGAAGAACCTACACCGTGCAGACCGCCGCTGGTCTTGTACGCTTCATTATCAAATTTACCACCTGCATGCAGCGTGGTAAAAACAAGACGTTCTGCACTGATACCCTTCTCGTGCATCCCCACAGGAATACCACGACCATTATCAGAAATGGTTGCAGAACCATCTGCCTCCAATGTTACAGTAATCGTACTACAGTAACCTGCCAAATGCTCGTCCACAGAGTTGTCAACGATCTCATATATCAAATGATTTAATCCTTTTGTTGTAACACTGCCGATGTACATACCGGGACGTATTCTGACAGCCTCAAGTCCCTCTAAGACAGTAATACTGCTGGCATCATAGGTGTTTTTGTTTCCCATGGTTTATTTCTCCTGATTCTTTATTTGCATATACGAAAAAATCAGGACAGTCTCATCAATTATTCTGCTGTCCTGAAACTTTATACATATTATACACTATATCTTGGGGGAAAGTCAATGGAAGAACGCAAGAATGCGAACGGATGTTTGCAAACAAAACTTCCAGCTTCTTTTTCTAAATACTCCTAAAATCCACCATATCCGCCCCACTTCTTTGTATCTCTTTCACCAGCCTATCATACTCTTCAGCGCTCAGATACCCATTGCAGACCTTCTCCACAGCTTCGCTGGCCAATTGCAACACATCTGCATCTCCAAACACATCCCCAATCCGGAAAGCAAATTCACCGCTCTGGCGGATACCGAACAGGTCTCCGGGCCCTCTAAGTTTCAGATCCTCATTGGCAATATAGAATCCGTCATTGGATTTATTCAGGATGTCTAATCTTGCCGTAGATTCTTTGGATTCATTGGTGTTTATGAAAATACAATAGCTTTGATGTTCCCCTCGTCCTACACGCCCTCGCAACTGGTGCAGCTGTGCAAGACCGAAGCGTTCCGCATTTTCCACCATCATGACTGTGGCATTTGGCACATTGATGCCTACCTCTATTACGGTGGTAGAAACCAATACATCAATGTTTTTTGATGAAAATTCTTCCATGATGCGGTTCTTTTCTGCAGGCTTCATCTTTCCGTGAAGGTAAGCTACCTGTATGTCCGCCGGCAGGGACACTTTCAGTTTTTCCGTATAATCTATGACATTTTCCATGGTATCGGATTCCCCTTCTTCTACCATAGGGCAGATAACGTATGCCTGTCTGCCGTTTCGA
>JAZPYS010000107.1:0-7073 GCA_045544275.1 Acetatifactor sp. | reverse complement strand
GGAAAAAATATACCATTTTCTTCATTTTCAATCATCAGACTGATAAATTTACACAGATTGCCTATATACAGCATGCTTCTTTCGTTCTGCACATCCGGAAAGAATGGCAATGTTTTTGCCATCTTCGCAAGCAGAGGATAGTTCCCTTTGCTGCCCTTCCCATAGATCATGGGCGGCCGCAGAATGACGACTTTGAAACTTTCATCAGCAAGCTTCAAAAGACCTTTCTCCGCTTTCAGCTTACTGTTACCGTAAAAGTTTACAGGTTCCGGCAACGTATCTTTCGTGATCACTCGCCGCTTTCCCATACCGGCACTTTCCCCGTACACAATGATACTGCTCATGAAAATAAACTGTTTTACACCTTCTGCCTTTGCTTTTTTGGCACATGCAATGGTCAAGTCGGTATTCACTTTATAATACAGTTGTTTCTCTTCTTCTGTTGCGTTTCCTACATCCGCATGTGCAATACCTGCAACGTGAAATACTGCAGTGTATCTACTGAAATCTCTGGTTTTCCAGGCGTCTCCTATCATATCCTGTGTGTCGGTTTCAATAGAATCATGATTCTCTTTTATCCACGTTTCAAAAGATGTGCCGATATAGCTGTTTGCACCTGTGATCAACACTTTCTTCAACTTCATTCTCCTTATTTTTTGGAATTCTTCTTGGCACCGGTACCACCTTCCACCACACCATCTGCTCTCAACACACTTAGGAATGTACCGAAGAAGCATCTTAAATCCATAACAATTCCGGACAAACTGCTTTTTTTCAATTTCTCCACATATTCACCATCTAATTTTGCCTTTACGGGAATCTCTAATTCATCCCTTCCATTGATCTGTGCCCAACCGGTCAATCCGGGTCTTACATGATTGGCATGGTATTTATCTCTTTCTTTAACCAGATCATCTTGATTCCAAAGTGCAGGCCTCGGACCTACGATGCTCATATTCCCCACAAAAATATCCCAGATCTGTGGAAGTTCGTCAATGCTGTATTTGCGCATAAACTTTCCGATTTTTGTTATGTACTGCTCAGGATTCTCCAACAAATGAGTCGGAGTATCATGAGGCGTGGACATTTTCATAGAACGGAATTTATGCAGTTTAAAGTATGACTTATCCTTGCCTACTCTCTTCTGTGTGAAAAAAGCAGGACCGGGATCATCTATCTTGATCGCTATGATTATGATCACATAAATCCAGGAAAAGAAAATCAATCCTATCAGTGATAGTACAATGTCTGCAATGCGTTTTAAATATTTTTCATACATAACAATGTTTATTCCTCCTTGGGAACATAGGTCGGCACAATCTTTTTTATATACTCTCTGATATCCTCTGGCTCCTGCTCTATATAATCCTTCAGTTCGCCCAACTGATTCAGGAACTTCTCTTCATCGATCTGAAGCGGCTTACCGATGCTGATCATCTTGTTAGCAGTCTTCTGCATACCTTCTTCTTCCATCAGACGTTCTTCATACATTTTTTCGCCGGGACGAAGTCCGGTAAATTCAATTTCTATATCTTCCCCTACTTTATATCCGGAAAGTTTTATCAGATTCTCTGCCAGATCCACAATCTTCATGGGTTCTCCCATGTCCAGTACAAAGATCTCTCCGCCTTTCGCATACGCACCGGCCTGAAGCACCAGTGAAACCGCTTCCGGTATGGTCATAAAATAACGGATGATATTGGGATCAGTTACTGTTACCGGTCCCCCCTCTGCAATCTGACTCTTAAACAGCGGAATGACGCTGCCATTACTGCCCAATACATTGCCGAAACGCACTGCCACAAACTCTGTCGTGGAACGATTATTATATGTCTGAATAATCATTTCGCAGATTCGTTTTGAAGCTCCCATAATATTGGTAGGATTCACTGCCTTATCTGTAGAGATCATAACAAATCTTCTGACTTTATACTTATCCGCTGCCTGAACGACTTTCCAGGTTCCCAACACGTTATTTTTTACTGCTTCATTGGGACTTGACTCCATCAATGGCACATGTTTATGTGCCGCTGCATGATACACCACATCCGGTCTGTATTCCTCAAAGATACGATCCATCCGTTTGGTATTGCGCACAGATGCAATCAGTACTACCAAGTTCAGTCTTGGGAATTTCCTTTTCAGTTCCTGTTCTATATCATATGCATTGTTCTCATAGATATCCACTACAATCAGCTGTTTTGGACGGTGACCTGCTATTTGTCTGCACAGCTCACTTCCGATAGAACCACCGCCTCCCGTCACCATGATGACTTTGCCGCTGACATAATCCATGATCTCATCAATATTGGTCTTGACAGGCTCTCTGCCCAACAAATCCTCAATCTCCACTTCTTTCAATTCGGAAACAGATACTTCACCATTGATCAACTGATATGTCCCGGGAATGGCTCTCAGCTTGCAGCCGGTTTCCTTGCAGATATCCAGTATTTCCTTTCTGACTTTACTGCTTGCAGAAGGAATTGCAAATATAATTTCATCAATGCCATATTCTGCTGCCGCTGTCAGTATTTTGTTCCTGCCCCCCACTATAGGAATTCCTCTCATGAGTTTTCCATGACATCCGGGCTGGTCATCAATGATACATTTTACTTGCAGATTGATATACTGACTGTTTTCTATCTCTTTCAAAATAGAATTGGCTGCTGCTCCGGCACCGATCACCATAACGTGATTGGATATTTCCCTGTTCATCCTGTTTGTACGTCTTGCATTAAATATTCTGAGGATTCTATAACTAAATCTTATGCAACATATAATACAAAACAAAAAGAACCAATATAATACATAATAGCTTCTGGGCATATGGATATTTAATAAATTGCATAATATTACCTGCCCTACAGCCGCACAGGTAGTAGCACCCCCGATGTTTACCATTTCTGTGGCACTGGCATAACGCCATACACTTTTATACAGCTTCCAGATCCAGAAAAAAATCAGCGTAACTATCACTGTGTACGGAAGAATTCTCCCGTATGCATCCATAAATCTGACGGGAATTTCCATAAAATTAAACTCATATCTGATAAATATGGACCCAAAAGAAGCTACCAATATTGCCATGATATCCAAAAACATTAATGCAATAATCCTGTTTGCCGGAATATGCAATACATTTGTATTTCTTCTCATGCTAAAATTACTCCATGACACTATACTGCATCCATTCATACAGCAGTTTACTGCCTTCTACTATTTCCGCAGGCAGCAATGCTCTTGCCACCAGCTTCAGTTCATCAGACTCTATATCTATCCTGCGAAGATGTGCATAATCTCCATCAATACTTTCTACAATATATTGAAAACTGTTCATGTTCTTTCCTCCATATTTACCATCAACGAGTAATTCAACAGCAAACTAAATACCACAACCGGAGAATACAGATAAACTCTTTCGCCAATCAGTACCCCTGCAGTCATTGCTATCCAGAAACATAAAAACACCCGTTCCTTTTCCCGCCCCTGTAAATATCTCCTGACGCTCATAATAACAGAAGAAACTATCCAAAGGCAAAACATACCGCCGCCAATATACCCGTACTCAAAAATCATCTGTGAATAGGAGTTGTGTGTATTATATGCAAAATATGTCCCCACATCCAATCCAAAAGCAGAGTTGCCGGTAAAGTTAAAATACTCTGAAAATGCCTTGATAATGGACAATCTTCCGGAACTGAGCAAATCCAGATAATTGATCAAGGAATTTTCCTCGAAAATACCGCACTCTGAAAATGTTCTGGCATTCCCGAACATATAATGGGCTCTGCGGATTATATCAGCTATTGGCTTTAATAACACATTGCCTTCCAGCAATACGCCCTCCCAATATTTCTGATCCGTATTTGCCATAACCTTTAATACCCATAATCCACACAGCAGAAAAATGGGAATCCCTACCATGACAACCACAGTCCGAAGGAGCACAGCTCTTCCACTGCTGCGTCGGGGCAAGATCAAAAATCCAATGATTAGAAGACAACCAATACCGGTGAACATCGTAAGTGTACTAACCCGCAGTACAGTCCAGATCACCGGAAGCATTAAAACCCATGCTGCAATATACGGAATACTTTTTCTGCCATAGCTTTGTTTTGCACAGAAAATCAAATACAGGCACACGGTTACCACCGCCGCCATAAATAATCCGAAATCTCCGATATTTAAAAAACATCCATACCAGCGGCCATTTTCCGACACCTGAGGATTTTCCTGAAGGGAACGGAGTAACCTGTTTCCAAAGCATAAAATCCAGGCTCCACAAATCTGATAGATAATGTGCTTCCAACGTTCTTTGTCGATAGGAATCAGGTAGAACAGGAAAATCACCAAAAATATGATCGGTTCTGTTCTTCCATTCCTATAAAAGCCCATAAAGAATGCGGTCAATGCAAAAATATACAATGCAGGCTTTCGAAAATTCTGTAATGAATTTACCTTTTTATAAACAATCATGTCCACTGCAATTAAAACCAGTATCCATCCGATCAATACAACAATCTTATCCCGACCAAATAAATCAGGAGATCCCATAAATCTATTCCGATACATATATCCGAATGGCCAATAAAGCAAGCTTGCCACAAGTGACTGCCAGTTGAACAATCTGACGCGCTGGGTTATGAACATAAAAACAGCCATCATGAAAATTGCTTTTGAAGCCTGAATATTTCGAAGTGTCTGGTACACTTCATTCCCCATATCAAGGAAAAAAAGTATGACATAAGACAGGCATATCATTCCCAAGGCATCTATGATATATTCAATATATTTTTTGTCCCATTTGAGCGCCTTCAACTTTACCACCTCCAAATATACTAGCCTATGTCTTTATATTATAACGCATTTTTAGCCTCTATGGAAGTTTTTTTTCAGAAACCAGTGGGAGCATCCAAAACCTTTGTTTCAGATGCCCCCACCGGTAATTATATTTCAAATATTTTCTTACATCATTCCGCCCATTCCGGCACCTGCTGGCATAGCCGGGGTCTCTTCCTTGATGTTGGCTACAACAGATTCTGTTGTCAGAAGTGTACTTGCAACACTTGTTGCATTCTGCAGAGCGCTTCTGGTAACTTTTGCGGGATCCAGAATACCTGCACTTACCATGTCTACATATTCTTCCTTGTATGCGTCAAAGCCTACACCAACCTCAGCTTCTCTTACCTTATTGATGATCACGCTGCCTTCCAGACCTGCATTTGCTGCAATGTGATAGAGAGGTGCTTCCAGTGCCTTAAGTACAATGTTCGCGCCTGTCTTTTCATCACCTTCTAATTCAGCAGCTAATTTTGCAACTTCTTTAGATGCATGAACATATGCAGAACCACCACCTGCAATGATGCCTTCTTCCACTGCTGCCTTGGTAGCTGCAAGTGCGTCTTCCATACGAAGCTTTGCTTCCTTCATTTCGGTTTCAGTAGCTGCACCTACGCGGATCACAGCAACACCACCAGCCAATTTAGCCAGTCTTTCCTGTAATTTTTCTCTATCAAAATCAGAAGTTGTCTCTTCAATCTGCTTCTTCACCTGTGCAATTCTGCCCTGAATAGCAGCCTTATCGCCTTCACCGTCAACGATTACTGTGTTTTCTTTCTGAACTTTAACAGATTTTGCACGGCCCAGCATATCCAAAGTAGCATCCTTTAATTCATAGCCCAATTCAGAGCTGATCACTACACCGCCGGTCAGGGTTGCGATATCCTCAAGCATTGCTTTTCTTCTTTCGCCATAGCCCGGAGCCTTTACAGCAACTACATTGAAGGTACCACGCAGTTTATTTACAATTAAAGTGGTAAGTGCTTCACCCTCCACATCTTCTGCGATGATCAGAAGCTTTGCACCACACTGTACGATCTGCTCTAAAACAGGAAGGATTTCCTGAATATTGGAGATCTTCTTGTCAGTGATCAGGATGTAAGGATTGTCCAAAACTGCTTCCATCTTGTCTGTATCAGAAACCATGTATGCAGAGATATAACCTCTGTCAAACTGCATACCTTCTACTACATCTAATTCAGTCTGCATGGTCTTAGATTCTTCGATAGTGATAACGCCGTCTCCGGATACTTTTTCCATAGCATCAGCAACCAGCTGACCTACCGTATCATCACCTGCTGAGATCGCTGCTACTCTTGCGATGTGCTCTTTGCCGTTTACATTAGAGCTCATCTTTGCGATAGCTTCCACTGCCCAGTCAGTTGCCTTCTTCATACCCTTTCTCAAAACGATAGGATTTGCACCTGCAGCCAGATTCTTCATACCTTCGTTGATCATTGCCTGTGCAAGCACGGTTGCGGTAGTAGTACCGTCACCAGCCACATCATTTGTCTTGGTTGCTACTTCTTTCACCAGCTGTGCACCCATATTTTCAAATGCATCTGCCAATTCGATTTCCTTTGCGATGGTAACACCGTCATTGGTGATCAGGGGAGCACCGAAGGATTTGTCCAAAACTACATTTCTACCCTTAGGTCCTAATGTTACTCTTACGGTGTCTGCCAACTGGTTCACACCGGCTTCTAATGCTTTACGGGCTTCTGCGCCATATTTAATTTCCTTTGCCATATCTTCATTCCTCCTGTTGATTGAATATTCTTTACTGAATAATTGCTAAAATGTCATTCTGCTTAACTACGATATATTCTTCCTCATCAAGCTTTACTTCTGTGCCTGCATATTTGGAATAAATAACCTGATCTCCAACCTTGACTTCCATCTTGATTTCCTTGCCGTCAACCATTCCGCCCGGTCCTACAGCAACTACTTCTGCCTGCTGTGGTTTTTCCTTATTCTGCCCCGGAAGAACGATACCTGATTTGGTTGTTTCCTCTGCAACCAACTGTTTTAATACAACTCTGTCACCTAATGGTACTAATTTCATAGTAAACCTCCTATATCTTGATGTTTTATTTTTCTCTTTTGTTAGCACTCTCATTAAGAGAGTGCCAGCTCATGAAACATATATTACATGATATGTTAAGATTTGTAAATACATTCTTTGCCAGATTCTAAAAATTTTATAATTATAAATTTTTTATGACCTTTTTCGG
>JAZPYS010000106.1:0-11121 GCA_045544275.1 Acetatifactor sp. | reverse complement strand
ATGCCCATGAACACAATGGAAGTCTTGACTTTATTGCTCGTTTTGTTTGCGGCACTGTCTTTCGTAGACAATCATAAAAAAAATAGCATCCGTCCCTCCAAGTTCAGATGCTAGTTTCCAATTAGTTTCTATCTTACTGGGTCAAAACGGAAATTCCGTTTGCTTCTATTTAGATTATACATCGGGAGGCTTGAAAAATCAATCTCCTTTTTATTTCTAAAAATTTTTAGTGTCAATTTTCTACTTCAAGCGAAAAAAAATTGCATAAAAAACGAAAAACAGTTGAATGGTTCACTATAACAACTCGAAATTACTCGATTTTCTATTATTGTAATTCATTGTAATCAGTAATACTATTATAGATGATACAACAAGGAGAAAAGCGATGAATTATTATGAAGAGAGAACAAGACATGTACTAAATAATCTGGGAATTTCAAAACCTTATCGCGGAGGTGATTATATAGCATCAAGCATCCGCTACATTTCATTACACGAAAATTGTTTCACCCCCATTACTAAAATATTATATCCTGAAATAGCCAAGATGCATCATACCTCCCGTGACAGTGTAGAATGCGGTATCAGAGAAATAATCGAATTGATCTGGTCAGATGATTCCAATGCAAAAGTACGAAAGGTCATTTTTCCAAACTATGAAAGCACAAAACCTACAAATTCGGAATTTCTTTCCAGTCTTTATCAGTATTTATATCATAAAATGCATTTTGAGAATTTTACATATATTTGTCCAACTACTGGTTCATATTGTAAGCATTCACAGGAAATTCTTACAAAGCTCAATATGACTTGTCTTTAATCAAAGCAGAAAGTCCCGAAACACGTGAACCGACCTCCCAACGCTTAGGTTTGGGGCGGTTCACGTGTTTCAACTTGTTATCTTCTCAGCTTCTGGCAATACTGCGTACACAGCTTATCGGTACACTGTGAACAACGCAGAGCTTCATTGGTCTGCTCCCAGAACCGCTCCGGGTACATCATCACGCAAAGCTCCCACACCAGCCATACTGCAAAGGCCATCAGGAGCAGACTTCCGGAATAAAAGCTTCTTATGAACAACATAGGAGTAAACATCATAAGATGATCCCAGTTAAATATTCTGCAGGTAGTGCAACAGCGGTTCTTCATGATCAATCTGAAAGGACACCATATGAGGACACAGATCAGATCACATACATAGAAAGCAACACTGATCATGAACAGCATGGAATCATCTATAATTTTAATACGATGCAGTATACCAATCGCCCCAATCAGTATAAACCATAATATAAACACTTTATAAGCTGCCTTAGTGGTGGAAACTACATATTTTCGCAGTGCATGATAGTTAATCTTGTCTGTAATCGGCCGAAAACGTTCCTTAAACAGCTTCTGAGAACCGATCGAAATATGATTTTTTACCGGCACAAGCTGGCAGAACATATCAATCATCCATATCCCCCACAAAATATGCATTACAGAAAACTCTTTAAAGAAATTCCATGCCCTCAGCATCTGATCAATCTCTTCTCTTTTGTAAACATACCCAAGCACACACAGCAAAAAAACAATACACCGTCCTATCAAACGTGCTATGTATACCTTTCTTACCTTTGAAGCTTTTCTCTTCTGTTGATTTTCATTAGACATTTATTTTTTTCCCTTGAAATTAATCTCCATTCCGCCGCCTTTGGCTGGCGGCACAAATACCACCACCTACATATTATCACCATTTACTAAAAAGTCAACGAAAAAAAGAGCTGCACATACAGCTCTTTTCCTTTTCTCATCTTATAAAACAGAAGTAGTAAACAGACTCTTTACATGCTTTACTTCTTCCTCAGTTGCCATACTTGCCGGAACATAATACTGCTTTTCTCTTGCAATCTGGTACAATTCTTCCTGAGACTGTTCACAAGCATTACGGAACTGTTTTAAGCATTGCTTTAATTCTTTGTTTTCTGTCTGAGGAATCATCTCCGCATAACGAACCAGTTCGCCGTTGATTCCTGCAAGTGTATCGGATACCATTACTTTTTCCTGCATCTGCATAACCATTACCTCCCCAATTACTGTAAGAATTTCATAAGCTGCTGCTTATTGTCCATTGCAGACTGTGCACCTTTTTCGAAGAACTGTTTCACTTTGTTATCAGTTGCTTCTTTCGCATATTCCTGCAATTTGCAGTGGGTAGTGTCAAATCCGCCCATCAGATGACGTAAGTTTTGCAGATCAAGTTCTGAAATATTTGTCATGTCCATACCTCCTGATTTTGAAATATCTTTTGATATTACATCCTTAGTATGTACACTATTTAAAAATATACTCCTCCTAAAATAAGCAAAAAATCAAAATTTTGTTTTGACCAATTTTAGATCCTCCGGCGTAATCTCCTCAGCACTGTATCTGGCCTTTTCATAAACCATTTTTAAATTATCAGGTGAAAATTTATTGTCAGAAATCATTTTATTACAACACTCCTTGGCCGTCATATGCTCCAAATTCTCCGGATTATAATCTCCGATAATCTGACTCTTATGTTTCAGCACCTGCTTGCGGTATATCTTTCGTATTTTTTCCTGAGGATTCAAAAGCGAAAACCATCTGTTTGTTTCTTTTTTATTTTTTTCAATCGTACAGGTCTCACGAATGTCAATGCCCGTCTGCAGTTTCTTTTCTTCTTTCAAAGAAGTCATGTGGAAATGTTTCCAAAGATATCGAATGCCCATTACGATACCCAATATCACTCCTCCCACAAGGAATACTGCCGCAGCCACCATAATAAGCTTTTCAAGTATTAACCATATAAGTGCCGGTTCTCCTTTCTCTGCGAACATTCCCATATCTCCCTGTACTTTCTCCGTGACATAAGGTTCAAGTTCTTCTGTTTCTTCGTATGATATCCAGGCGAAAATAGTTCTTAACACTGCCAGCAGCGCCTTCCCGATCCATGACATAATATAAGACACCCATCCGATATTGGCCGTCATAAACAGTACCAGTACACCGCCCGCCACAAACAAAACTGTTTGCCTCATGCCGGAAGAAAAAATTTCCCGTTCCGGTATATTGGCAGCACTGCTCTCATTGACTGTCAAAAACCGCAGATACTGATTGGTGAAGCTATAGATAAAATAGCCCGCAATATAGAAGATCGCCAGCCACAGATAGATGGCTTCCCAACCCATTTTACTAAACGCATTTTCAATCAATGTCATGACACCGAGTGCCGCAATCGCAAACATAGGAGCAAAAATATCTTCTCCCTTCTTCCTGCCCTTCAGACGGATATTGATGGACCAAACCATATATGCTATGACCATCCCCACAACGAGGACCTTAGGTAATATCCATATCGGCAAAAAGAACATTGCTGCGGGTATCAGAAGGTGCAGTGCAAAAAACAGGAAAAAATCACCTATGACAGCACGTGAAAAATAAAATATCAGCGGTACCGCAGTAAGCACACACCAAAGCCACATATAATGTTCTTTCTGTTTAAACATTCCCATTACCGTCATGCTAAAACCAATCAGCACCAGATGATTCATTAATATGATTAAAATGTCCTGTCCCGTTTCAATTATTTTATGTTTCATTTCAGAACACCGCCTCTTCCCTTTTAACGCCTTAACCGCACATACTGTACATGCTTCTTTAACTTCTCCGGCACTTCCGGTTCTGCTGCCGTGTAATATGGATAAAACCACGTATATTCCACACCTTCCGCCTCACACATCTCCAAAAGCCCCAGAAAATCACTGTATCCATTGGGTGAAACGAACATCGTTATGGTGCCGTTTGCATCCTCTGTGACACTCTCCTCAAACAATTCCGTAAAATGCCATGGCTCCACATCTGTGTTGATCCTGGCAAGTGCCTTGCCGATCACATCCTGCTGGCCGGCTCCTGCACCTCCGGCAATCCTCACAGGCTCCCCGGTCATAATGTCTCTGCCGTTGGCATAACATGCCACTTTGATCCCTTGTGACAGAAAAAACGCCGCAAGCCCCATAACAATCTGCATGGACGCTTCTACTTCTGTTTCTTTCTTCAGGATACCATTGTCTTCCACATTCAGAAAAATACGGATGGTCTGCATGGCAGTATAATTCTTTTGGTTGACCTTCAATGCTCCGGTTCTTGCTGTAGCCTTCCAGTTCACACTGCGGATATCGTCAAAAGGCTGATACTCCCGGATTCCTCTGTACTCAAAGGGGTCCTCCAACAAATGTCTCTTTACCAATACTTCCCCATTCAGCTTCTGCAGGGATATTCGAAATTCGCTGCTGTCGAAAAACTTAGGATACACATACAGATAGCAAGTGGTCCCCATGCTCTTTACCATTTCAGTACTTAAGAACAGATCGGAACCCACCAAATCAATATTTTTGATATGATAATACCCTCTCTTCTTCCCTACAAAAGTCAGCTTTCTGGTAATCTTCTCTCCACCGCCAATCTGAAAAATATCATTGCGATAATATTGGTCCGTAGTCTTAGATCCCGGATCGTCCGCAAACTCTAAATTCCGGCTTGTTTGAAACTTTACCTTCAGCATATTCAGATGAAGATATTTACGGTTTTCGATAATCTCTAAAATCTGCCCCTCCTCGCCTTCGCTGATACCGGATTGCGCAAAAGAAACGGATGCTTTCAGATTCTTATCCCACAACTTTTCGTAGACTTTCCGCTGTATCAAAAACAGCAAAAAAGCGATGAGTCCTATTCCAATGACTTTCATGCACTAAATTCCTCTGTTGGTACTGTGGTCGTTGCTACGATTCTTTCCACAAATGCTTTGTTTTCTCCCGTCTTTCCATAACCCATCACCACACGATGAGCCAGCACCGGTACTGCCAGTGCCTTCACATCATCCGGCGTCACAAAACCCCTGCCCTGTAGATAAGCATAGGCTTTTACACAACGAAGAAAGGCAAGGGTTCCTCGAGGACTCACCCCCATCAAAACATTTTCTCCCGATCTGGTTGCTGACACCATATCCACCATATACTCAAGCACACATTTATGCACAAATACATTTTCAATTTCTTCTTTTGCCTGCTTCAATTCTTCCAGTGAAAGTACCGACTCCAGTACTGCCAACGGTTCATCCTTCATATATCTTTCCATGATCTGACGTTCTTCTTCTCTGGTAGGAAGTCCCATGGAAAGCTTCATCATAAAACGGTCCATCTGCGCCTCCGGAAGCGGGAATGTTCCCGCTGTCTCAACCGGATTTTGGGTTGCAATGACAAAAAATGGAACCCCTGCCGAATAAGTCTCACCATCAATGGTAATCTGTCTTTCTTCCATACATTCTAACAAACCGGCCTGTGTTCTGGGTGTGGCACGATTGATTTCATCAGCCAATAAAATATTGGTAAATGCGGGTCCCTTTCGTAACACAAATTCACCCTTTTTTTGATCATAAATGGTCAGTCCTGTGATATCCCCGGGTAATAAATCCGGTGTAAACTGGATTCTGGAAAAGGCCGCATCCAGCGACTTTGCAAGAGACTTTGCCACTTTGGTCTTTCCGGTTCCCGGTACATCTTCCAAAAGCACATGACCATCTGCCAACAAAGCTGTCAAAAGCAGAGTGACTACCTCTTCCTTCCCCACAATTACCTTACCAATGTTACCTACCACTTTTTCTCTTAATTCATTTCCTGTCATTTTCATACCCTCTTAACCTTCGAACTGACTGTGATACAGATTTGCATAAAATCCATTCTGCGCAAGCAAGCTTTCATGATTCCCTTGCTCAATGATATTGCCATCCTTCATTACCAGAATAATATCAGCCTCTTTGATCGTTGAAAGCCTGTGAGCAACGATGAAGCTGGTTCTTCCCTGCATCATGCTTGCAAATGCTTTCTGTATCTTAATCTCTGTTCTGGTATCAATAGAAGATGTGGCCTCATCTAAAATGAGCATAGGCGGCAGACAAAGCATCACTCTGGCAATGCACAAAAGCTGCTTCTGTCCCTGGGATAAACTTCCTCCATCTTCGTTGATTACTGTATCATAACCATCCGGAAGACGACGGATAAAACTATCTGCATGGGCAGCCTTCGCAGCACGGATCACTTCTTCTCTGTCTGCTGACCGTTTACCCATTTTGATATTCTCCTCAATCGTACCACTTCTTAGCCAGGTATCCTGCAGAACCATTCCAAAGTTCGTGCGTAGACTACCTCTGGTGATATTTCTGATATCCGTACCTTCCACCTGAATGCTGCCGTCATTTACATCGTAAAACCGCATGAGCAGATTGATCACGGTAGTCTTTCCACAGCCGGTAGGTCCCACAATTGCCACTCTCTGCCCCGGCTCCACCTTCAAATTAAAATCCTGAATCAACTTTTTATCAGGCACATATTGAAAATCCACATTCTCCATAACTACATGGCCTTGAACATCCCCCAGGACTCTTGCATCCGCTGCATCGGGAATCTGTGGTTCTTCTTCAATCAAGGCAAAAATTCTGGATGCACAAACTACCGCATGCTGGAGCTCTGTAATAACGCCCGATATTTCATTAAACGGCTTTGTATACTGATTTGCATAACTGAGCAGACAAGACAAACGTCCCACTGTAATACCGCCTCTGATCGCTACATAAGCCCCCAAAACACCTACACCAGCATACACCAACGAATTCACAAAACGAGTGGAAGGATTGGTAATTGTAGAAAAGAAAATTGCTTTCAGGGAGCATTTTCCAAGCTTTTCATTAATTACATTGAACTTCTCCTGTGCAGCTTCCTCCTGGGAAAATGTCTTAACAATTTTTTGATTTCCAATCATTTCTTCAATCAGTGCTGTCTGCTCTCCACGAGCCTCTGACTGGGCTTTGAACATGGTATAAGTGCTTTTTGCAATAAATTTAGCCACTAAAAATGATACCGGAGTTAAGCACACTACCAAGAGTGCAATGGGCACATTCGTCACCAACATCAAAATCAACGTTCCTACAATGGTGATCACACCGGTAAATAACTGTGTAAAGCCCATGAGCAGACCATCCGCAAAGGTATCCACATCACTGATAACGCGGCTGACGATGTCTCCATACGCTTTACTATCCAAAAACTTCAGTGGAAGAATCTCCAGCTTCTTGAAAGCATCCTGTCTGATGTCCTGGATCACATGATACGTAATATAGTTATTACAGGTATTCATTACCCACTGGGCAATACCTGTCAAGATCATAATGATTATAATTTTTTTAATGATGGCAAAAATGCCCTGCATATCCACTCTTCCGGGACCCAGCAGCAAATCCACCGCATAACCGGTCAGGATCGGGATATACAATGTGGCTGCCACAGTCAGCGCTGCAAGCAACAGAGAAACCCCTACATAAAACCAGTACTTACGAATATATCGAAGAACTTTTCCAATGGTTTCTTTATCCATTTACAGTTCCTCCTTTCTGCGGATTCCCGGGACCATTCTCCCGAGGGTACTGAGAATAATAAATTTCCTGATATACTTCACAGCCTGCCAGCAGTTCATCATGGGTTCCCTGTCCTACGATATCACCATCGTCCAGTACTAAAATCAGATCTGCATGTCGGATGCTGGAAGCCCTCTGGGAAACGATGAATGTGGTTGTCTCCTGCTCTACACTGCGGATGGCCTGACGCAGCTTTGCATCCGTTGCATAATCAAGTGCCGATGCGGAATCATCCAAAATCAGAATTTCCGGCTTGCGGACAAGTGCCCTGGCTATGGTCAGACGTTGTCTCTGACCACCTGAGAAATTCTTACCGTTCTGACTGACTTCTGCATTCAGATTTCCTTTTTTGCCTTCTACCACTTCTTTCGCCTGTGCCAGGGTGATGGCCTGCCACATTTCCTCATCTGTGGCCTCCGGATTGCCCCACTGCAGATTGCTGCGGATAGTACCTTTGAACAGAACTGCCTTCTGGGGAACCATGCCGATCTTACCACGCAAAGCATCTTCTGACATTTCCCGGATATCCTGTCCCTGGAAGCGAATGGCACCGGTTGTCACCGGATAGAATCCCGGGATCAGATTCACAAGGGAAGTTTTTCCGGAGCCTGTACCACCGATGACGCCCACTGTCTGCCCTTTCTGTACCTTAAATGTTAAGTCATGCAGGGTCTCTTCACCTGCCCCCTGATACTTTAAGGATACATGGTCAAATTCAATATAGGGTGGCTGCTGTGCTACCTTTTCGTTCTCATCTGTTGCCAAGATTGTAGTTCCCCAAACTCGATCATCTGCCACAGTACCATATCCATTCACCATAACCGGCTCATTTTCAATTTCAAATACACCTGCCACACGGTCTGCACAAGCAAGCGCCTTGGTAATGGTCACGATCAGATTGGCAAGCTTTACCAGCTCCACAAGAATCTGAGACATGTAGTTGATGATCGCCACCACTTCCCCTTGTGTCAGATTGCCTGCCTGTACCTGAATTGCTCCTGTATAAATCAATGCTGCAATGGCACCGTTCACAATCACATATGTAACAGGATTCATGATCGCACTGATCTTTGCCACATGAATCTGGGCATCCGCCAGCAGATCATTCTGTCTGTGGAAACGCTCTTCTTCCTGGGCTTCCTGATGAAATGCACGGATCACACGCACACCTGTCAGATTCTCTCTTGTGATACCCAGCACGCTGTCCAGCAGCTTCTGTACCTTTTTATACAACGGCATAGTGATCATCATGATTCCGAATACCACAATCGCCAGCAGCGGAATCGCCACCACAAAGATCAATGCAGACTTTACATCTATGGTAAAAGCCATGATCATGGCGCCAAATACGATGATTGGAGAACGCAGGAACAGACGCAACACCATGTTGACACCATTCTGACACTGATTCACATCTGCAGTCATACGTGTGATCAATGTGGAAGTACCTACCTTATCCAGATTGGAAAAAGACAGTCCCTGTATATGTGCAAACAATGCCTGGCGAAGCCTTGTAGAGAAACCTACTGCTGCTTTCGCCGCAAAAAACTGCGCTGAAATCGCTGCTACCAGGCCGACAATGGCCAAAATCAGCAGACACGTCCCCATTCTTCCTATGTATAACATATCACCATTCAAAATACCGATATCGATGATATTCGCCATAACCAAAGGAACCATAAGTTCAAAAAACGCTTCCAGCAACTTGAACAGCGGCGCTAAAATCGTCTCTTTTTTATAATCCTTTAAGTAAATGAACAGTTTCTTCACGTTCTTCCTCCTCTTGCAACAAATGCAGTCCATGCATCATAAATCTGCGATGCATAAACTGCATATCATATGTCTTATACTTTTGTTGCTTCTTCCTGCAATAAATTCAACGCAATCTGCAATTCATCCAGCTGCTTATCATCAACCAGACCGGGTGCCTCTGTCATCAAACAAGATGCATCCTTCACCTTGGGGAATGCAATCACTTCACGGATATTGTCCGCACCAACCAACAGCATGACGAAACGGTCTAAACCGATTGCCAGTCCTGCGTGAGGAGGAACACCATATTTGAATGCATTCAGCAGGAATCCAAATCTCTCATACGCCTCTTCCTTGCTGAATCCAAGTACTTCAAACATCTTTTCCTGTACATCGCTCTGGAAAATACGCACACTTCCGCCGCCTAATTCTACACCGTTTAATACGATGTCATATGCTTTTGCGCGAACTCTTCCGGGATCTGAGTCCAGATACTGTAAATCTTCATCCATAGGCATGGTAAATGGATGATGCATAGCTACGAAACGACCTGCCTCTTCATTCCACTCAAGGAGAGGGAACTTCGTTACCCAAAGGAAATTGAATTGATTGTTGTCAATCAGATCCAGCTGCTTTGCAATCTCACAACGAAGCGCACCGAGGGAAGCCCATACAACACTGTTCTTATCGGCTGCAAAGAACAACAAATCGCCTGCCTCTGCGTTCATGGCATCTGCCAGAGCCTTTAACTGCTCTTCTGCCATGAATTTTGCAAAAGAAGATTTGTAGCTGCCATCTTCCTGAACGGAGAGATAAGCAAGTCCCTTTGCACCGTAATCTTTTACAAATGCAGTCAGCGCATCGATTTTCTTACGAGGCATAGCTGCCTGTCCCTTTACATTGATACCTCTTACGGAACCGCCATTTTCAAGTGCGGAAGTAAATACACCAAATCCACAGCCTGCAACAACGTCAGAAACATTTACAAGCTCCATACCAAAACGGGTATCCGGCTTGTCGGAACCATAGCGATCCATTGCATCCTGCCAAGTCATACGCTGGATCGGAAGCTGCACATCCAGACCGATTGCA
Organism: Acetatifactor sp.; assembly: GCA_045544275.1. Classification (GTDB taxonomy): domain Bacteria; phylum Bacillota; class Clostridia; order Lachnospirales; family Lachnospiraceae; genus Acetatifactor. Next base: position 809 of record JAZPYS010000106.1, on the reverse strand, counting down.
TCCTTACATACCTTCTGCACCATTCTTTCGGTAGCATCGATAACATCATCCACATCTACAAAAGACAACTCCATATCCACCTGTGTAAATTCCGGCTGTCTGTCTGCACGAAGATCCTCATCACGGAAACATCTTGCAATCTGGAAATAACGGTCATAACCGGAGCACATCAACAGCTGCTTGAAGATCTGGGGAGACTGGGGCAGTGCATAAAAATGTCCCGGATGTACACGGCTGGGCACCAGATAATCTCTTGCACCTTCCGGTGTGGATTTGCAGAGCATCGGTGTTTCGATTTCCAAAAAACCTTCCTCACTTAAGAAGCTTCTGATGGTTGTTGCAATCTTACTTCTTAAGATCAGATTTCTCTGAATATCAGGTCTTCTCAAATCTAAATAACGATATTTCAAACGAAGCTCTTCTTTGGTCTTAGAGTCTGCTTCAATAGGAAATGGGGGTGTCTCTGCTTCTGAAAGAATCCGTATCTGGGTTGCACGGATTTCAATTTCACCTGTTGCAAGATTCTCATTTACCGCACCTTCTCTTTTGCATACTGTACCCACTACGGCTATTACAAACTCACTACGCAGTTTATATGCCTTATCAAAATTTTCAGTTCCGCAGTCACTTTCTTCGAAAATAACCTGTAATAATCCGGATCTGTCTCTTAAATCCACGAAAATGATACCGCCCTTGTTACGCTGTTTCTGCACCCAGCCCATTACGGTAACCACTTCACCCACATTTGCAGCATTCAATTCTGCACATCTGTAGGTTCTTTTTAAACCCTTCATTGATTCTGCCATGTT
>JAZPYS010000105.1:0-5254 GCA_045544275.1 Acetatifactor sp. | reverse complement strand
AACACTGTAATGATCGATAAGATTCAGTCTACCTTGGTAAATACCATTCCTCTGTGGAAGAATCAGATGGTAATTGCACTGGGAATACAACATTCCACCGAGGCTGCAAGAGCACAGCGTCAGGTTTCCGATATGACCAATGAGCTGTTAAAGAAGAATGCTGCAGCGTTGAAGATGGCCACTGTGGAAACTGCAAAAGAAGCAGAGCGTGGTATTGTGGACATGGAAACCTTGAAGAACACCAATGAAAGTCTGATTTCAACGTTGGATGAAGTCATGAAGATTCAGACAGAAGGCCGTGAAAAACGCCGCCAGGCAGAGGCCCAGCTGCAGAATATGGAGAATCAATTGAAGGATAAGCTGCTGCAGATCAGCACAGGTAATCCAACTGTATAAATAGCACTAAGATGCTGTAAAAAATGCTCTGATGCGGGTTGCTCAGAGCATTTTCCTATTTACCTCAATTTTATTCAACAGGTCGCCGGGCAGCATCTTCTGAAAGTATTCCTCAATATCTGCATCAAATAGCCGATCCAAAAAATCAATATGCCATTCGTGTCTTTCATTGTCGGTTAGTCCAAATTTATTTAAGAGATTTGTTGCATCTTTAGAAAGCATAGCCTGAACAAAAGGAGCTAAAATGGAATCATCAAAAATATAATTTGTATAATATAGGCAATAAAATACATATTTGTCTACATCTAATTTTCTACAAAGATCTAAAAGCTTATCAAGATCTATGGAACAATTCTTAATGTAAAAATAGATATCGCAGAACAGGCGGAGAATTAGTGATCTTTGTGAAAGAAGGTAAATGGAGTTCATATCTTTATAATGGTGCAAACATAATGCAATAAATTCTATTTCGGGGGTCAGTTTCTTAACAGTCGTACCACATATTTGAATCTCTATAGTGTTTTGCAAAATGAAATCCATATCAGATTTTTGAGCACTTTCTCCCCATAGGATATCTAAATTCAGATCCACTTCAATGTATGGACAAAGCTTGTTTGAAGTTTCTTTTACATAGGGCGCTGTCTGGTGGCTTGCAGACGCATAAAACAACATTTCTTTTCGGGAATGGGGCACAATACCGGAGTTTGTGATGCGTCCTTGAACAAAGCCATGGTTATTCAAGATTTTCTTGACTACATCTACATCGCTGCGTTTTATCAGTATGTCAATATCGCCGGAACATCTGATATATGGGTCGCCATAAACTGCAGCAGATAAAACAGCACCCTTTAGGACGGCATAGGGAATATTAAAGTCATGAAAAATGTCAAATATCTCTTTGCATGCTCGATAGCGTTCCGTAACATAACTTTTGTTAAGGATACTGTTAAGTTTTAGCGTTTGTGTATACTTGTGCGTTGATTTGAGCTTTGAAAGCAGATAAAAACATTTATGTTGGAATAGCAACTCCGAGATATCTGTTTCAGGCTGACGTTCCATGGCCAATGCACGTATTGCATTTAATTCACTGTCATAATTTTTCATAAAGTGTTACTCCGTGGTCATTATAAAAATAGCGGAAACGTTTGTTTTGAGGTGATTCTTTATAAATGCCTGTCAAGCCGGGAGGGGAAATCTGCTTTGCAGTTTCAATCAGTACATCTTCGAAACCTCTGTCAAAAGCCCGGCAGGACAGGAAGAATGCCTCTGCAACAGGAATTGGGTCAAGGTGTATGACAGCCGCACCTACCAGCCCCATATCACCATACTTGTCTTTGACTGTAAGAGAAAGCAGCATATATTCTTTGTCGTCTAACATTTTCGCAATATCTTCCGATTTGTATCTTGCACAGGATAAGTTACATTGGTTTGTCCGCATAGATAACTCTGCAATTCTGTCAGCGTGTTCCATGGAGGCGGCTTCACAGGTAACTATGGTATCTAAAGATGCATTATAAGCTGTCACATCTGTAAAGTTAAGCTTGTCTTTTTCGCGATCTTTTTGTTCACGATAAAGTCTGGTTCGATCCAGATCAGATGCATCTTGGCTGAAAAGAGAGCTTAGCTTGTGGCAGAGGTCTGAAATGCAATTGTCCTCAAGAGATGCTTTTATTGTAGTAACTTCCGGAAGCAGAGCATTTACAAGGCCTAATTCATAATCGCTGTCATCTAAGAAAACAAAGCTGTTTGTGGACAGATTCAGTTCGTTAGCAAAATGTAGAATGTTGTCGGCCTTGTTGTTGCGATTTATTCGATAGAGAAGGATGTGGTCCATGCGCAAAGGCATATTCAAGTGGGTAAAGGCATGGACAATATTGCCTGATTCATTCTTGCTGCATAGACAAAGTAAGATCCCTTTTTGTTGTAAACGAATCAGTTCATTTTGCAATGCATCGGTGTAAGAATCGGTATAAATATCCTCTTCTCCGGCAACGCCATGCCAGAGACAATTATCACAGTCACAGATTAACACTTTTTTTACAGAAGCGTCGGTTTGAAAATACTTTTCCAATGTTGAAAACAATAACTGTATGGTCTGGAAATTGGACAGCAACAGGTCGCTGTCTAAAACTTCAATGGAAAATGCCTCTTCTAATGCGACGATAAACTGGATAAAAGCCAAAGAGCTTAATCCGAGGTCTGAAAGCAGGGTGTCTTCAGGTAGGAGGGATAATTCATCAAAGCTTAAATGAATCACGTCTGCTAAAAGTTTTAGTATTTTATCTTTGTTCATTGTAAATCCTCGCTTTTGGTGGTGACAAGATTTAATTGGTGATATAAGAATTGCAGTTTTCTATAATCACAATTCTCATCACTAGCAAACAGATCATGGTGGTGACTTAATGCATCCGCCGGACAACCTTTGCCACAGTGTCCGTTCAGCAGGCATCTGCTACATTGGAAGTCCAGCAGACCACGTTTTTGGACAAGTTGTGAGAAAGCATCCAGCCGGCAGAGGAAATCTTCGCTGTGAAAGGAATGCACATTTCCTACGGCATAGGTTCTGTCGTAAATCATCTGACAGGGCAGGATAGTACCGTCAGGTGTGATAGAAAGAGACAGATCCTGCAAACCTTTTGAATAAGGGCAGCTGTCAGTGCATAGGGGCAGGGATATGTGGGTTCCTTCTTCCCGGTTCAAACGATCTGTCAGTTTTAAAACATGAAGCTTTTGTGAGGGGGTTAGCACAAGGGCCTCCCAGTGTTCCGCAGCATTCCCGGAGCATTGAAGAAATGCTAATTCCGGTGTAAATCCAAGGGAGAGAGCTAATTTGCAGAAGGCCTCCACATCTGCCAGATTGTTTTTAGAGACTACCATTTTTAAGGTGAATCGGGGAATCATCTCTGCAGCGGGATCTTTTAGCAGTTGCATCCGGGATGTGGCTGCCGGAATGTGCAGCTGCCTCGCAAGATCAAGGGTTTTATGGAACTGTCCCTTGCCTCTGGTAAGGGCATTTATCTCCTCGCAGGAGCCGTCCAGACTAATCTGTAAGGTCAGATTGCGTCTGGTATGTAGGTGGTCAATCAATTTCGTATGATGAATGGTCCCATTGGTAGTGATTCCAAAGGATAAATCCGGATATCGATCTACCAAATCAAGGATACAATCAAATTCTGTATGTAAAGTAGGTTCTCCACCGGAAAGGAGGACGCGCTTTAGGCCATAAGGAATGAATAAGTCAATTATGCATTCCAACTGTTTAACAGACAGTTCTAAATACTGTCTGTTCATACCGGAACGATTATAACAGCTGCGGCAGTTAAGATTGCACCTATTGGTGATCTCAATATAAAGTTGTTTTACATTCATACAAGGAGGACCACCTTTTTCTGCACTGTTTCAGCAAGGAATTCTTCTACATCATTCTGAATTTCATCCCGAGATGCCTCATATATCTGACACAGTTTCTCTAAAAGAGTATCCAGATTACAAGGGGTATCTAAAAGATTCAGAATATCAATGCCGGTCTCGTCAAAGAAATAGGTGGTACCGGATTCCGGGTCAAAGACGGCCAGAGAGGTTTCATCAGCGGGGATAAAGTCCATTTGAGTGTTCTTTTGATAAAGCATTTGAGATTCTCCTTTTTTTAAGATCAAATTTGCATAAAGTTTGTAAATATCACTCTGCATGGTGGATCGTATGTCATAGTAACATTTATGAAACCCCCGACCTACAGAATAGGATAGCTGAATCTTCCAGTCAGGCCAGAGTTCAATGGGAATTGAATTGACTGCAACCACTTTGCCGATAACACTATTCGGAAAGATGTCTTCGAGACGAAAAGCGTTGTCACCCTTGCAGTAATAACGGTCGCCTTTTAATAAAAGCCGGTGCAGCAGTATGCCTTCGTTTTTGTAATCATATACGAGAATATCACCTGTTTCATAATTAGTACAGGCAGTAATCGTGACCAGATCCCCTTCATATAATGTGGGATGCATACTGAAGCCGGTTACTGTTATTTGAGCATGTCCTTTTGCACGGATAACAGCGGACAGCAGCCTTGGCATAAAACGATTATCCATTTCTGATTACCTCCGCCACGTAATCCATATCATTGTAGAAGAGCCGATAACAGGGAAAGCGGGAAAGCCTCGCAATCGTCCGCAGATAATCACTATTTAAGGGATATTCCTGAATGGGTGACTTTAATAAGGCTTTCATCTTCTCAGTGCCTGACATTTCTTCCAATCGATTTTCGTCTTCGGTCCGAATGATGAAATATATGGTTCCCAGAGGAAGAGGACCGGTAATGCAGTTTGCCGGTGTGTATGTATACCGAGGATAAGCCGGATCATCGATGAATTCCAAGGATGGCGGAAGGGCATCGTAACGCTTCAGTACATTTAGGCTGCCTTCCCGAAGATGCAGAGGTGTAATGTTTGGGTACACTGTGAAGTTGTCCCAATCCAAAAGAATGCAGTCGTCGGTAATATAGTCAAAGCCCCGTGCAACAAGGTGGCTGGTGAGCGTGGTCTTGCCAGCGGTGGTGGGCGCCAGGAAGAGATGGGCACGGCTGTTGTGGGCTATGGCAGCACCATGGAGGGCGAGGGGAGTGTTGTGTTTGATAAAGATTTCTTTGATGGATTGGATAGCGTGAGTACCAAAAGTGGGAAATGTAGCAGGTAATTTACTCTGTTTTAGGCGTAGTAAGTGTGTACGATAGATATAATTTGTTTTAATAGTGTCGAAAGGTTGATGTGAAAAGAATGTTATATCCATTTGTTTTTCCTCTTTTTGAAATAATTATAATATAGTATTGTATAAAATTCAACATATTTTAAATAATTCACATATT
>JAZPYS010000104.1:0-9743 GCA_045544275.1 Acetatifactor sp. | reverse complement strand
CCTATGTTCGTATGATATCATCATATTTATCTGTTAGTTACATTTTAATCATAATCCGCATATATTTCTCGCCTTGTGGGAGTAATTTCAAGTCAAATATTGCTGTATCTTCCACTTTTCCGCTAAGTTTTCTTGTTACCTTGTCTTATTCAATTTTTTCTGCAGATACCACACTACAATCCCTGCATACTCTTTCTTCATTCCTTCGGGATCTGTAGCCTGATAAAAAGACCTGACATCATCTTTATCCGGATAACCATCAAAATGGGCAAATTTCTGCTTACGGTATCTGGTCAAAGAAGCCGGCTCCTGCTTTTTCTGTATATATAACATTTAAATCTCCCCTAAAGCTGTTTCAAAATCGTACCTTGTCCTAAGCTGTATTAACAAAGGATGAGTCGGTGCAGTACTGTTTTCCAATTCTTCCAGAATTTCCAGTGCCTCTCCATACCTTTCCGCATCCATCGCATCATTAAATGCATCTGCTTTTTCCTTTACTTCCGCCGGCATTTCTATGGTTTCCTGATAAGTATTCAATGAAGTATTGATATCAATTCCATAATGAGAATGAGAATACTCTATCTCCTCTCCATCCACATCAATCAACCATACATCCTTTGCAGACGCAAAGAGTATCGGAGAATGCGTTGCCGCAATAAACTGCACATTCGGAAATACTTTCTGCAAAGCATTAATGATGTTCCACTGCCACTTCGGATGTAAGTGCATATCAATTTCATCAATCAACACAATACCACTTGTCATGGCAATACTTTCTTTCATAAACGGATTTAACACAGCCATACGATAAGCAATATCAAATACCATCCAAACCAAAGACTGATAACCAGCACTCAAACTCATAACCGGAAGGATTTCATTTCCCCTTTCATACATAAGTTCCTCCTGCTGCTTATCATAAAAAACTCTGCAATCAGATCCTGGCTCCATATACTGCATAAAATCGGAAACAGCCTCTTTCACCGCTTCATACTCAGCTATCTTCTTTTCCTTCTGCCATGCCACCTGCTCCATTTTCACACACCAGTTCAAAAGAAGCTTGATATTGGAAGCATCATGTAATGCATCCGTATAGCCAACAGTGCGGAAATACTGCTTGCGGAAAATATTTTCTACTTTCTCTCTCCTCTGAGACCATACTCTTCCTGCACCCAAATATGCAAGAACCGGCAGTTCTTTATTCTCTTCATTAGCCATCAATTCAGCCTTTTGACAAATATCCCTCGGCTGTATGGTGCTTCTGGATGTTTTAATATCTTTCCTTCCTCGAAGCCATTCATATGACTCTCCGTCTACATCTGCCTCTAAATATACCTCTGTCGGCACAATAATTTTTTTATTATAAGAGCCATCACCAACCGTAGTATATACCTGACGTATTTCATCCTTGGAAAAATGTCTTGTAGCCACACCTTCCAACCCTGCTACAAATCCGCCCAATCCAACTGCAATTGCCTCCAATACAGAAGTCTTTCCACGACCGTTCACGCCCTTTATCAAATTAAAGCCCGATTCAAATGTAATATTCCATTCCTCAATTCCCCTAAAATTTCTTATCTTTGCACTGGTTAACTTCATATCACACCTCCGCATTTTTATTGGCCTTCTCGTAACTTATAATATCCCCAAAATCACAATCCAACTTGTCACATATTCTTTCCAAAATCACTATGGATACTGCTTCACCTTTACTCATTTTTGCAAGTGTACTACTGCTGATTCCCACCTTATCTATCAAGTCCATCTTTTTCATATTTTTATCTATCAGCAACTTCCACAATCCGTTATATGATATTGCCATCTGCTACCCCTCTCTATCCTTTGTCCTTAAATGCCACTCTATCATAAAAATCAATTTATTTCAACTATCACAAAACATACTTTTGTGATTGCAAAAGTATTTTCTGTTTACCAAACATAAATTCATCATCATTAGTAACTCGTTTTTCGTACCATTGGTCTTCCCCACACCTCATGAATGACCACATCATGAAAACAATAGCTAACCCATGCTATCCCATATAATCAATTCCTCTGTGTTTTGTTAATTGTAAATACACTCTGGTTCTAAGTAATCTGCCATAATACACCTACTCCTTTCAATTTTGCTGGGACAAGATGTAAACGGAAAAAATCGAAAAGAAAAACCTATCATATCACAGTTAGAAAAAAAGAAAAGTGCCAAAAACGCCGTATAGTCTCGCTTTCTTGGCACTTTTTTTTTTTGCAGGGGAAGAGGGGATCGATACCCCGTTAACGGTTTTGGAGACCGCCGCACTACCGCTGTACTATTCCCCTATATTTGTCAGTTCTTCAACTGACAAATGAGATTATATCAAATGATTTTAGATTTGACAAGAGAAATTTCAAAATTTTTTGAAAAATTTCTACATTTTATTTTTTGAACAGGCCTTTTAAAGCACCCGCCACATCAGCAACCTGATCCAAGGTGATTTTTGCCTTAACACCGTCGATTACCTTCTCAACAATTTCGTCCGGAAGATCAACGCCTAAAAATTTTTCAATCACTTTAACAGGTTCCTTATCGAACTGCTTCTTAAGTGATTCGCTGTCCTTGATCGCATCCAAACTGCAAAAAATACACTTTTTTATAAAACACTCTCTATCCCAATGCCACATCCATTGCCATCATCAATGTAAATCCCACCGCAAATCCAATCGTGCAGATATTGCTATGCTTTCCCTGTGCGGATTCGGGGATCAATTCTTCTACCACCACATACACCATGGCACCTGCTGCGAAGGAAAGCAGGCAGGGCATGATCGGTATGAGCCACTCAGACAATACAATTGTCAACAAGGCCCCCACTGGCTCCACAATGCCGGTTAATATACCATATATAAATGCCCTTCTCTTGCTGTATCCATCTGCACATAACGGCATAGATATAATTGCTCCCTCCGGAATATTCTGAATAGCAATACCAATCGCTACAGAATAAGCACCCAACAGGGTGATTGCATCATTATTTGCAAGCAATCCTGCAAAAACAATCCCAACAGCCATACCTTCCGGTATATTGTGCAAGGTCACAGCCAACAACAGCATCGTTGATTTTGTCAGAAAAACCTTATGCCCTTCTGCTTCTTTGTTAACATGTAAATGATGTATCATTTTATCCAACATGAGCAAAAAGAAGATACCCAATAAAAAACCCGTAGCTGCCGGAACAAAGGACATTTTTCCCCATCCTGCTTCTTCTGTCATATTCATGGCCGGAATCAAAAGTGACCAGACCGAGGCTGCTACCATCACACCGCCGGCAAATCCAGACAATGCATTTCTCATCCGTTCCCCAAACCCTCTCTTCATAAATAAAACACAGGCCGCTCCCATAATAGTCCCTATAAAAGGCAGCAAAACACCTAATACCGCAGATATCATATCTCATTCTCCTTTTCGTTCTCAATTCACCTCTCAATTCCATTTTATTCATAAAGGCAATTTTTGTTGTAGAACTTTCGATTGTGTGATATACTAAGACTTGTTGGTTTTAAAAGTTGCTGCTGACACGCTGACAGCAGAGAAGTGAGGAACAGTATGAAGATCGGGTTTGATAATGACAAATATTTAAAAATGCAGTCTGCACACATTATGGAGAGAATCGGCCAATTTGACAACAAATTATATCTGGAATTTGGAGGAAAATTGTTTGACGATTTCCACGCTTCACGTGTACTTCCTGGATTTGCGGCTGACTCTAAACTGCAAATGCTGATGCAGTTGGCTGATCAGGCAGAAATTGTCATGGTAGTCAGCTCCGATGACATCGAAAAGAATAAAGTTCGCGAAGATTTGGGCATCACTTATGATAATGATGTGATCCGTCTGATTGAAGAATTCCGTTCCCGCAATTTATATGTAGGCAGTGTGGTTCTGACTAAATATGCGGAACAGCATAGTGTACTGCATTTTAGAAAGCGTCTGGAGACCATCGGAGTAAAAGTTTATCAGCATTATGTGATCCCCGGCTACCCTACCAATATTCCCTACATTGTAAGCGAAGAAGGCTTCGGCAAAAATGATTATATTGAAACCACAAGACCATTGGTAGTTGTGACCGCGCCGGGCCCCGGCAGCGGCAAGATGGCAACCTGTCTGTCCCAGCTTTATCATGAGCACATTCGAGGCATCAGAGCCGGCTACGCAAAGTATGAGACATTCCCTGTGTGGAATCTGCCTCTGGATCATCCGGTAAATCTGGCATATGAAGCTGCCACCGCTGATTTGAACGATGTCAATATGATCGATCCTTATCATTTAAAAGCATACGGAATCACCACTGTTAATTATAATCGTGATGTAGAGATTTTCCCTGTGCTCAATGCCATTTTCATGAAAATCTATGGTGAAAGTCCTTATGCGTCACCTACCGATATGGGCGTAAATATGGCCGGCAATTGTATCATTGACGATGATGCCTGTCATGAAGCTTCCAGACAAGAGATTATCCGCAGATATTATCAGGCGCTGTCAGGAGTAGCCGACGGCACCAGAACTACGGAAGAACTGGGCAAGATCAAACTCATCATGAGCAAGGAAAATATATGCCCCGAGGATCGTCCTACCGTATCACCTGCTCTGGAGAGAGCAGAAAAAACCGGTGCTCCCGCTGTTGCAATCGAATTAAATGATGGACAAGTCATCACCGGAAAGACCGGAGCCCTGCTGGGTTCTGCTTCTGCAGCATTATTAAATGCGCTGAAGGTACTTGCGGGAATCCCTCACGACAAAACCATCATTTCACCCACAGCCATTGCACCGATTCAGACCTTAAAGACACAGTTTTTAGGAAGCAAGAACCCCAGACTTCATACAGACGAAGTACTGATCGCACTTTCTGCAACAGCCGCTGACAATGAAGTTGCTGCCCTTGCTCTTGCACAGCTTCCAAAACTGAAAGGATGCCAGGTACACTCCAGCGTCATGCTTAGTTCCGTGGACAAAAAGACTTTTAAAAAGCTTGACTGTCATGTTACCTGCGAACCAAAGAGAGCGTAAGGCTTATAGCATATCTTTTCTGGGCGCGATACCGTACTCTTTCAGATATGCCCTGTAAAAGGAAGAATAGTCGTGGAAACCGGCATTTAATGCCGCCTCACTGATACTCATGCCATTATTCTTCAGTTCACGCACTCTGGTCAGCCGCTTCTTACGGATATATTCCTGAATGGTAAGACCGGTTGCCTTACGGAATGCACGGCACAAATAATATTTTGACATGTAAAATTTCTCTTCCAAGGCATCCAATGTAATGTCTTCCGAATAACAGTTATTTAAGTATAGCATAACAGGCTTCATAGGGCTGTTGGTCAAATCAGCTGCTGAGAAGCCTGCTATTTTATTGACCAGATATAAGATTTCAATTATAGTAGCCTTTAATATGGGGTTTCCTCTCTCCAAAGTATAATCTTCTGAATACTTTCTATAACGTTCAAAAGCATCAAGCAGTCCACTGGACCGCACCAGATCTGCTGCTATCTTATTATCTTTTCCCTGAAAAGTCCTTACAAACTGGGTTTCATACTCTTGACAATGATTCTCTTTGAAAAATTCCGGCGCCACCATCAAGATAATCCGCCGATAGCATGCCGGTCGATTGTGATAGATTCTGTGCATCTCATGCTTTCTAATGAGAATAATATCCCCCGGCTCCAAAGTATAGTTCTTCTCCTCTACTACATATCTGGCATCCCCTTCTAAAAACAAAAGCAATTCATATTCATCATGATTATGCAGTTGAAACTTTACATTGGACGGATCTTCGTTACATGAGTAACCAATGCTGTAATGCTGTTCAATCATCTTCCTTCCCCCCTGATCATCTAATGGATAGTATACTCTAAATGTGCAACAATTGCAATGTCTGTGACAATTTAAGATATAGTTTATTATAAAATTGTCTGTTATTCTGTAATTAACAATCAACAGAACACATACAGGAGGTATGACCATGGTATATTATAAAATAAGCGGTTTCTCAGATGAAATCTCGCAGTCAGTGGATATGCAGTTCGATGTACTGAACAAATTAGGCATTCGCTATTTTGAACCCAGAGGAATTGACGGAAAGAATATTTCTGCCCTTACTGATGAAGAAGTGATTCTTCTGAAAGAGAAAATGAACAAGGCAGGAATCAAAGTTTCTTCCATCGGCTCACCTATCGGCAAAATCAAACTGACTGATCCCTTTGAACCACATTATAAACTGTTTAGGAGGGTGGTTGCCATTGCAAAAATGCTGGATACCAAATACATTAGAATGTTCAGCTTTTACCACGATGGCGGGGATACCTGGACTGCTGAAGAACGTGAGACAGTTCTTTCACGTCTGCGTCAGATGATTGCTTATGCAAAGGAACAGGATGTGATACTGCTCCATGAAAATGAAAAAGATATTTACGGTGACACAGCAGACAGATGCATTGATCTGATGAAAGAACTGTACTGCGATCATTTTAAGGCAGTATTTGATCCTGCAAACTTTGTACAATGCAGTCAGAACACAAAATACGCTTATGAAAATCTGAAAAATTATGTTGCATATATGCACATTAAAGATGCTCTTTTGGCAGATGGCCGTGTCGTTCCTGCCGGTTCAGGCGACGGCAATGTAGAATACATATTAAAGGCTCTTATGGACAATGGCTACGACGGATACTTAAGTCTGGAACCCCATCTGGGCAGCTTTGCAGGATTAGCAGATCTGGAATTAGACAACAAGATGGCTAACCTGCCACAGGGCGGTGAAGGTACCTTTACTCTTGCATATCGTGCACTTTGTGACGTTCTCAGTCGCATTGATAAATAAACAGCGCAGGCATCCCCTGCAGAAAGGACTACAAAATGGAAAAATTAAGATTAGGTGTCATTGGCTACGGAAACATGGGTACAGGACACGTAGGAAACATCATGAAAGGAAAGGTGCCTGCCATAGTAATCGGTGCTGTCTGCGACTGCTCTCCTGCCAGATTGGAAGCTTGTAAGGCATCCTTTCCTGAGATTCCGACTTTTGACAATGCAACGGACCTTTTTAAAAGCGGCTTATGTGATGCAGTGATCATTGCTACGCCTCATTATGATCACCCCACTCTTGCCATCGAAGCCTTCTCCTATGGTCTTCATGTTATTACTGAAAAACCGGCCGGTGTTTACACCAAACAGGTAAAGGAAATGAACGAAGCAGCTGCAAAGTCTGACAAGCTCTTTGGTATTATGTACAATCAGCGTACAAACCCTGTATATCAGAAGCTTCGTCAGATGATTCAAAGAGGTGATCTGGGACACATTAAGAGAGTTACCTGGATCATTACAGACTGGTACAGACCTCAGGCATATCATGACAGCAGTACCTGGCGTTCTACCTGGAAAACAGAAGGTGGCGGAGCACTGATCAACCAAAACCCTCATCAGTTGGATCTGTGGCAGTGGCTTTTCGGCATGCCGGACCGCATCTTTGCAAAGGCAAGCTTTGGAAAATATTATGATATTGAGGTAGAAGATGATGTTATGGCATATTTTGAATATGACAACGGCATGACAGGGGAATACATTACTTCAACCGGCGAAGCTCCCGGCACTAACCGTTTAGAAATTGCCTGCGATATGGGCAAAGTTGTAGTGGAAGACAATCAAATCATCTTCAAGAGAAATATAATCTCTGAAAGAGAACACAACAAAGTCAACACTACTCCTTTTGGCAAACCTGAATGCTGGACCTGCAATATTCCTGCTGATTTCTCCGGTGGCGAACAGCATGTTGGTATTTTCAAAAACTTTGCTTCCGCTGTTTTAAAGGGTACGGAACTGCTTGCCAAAGGCGAAGACGGTATTTTAGGCCTTACCATTTCCAATGCCATCCATTTGAGTGCATGGACCGGTGAAACAGTGGATGTGAAAAACTTCCCGGATGACCGTTTCTATGAGCTGCTTCAGGAAAAAATCAGAACCTCTACTATTGTGAAAAAAGAATCTCAGGTAGTGGTAGACAACAGCAATACATATTAAGGGGGAATGAACATGGACAGAAAAATCGGTGCACAATACTATACCTTGAGAGATTATGCAAAAACCATCGAAGATTTTGATGACACCTGCCGCAAGGTAAGCGAAATGGGTTACAAGATCGTACAGATCTCCGGCACTCCTTTAGGTGCAGCTGAAATGAAAGAAGTTTTGGACAAATATGATCTGAAGGTAGTTGTTACACACAGAAACTTTAATGACTTTAAAAATAATTTAGATGAGATCATCGAATACAATAAAACATTGGGTTGTTACCTCTGTGGCGTAGGTGCCATGCCCGGAGAAGCGAGAGAAAGTGTTGAAGGTCTTGATCAGTTTATCAAAGATGCAAATGAGATCTCTGCAAAACTGAAAAAAGAAGGATTGTATTTCGGTTACCACAATCATCATTTTGAATTTGCGAAATTGGACGGCAAACTGATTATGGACCGTCTCATTAACGAGACAAATCCGGATGAATTTATGTTCATCGTGGATACTTACTGGTTACAGTTCGGCGGTGTCAATCCGGTTGATTTTATCAAAAAGCTTGGTAAAAGAGCCATGATGGTTCACTTTAAAGACTATCACATCAATCCGGAAAAGAACTTTACCGTAGAAATGTGTGAAGTGGGCGAAGGCAACTTAAACTGGGACGAAATCATTTGCGCTTGCGATGAAGCAGGTGCGCAGTATGCTCTTGTAGAGCAGGATATCTGCAATCGCAACCCCTTTGAATCTTTGAAAATGAGTTATGATTTCTTAAAGTCCAAAGGTTTTTATTAAAAACGAAAGGAACCGACCACTTATGAAACAAGTTTGTATTATAGGCTATGGAGCAATCGGTCCTGTACATGCGGCTGCACTTGAAAATGTTGCAAATGCCAATTTATATGCAATCTGCGATATCGATCCTGATAAAAGAAAACGCTGTACTGAAAAATATTCTGTAGTAGAATATGCAGACTTTGATAAGATGCTGGAAGACAAAAACATTGATACTGTCCATATTTGCACACCTCACTACCTGCATTTTCCAATGATCAAAAAAGCATTGGCTGCAGGCAAGGATGTGGTAGTGGAAAAACCGCTGACCATGACAAAAGAAGAGTTTATTGCGTTACAGAAGCTGGACGGTGCTGATAGAGTCTGCGTGGTGCTCCAGAATCGTCTGAATCCCGGCATCGTAAGACTGAAAGAATTGATTGATAATTATGAATTGGGAGAAGTCAAGGCTGCCAAAGCAATGCTTACCTGGCACAGAGATCAGGCTTATTATGAAAGTGCTGACTGGCGCGGAAAATGGGCAACAGAAGGCGGCGGTTTGATGATTAATCAGGCCATCCACACACTTGATTTCTTCAGTTACCTGTTAGGGAATGTTAAAAATGTAAAGGCACAGATGTGTAATTATACCTTAGATGGTATTATCGAAGTAGAGGATACCTGCTCCGCAGTCTTAGAAATGGAAAGCGGTGTCCGGGGTGTCTTCTTTGCTACCAATGGATATCCCGAGAACTCCAATCCCCTCTTCGAAGTTATCTTTGAAAAAGGGATTGCACGTTATATCGATAAACAGCTCTGGATCAATGGCCAGCTTGTTGTTAAGGATTCCGAAGATTTTGCCGGAAAGGCATATTGGGGCAACGGTCATGCAGGATTGTTAAAACGATACTATGATGATCATGAATATTTT
>JAZPYS010000103.1:0-52295 GCA_045544275.1 Acetatifactor sp. | reverse complement strand
ATAATCTGCAAACCATCCATTTATCATTTCTTCAAACATAAGGTGAACTTCCTTATTTGTAAGCTCTAATTTATATTCCGGCTTTCCATTTTTAGGATTTCGTTTATAATTTACAACTTTCAGATAACCGCACGCAAGAAGGAGACTCCAAATGGCACTAATCTTTTGGCTTAGCTGATTCAATACAATTTGCTCGTCTATCTGCGTATGGAAGGGGTTGCCCTGGAGCAAATCTTCCATAGTCATTTTTATCTCCGAATTTCCTTCCCGAATCAATTTATTAATCAAACTGTTAGAGCTGGTATTTGTCCAGTAGGTGTCCAACTCGCCTTTATCCAAAAAGTTTAAAACAGACCACGGATTATAGATGTCACTTCAAACACTTCATCCTCTGTAAATCGGAAGGACTCTTCATATTTATTTGTAATCGTTGTAACAACTTCAAGATTATTTAAATCCGAGAAAATGGATTCCTTGCTTATTCTGGTAATACCAGTCAAAATCGCCCGTTCCAGCCATGGATTTGTCTTAAAAGTGGAATTGAACAGACTTCTGATAAAATCTGTCAACTTCTCCCAATATCCTGCCACATAGGCTTCCTGAATCGGTTTACTCCACCGCTATGACCATTCCGCTATCACAAGTATTTCTCATAAACCTCAAAAAAGTCATCCGTATCAACAGCCTCATCCTGCAGAAACTCAGTGCTATTCCAAAGCTTTTCGTTGATTTTTTTACTGAGTTTCTCTACAAATACATCGTACTCCTGACTGAAAGCCTCATCTTTGCGCTGCTGAATGATGCGTTCTTTGTTGGCATCTGTCTGCTCTTTATCATAAGTACTGATACATTTCAGCAGATAGTAACCATCCGCCGTCTTGATCACTTCACTGACTTGATTGGTCGCTAAGTCAAATCCTGCATCCTCCAGGGCCTGATCTGCTTCTCCCTTGCGGAAAGAGAGGCGTACCGTCTCTGCTTCATTATATTTATTCGCCAACTCCGTAAAATCCCGTCCATCTACTGTAGCAAACTCATATATATCCTGCATATCTTTTTCCACTTCAGCCTTCATCGTATTGGAGAACTCCATGCGGGTCCCCTGACTGTCAATGGTATATGTCTTCATATGAATCTGATCTACTGTAATTGTTCTGGCTTCGTCATCACTGATTTCAGGATCTACGTTGTCAATAATCTGCCGGTACACCATATCTGCCAAGGCATATTCCCGATAAAGTCCCACAATCTCCTCCCTGGTGATTGCCAAAGCAGTCACTTCCGCCTCACTCAAAGAGCTAAAATATTCCGATGCCGCAGCCTGCACTTTACCTTCCTGTTCCTCAGATAGTGTGATCCCTTTCTCTGCAGCCATTAAACTCATGGTCTTTATCTGGGCAATCTTAGCCAGAACTGTATCCTTTACATTATCCGCCAAGGTGACCTCTCCCAGTGCCACCTCCCAGATTTCACTGCCATAAACATGCTCATACTGATTCTTGGTATTGGTCAAAAAGACCATATACTCAGGCATGGTGCAAGAAACATCTCCTATCCTGAACAGCTCGTTTTTTCCAAATCCACTAAAAAGTCCTGTTGCCGCTTCTTCTTCACTATTGCCGCATGCTGCCGCACCACCGATCACTAGAATACCGGTAAGTGCAATTATTACTATTTTTTTTAAAAAAACTCTTCTTTTCAAACCTATAAATTTCCTTTATCCTTTTAAACAATCATCTTCAAGGTACTTCCACTGCCCTGCTTATCGATCACAATCTGTTTGCTGATACGTTCCCGCAGCTCCGGAACATGGGAAATAATACCTATGATTCTGTCTGATTCTACCAGACTTAACAATGTTTCGCAAGCCTGATCCAATGATTCACCGTCCAAAGCCCCAAATCCTTCGTCTATGAACAGTGCCTCCACCCTGATTCCACCATTCATTGCCTGTATCACATCACTCAATCCAAGCGCAAGAGAAAGGGATGCTTTAAAGGATTCTCCTCCTGACAAGGTCCTGACAGACCGGTGCTTACCGGTATAATAATCCATGACCTGAATCTCTAAATTATCCTTGGTACGCCCATCTCCCACTTCCTGAACACGATGCATCTCATATCTCCCGGAGGTCATCTTACGGAATCGGATATTGGCAGCACTTAATATCTCCTCAAAATATCCGGCCAACACATACTGTTCAAAGACTAACTTTTTAGCATTGTTTCCTGATGCGATATTTTCCAGCTCTTTGATATAACTGTATTCATCACTGAGCTTCTCAACCTGTTTTCTCTTTTCCTGAAATACTTTCAATGTTCTATCCAGCTCATGTAAAAGCATCTCCCAACTTTTTACTTTAGTCAGTACTGTATCTTTCAGATTCTGTATCTGCAAGACTTCTTCTTTCAGCGGCTCTAAATCCACGAATTCTTTTGCCTTAATATGGTTTTCAAAATGCAGCAACAATTCTCTGTTCGTACTTACTTTCCTGTGATATTCGTCCACTTCCTTCGCAAGCTGCTCTCTCTCCTGTTTCGGCAGGCGCGCCTGCCGGTAAGCCTCCCTTGACGCAAAACCATATTGCAATAACAATTCTTTAAGTGCAGCTGCTGCATCCAGGCAATCCTTTCTCTGTTGCTTGATGATGCCATCCAACTGTTCCTGTCGTATCTGCTTTTCCCGAAGTATAATCTGCAAATTTTGCACTTTTTCAATGGTTGTCTGTAATGCCTTTTCTGCCACATCTACGTTTTGACCATAAAAAAGCCCAAACACACCATGCCGGTCCTGATCCAGCACTTCCTGCTGCAGCCTTTCCAATTGCTTTATGACATCAATAGACTGTACCTGCTTTTCCTGTATATCTTTTATCCGGGTCTGCAATATCACTACTTCCCGATAACATATATTAACAGTTTCCTCGGTGCGCTCCAATCCCTCTTTCAAATTTTCCAGTTCTTCCTCTGTCAAAATCCCTTCCTGCTTTGCTGCCGGATTAGGATGCTCCACTGAACCACAAACCGGGCAGGGTTTTCCTTCCTCTAGCAGTTCTGCAGCAATACCAATTGCCGCCCGGCGCTTTGCCCTGACAGCTTCTTCATACTCCTGTTTTAACAGAAGACTTTTCTTTTCTTCATTTAAGAATTTTTCCTTACAAATCGTCTCTCTCTGCAATTTTTCATGCAGTTCCTCCTCTACCTCTCGCAAATCCCGCTTTTCTTTCTCTAAAAGGGCAAGCTTCTGAAGGAAATCATTCAACTCCTGCCGTTTTTCCCATACGGGCAGTTTTTCTTTCAGCTCTGCTTTTCTTGCCTCCACATCAGATACCAAATCAGCAGCTTCTTTTTCTGACAACTGCAACAATTTATCTGCATTCTGCAGCCTGATATCACCCACTTCTACCCAGCCGGCATTTGCAGCCTGTCTGCCCATCTGCTCCTTTTTCTCTATAACTTCTTTTTGGGCTTCTAGAGCTTCCAAAGTCGCTGACACATTCAGATACTCTTGAATACGTTTATTCTCTTCCTGCATTCTGGTCAGCTGTCCGTTTTTCTCTGTCAATTGTTCTTCCGCTGTGACAAGCTCCACCTCTGATACCTTTAAAGCATTCTTGACCGCTTTCTTCTGATCCTTCAGATAATTAGCCAAAGCATCATAATTCCAGTTTTTTGCTGAAATAAGCTCTGTAAACATCAGTCTGCTTTCTTCCGAAAGCAAAGACTTATCAATGGAATCCTCCAAAAGCTTCAATACCTCTTCCAGCTTATGCTTTTGCTCCATGATCCCTTGATACTGCTGCTTAGCCCTCTGCCCCAAATGAAATGTAAATCGCTCATAAATCCCGGTACCGAATATTTCACGGAATATCTTTGTTTTATCTTTCGGTGAAGCTGTCAACAGTCTTGCAAACTCCCCTTGCGCAATCATGGATAGTTGTTTAAACTGTGTATAATCCAAAGACAGAATTTCTTTCAGATACGCATTAACTTCTTTTACACCTTCGATTACCTTACCGGATTCTTCACTAAGAACTGCATTTTCCTTTTCCTTTGTATATGCTGTCCCGCCACTGCTTCTTTTTTTCGGTCTCAGATATTCCGGGTTCCGCTTGATATAATACCGCTTTCCTCCATGCAGCATCTGCAATTCCACATAGGTAGGGGTGTCTGCATCCGCAAAATCACTGCGCACACTGCTTCGTTCTTTGTCCCTGACCTCACCGCTGAGTGCTCCATACAAAGCATACGTAATGGCATCAAAAATAGTGGTCTTGCCCGCACCGGTGGCTCCGGTGATCAAAAACAAGCCCTGCCCGCCAAATTTATCAAAATCAATCTCTGCCAGTTCCCTGTAAGGCCCCCAGCCGCAAATTGTCAATTTCTCAGGTTTCATTTATCTTCCTCTTCCTCTGATGCAGCCTGCCGAACTGCTTTCCATTGCCGGTCATCCAATGCACTGCCGGTCAACATTTCATAAAATCTGGCAAACAATTCTTCTGTACTCTTCCGTTCTCCTCTTAACTTACTCTCATATGTTTCTTCCGAAACACTATAATTTTTCTCCAACAGAATCTGCAGAACATTGGGATATACACTGCGCAAGGTTCCGATCGGATTCACCAGTTCTTCACGATTGGTCAATGTTACCTGTATAAAGTCCATAAAATCTACTTCCGAGTCATTCACTACATCTTCTCTGATCAATTCTTCCAATTTCCCCTTGATACAACGCATTTCACGAAGAGGCGTAATTATTTTTTTACAAATAGTTACTTTACCTTTCTCATCCAACTCCACAATATTCACAGACTTAACACTGCCCGCCTCCGAGAAAGCATATTTCATAGGCGCTCCGGAATAATAAATCGGTCCGCCGCTGATGTGCTGTGCTTTGTGAATATGTCCCAGCGCCACATAATGAAATCCCTCAAACACATTCGCAGGCACATTGTCGATACCGCCCACATCAATGCCGGTCTCTGCTTCTGACAGCTGGGGCTGCTCCCCGGATGCTCCCGTCACGAAATAATGTGTCACCAGCACATATCGATTACCATCCTGAAAATCTATTGCTTCTCTTTTTAAGATATTTTCCACTGCCTCTGCACAAGTTGTTCCTCCGGTTACAGCCGGCTTCACAAAAGGCAGACAGACGAATACCACCTTGCCGAATGCATCTGTCAGCTTTACCTTGCGCAAAACTCCATCATATGTCCCCCCAATATAAATCCCCTGTTTTTCCAAAATTTTATCTGCAAAACCTACCCGCTCCGGGGAATCATGATTACCGCTGATCATAATGACAGGAATCTTTTTTTCAGCCAATCGGGTCAGGAACTCATCTAAAAGTGTCACCGCTTCCGTAGCAGGCACCGATCTGTCGTACACATCCCCCGCTATCACCACCGCATCCACAGCTTCCTCCACAGCAGTGCACAAAATCTGATCCAACATGCCCCGCTGCTCCTCCAGCAGCGAAGTCTCAAATATTTTCTTTCCGATATGAAGATCACTGGTGTGTAAAAATTTCAAAATATATCTCCTTTACTTGAATCATCAGGATCAAAATGTCCCCAACACAAAAATGGTAGTACAATGCATTCATTATACCACCATTTCATTCCTTTGGTCTACAAAGATTATTATTTAATTACGTGAATCCATCCTTCAGGAGCTTCAATACGCCCCATCTGGATACCTGTCAAGGTCTCATACAGCTTCTTGGTTGTAGGTCCCATCTCAGTCATACCACTTGGCAGACAGATTTCTGTGCCATGATCCACAATCTTACCTACAGGAGAGATAACAGCCGCTGTACCACAAAGACCACATTCTGCGAAATCCTTTACTTCATCTAAGAATACTTCTCTTTCTTCCACTTCCAGACCCAGATATTCTTTTGCAACATACAGTAAAGAACGGCGTGTAATAGAAGGTAAGATGCTGGATGACTTAGGTGTTACTACCTTGTTATCCTTCGTCACGAACAAGAAGTTGGCCCCACCGGTCTCTTCTACTTTGGTTCTTGTCTTTGCGTCTAAATACATATTTTCATCATATCCCTGATGATGTGCATCTACAATTGCATGTAAACTCATTGCATAGTTCAGACCAGCCTTGATATGACCTGTACCGTTTGGCGCCGCACGGTCAAAATCACTTACTCTGATCGTAAGAGGCTTCACACCACCCTTGAAGTAAGGGCCAACCGGTGTAGTAAGAATTCTGAACTGATATTCATCAGCAGGCTTTACGCCGATAACAGGATTAGAACCAAACATATATGGACGAATATATAATGTAGCGCCGCTTCCGTAAGGAGGAACAAATGCCTCATTTGCAGCCACAACCTTTTCTACTGCATCAATAAATCTTTCCTTCGGGAATACAGGCATTTCCAGTCTTGCTGCTGACTCCATCATACGTTCTGCATTTAAGTCAGGACGGAAGGTTACGATATGGCCATCTTCCGTGGTATACGCCTTCATTCCCTCAAATACAGTCTGTGCATACTGCAGTACACCTGCGCACTCATTCAACACAACAGTTGCATCAGTAGTAATCGTACCTTCATCCCATGCACCGTTCTTAAAATTGGACACATATCTGTAATCAGTCTGTACGTATCCAAAACCTAAATTACCCCAGTCGATATTCTTTTTTTCCATGACTCCTCACATTCCGCCGTTTTGCGGCTTACATTTGTATTTTTAAGAATGCTTAAACATTCCACACGCTCTTAAAAATTAATTATATACCAATCCTTACAAATGTCAAGAAACTTCAGCACTTTATCGTGGTTAAGTGTGGATTTTTACTTCTTCCTCTCATATTTCAAAAACTCATACGCAATATCGAAGTAAGTCTGTTCGTCACTCTCTGCCGTAATCTTCCATTCTGGATCTTTATCTAAATTGGGGAAATACTTGTTTGCAGCATAAGCACGATCTATTTTTGTCACATGTACCACATTACAATATGGCAGCAGCTGTTCATATACACTCTCGCCACCTGCCACATAAATGTCCTTGTCCGGATACTTTTTCAGTTCTTTCAGAAGTGCCTCTACAGAAGACAATACTGTCGCCCCTTTTATCTTCAAGTCAGACTTCTTAGACAACACAATTGTAGTTCTTCCCTGCATCGGCATTCCCTGGGGAAAAGTCTGCAGGGCTTTCCTTCCCACTACGACCACCTTCCCTGCAGTCTCTTCCATAAACAGCTTCTGATTTTTAGGTATCTGCACCAACAGCTTATCATAATTGCCAATACCCCAGCGTTCGTCCACTGTAACTAATATATTCATATGAGGAATCCCCTTTTATTTAAATTTCCATTTAATTGTATGACATATATGCCACATTTGTCAATCCACGAGAATAAATGTCATTTTATCTCTTTTTTAATAAGAAAAAATGTCATTTTATTATGAAATTTCATTGAATAAATGACATCAAGGTAGTATAATATGATCGTGTAAGGAGGAGCAATGATATGTTGCATAGAAAAATCGAAAAAAAAAATAAGTGCATGGATCAAGAACAGCAGAAAAGCATTGCTGATTGACGGAGCCAGACAGGTTGGTAAAACATATATTATAAGAAGTGTTTTAGAAAAAGAAGAGTGCGAATATATTGAATTTAATCTTCTGAAAACTCCGGCACTTGCTGGTTTGCTTGCAAAAAGCGAAACTGTTGATGACATGATTGCAAATCTGTCTCTATTCGCAGACAAACCATTCAAAAAAGGTAAGACTTTTATCTTCTTTGATGAGATACAAGAATTTAAGGAATTGACAACAAAAATCAAATTCTGGGTGGATGAAGGTTCCTTCCGCTATATATTTAGCGACTCCCTTCTTGGCGTTGAATTAAAGAACATTAAATCAGCCCCGGTAGGTTATTTGAAGACCTATACCATGTATCCGCTCGACTTTGAGGAGTTTTTGCAAATTTATAATTTTTCCGAGGATCTTCGCTCTTCCTTGTACCGTTCTTTTGTTGAGCGTAAGCCTGTCAACGATACCGTACACCAACGAATGATGCAGATATTCAATATGTATTTGAATGTTGGCGGCATGCCTGCTGCTGTACAAAAATTTCAGGAGACAAGAAGTCTGGAAGATGTTATTTCCGAGCACGATGACATTGTTTTACAATACAAGAAGGACTTTACTCACTATGAGGTACAGGAAAAGAAACCATATCTTACACAGATATATGACTTGATACCGGCAGAATTAAATAGCAGCAATAAAAGATTCAATTTTGCTGACCTGAAAAAAGGACTTCGCTATTCCCGAAGCGTGGATAATTTCATCTGGCTTTCAAGTGCCGGAGTGGCGTTACCGGTTTATAATGTTGCAGAGCCGACTATCCCTTTGTTATTGAACGAAAAGAGCAGCCTTTTTAAATTGTTTCTTTCTGACGTAGGAATGTTGACTACTTTATATGGCAAGACAATAAAGATGCAGCTGCTTTCCGAAAACCAAGATATTAACAATGGTGCATTATACGAAAATGCAGTCGCTCAAGAGTTAAGAACACATGGTTTCAAGCTGTACTATTACAACAGCAAGAAATTTGGCGAATTAGACTTTGTTATCGAATACAAAGGAAAGATCTTGCCTATAGAAGTAAAAAGCGGCAAAAATTATCAACGACATTCTGCATTGAGCAATATTATGGAAATCTCCAACTACTCCATTGAAGAAGCTTTTATCTTCTCAAATTACAACGTTGAAGTGAAGGGAAATCTCGTATATTATCCGATTTATATGCTTATGTTTATCGAAAATGAAGCGGTGACATTGCCAACGATATCTTTAGATGATTTATCCTCCCTACCCACTGCAGCATTTGATGAGTAACTAAGCATCAACTTCTCATACAAAATGTATAACATCAAAAACGGGGCACAGCAGCTCTTGAATAGCCTTCTGGCCCCGTTTCTCATAATCGCTAAATTGCTATCGGAATATTTAATATCTGCTCCCCAGTTTCATATCCTTCCACCCGCACATCATTTCTGGTAAATTGGTAGAAATCCTTGATTTCCGAATTCAGCCAGAATTTCGGTGCTTCCTTGGGCTCACGGGAAATCAGTTCCTTAATGATCGGGATATGTCTGTCATAAATGTGAGCATCCGCAATCACATGGACCAATTCTCCCACCTTCATGTCACATACCTGTGCCAGCATATGCACCAGCACAGAATACTGTACTACGTTCCAGTTGTTTGCCGCTAATATATCCTGGGAACGCTGATTCAAGATCGCATTCAATGTCAATTTTTCATCTCCCGGTTTCTGGGTTACGTTGAAGGTCATGCTGTATGCACAGGGATACAGGTTCATTTCATGGAGATCCTGATGTACATAAATATTGGTCATGATACGGCGGCTGAAAGGATTGTTCTTCAGATCATAGATCACACGATCTACCTGGTCCATCATACCTTCCTTGTATTGATGCTTCACACCCAACTGATATCCATAGGCTTTCCCGATGGAACCATCCTCATCTGCCCACTCATCCCAGATATGGCTGTGCAGGTCTTTGATATTGTTGGATTTCTGCTGCCAGATCCAGAGAATTTCATCCGTAGCACTTTTCAGCGCAGTCCTTCTCAATGTCATGATGGGAAACTCCTTAGACAAATCATAGCGGTTCACCACACCGAATTTCTTGATGGTATATGCCGGCGTACCATCCTCCCACCTTGGACGCACTTTTTCGCCTTCTGTGCTGGTTCCATTCTCTAAAATATCCTTACACATATCAATAAACACTTTATCTGCATAGCTCATGATCCTATTCTCCTTAATATTTTTTCTTCATTCATCCTGTTTTCAGCCGTCTACCATCTCTCAAATTTATCGCAAAGTGCTATGATCTGATCCGCCATCTTTGCCAAATCCTTGTTGGCACCATGCTCATTTTTCTTGATAATCCCAAGCAGCCTCTGTCCCGCCGCAAGAAGCCTTGCATAAGCACCTGTTGCAGGCTGTGTTTTCTTTTTCAACAGAATCGGTTCTGTCTCAAATTCAAACTTGTTGCTGAGCAGATTAAATACCGTTCCGCTGTATGGTGCATATGCTCTCTGCCCATACTCCACTCTCAAGCACTCTGTAAAAGCGGTGCAGGCATTGTCATCCCCATGGACCACAAACACCTTCTTAGGTTTTTCCTCGAAAGCATTGATCCATTTGATCAGACCATCCTTATCTGCATGACCGCTCAAGCCCCGCATGCTCTTAATCGTGGCCCTGACCTCTATGGGTTCTCCAAAAAGCTTTACTTCCGGAGCTCCCTCCAAAATGATCCTGCCCAGGGTTCCCACCGACTGATATCCTACAAATAAAATGGTACACTCCGGCCGCCAAAGATTGTGCTTCAAATGATGGCGGATACGTCCCGCTTCACACATGCCGGAAGCAGACAATATTACCTTTGGTTTATCATCGAAATTAATTGCTTTGGACTCATCGCTGGTAATGGACAATCTCAAGCCTGCAAAAGCAATCGGATTGATGCCCGCATTGACATACTCCATGGCTTCCTCATCAAAGCATTCCCAGCGGTTTTCCGTAAACACACCGGTGGCCTCCACCGCCATAGGACTATCCACATAAACCGGGAAATCTTCATGACCTTTCACCAATTTTCCTACCTTGATCTTGCGCAGGAAATACAAAAGCTCCTGTGTTCTGCCCACTGCAAAGGAAGGAATCACCACATTGCCGCCTTTGTCAAAAGTTTCCTTCAATATCTGTGCCAGTTCTCCTACATAATCCACACTCTCCATGTCATGGTATCTGTCACCATAAGTAGATTCCATGACCACGAAATCCGCCTGTGAAGTAGGACTTGGATCCCGCAGTAATGGCTGATTGATATTGCCGATATCGCCGGAAAATACAATCTTTTTTGTCACATCTCCTTCTGTCAGCCACACTTCGATACTGGCGGATCCTAACAGATGACCGATATCCGTAAACCGAATCCTTACACCTTCGCAAACTTCAATTTCTTCATTGTAATTACATGGTACGATAGACTTGATACAGCCTTCTGCATCCTCCATGGTAAACAAAGGTTCCACCAAGGTAGCACCGGCACGACGGCGAAGTTTTCTGTTCTTTTGTTCCGCTTCCATGGTCTGAATATGTGCACAATCACGAAGCATGATGCTGCACAGATCCGCTGAAGCTTCCGTGGTATAAATCTGTCCTCTGAATCCTTTTGCATATAAAAGCGGAAGATTGCCGGAATGATCCACATGTGCATGGGTCAGCAGCACATAATCAATCATCGCCTCTTCCACAGGAAGTTGTGCATTTTCAAAAGTATTTACCCCCTGCTCCATACCACAGTCTACTAAAATGTGTTTATTGCCTACCTCCAGATAATGACAGCTTCCTGTCACTTCATGAGCAGCTCCGATAAATGTAAGTTTCATAGGCACTCTCCTTTCCCGAGTCTATATTTCTCTTATTTCTTCTTATTTGAGGGCATTGGCGGTCTCATACAGATGATAATACATTCCCTTCTGTTCCATCAGCTGTTCGTGATTGCCCTCTTCCACAATTCCTTCATCTGTCAGTACTAAAATACGGTCTGAATTGCGGATCGTTGAAAGCCTGTGGGCAATTGTCAGTGTTGTTCTTCCCTTGGAAAGCTCTGCCAACGATCTTGCAACTGCAAATTCGCTCTCATTATCCAAAGCTGAAGTAGCCTCATCCAAAATAATAATTGGCGGATTCTTCAAAAAGACTCTGGAGATACTAATACGTTGCTTCTGCCCTCCGGATAATTTTACTCCCCTTTCACCAACATATGTATCATACCCATCTTTTAATTCCATTATAAAATCGTGGGCACCGGCTTTCTTTGCCGCCTCCATGACATCTTCCCTTGTAGCATCCTTCCTGCCGTATAAAATATTTTCATAAACCGTTCCTGAGAACAGATACACATCCTGCTGCACGATACCGATATTGCTTCTCAGACTCTTTAACGTAAAATGCTTGATGTCCTGCCCATCCAGCGTAATCCTACCTCCGGACACATCATAAAAACGAGGAATCAGATTGCACAAAGTGGTCTTACCCCCACCGGAAGGACCCACGATAGCCAGCTTTTCTCCTGCATGAATCTTCAGGTTCAGATTGGTAAATACCAAATTGTGATCATCGGGATATTCAAAGCCTACATTCTCAAAACAAATGTCCCCCTTGGGCTCCTCCAATTCTACAGCGTTCGGTTCATCAAAAATCTCAATATCCGCATCCACAATCTGCAGGAAACGCTCGATACCGGTCATGCCTCGCTGAAACTGTTCTGCAAATTCAATAATTCGCCTGATGGTTGCAATCAATGTAGAAACATACATCAGATACGCCACCAGATCTCCTGCTTCAATACCGCCCTTCAACATGAAAATACTGCCCGCCACCAGCACGATCAGATACATCAATCCATCAAACATCCTGATACTGGTATGGAATGCTGCCATATATTTATAGGTCTGCTTTTTAATATCCAGAAATTTGTGATTATCCACTTCAAACTTTCCGATTTCCACGTCCTCATTGGTAAATGCTTTCACCACTTTATGTCCCAGCAGACTATCCTCAATACGTGCATTCAATTCTCCTATCTGATTCCGTTGCTTACGAAATGTACTGCGTACAAAAAAATTCAGCGGCATACACACACCGATCATTACCGGAATACACAAAAACAAGATCAGTGTCAGTGGCACATTAATCCGAATCAGTATTACAAAGGAAATCACAGCCTTGATCCCGGCAATGAAAAACTCCTCCGGACAATGATGTGCAAATTCGGTCACGTCAAACAAGTCATTGGTAATACGACCCATGATCTGCCCTACCTTAGTATTGTTAAAGTAGGTATTGGACAATTTCTGCAGATGATTGTATGCATCCCGCCTCATATCCGTCTCAATCATTGTACCCATCACATGTCCCGTATTAGACATATAAAAGTTCGCAAGACAATCCACCACCCGTAGCAGGAAGTACAAAGTCCCCAGACCACACACTACCCTGATCGACAAAGTAGCTGCACCGCCAATCGCTTCATTAGTGATATAACGCATGATCAACGGCAGTACCAGCTCACACACCGTGGTCAGTGCCGCACAGCACAAATCTTTGACCATAATTCCCCAATAATTTTTATAATAAGGCAGAAACCGCTTGATCAGCTGCCCTGTACTGTAATTTTTCTCTCCCATTTCTCGAGTACCTCCAAGAAAAGCCTTTTATTTTAGTATTGTAACATAAATTAGTGGCAATGTCTTTATACCTTTCTTAAATTTTACAGATACTTATAAGTCAAGCTGTACATATTGTACCTATTTTTTGAACAGAAAAAAAATTATAAAAAATTTTAAAATAGTTATTGACAAATCCTTTTACATGCTGTATTATAAATTTTGTTCCGAGGAACACAACAAACATGCGCGAGTGGCTCAGCGGTGGAGCACCTCCTTGCCAAGGAGGGGGTCGCGGGTTCGATCCCCGTCTCGCGCTTCAATAAAAAACGGATATCCGATTGGATGTCCGTTTTTTATTGAAGCGTAAGACCCACAAATTGAAATTAGGAGAATGCGAAGCATTTCTCCGCTGTAACTTGCTTGCAAGTCATATGTTCGACTTCCCGTCTGGGGCTCGAAGGTTCGATGTTTCCGCTGTTTTTATACTGTTCAAAATTTGAAGACTCTTGCAATTTTCTAAAACATATTGTATAAGTAAATTTATTTGCATATAATAATCTTGTAATATTGACAAATGAACAATAATTTGCTACGATAAATATATAAAAGTGCTACCGATAGACGGTTAGCCTAAATATGTGTTAAAAATAACCGCATCTTTTGGCAGAGGGCGGTTATTTTTTTGTTATCTTGTAGACCAAGGTAACAACAGCAACAAGCATCATTACAAATTGAAATAAATCTGCATATGTAACCATTGCAATCCCTCCTTTCTTTTGTCGGGAGGGCTTTATAATCCCTCCGTGGAGGGCTAACCGCCTACCGTTATGGTAGCACCATAAAATTACTATACCAGAAATTCAAACATACAACAAGCTTATTTTTTACTACAATTCCATTGAAAAAACTCACTTCACAGCATCTGCATACTTAATCCGATAAATCCTCTTCAGCGAATCATTCACTCTCTGCTCGGATATCGTTCCATCTGCCACTGCTGCCATAACTCCTGCATATGCCTGGAGAAAATCTTCCGGCATAAGCAGCATATCGCATCCTGCTTTCAACGCCATGATAGCAGCCTGTTCTGAGCTATAATATTGGGAAATCGCAGACATATTCAATGCGTCCGTAATGATCACACCATCATACCCCAATTCCCCTCTCAGCATATCAGTGATCACTGCCTTTGACATGGACGCCGGATTGTTGTCGTCATCCAATGCAGGTACATTTACATGACCGACCATGATCATCTGTACTCCTGCCTCAATACCCGCTTTGAACACCTCAAATTCCTGGCTGCGGAATTCTTCCGCAGTTCTGGATGTAGATGCCAGACCATTGTGGGTATCTGCAGTAGTGCTACCGATACCCGGAAAATGTTTCAGGCAGGCAGTCACACCTTTTTCCTGAAGTCCTGTTATCATGGATGTTACAAAAGGTGCCACCGTGGCTGCATCACTTCCATATGCTCTGTTTTTCATGACACTGTCTGTAACATTTGCCAGATCTGCCACCGGTGCAAAATTCACATTAAAGCCCAGTTCTGAAAGATATGTACCAATTGCAACACCAGCCTGATACGCATTGTTGGCATCACCGGAAGAACCAATCTCTGCCGCTGAAGGCTGCTTTTGTACCAGTCCTGCATCTGCCACACGATTCACACTGCCGCCTTCTTCATCCACACCGATAAACAAAGGATATTTACTATAATTCTGAGAATTGCTAATCATCTCTGCAATCTGCTCTTTGGACTGAATATTCTTTTTAAAATAAATCAGGCCACCCACTGCATACTTCTCCAAAGCAGTCTTTGTACCATCGCCTGCCTTTACAGCAGTATTTACGCCCGTAATGGATTCCGGAGTCACAAAGAACAACCCTGCCACTTTCTCATCCAACGGCATTTGTTCTATCTTTTCATCTATGAACAGATCCAGTTTCTCCTCCGCAGTAAGCTCCGGTACACTTTCCGTTTCTTCCGGCGCCTCAATGGCTTCTTCAGATCCCAGCAAACTTTGAATCATTTCCTGACTGCTCTCCTGAGATACATCCTTTGTAGGTGACTTTCCGGCAATAACCTTTACACCGGCCACAACACCTATACTCATGGCAATTACCATCATAAACAACAATATATATGCTAAAGCCTGACTTCTTTGCTTTCTTTTTCTTCTATATTCTCTTCTCTCCGCTTCTGTTCCGGATTTTTTCATAATATTCTCCATTCATTCAACATTTTGCACTTTTAATCTTATCACAAAATATATTCTCATGACTATAGAAAATATATTAATTTTAATTCATATTTGTATCTTTTTTGCTTCATAATGCTGAATGTTTTCCGTCCCCAACGCCGGAACGCAATGAAATCGGGCGTATTGACTATTTTCTTTTCATCAATACGCCCGTTTAAACTATGCTATCCAATGGTTTTTATCCTCCAAATTTTAATTTATTTGTTCTTTGGATATCTATATGAAGTTTTTACTCATCCTTCCATCTCTTTTCTCTTAATCCCTTTTCTTTTGTACTGATTGTACTGCAGCTTTTATTGCTTTTTACTCTTTTATCTTTATAACTGCATTTCTTTTTTTGATCTTAGAATTTTCATTTCATGGAAGTCTGTTCTTATGATTCTCTTCTTCGGGGAATCGCCCTTTAAGTTTTGGTTGGACTATACCTTCCTTTCACTAAGTTAAATTAACTGGTCTTAATTGTCCAACGGTTTATCCTCCAAATTGTGCTTTATTTATCGGATACTCTATGTGAATTTTGTCTTTTGCTTCCTTTTTTAATGTTTTAACCAATCTTCATTATGTTAATATTTATTACTTTGGAAGCCTTTATGCTGATTCTCGTTTCTGGGGAATCTCCCTATCTGCTTCTGGTGGTCCGTACCTTCCTTTCTTTAAGATTTGAACTTTTTTCTTTGTTCAGTTTTGTTTGTTTTTGTTTTGTTCTTCTTTATGTCTTTATTATAGCACGCATTTTTTATTTGTCAATACATTTTTGAAATTATTTTAAAGTTTTTTCAATTATTTTTATTAACGCTAGAATTGTCTGTTTATTTAGATTGATTTAGGGTTTTATGCTGATTTTTTACATTGATACGCTTATGAATAACATTAGTATTGCCACCTAAAAAAAGCGGAGCATAAATGCTCTGCCGCACCTATGCTCCGCTTTTCTATTTATAATTGTGCTGTTACAAAAATGTCATAAATTGCTTTTATAGCAGTCTCAAAATCCTGATTTGCTACACCAATAATGATATTCAGTTCGGAAGATCCCTGATCGATCATCTTAACGTTGATATTACTGTGAGCAAGGGCGGAGAAGATTCTGCCTGCAGTACCTCTGGTTGACTTCATACCGCGGCCCACTACCGCAATCAGCGCCAGATCCGCTTCAATATCGATTGTATCCGGATTTGCCAGTCTATGGATGGCAGCAACCACCTTTTGTTCTTTATGTATGAATTCATCCTGATGTACAAATACAGTCATGGTATCAATACCGGAAGGCACATGTTCAAAAGAAATACCATAATCTTCAAATGCCTGCAGTACTCTACGTCCGAAACCAATTTCTGAGTTCATCATATCTTTTTCAATATTGATAGAACAGAAGCCCTTCTTGCCGGCGATACCGGTTACCACATATTTAGACTTCTGACAAGTACTTCCCACGATCCAGGTACCTTCATCATCCGGTGCATTGGTATTGCGGATATTGATGGGGATGCCTTCCTGTCTTACCGGGAAAATGGCATCTTCATGAAGTACGCTTGCTCCCATATAAGCCAGTTCTCGAAGCTCACGATATGTGATCGTTTCGATTGCAACCGGATTCTTGATAATTCTCGGATCCGCAAGCAAGAATCCTGAAACATCTGTCCAGTTTTCATATACATCCGCTTTTACTGCCTTTGCCACGATGGAACCTGTCACATCAGAACCGCCTCTTGAGAAAGTCTTAACCTTGCCATCCGGCATAGCTCCATAAAATCCAGGCACAACAGCTCTTTCATACTGTGCCAGTCTTTCGGACATAATCTTGTTGGTAGTAGCTGCATCAAATTCACCATTCTCATCAAAACGGATCACTTCGGCTGCATCTACAAATTCATATCCCAAATATGCTGCCATAATGATACCATTCAGATATTCACCACGGGAAGCCGCATAATCCTTGCCTGCTTTTTCTTTGAAGTTCTTTTCTACTGTGACAAATTCATCCTCCAAAGACAAATCCAGTTCCAGCCCGTTAATAATTTCCTGATAACGAGCTTTGATGGCATCCAACTCTTTACTGAAGTCTTTATCCTCCTCTGCCAATGCATAACAGCCGTAAAGCATATCGGTAACCTTTGTGTCTTTGCCATGTCTCTTACCGGGTGCAGAAGGGACTACAAATTTTCTCTCCACATCTGCATGGATGATATTTCCGACTTTCTTGAACTGATCGGCACTGGCAAGGGAACTGCCTCCGAATTTTACTACTTTTTTCATAAATTTATTTCCTCCTCATATGCCTCCATAGCAATCAATCTATTTGCAAAAATCTGTCGATCAGTTTGTGCCCGATCATCTCAAGATTTCCACTGCATCCGGCTTCACGCTCATTATAATTCCAATCATAAGCTTCGGGCTTTGTACTGTCAAACAATAAATATGGTACATTTTCAGATGTGTGGGTACGCACACGGATCGGTGTGGGATGATCCGGCAATACCAACAGTCTGTACGCTTCTCCCGCCTCTTCCAATTTCTGCACAATAGGACCGATTACGCGTTTATCCAGATACTCAATCGCCTGCACTTTACGTTCCACACTTCCCTGATGCCCCATTTCATCCGGAGCCTCCACATGAATGTATGCAAAATCATATCCATCTTTTAAAAGAGCGCTTGCCGCAGCTTCCACTTTACCTTCATAATTGGTATGAAGACCCCCGTTGGCGCCTTCCACCAATGCAACACCCATACCGGCACCCACTGCAATCCCCTTCAACAGGTCCACAGCAGAAACCATCATTCCCTTTTTACCGGTCTTTTCTTCAAAAGAACTGAGCATGGGTTTCGTGCCCGCTCCCCAGAACCAGCAACAATTTGCCGGATTTAAGCCTTTTTTCTTACGCTCTATATTGATGGGATGATTCACCAAAAGCTCATGACTTTTCTTCATCATGTAACGCAGCATCTCATCCTCCGGCAGATACTGCCCAATCTTGCTCCCTAACACATCATGAGGCGGTGTCAATTCTACCACATGACCCTGATTCCAAATCAGACAGTGTCTGTAGCTGGTACCTATATAAAACTGATAGATTTCATTTGCCAACTCTGATGCTACAACCTTCAGCAATTCACCGCATTCCTCTGTCTCAATTTCAGAAGCACTGTGATCAATGATCGTTTTTTCCTCAAAAGGAACATCTTCTTCTGAAATGGTAACAATATTGCACCTGATGGCAACATCCGTATCCTTCATGGGCACCCCAATACTGAGTGCCTCTAACGGGGATCTGCCGGAGTAATATTCTTTTGGATCATATCCCAACACACTTAAATTTGCGGTATCAGAGCCCGGTTTCATTCCTTCCGGAATTGTGTGTACCATGCCAATTTCAGCCATTTTACTGATTCTGTCCAGATGAGGTGTCACAGCTGTCTCCAAAGGAGTCTTTCCTCCAAGTACGCTGATAGGCTCATCAGCCATTCCATCTCCGAGAACTACTACATATTTCATCTTTTCCCCACCTATTAGTCTTCTATACGAATTCGTCCATATACTGTATTGCCCAATGCAGCATATTTAGAAGCAAAATCTTTTTCTTTTACCGGTAACGTTACATAACCGATATCATCTCTTCCATCCAGTTCAATTACCTGACCACCGACGAAGGCTTCTTCCAATGCAGCCTTTGCCTCTTTTGAAGCCCTTACAAAGAAGCTTCTTTTCAATTCTGAAATATCTGCCAGCGCCACATCTTCCTGATCCCAGAAACATGGCAAAAACCTGCCCTGATTTCTTGCACACTCGATCACATCACCTACCACAGCGCTTGCCGTAGGAAGTTTTCCTGCACCTCTTCCATAATACATGGAATCTCCGAGCATGTTACCCTTCACCAGTACCGCATTAAATACACCGTTTACCATATACAGCGGATTCTCATTACTGATCATACAAGGTGTCACCATAGCCATATTACCGGATTCAGTCACTTTGCTCATAGCAAGAAGTTTAATTGATCTTCCCATAGCTTTTGCATACACAAAATCATCGGCAGTAATCTTTGTGATACCTTCTGTATAAATCTTTTCATAATTTACATTCTTGCCAAGCATTAACGAAGAAAGAATAGCAATCTTACGGCACGCATCATAACCCTCTACATCTGCTTCCGGATTTCTCTCTGCATACCCTTTCTCCTGAGCAATCTTTAATACCGCATCAAAATCTGCACCCTCATTCTGCATTTTGGAAAGGATGTAGTTGGTAGTACCATTCAGGATACCGGTGATCGCTTCTACCTTTTCCGCGGTCAGGCTGGCATTCAATGGTCTGATGATCGGAATACCGCCGCCCACACTTGCCTCGAACAGATAATTACAATTATTCTCCTTTGCAATAGCAATCAATTCCGGTCCATGATTTGCCACCAGCTCCTTATTGGATGTACATACACTTTTGCCCTTCTGCAATGCCTTCTTGGTAAAATCATATGCAGGTCTCACACCGCCCATGGTTTCACAGATAATGCTTACTTCCTCATCATTCAAAATGATCTCATAATCATGAACCACCTTATCTTCATAAGGATCTCCCGGAAAATCTCTCAAATCCAAAATGTATTTCACATTCAGCTCTGCGCCGGATTTTTTATTTACTTCTGCTTTATTCTTTTCAATCACTTCCACGACACCGCTTCCTACGGTACCATACCCTAATACTGCCACATGAATCATACTTTTCCCTCTTTTCTGTGTCTTGATATCACCAAGGCACGATTATTCTTTCGCCAATATCTTAATGTGATGTACACCTCTCTGCTCTTCCATGGCGGCAATCATTCCGGAAACATCACCTGTATTTTCCAGAATCTGAATACTAATGCTTAATGAAGCAATGCCATTAATCGGAATACTCTGATGAATCGTCAGAATGTTTCCGCGATACTCAGATATGATTTTCAGCACATCGGACAAAAGTCCCGGCTCGTCATCCATCTGGAATGTAAGTGTGATAGTCGTTCCCTGTAAATTGTCATGAAACTGAAAAATATCATCTTTGTATTTGTAAAAAGAACTACGGCTGATCCCTACTATATCTACAGCTTCCTGCACTGTCAGTACTTTTTCAGATTCCAGCAGGCTTTTTGCCTCTACAACCTTTAAAAGGACTTCAGGAACTGCCTTCTTCTTTACTACAAAATATTTTGTTGCTTCTTTCATTTCCAGTATAAACCTTTCCATAAAACGCATTGTGTTTTTGCTAAACGGACACATGTGTGCCAACGAAAGATATTTTAGCACACTAAACTGTGAAATGCAACCATCAATTGTGCTATATTTTTATGAAAATCATAGAATTTTTAGTAAATTTGTCAGTAAATATCTTAACCACACTCCCATAAACAACCTCTTGCGTTTTGATTTGCTACTTTGTATAATAAATAGTAAGTCTACGAAAGGTAAAATATTTTATGTACCATATTATCATAAATCCCGCTTCACGGTCAGGAAAAGGACAACAGCTGTGGGAAGAAATTGTGAAACCATATCTTGCTCTTGAGAAAATTGATTATAC
The DNA here is from genome assembly GCA_045544275.1 of Acetatifactor sp. Classification (GTDB taxonomy): domain Bacteria; phylum Bacillota; class Clostridia; order Lachnospirales; family Lachnospiraceae; genus Acetatifactor. The sequence continues at coordinate 31,223 of JAZPYS010000103.1, read as the reverse complement.
TCCCCATTTCAGCGACAAACCGGGAGAAGTTGCTGAACTTGCAGCAAAACTCACAAAAGATGCTACTGTCGAACATCCGGTCAATCTGATCATCCTGGGTGGTGACGGCACTTTTAACGAGACAGTTCAAGGTATCCGTGATTTTTCATCTGTCATTTTAGGTTACATCCCAACCGGTTCCAGCAACGACCTTGCCAGAGACCTGCTGATCCCCAGAAATGCTTCTTTAGCTGTAAAGCAGGCCTTCCATTCCACCAATATTCATAAAATGGACGTGGGCTGCGTGACTTTCCCGGATGGGTCAAGCAGACGCTTTACCGTCAGCTGTGGCATGGGCTTTGATGCTGCTGTCTGTGAAGAAGTCAATCAATCCAATTTCAAAGTGACTTTGAACAAAATCGGTCTGGGCAAATTGGCTTATCTGGCCATTGCTGTAAAACAGCTGCTGACTGCAAAGAGTGTCTCCTGCGCAATGAGACTTGACGGCAAAAGATATTACATGAAAAAGCTATTATTTATGGCTGCTATGATTCATCGATATGAAGGCGGCGGCTTCCTCTTTGGTCCCGATGCCATCGATCATGACGGTATATTCAATATCTGCTCTGTACAAAATGTGTTGCCGAAATGGCTGATTCTGTTAGCTTTGCCATCCGCATTCTGGGGCAAACACTATATCTTCCCGGGAATCGATCCCTTGACCGCTGAGAAGATACATATCAAGACTTCCAGACCACTGTGGATCCATACCGACGGAGAAGTCCTCAGACAGGATGATGAAATGACCATCAGCTGCATGAAGCAGGTGCTGCAGCTGAGGTATTAAGAATGGTGTGAAAAATTCCAAGATGAGAGACTGTGACTCTAAATGAATCACAGCCTCTCTTATTTTAGTCTATCCCAAACTCTTCCAACATCTTCCTTAAATACTCTTTATCTTGCGTGATACGTCTTAAGTCATCGTATCTCTCCGCATCCAATAATAGTTGCGTCAGTTTCATGTTCTTTTCTATTTCCTGCTTTGCTGCTTCCACTTCTGCTTTCACCGCATACTTTATCACTTCCTGCATTTGCATATACTTCACCCCGATCTGTTTGTTGTTCTTCAACCGTTCCACGTTCGCATGAAGCTTTTTCAAATCCTCATCAACTGCATTCGCAGTCGTACTGCTCTGTATGTAATCAAGCAGATCCTGCAGCGCCTTCGTTCCGCCCTGTGATCCTCCTGTATACAGAAAAAGCTTCTTGATACCATCATTATACTCAATTTTCGGACTTTCTTCCACTACATTTTTTACTGTATATACCCTATAATCCAACCCAAAAGGATCATAAGGCAGTATCCAAATAGTCCACATATCCGGCAGCTTATCGTAATCCACACCAGTCTCCAGCAGTTTCACATCCGTCAGTGCCTGATAGTACCGGCTTCTTTTCTCACCTTTCCCACCTGATACAGCACTGCCGGTGCAAATATCTCGTTGATTCCACCATAGGCCATGGATGGATACTGATAAAACTGTGTCCCCTCCTCGATGCCTCGCTGTACCCCTCTGGGAATTCTGAAAACGAACCCGATATAACTCTTGGCTTCCGGAAACAGGAACTGTGGATTCATTTCATCCGGTGCACCATTGAATCTGGACATAGGTGCAATGCCACACTTGTCAGCACCTGCTGCCAATGCCGCTTCTTTGATCATTTGACTTGTTAACGTGTTTTGCCTCCTTGATTTTTAAGTATTTCCACTTTCAAAGATCATCAGATCTTCATCCAGCTTTCTTAGTTTTAATGGACTGCCGTTCTCCACCACATATGGATAAATATGATGGGCCGGCTCCAAAAGCTCTAATATATTGCCGCTATACTTGGCATTTGTATATGCCTTTAAGATTCTGCCGGGATTTTTATTTACTCTGGTAGCTAACTTTACCGCCGTTATATAAGGTTCGTATTGCCGGATATCCTCCGGTCTGATAAAGTTGGTGTCTGTAATCAGATGAGAATAATTCTTCTCTCTGCTCAGATACTCTTTGCATATCCCTTGAAACTCATAGGCATTGTCCATCTTTGAAATCTCTGTTTCATGAGCCACTAAATTGTCATGAAAATTATGAGCAGAACAGAAATTCAGACAACCGCTGTTGGCTAACATAAACAGCTTCTTTCTTTAAAGATCTGGCTGAGCCATGCCAGCTATCTGATACTGAACACTGACCTGCCTCTGAAAGCAATTCCGGAAAAGGTGGGATTTAACAGTTACCCTCACTTTTCCAGTTACTTCAAACAGCATTTTGGTTTTTCCCCTGCAGAATATCGAAAAAAATTGCAGGGAAATATTTAAAAATGCAGCCGGCCCACCCGACTGCATTCTTACTAATTAAACTTAAATATCTTCTGACAGATATGATATGCATCCACAGATATCCTTCTGCCTCCCTTACCCGGCAGATTCATGGTTCTTCCAATGATACCATTCCTCATCCATCTGTACAACGGCGCATCCTTTTCCTTCAAATACTTCCAGAGTTCTTCTTTCTTGGCCAGATTCTCCTCCGTGCCGGAACGATGCAGCAACACTGTAGATACTGCGGTCACGATCTCTAAATAGTTCTTCATATACTGCCAAAGTCTCCAATTTTTCTTAATTTCTGCCTGATGCTCTACCAGATAATCCATCATGATTTTGTTCACCTTGATCTGCTGATCAATACGGGAGATCATGATCGCTTCATTTACTGACTGTCCCTCTCTTCCGATATAATATCTATAAAAATTAACATCTAAATAATACATCTTCTTCACATATGGCAACGGCTCAAATACATAAACATTATCCACATAGAAGGTATGCTCCGGCAGCTTAACTCCACAATCTTTCAACATCTGTGTCCTGAAAATCACAGAATGCATCAGTATATAATGCCCCTTTATGAAACGACGGCAATCCTCCCAGCCAAAGACCTGATCCTTAGGCAGAATATGACGATACTGCATGGTCTTCTTGCGCTTCTCGCCTTCCTTGTCATATACATAATTGCTGACCATCATATCCAGCACCGTTCCTTCTGCTAACAGAGAACGCAAGGTATCTAAAATCTTCATATATGCATCATCTTTTACCCAGTCATCACTGTCTACCACTTTAAAATAAAGTCCTGTAGCATTGGCAATCCCTGCATTTACCGCAGAACCATGTCCGCCGTTTTCTTTATGAATGGCTTTTACAATCGTAGGATATTTTTCAGCGTATTCATCTGCAATTTCTGCAGTATTGTCCTTGGTGGATCCATCGTTGACAATGATGATCTCCACATCCTCCCCGCCGATCAGCAGGGATTCGATACATTTGCGCATATAACCTTCAGAATTATAACAGGGAATCGCTACAGATAATAATTTCATCTCTACATCTCCTCTTTTTCTTCGAAATTGTCTTTACCTAATTTAATGTTCAAGTATGGGACATATGCCGAAAAAGCTGAAGGAACCGGATATTTTTCCTGTGTTTCAAATGGCTCGATAAAGAGCCAGTCCTTCGTCTCTTCACTGATGCTTCGGGGAGAAAGCTCATCCACTCGCACCTGGTACCCCTTCATATGCCATTCCTTGTGCGTAAAAATATGTTTGCTGTCTGTCAGGGGCTGAATTCTCAACGACTCCAACCCATTTTCAGACAGATATGTTACTACTTCTTCCGCCGTCCGCAGCCCCTCCATGGTGGGGAATTCATACATCCCTGCCAACAAGCCTTTCCCGGGACGCTTCCTGATGGCCGCCTTTTCCCCATCCTGAATGATCAAAACGGTCTTTTCTTCAATGGTTCTGGGCTTTTTCTCCGCTTTTTTCGGAAATGCTTCTTCCTGCCCCATTTCATGAGCCAGACAGATTTTCTGAAGTGGACAGATCTCACAATGTGGCGCACCGTTAGGGATACACACCATGGCGCCGATTTCCATCATGGCCTGATTGAAATCTCCCGGACGCACATCCGACATGGTTTCTTTCAGTTCCACCTCTATGCGCTGCTTTACTTTTGCATCCGTAATCAATCCGTCATCCATGCAGATCCTTGAGACCACCCGAAGCACATTGCCATCCACTGCCGGAACTTTCCTTCCATAGGCGATGGAAGCAATTGCACCCGCTGTATAGCTGCCGATACCTTTCAGCTTCAACAATTCCTCATAAGTATCCGGCATCACGCCACCATGCTCTTCCATGATCTGAACCGCCGCTTTCTGCAGATTGCGGACTCTGCTGTAATAGCCAAGTCCTTCCCACAATTTCAACAGACGTTCCTCCTCTGCCGCCGCCAGCCCTGCAATATCCGGCAGTTGCTCCATAAAACGCTTATAGTAAGGCTTTACCGCCTCTACTCTGGTCTGCTGCAGCATAATTTCCGACACCCATACATGATATGGTGTAGGATCCTCCCGCCAGGGTAAAATCCTTCTGTTCTCATCATACCACGCCAGAAGCGGTTTGGAAATCGAGAAAAGCCGTTCTTTTCTTAAACTTGCCTTAAGATTTTCTAAAGACAGGTATACGGGCACAGAATTTTTGATGTTCAACGCAAGACTGTGATCATTTTTCATGTTCCATTCTAAACTGTGACCTGTCTCCAACGCTGCTGTCTGTATTCCGGCATTCTCTTCAAGTCTCACATCACAGTCATATGCCAGCACCTTCACCCCAGCCTCTGCTGCTTTCTGCAAAGCGTCTGCAAACTCCGGATGGGTTTCCCGATTCGGCAGGAAATACTTTACACCGCTCATCTGAATCACCAAAATAATATAGGCATCATAACCATCCGATTTCGCCTGAATCAATTCTTCTACATGCTTGAGCGCCCGCTGCGAGGGTGCGTCCGGAAATAACACCACGCCATCACGCTCTAATGTGACGCCCTTTACTTCGATAAATGCTTTACGGTGTGCTGCGGTCAATATGCTTCCCTCACAGTCAATTTCTGCATCCAACTGCCAGCCCCCGCTATCCACGCCATCATACTCCACATAAAAATCAAATCTGGAGTTGCCATATTTCGTTTCCGGGCGTACACAAATAAGGCCAGGGAAAAGCTCCTTTTTCAAAAGCCACTCTTCCACAACCTTATTGGGTGCCTGGGAATCCATATTGATCAGCCGCATGCCACCCTCTACCCCGGCAGCTTGCTTCTCCACTGCCACCAGATCATAGGCCGTCCTGCGCTCTGGATTATTTCCTTTTTCCATATACACCGTAGCACCGGGCACCAATAATTCCCTGCATCTGCCGGTATTCTTTACATGCACCACTTCCGGTTTCCCATCTATCTCCACATATGCAATAAATCGATTGGGACGCTCCACAAATGTCCCTTTGACGATTTGTTCATATTTCATCTGTTACTGCTCCATTTATCTAAAACTTTCTTTTTATTTCAAATCTGTCCAACATGAGCAGACAATTTTTCAGCTGACTATAACGCTCCTCAATATCTCCGTCCGGAACTTCCACATCACAGGCAACTGCCATAGTTGTGATCATATCATCCGTAATTCTGTGATGCAGCGATGCTAAAATATTCAGTCGCTGCTCATGGGAATCTGCGTCTAAGAATTCCCAAATAAGAGGATCTAAGGTAGGTTCTTCTTCCTGTGCTGCTGATACCGGCTTTGCAGCTTCTAAAATCGCAACCGATACCGCTGTTTCTGGCTCAGACGAGGATTCCTGTGGCTGTGACGGCTCACTTGTCATCCTCTCAAACCGATACTCTTGCTCCACAGCCGGATATTTCGCCTTATCCACCTTGCTCAAAAACATCTCCAACGGACGCACATACACTTTAAACTCTCCGTAAAGTGCCTGATAAACTACCATCTTTTGTCCACTTTCAGAATCCTCCGCAAGGGTAATGATCTGATACAAATTTCCTTTGAAATGCTTATATATTTCCTGTGGTCTTGGAATCCAATTCATGCCATATCCTCCCATTTTGCCATTTGCACGGCTGATATCAAATAATAATTAAGTATAAACCTTTTTTACAAAATTGTCATGTGAAATCACAGATTATACGAAAAGATTGTAACAGTTCAGCCATAATGTCACGAGAAATTTAAATGGTCGCTTGGGCAAGAAAAGCCTGAATAGGGTTCTTCCGCATGATTGTGTAATCCCCTACTACTTTTTATTCGTTTTCACTGTCCTATTTTTTATACTTTTTTGGAATTTCGTAGGATATCCTAAGCTTCCAGAACCCCATTTTTCTGCTGTTTGATGCATTTAGTAGGACACTATGAGTTTCAGTTGTCCTACTTTTTATGCTTTTTGGGAATTTCGTAGGGTATCTTGAACTTCCATGACCCTATTTTTTGGCTATTTTCATCATTTAGTAGGAGATTACACAATCATGCGGAAGAACCTTGATAAGCTGTTTGATGCCCAATCAAGTCAACGAACTACCGTGACAGCACCGAAAATGTCAGTGCATACCATTTTAAATTGTTCCCCAACTTGAGGAACAATTTGGTTTTCATTTTTATTCAACAAATGATAATTAAGTATAAACCTTTTTCCGCAAATTGTCATGTAAAATCACAGATTATACCATGAGTTTTATCTGGAAAATGCATCCATCTGCCCCAAATGCCATGCCTTCAATCTCTTCAAATATAGCCTGACGTTCTTCCTCTGAAAGCATCTCTAAATATTTATGATGAAGTGTAACCTGATAGTCTCTGCTTCCCTGCTCGTCAACAACCCGGGTGAGGGTAACACCACTGTTTAAAAATCCCTGCTCATTCAAATATGCTTTGATCTCACTGACATATTCCTGTTCCAGTGCCTGATAATATCCTTCTTTTTCCAAGACATCTGTATCAGACTGCCCCTGAACCGTCTTTGTAATAAAAAAAGCACTGCATAAAACCAAAATAATTGTTGCTGCGATAAATGTTATGTTCTTTGCTGAATTCATCATCATTATACTCCATTCTGCCGCTCCATGGGCCATACAAATATATTTTGTTAAAAAATAAGAATCAGGAGAGGTTTTCCCTCTTCCTGATTCTTATAATATCACGTATAGTGTCCAATAAAACTCCCTTGGTCTTCACTGTTCAAAATAACGAAATGGGTAAATTTAACATTTCTCGCATCGGAAACATGGTTCCAGTCAGCAAGATTATAGACCTTTTGCACTTTAAAACGAACCGTATCCCCCTCTTTACAACGAGGCTGGTCCTGTCCCCAATCCGCCAACCAATGACTTTCTTTCGCAACATAAGTCCCCGCATTAATCTCATCCAAAGGCAACAGCCCTCTCTGAAGCAAACCGGAAACTGCTCTTGAGCAATCCACATATCAACATAATATTGATCGGCATCCGGTTCAAAATTACTGCTGGCAACATCTTCTGCCAGATAACGGATTACAGGTTCAAATATCTCTCCCTCAAATTCAGCTGTCACTGTCTCCTTAATCTCTTGTTCAGAGGATAACCCGAGGCCTCTGCAATCTCCTTTACCGCTCTGGTAGTGCTGCGCAGCTGCTCACAGGCATATTTAAAGAACAAAGGCAGTGGTGTTAGGACTTTTGGCAAATAAGATCCAAAAGATGCCTTACCACACCATATCCTCATATGAAATTAACAGCATTCTTCACCCTCAAACACACTCATGATCAGCATCTCCACGCTCATCACATCGTTCATCCTGCCGGTCTTAACGGCCTCTTCTGCTTCTACACATTTCAACACTGCTCCTCGCAAAACTGCGGACTTAAATTTCCCGGCCTGTGCAAGGTATTTATTTACCGCAAATGCCGGCACCCCCACTGCACTGGCCATCTCCTTATTAGACACACCCTTGCCTTTCATCTCTTTCACCTGCAGTAAAATATTGCACTGTCTTGCAATCAGGAAAAGGATTCTCATAGGCGGTTCTTTCAATGCCAACAGGTCATAGTAAAGCTGCAATGCCTCCTTACTACGCTTATCTGCAATGGCATCCACCATATCGAAGATGTGATTGGTAATTCTGGAAGTGCAGATTGCTTCCACATCCGCTTCTGTTACCACCTCTTTATCCATGCAGTAACAGATCAACTTTTCCAACTCCATATAGATGTTTTCCATATCTGTTCCGGTCTTTGTCAAAAACAGCTGTACTGTATTCTCTGTGATTAACTTGCCTTCCCGTTTCAGAATGCCTGCCACCCAGCGCTTTAATGTATTTTCATCTTGTGCTGCAAACTCAATCACACTGCCATTGCTGCCCACAGCCTTATAAAGCTTGCTTCGCTTATCCACTTCAGATTCCACAAAGATGAACACTGTAGATTCATTTTGTCCATTCAGATACTCTGCCATCTGCTCTCCGCCGCTTTTGAATAAACCACTATTCTCAATAAGGATCACACGGCGTTCTGCAAAGAAAGGCAAGGTCTCCGCCAAATCGATGATCTCACCTACCGGTATATTCTTTCCCTCATAGTAGTGATTATTCATGTTGTCATCAGGCGCACAGAGAGCGTCCTTCAATTTATCCTTGTACTGCTTGCGCAGGTATCGTTCCTCTCCACAGAGCAAATATACCGGCTGAAAGTTGCCGCTTTTAATGTCATTGTTGATTCGCTGCAATGTTGGATCTCCATTTCATCTATTCATTCTGCAGCATTCCGGTGAAATTTGCACCTGCCGCATAGTATAAATATAAAAGAATTTTCTACAATCTGCAATCCTATTTTTCTTCAAACAGCCACTTTAATACTTCTGCTGCGTTCATTTCCCGTAAACCATCCGGATCAGCAAGCACATTTCGGCACCATCTCATCCGGGCTGATTTTTTCAGATAAGCAGCATCCCGGCTACAATTTGGATATCTTACATGCCATTCTGGAAAATATTTGCTCATATATTTTTCTGCAAGAAGCACTGCCTGACTTTTCCCTCCCGGCTGCTGGGCGTCCTTAGACTGACCCACATTTCCAGGTTTTTCAACCACTTGGGACATTGTGCCACACAAACTTACCCCCGGTGGGCTGGCATGCAGCAGTACCACACTGCCATCCTCACACATCCCCAGTGAGATCCATACATGCCCTTTTGCCCCCATAATATCACCGGCTTTCCAGTCCAGTACCTCTTCTGCAGGTGTATACCTTCCCCAACCCATACCGGCGAACTCCCAGGCCATGTAAGATGCAGGCATGACATACCCCGCACGTCCGGAATATTCCTCAAAGACATTATAAATGACCCACCCCACATAACCGGAACAATCCAGTCCATCATGTATCTGATAACGAGTTTTCTTAAAGTCATAGCTTGCATCCTGTTTGTCAGCAAACCATTTCCAGCGGGGACTCATGCCGATTCTCTTCGTTTCCTCACCTGCTCCGCTGTCTTCCTCATTCCAGCCGCCCCCCCACACATACATGGTACTGCCTACCGGCTGCAGTGCTGTGACCAATAGATTCGAAATTGTTCTCACTCCGGCAACAGCTATACGTTTTGTTTCTGACACATTTCTTACCTCCTGATTTATTTTTACCTTTCTTATGACACACATTCACCAACAAACAAATTCCTGATCATACCATCCAACATTCGTGTATTTAGTGGTTTTTTGCCGGTTTCATAAGTAATGAACAAACTATCTCCCAAAAAGATTCCATTCCGCTCATACATATCAAGTTTACGCATTACATTTTCCACATAATTTTCTTCATCCATCATTCCAAAATGTTCCAAATACACTTCTTCTCTTGCAGGCATTCTGAGAATCGTAAAGTCCGGATATATTTTGTAACCGCCATCTAAAACCAGCGGATATTCATATCGATACGAGATTCCCAACATATACAACTTATCGGCAATTATTTTTTCCGATTTTGACCTGACCCTTTCGCCTTTCTCCGTAATAATCTCCGGTACCTCATCCGAAAATGCTTTTCCCACATATTTTACTTCCTGCCAGCGTCTTATATATTCTTCATCGGATATCACCGGAGGCTCTATTAATTCTCTGCGATACTGGTTTGTTTTTTCATACAGTATTTTCAGGCTTGTTTTGTCATACTTCTCTAAAAATGTGTTAATTGCTTTTATACGCTCCTCTGCATTTTTGATTACATGAATATCATAGTCCCTTTGTGCAATTTTTTCCGCAAGCTTTATCTCGCTCTTTTTCAGATATCTTCCATTATTCGTTCTGCCTTTAACGCAAGCTCCCCTTTCCTTTTTCATATAATATTCAGCATGTCCCCGCTTTTTCATAATCTTTAACTGTCCCTCCGGGGCACCCTTCAATCTGCATTTTGCTGCAGCCACTATTTTTTCAAACTGTTTTACTTCTCTTTTGAGTGTCGTTTCTAATGTATGCATGTGATAGTACTCCTTTTTCTTTTGTTTTCGATTTTACGGCAGTAGTCTCAGCAGCCGTAATCCTACTTTTTTCACCTTTTTTATTTTTTGTAGGGATGCCCTGAAAGCAACCGTCCTACTTTTTTCACTTTATTTGCTTTTCGTAGGGCTGCCCCGGCAGCAACCGTCCTACTTTTTTCATTTTTCTTGCTTTTCGTAGGGCTGCCCCGGCAGCAATCGTCCTACTTTTCACGGATTACCCTCTCTTAGTAGGGATTCCAACATTGCACCACAATTTTTTTACCAACTTTCACCGTAATCGCTCCCCTCTCCGGTGTTTTCATTATACTGGACTCATCATTTTGCAACCGTTCCAATAATTCCTCATGGGGATGTCCGTAAGAATTGTCTTTCCCGCAGGATATCACCGCCAACAAAGGCTCAATTCGCTTCAGAAAATCTTCTGACGTTGAATAGCGTGATCCATGATGGGCCACCTTCAGCACATGGACTTGAGTGACTCCCCGTTCAAGGAGCTGACTGGTAAGCATTCGCTCACCTTCTGCTTCCACATCTCCGGTCAGCAGCACTCGAAATATTCGATCCGCCCACATATCCTCTACTCTCCAGGCATCACTCTCATCCACCAGCATATCCTCCGCTCTCCGGGATGCATTCCCTCCATCCGAAGCATCACCAATCTCTATCAAAAAGCAGCCGGAATACGTATTTGAATCCCCCATGAAATCCTTCCCAGGATGAACACATGTCATTCGTATATCTCCTGTCTGCAAGCTGTCACCTTCCGAATAATAAACCACTTTTTCATTGGTTATGCATGCCATAATCTCCCGAAAATCATCCCTGTAAGCTTTCGCCATGACGGGCAGATAAAGGACTTTAATTTCAGTGAGATTTTCTTCCAGTATCTCCAAGATACCACTAATATGATCTCTGTCCGGATGGGAAATGAATACGCCGTCTATCTCTGACACCCCATGATACTTTAAGTATGGCAATATAATATCCTCTCCTACGCTCCACTCTGTACTGCTGCCCCCGTCAAAAAGGTATGTACGTCCATTCTCCGCCATGACCACGATACAATCTCCCTGCCCCACATCTAAAAATGTCACCTGCGTATCTTTTGAAAAATCTACCCCCAACAACAATACGAAGAAAACTGTCCCCAGAGACCACCATCTGCACTTTTTTGAACACAACCAGATAATCCATAAGATTCCTGCATAGTACACTGCTATCTGCCAATATGTCGGTCGTCCTGTAAGCCATGTATGAAAAGGCAGCTGTTCAAACAGTAAACACACCTTCTCATACCCATTTAAAATTATATGTTCAAACCCTGCAAGGAATGATGCTTCCGTAAAAATCATCAGCAGAATTCCCATTGTCATCAACACTCCCATAAAGGGAAGCACCAATAAATTTACAAATGGGGAATACATAGGTATTTCATAAAAATAGTACAGCATAATGGGCATTGTAAAAATACTGATAGATGCACTGGCCCACAATGCCTGCAGCATTCCTCCAAACCGTCTAACCATAAAGCGCACGATAAACGGCGGAGGAACCGGTCCCTTTTTCAATCCCACTTCCTGCAGTGGAAGTACAGGATAAAGACACCCCACTGCTGCCACAGAAGCAAAAGACAATAAAAAACCACAATGATAGATCAGCCTTGGATTATCCATCAGCATTATTGCCAGCATGATACCCATAGCAGTCAACATATCATAACTCCTTCCAATCGTTTCCCCCAGCATACGTATCAGATACATGCCGATAGCTCTGCATGCCGATATCCCAAATCCCGTCATACATCCATAAAGAACCAGAAAAATTGCCCCCATGACAGCCGCCGGCAAAATGGGACAGGTGCACCTTCGAAGGATGCGATACACTCCCATACCGATCATAGTAATGTGCAGTCCACTGATGCTTAATATATGGACAATACCATTTCTCTGATAAAGAGCCTTTACCTCCTCATCCAGCCCGCTGCTCACCCCTAACAGCATTTTTGAAAGGATGGATGCTTCCTTTTCAGGCAATGCTTTGTATAATTGCTGCTGGAGATACGCTCTGAGTTGAAAGAGTTTTTCTCTTATCACCCACAGTCCGTCTCTCCAAGCCTCCACGACACAGTCTTCCACCTTTCCTACAATGTACTGCGAACCATAATAATTCGCCAGGTCAAACTGTCCCGGATTTGATGCATGCTTATACAGATTCCATGTCCCGGATATGCGTAAGGTGCGCCCTAACTCCGGCACATTCTCTACACCATCCATTTCACATATAATTTTGTATTTGGGATTGATTTTCAGCACCTGACCGGTGCCGGGATAAATGATCTCAATAGATTTTAAATATAGATTCGTCAGATCTGTTCCATAATAGGAACGAAATTCTTTTTGATATAGCTGCCCTGTCACGATGATCTGCTCCTCCTCTTTTACAGGTATATCACTGTAAAAGGGAGGAGCATCATAATAACAAGTCCACATTGCAATGAGCAGTGCCAGGCAGATACATCCGAACAACAATGGTCTTTTCATTGTTACTCACATTCTTCCTTTCTTTACTCATTCGTCATTAACTACGAGATCCAGATTTTTCTCATAATAGTCCGCCAGATTAAACTTATCTCTGTATACAATGGACGTATCACCATTCACTGAAATCTGAACCTTATTTACATTTTTAAACTCAACCAGTGAATTCACAATAGAATAAATTGTAACATCTGCTGTCACATTCGGTACCGGAGTCAGAAATGTCTCATCCAGATTGACATAGCAGGTACCATCCTGAACCGTAACGCTTGCCACTTTCGTCTGACGATTGATGGTCTGATATATACCTTCCCCGTTAGGTCCCTTGATCAATTCTTCTACAATCAGCTTTTCCATAGAAACATTGCTGCTGTACTCCTTGACTCTTGTGGTCTCCATCAATCCGGTCCCAGCCTCATCTGCAAAATACAGTTTCAATGTCACTGTTTCAAATGTGTTGAACGAACTTCCCTCATTTTCCAAGAACTGGTCCCGATTCATCCATCCAATGGTTTTTCCATTTGCATCCGTCAGATTTTTACCATTTACTGTTATGGACACAAAATTAATGCCCTGCAGCTGAGTCAGAGTTTTTACAATGGATGCCCGCACCAGCACTTCCTGGGTCAATGACAGCTTTTTATAATCTTCATTTACATTCAAGATCACCTTGCCATCCTGTACTTTATAATCCTTAAGCTGAAAACCCATAGAAAGGGGCGCCTTATACTGGAGACTGGCGGGATTGGTCTGGAGCACAAGAAGCATCTCCCCTACCTGTTCCTCCAGAGTGTCACTCTGCACTGTATATTCATGTGTCTCAACCTTAGTCTCCGAATTGCTGAGATAATACACTGAATATGCATTAGCCTTATCTGCCTGCTCACCGGCACATGCTGTCATTCCCAACAGACAGACTAATGCACATAATATAATTGCTGTTTTTTTCATATGATTCCTTTTTAAGACTGTGCAATATAATTTAACGGTATCTTTACAAAGAAAGTAGTTCCTTCCCCTTCTTTACTGGTCACTGTAATAGCGCCTCTGTGCATCAGCACAGCATTTTTGGTAATGGCCAGTCCCAGTCCTGTTCCTCCGATTTCCCTGGAGTGTGATTTGTCCACACGGTAAAATCTCTCGTAAATCTGCGCAAAAGATTCCTCCGGTATCCCCACACCTGAGTCACTGACTTCAATTGTAAAACATTGATGGTCCGCATCCAATACAACCTTAACCCAGCCCTGATCCTTATTGTACTTGATAGCATTTTCTACCAAATTGGAAATTACCAGTGTCAGTTTCACTTCATCCACTTCTGCAATAACCTCTCTGTTACTCTCAAATACCACTTCCACATCTTTCTTACGTGCAATGGGTCTTAAACGCTTCAGTATCAGTTCAGTCAGATCATTAATATTGATAGATGCAATATTCAGATCCGCAGCAGTCTTGTCCATCTTTACCAGGGCCAGCAGATCCGTAATGATCTTGTTCTCCCTGTCAATTTCCGAAACAATATCCCCCATGAATTCCTGATACAGTTCTACCGGTATATTGTCCATGGACAACAGGGAATCTGCCAGCACCTTCATGGAAGTCAGCGGTGTTTTTAACTCATGGGACACATTGGCAACAAACTCCTGTCTGGAATCATCCAGCACTTTCATCCGGTGCAGCAATTGATTAAACGCATCCACAATGTGCACCGTCTCCGCCATATCCGGAACCGATATGCTTTCATCACTATATCCGGCCTTTACTTCATTGATGGCCTTTGTGATCCGTTCGAATGGTTTCGTCAATACAATGGACAATACCAGTGCAAGACTCATTACCACAATGATGATCAATGTAATCATAATGGCCGCTTTTCGTCCCAGCACCTCCATGGTTCCCTGAATATAATCTGTGGAAACTCTGGTAAGCATGACCCCTCTGATCTTACTTACAGTCTGTTCAGACGCCGTATTCAGATTTTGCATGGTTGCCATAGACACTTCATTGCTTCTATTGTCCACAATGGGAGTCGTAATTTCAATATAACCATGTTCCGGATTATAGTTGATAACACTTTCCCCTAAAAAACATTTGATTACCTCTTCTGATATAGGGGTTTTTCCTTCATTGATACCATATGTGTCTTTGATGATATTCATACTGGCATCAATAATCTGAATACGTCCGTCATAAATATTGGAAAGCATCATTAACTCCGCATTGATACCTGCCGAATTTCTGTTGTCTAAATAATTGTTGTTGTCTAAATAATGTTCATTGATCAGATGATCCGCAATGATCTTGAGCTGTGCCTGCACAATCTGTGCCCTCTGCTCTATTGCACGCTGCTCGTAAGAATTCATAATTCCCTGACGAATCATCAGTGCAGGTATAATACCTACCAGCAAAATAATGAAAAACAATCTGGCCTTCAGGCTTCGCAGATTAATATATTGCCCAATGACATTTCTTATTCTTTTCAGTATTTCATTCAGCTTATTCACAGCTCATTCCTACTCATTATAAAAATAATAACCTACCCCCCATTTGGTATGTACATACCTGGGTTCGCTTGGTTTAGCCTCTATCTTCTCACGAAGTCTTCTGATGTGTACATCCACGGTTCTGACATCTCCCGGATAATCAGTCCCCCAAACCAGCTTAAGCAAAGCTTCTCTGCTGTAAACTTTATTGGGGTTCAGCATCAGCAATTCCAGCACCTCAAACTCCTTGGCAGTGAGGCTGATTTCCTTCCCTGTAATAAAGCATCTTCTGCTCTCACAATCAAGCTGCATATCTCCGCTGGTAATCTTCTTGGGTGCTGCGGCAGTCTCTTTCTTTGCATCTGTACGACGCATGATCGCTTTGATCCTGGCCTTTACTTCCAGAATATTAAAAGGCTTTGTAATGTAATCATCCGCACCATACTCCAGACCAAGTATCTTATCCATATCATCGCCTTTCGCTGTCAGCATGATAATGGGGACGTTTGAGAATTCTCTGATCTGAAGACAAACATCAAAACCAGTCACCTTGGGAAGCATAACATCCAACAGCACCATGTCATATGTATTATTCCTAGCATACTCCAGTGCCTCTTCCCCATCATATGCACAATCTACTTCCATACCGTCCTGCTCTAAGCTGAAGCGGATGCCTTTTACAATCAAACGCTCATCATCAACAACCAAAACTCTCTTTGCCGCCATAGCATTTCCCTCACTATCTTCTTTTATCATTTCACAGAAATCAGATTACTTATCTTCTTGTATAAACTTTCTTTGATACCTGTTACCTGCATAATATCTTCTTTTTTCTGAAAAGATCCATGCACCTCTCTGTATGTAACAATATCTCTTGCTTTGCTCTCCCCGATTCCAGGCAGACTACACAGCATATAAATATCAGCTGTATTAATATTGATCAGATTATTCTCTGCTGCCGGCAAACCTACTCCTGCTGCTTCCTGCGACTCTGCTTCCTCCTTGGTGGGTACGAAGATCATCTCCTCATCTTTTAGCTTCGCTGCCAAATTGATGCTGGTAACTGACGCCTCCTCCGTAAATCCACCTGCCGCCTGTACCGCATCATTCATGCGGCTTCCCTCCGTAAGCTCCACCACTCCGGGTTCTTTAACCGCACCGCAGATATACACCATGATCTTAGAAGTATCCACATACGTCTCCGCTTCCAATGGGTCCTCTACAAACAATTCCTGCCCGGAAACAGTCTCCTTAACAACAACATCTTGTAGCATTGCCCCTTCAGCTGTCTGCTTCAAAAAACCTTCTTCCGAAAAAAAGGTTATCTCTTCTCCCCGCCCGCATCCGGATAATGCGCACAACTGAACAACCAGCCAAATTCCCAGCAAAAATAATCTGATATTTTCTGTTTTCCTCATCATAGCTCCTTTCCCTATTGGTAATCGGAGTGCCTCTCTATGCTGACTCTATTATTGTAAAATAGTTAAACGCAATGTGCAAGAAACATTTTCTTAAGATTCTTTTATTTCCATTTAAAAATCACAATTCCCACAATCGCAAGCCCCATTCCTAAAGCTTTTCTCCACTCCCAAGGCTGTTTATCCACGTGAAAAAGTCCGAACACTTCTATCAGATAAGCAACAATCAGCTGTGCCACTACGATCAGCATAACTGCTCTTGCCGGCCCCAGCATATCCATGCTCTTGATCACCGTATAAGTGATAAATGTACCTATGGCACCTCCAAGCAGCATATATTTGGGCTCCACTTTCATAGGTGCCAGCAGAGAAGTCCTGTCAACAAAGAGCCATATAGCCAGACACACAATGGTAGCTGTGAACTGTACAAATACATTGGCAGCCCAGATACTGGAATTCTTTGTGACTTCTGTATTAAAAACCCCCTGTATACTCATCAATGCACCTGATAATAATGCGATAAAAAAGCCGATCATCTGTTTCTCCTTTCGCAATTTCCATCACTAATAAGATATCCAGTTTACCGGCTTTTTATTCTGTATTGATTTTTATTCCATTGTTCCTTCTATCTGAGTCTGAATCTGCTGCGCCAACTCGCCCAAAACTGTACTGGTATCTGCACCGTTCCACACCTTTGAAAAGAGCACTTCCAACTCCATCCAGAAATTACTGGTCTCCATGATTTTCGGCAAGGAAATACTATTTTCATATTCCTGATAAAATACATCCAGCAGTTTACGATCATGAATAACATTATAATTTACCGGGCATTTCCCTGCGCGGTCATAAAGATTTCCCGCATATTCTCCCGCCAGATACGCTGCAAATTTATTGGCAAGCTCCTTACTCTCAGAATAACCGTTGACAGCTACCGTATTGGTCACCGAAAGAGAACGTCCCTGCAATTCTTTACTTGGATCCGGGATGGTTGCCGCACCATATTCATATGCGAATGTCCCCTCTTCCTTCGCCTGTTCCAAACGTTGCGCCGCATCTGTGGTCACTATGGTAAAGACGATCTTGCCATCTATAAAGTCCTGAAGTACCGACTCGTAAGATACTGTGTCCGACTCAATATAAAAAAACTGATTCAGATTTTTATATACATCCAGGCATGCAACTGCCTCCGGATTATTGACATTAAGGATACTTTTGTCATCTCCCGTTTCTCCGCCTACAGACAGATAATTGCCTACAAAATAATAATTATAGAAAATATCTGACACATCCCACTTAAAAATGCCTTCTACTGCCTCCGGTGGATCAAAGGTATTTGCAAGATTCAGTATATCATCAATTGTATGAGGAATCGCCTCCAACATATATTCCGCAGTTTTATTCGTTAAAGTCTCTGCATCATAAGTGACACCAGCCTCCGCAGCCTCATTATTTGCCTGCTGGACTGCCCATTCCTGCAGATAAGTCTCATTATATAGGAGAATGCTGGTCTCATAATACAATGGATATGCAACCAGCTTCCCTTTATAAGTCACTGCATCCAGTGCCACCTGAGGGAAATAACTTGTATTCACAATCTCCATAGAATCCTGAATTTCAGAGGCGAGTCCTGCAAGATACGCCTTCTCCAGCGAATCATTGCTTATCAGAAATACATCCGGCACATGCCCATCCTGTAGACTGGCCTGATTGATTGCTTCCAGATATTCACTTTCCGATACCAGATGCGGAATGACCCTGACACCATTTTCATCACCATACACAACTGCCGCACCATTAATGTAATCTGTCATGGAATCATCACTGTACCAGACATAAATGGTTTCTTTCTTGTCGAAAAGACCTGCTAATTCTTCTTCCTCCACTGTGGGATTCATACTCTTCCACCCGGTATAAGCAAGGCCTCCCAGCAAAGCTCCGACAATGATCGGAGCTACAAAATACTTCACTTTTACCCCCATACTGTTCCTTTCACAAACTACTCGATGGAACTTTCCAGGATTGCAATCATATCATCTACATTCTGTCTGGTGATGATAAGAGCCGGTACAAAACGTATAATATCCGTTCCTGCATTGATCAGAATCAAGCCCTTGTCCATGGCTCGTTTGATAATTTCACCAACCGGTTTGTTAAATACCAGTCCCTGCATCAGTCCCATTCCCCTTCTGGCCTCGATACAGTCGAACTTGTTCTTAAGTTCATCCAACTTCTGCTCCAGATAAGGTGCAATATCGTTTACATGTGATATGATATCACATTCTTCATATAATTCAAACACTTTATTGGTAGCTGCTGCTGCCAGCGGATTACCGCCGTAAGTAGTACCGTGGTCTCCTGCCACCAGAGAATGCTGCGCCACTTTTTCTGTCATGGCAAATGCACCACCCGGAATACCACAGGTCAGAGCCTTCGCCATGGTCATAATGTCCGGCTTCACCCCATAATGCTGCCATGCAAACATTTTTCCTGTCCTGCCCATACCACACTGGATCTCATCTAAAATCAGCAGAATATCTCTTTCATCACAGAGAGCACGCACTTTCTGAAGGAAATCTGCCTCTGCAGGATAAATACCGCCTTCCCCCTGCACTGTCTCCATAATGATGGCACAGGTCTTATCATTCACTAAAGCAAGAACACTGTCAAAATCATTAAAATCTGCAAACTTCACATTCCCTGCCAAAGGTTTAAATGCCTCACGATATTTGGGAGTGCCTGTCACAGCCAGAGCCCCCATGGTACGACCGTGGAAAGAATGATTCATGGCAATAATCTCGTGATCATCCCTACCGTCTTTCAAGTATGCGTACTTGACTGCTGCCTTTAACGCACCTTCCACCGCTTCTGCACCGGAATTGGTAAAGAACACTCTGTCCATACCGGAAGCCGCCTTGATCTTTTTCGCAGCATTGATTGCCGGCACATTGTAGAAATAATTGGATGTGTGCATCAGCTTATCAACTTGTGCCTTGATCGTCTCATTCAGTTCTGCATTGCCGTACCCCAAAGCAAACACAGCGATTCCGGCCATGAAGTCCAGATATTTTTTCCCTTCAAGGTCATAAAGCCATACACCCTCACCCTTATCCAGCACAATCTGATAACGATTGTAGGTGTGAAGCAAAGCCTCTTCAGCTTCATTTATATATTCTTTCATTGTCATATTTTTATTCCTCATCATCTACAATAGCCGTTCCAACACCATGATTGGTGAAGATTTCCAGTAACAGACAGTGCAGGATACGGCCGTCCAAAATATGTACTCTGTTTACCCCGTTGCGGATGGCAGAAGTACAGTTCGCCAGCTTCGGAAGCATACCGCCGCCGATATAACCACTATTGATCAACTCCTCTGCATCTGATACATGGATTCTGGAAATGAAAGAACTCTTGTCATTGATATCCTTGTACAACCCTTCAATATCTGTCAAAAATACCAGTTTATCCGCCCCCACTGCCTTTGCAATAGCACATGCTGCATCATCTGCATTGATATTATAGGTATTGAACTGATCATCCAGACCGATGGGCGCCACGATAGGAAGGAAATCCTTCTCCAACATATCATAGAGAATCTTAGGATTGACATCCGTAATCTCACCTACAAAACCGATATCTTCGCCATTTGAATACTTCTTCTCTACCTTTAATAAACCGCCGTCCTTGCCGCTGACACCAACAGCATTCACACCCAGTTCTTCTACCATACTTACAAGGCTCTTATTGACTTTGTTCAGTACCATTTCTGCAATTTCCATAGTCTCAGCATCAGTCACACGCAAACCATTGACGAATTTAGCTTCCTTGCCTACCTTGTTCACCCATCTGCTGATTTCCTTGCCGCCGCCATGGACGATGATGGGTTTAAACCCTACCAACTTCAATAAAGTTACATCCTTGATGACATTCTTCTGCAGTTCTTCGTTACTCATGGCACTGCCGCCGTATTTTACAACAATGATCTTACGATTGAATTTTTGAATATAAGGTAATGCTTCAATCAGAACCTCTGCCTTCTGCATTACTTTTTCCATATCTTTTTCCATATTGTCTCCTTTTTATTTCAAACCCATGTCTCCTGTGGCGGGAATTTATTTCCGACACTTAGCTGCGATAGTCAGCATTTATTTTAACATACTCATAGCTTAAATCGCAACCCCAGGCTGTGGCAGATTCACTGCCCATATGCATATCTACAAGTGCAGTCACTTCTTCATCGGAGAGAATCTTTGTAGCCTCTTCCTCACTGTAATCACATGCTACACCCTCACTGAAAATATGGATTTTGCCGGATTTACTCTGGAAATACAAATCCACATTTTCCGGATCAAAACTTGCACCGGAATAGCCCAATGCACAGAGAATACGTCCCCAGTTGGCATCATGACCAAAGATTGCCGCCTTGGTGAGCGAAGAGCATATTACCGATTTTGCAAGCGTTCTTGCATTTTCTCTTGTATCAGCATGAATCACCTGCACTTCGAACAATGCAGTTGCACCTTCTCCGTCACCAGCCATTTTCTTTGCCAAGTATGTATTTACAAAATTCAGTGCTTCACAGAATTTATCATAAGCAGCACCTTCCCCACTGATCTCCTCATTGCCGGCAAGACCATTTGCAAGTACTAACAGGGTATCATTGGTAGAAGTATCCCCGTCCACGGAAATCATGTTGAAGGTATCCACCACATCCGCCTTTACGGCTTTTGTCAGCATCTCTTTGGAGATATTCACATCCGTCGTCACAAATCCTAACATGGTGCACATATTGGGATGAATCATTCCGGAACCCTTGCACATACCGCCCACAGTCACAGTTTTTCCATCCAATTCAAAAGTCACCGCAATCTGTTTATGTACAGTATCCGTGGTCATGATTGCTTTTGCTGCATCCAGCCCTGCATCCAAAGTACTTGACTTTGCAGCTGCCAATTTTTCTATTCCTGCACACAATCTGTCAACCGGCATCTGCATACCGATGACACCGGTAGATGCCACCAATACTGAATCTGCCGGAATTCCCAGCAGTTTGCCAACACATTCTGCTTCTGCCTGGCAGCAGTCCATACCCTGCTTGCCGGTACATGCATTGGCAATCCCGGAGTTTACCACAACTGCCTGCGCATAGGAAGATTCCTCCACTACCTTTTTATCCCACAATACCGGTGCTGCCTTTACCACATTGGTGGTAAAAGTGCCTGCCGCCTTACAAGGCACTGTACTGTAAACCATTGCCATATCTTTTCTGTTCTTATACTTGATGGCAGCTTCTACGCCTGCCGCTTCAAAGCCTTTTGCTGCGGTAATACCGCCTTCGATCACCTTCATGTTTGTTCCTCCATTGTTTCACTTACTTGTTAAATGCTGTAATATTCGCTTCATTTAATGTAAAATCATAATAATTCAGATCCAGTCTTTTGGTCCAGCCGATGGTATTCCAAAAGGCATTGCCCACATCATTTTGGGTAAATGCAATCAGACTCACCTTATTGATCTTCTCTGCTTTCAACGCATTCATACAGTAAACAACCATTGCTTTGCCAATACCCAGACGTCTATAGCCTTCCCTCACACATACGTGATACAGACAACCTCTTCTGCCATCATGGCCGCACAAAATGCCTCCTACAATCTGCCCATCAGCAACTGCAACCACACTGGTATCCGGATTTCTCTTCAGAAAAATCTCCACACCTTCTCTGGAATCATCCACACTACGTATACCAAAGCCCTTGATCGTCATCCAAAGAGCGTACAGTCCATCATAGTCCTCTATCTTCATTTTTCTGATTTCAAACTGCTTATTTTCCATATATACCTCTTCTTTTCTGCATGAAGAATGCCTGTAACCTCTCACGCTGTTACGGGAAACAAGGCACCATTTCCAGGCCTTCGCTTTCCTTCAATCCGAATAACAAATTCATATTCTGCACTGCCTGACCTGCTGCTCCCTTTACTAAATTGTCAAGGGCACCCATCATAATGATACGACCGGTACGTGTATCAATCACAAAATTTACATCCACGTAATTGCTGCCTTCCACCCACTTAGTCTCCGGACACTCTCCTTTTTCCAAAACCCGGACAAACTTCTCCTGAGCATAGAACTTATCATAAACAGCCTTAATCTCTTCATATGTAGGATAAGATCCATCTTCCTTCTTGTTCAGCTTTGCATATTCTGTCACTAAGATACCTCTGTTCATAGGAACCAGGTGAGGGGTAAAATTCAAAAGCACTTCCTGACCGCAGGCATAGCCCAACTGTTCCTCAATTTCAGGCGTGTGTCTATGATTTGCCACACCATACGCTTTGATACTCTCATTGACTTCACAGTACAAATTCTGCACTTTCGCACCTCGACCTGCGCCTGATGTGCCTGACTTAGCATCAATGATCAAAGTATCCGGATCAATGATACCTTCCTTAACCAACGGATATGCAGTCAGGATAGAACAGGTTGTATAACATCCGGGATTTGCCACCAGTCTGGTGTCCGCTGTGATCTTTCCTCTGTTGATCTCACAAAGACCATACACCGCTTCTTCGATAAACTGTGGAGACTTGTGCTCAATTCCATACCATTTCTCATAAACAGCCACATCCTTGATACGATAGTCAGCTGACAAATCCACAATCTTAACCTTCCTTAAGATTTCTTCTGTCAGAATCCCTGCTAAAAATCCCTGAGGTGTTGCGGTGAAGATCACATCCACCTGATCAGCCAACTCTGCCAGATTATCATCCTTACAGATATCCTCCACAATTTCAAACATATTTCTGTACACCTGATAATACTTCTTGTCTATGTAACTTTTCGAACCATACCACTTGATTTCCACATCCTTGTGATTCATTAAAATGCGCACCAGCTCACCACCGGCGTAGCCTGTGGCACCGATAATACCTGCCTTAATCATTTCATCTCTCTCACTTTCTTTTATGTAAATTATGGATAGGTAATTGGGATACTACTCTATGTTTCAGACAGGAGCAAAAATATTCCAATGCAGGGTCGTTGCGAGACGCCGGCACTTGGATTTTTCAAGTAATAACGATGAAAAATCCTTAGTACCGCTGCGTTGAGCACCGAACGAGAGTGTGCCCAAATGGAATATTTTTGCTTCTGTCTTAAAAAAAGAGTGGTTTCGCAAACACCTATATAAGAACTTTCTTCTTGATAGAATACCACTTTTTACATAAAAGTCCACTACTTTTTTTCATTTTATGCAAGTTTGTGTATGTTTTATGTATTTTTATGCATTTTTCAGTTTTTAATATTCATTTTATGCATACTTATTCTTTTTTGCTGTATAAACAAAACTCCTCTATTGAAGCTGCGTCCATTGCTTTCATCATCCACTCTTTCAGGATATCTATATCCGACTCCTGCTGAATCTGCTTTCTTAATTCTTCCGTAACATGCCCCTGTCTTTTTAGCAGCATCATTAAAACATCCCTGCGTTCTTCCATTTTTCCTTCAAGTTTTCCTTCACGCTTTCCTTCACGTTTTCCTTTGCGCCATCCTTCACGGTGTCCATCTTTTCGTCCCTCTCGTTTTCCATCCTGATAAATTCCCTCAATCGCTTCACACATATCGTAGCTCCCTTCCTTTTCCACTTTTTTCTTTACTGCTTTCAGTCTGCTGCAGCGTGACATGACACTGAGCAGATTATAGGTGCTCTCTCCCAGTGCGGAAAATACATTTCTATTTTTCTCCACATAATCCGATAACGCATCTTTGTCCCCATCTCTTTGCAGAAATCCGAAAACATGACGGATATCGCTTTTAAACTCCTCTGTATGATCGTAGCCTCTTACCTCCAACAAGTGCAGCGGATAATCCAAGATAAACTTTTGCAGCTCCAATGGGCACTCCTCTACCTTCAACATATCTTTCAGACACTTGGGACCATCCCAAGGCTTCTTTCCCCAATACACAACGATTGTGATCACCGGAATCAGCTTGTCATCCTTTGTAAAGCCGGATATGTATTCCACACCGCTCACATCCTTGGCAGCTTTGTGCCTGTCTGCAATCTCCATCCATGCCTCATGATACCGTGTTGCTTCCTCATTCATTACCCGCACCGGCATGGCATAATGAATCTCCGACTGATTTTGTAAGCATACGATCGTTACCTGCATCCTCTGCAACACTTCGCTTACCACATCCAACGTCACTTCCTGGGCTTCCACCTTGCCCTCTTTACCATCGATCCGATAGACTCTCTCACCACGATTATGTACATCTTCACTTCTGACCACCTGCTGTCCGTGATAAATATAACCATTCAACAAATCAGCCACACGAACCGGGTCTTAAAAAATACATTTGATACTGCGTCCTTTTTCCGCATATGCCCTCCTTATTTGTTTTTGCAGGAGGTCAGCTGCTTCTTACGCCCCAATAAACCTCTCTGCTTACATTATTTGGATAAAAGCATTGAGATTTCTCTTGATTTGAATTCCCGGTGGGAATTAAGAATACTTGATATGGCATCATTAGCCATACAGAAATTTAGAAAAATAATGCTTCGCAAGTATTATACCATATGGTCGACATGGTAGCAAGATATTTTTTGATTGATTACCAATTACCAATTTCGAGTTCTACAATTCTCCCTTTTCTGAATTGTGTGTTTGGCATATAAACACAAGCGGACATTTACGGCCTGATTTTATACTTCTACAAATTAAACCGTACTTATTTTTTGGGTTTACGGTCATATTTATATGTTTGCATAATGGAACCGTACTATTTCAGCATACTTTACGGTTGTTTTCTATCCATGTATCATTTAAACCGTAATTAGCAATTCATATCTACTGTTTAATATAGAAAAACGCCAAAATGAACCGTAATTCTTATTTCTTATTACGGTCGAATTAAACAACAGCCCCATATTGACCGTAATTATCCATATTATATGCAGTCCATATTGAAGAAAACGTGATAATTATTAATACCTAAAGATGCCTAATCCTTCCATCAACCTGATCACAAGTCACTTTTACCCATTTGGCGTGAAGGTACTACATACCAAACAATTCAAAAAATTTCGATGTATCAAAGAAAATATCAGCAGGCAGAGACAATGTATATTTTTCTGCAAACATATTGATAAATTCTCCGGTCGGCTCACTATGTTTTTGATACTCCCGCTCTAATTCATCCTTTATTTTGTCACGTAACGAATATGCCTCTTCTTTTTCAGCATACACAATGCCATACATTCTTCCATACGAAACATATATCTCATATGATTCGTCAATCGCCGAAAAAAGACTAATCTCCACCACATTGTCATATACTTCACAGATTTCTAAATATGTATTTTTATAATGACGTTGTTTCTCTGTAAATGTCTCTGTCTTATCTTCCCATTTTAAGATTTTACACTATTACCTCTCTTTCTCCACCATTCGGGAGATATAAAGTTCTATATCTCATGCACAAACAATCCGCTTCGCAGCTTCGGTTCAAACCAAGTGGATTTGGGGGGCATCAGTCTTCCCCCATCTGCTACAGCAAACAGCTCAAAGATTGAAGTGGGATACATAGCAAATGCCACCTTCATATCTAACTTTCCCCTTCGCTCCAATTCCTCCAGACCACGGATCCCACCTACAAATGCAATCCTGTCATCCGTCTTTGGATCCTGTATACCCAGAACCGGTGCAAGCAAGGCATTCTGCAACACTGACACATCCAGTCCTTCTACTTCATCCTCAGATAAAATATGGGGCTTCGCAGTCAACTTGTACCAACTGCTTTCCAGATACATTCCGAATTCTCCCTTTTGGGATGGCCTGTATGCTTCCTTTCCCGCAAATGTCACCTCAAAATCTGCTCCTATTCTCTTCAGAAATTCTTCGGTTGTATATCCGTTCAAATCCTTTACCACACGATTATAGTCCATTATGTACAATTCATCTGCGGAAAATAGGACTGACAAGAAATAATTATACTCCTCCATTCCATTGTGCCGAGGATTATTTTCACGACGCTTTAGCCCTGCCTTTACGGCCGAAGCACATCTGTGATGCCCATCGGCAATATAGAGAGCCTCTATCTGTGCAAACCGCTCCTGGATCGCCTGAATCGTGTCTTCCTCAAAAATCACCCACACTCTATGTGTAATATTATCCTCCGTTGTGAAATCATAAACAGGTGTGTGTTCCGTTGCCTTCCAGACAAGCTGTTGGAGAATATCATCCTTTCTATATGCTAAAAAAATAGGACCTGTCTGAGCACTGCAGACATCCACATGCCGGATACGGTCTGCCTCTTTATCCGCTCTGGTATTTTCATGCTTTTTGATCACACCCTGCTGATAATCATCTATAGAAGCACAGGCAACAATCCCTTTCTGACTTCTTCCATTCATAATCTGTTCATAAATGTAATAGCAGGGCTTTTCATCCTGAACAAACCTTCCCTCCCGGATCCATTGCCACAGCATATCACGTGCCTTGTCATAAACTCTTGCATCATACATGTCCACATCCTCAGGGAACAGTGTTTCTGCTCTGTCAATTGCCAAAAAAGAATTGGGATTCCCGTTTACTACTTCATAAGCCTCCTGTCTGTTATACACATCATACGGCAATGCGGCTATTTCCGCTTCTTTTCCCTTTGCCGGTCTGTACGCTTGAAATGGTCTTATTGTTGCCATAACCTTCCTTCTCCTTCTTGATTCAAACTATACTCATATACTATGCAATATTGATCTTTTTTTCAAGAAACTTTTTATTTTTTCTTGCACTTTTTCCCACAAGTGCTATAATGTAACTTGTCAGAAGGAAAACAAGCGGCAGCAAAGCTGACATTTGTTTTCACCTGACAAGTTAACGACAGACTGTCAAGTCTGGACCAAGCAGGGTTAGTTCATCGGTAGAACGGTCGCTTCCCAAGCCACAGAGGCGGGTTCGATTCCCGTACCCTGCTTTTATTCATTAGAACAATTCTATCTCTTATCCAAGCCGTTTAGAATTCATTCTTACATTTTCATACATTAACAATATAATATGTTTACCCAGGCAGCCGATAGGGCGGCTATGTCCCGTTCCGAGTCTTACGGAAGGGTGTGGTGCTTATGAATACATATGAAGAATTTATGATAATCCTGACCGCAGCGTCACTTATTGTTGCAATTCTGAACATGAAAAATAAGAAATAGCCGTCCTGCTCTCTGGTAAAGTGTTAGGATGGCTATTTCTTAGCTAAAATAATATTCGCCGGGGCGGGAAGCCTTAACCTTCCTTATCGGCTGTCTTGTTAAACATATTATATATCGTTAAAGCCCGAAAATCAATTCTAAAATTAAAAATCTTTAAAAACTTGTAAGATATTTGCCCCTTTTTTGCAAGAAAATTCTGCTATAGTAGTATATGAAAGTGAGGTGTCAACTTATGGGAAATGCACTGGAAATATTGGAACGCCATACTGTGCATCTGATGTTTTTGGATATCATGATGCCCCGCATGGACAGCTTCTCTGCTATCATGAAGATCCGGGAACGGCAAAATATACCCATCCTGGTCATGTCCGCAAAATCAGAAGAATCCGACAAAATATTGGGGCTGTCCATCGGTGCAGATGATTATATTACCAAGCCCTTTCAATATAAAGAGGTATTGGCACGGTTCCTTCCCTCTGGTACCAATCATTGCATAAAGTGTATATTTATGCATGCATTCATCTATTTTATGCATTTATGTGCACTTTTTAATTATAAATATGAATTTTATTTTGCTTTTTATGCACTATTAATACTTGCATTCCTGCAAGAAATGGTGTATAGTTGATGAAGATTCGAAAATGAACCAAAATAAATAGAAATGCGAAAGGCAAGGTAATAAATTCATGAAAGAAAAAGTTATTTTAGCGTATTCAGGTGGTCTTGATACTACCGCCATCATTCCCTGGTTAAAGGAAAATTTTGATTATGAAGTTGTATGTGTATGCATCGACTGCGGACAGGCAGAAGAATTAGATGGTCTTGACGAAAGAGCCAAATTCTGCGGTGCCGAAAAATTATACATACTGAATGTTATCGATGAATTTTGTGACGAATACATTGTGCCTTGTGTACAGGCAAATGCTATTTATGAGAATAAGTACTTACTTGGTACTTCCATGGCACGTCCTTTGATCGCAAAGAAGTTAGTTGAGATTGCCCGCAAGGAAAATGCAGTTGCTATCTGCCACGGCGCTACCGGTAAAGGTAATGACCAGATCCGTTTTGAGCTGGGTATCAAGGCTTTAGCTCCGGACATCAAAATCATTGCTGCCTGGAGAAATGACAAGTGGACCATGGATAGTCGTGAATCTGAAATTGAATATTGTAAAGCACACGGTATTGACCTGCCATTTTCAGCAGACTCTTCTTACAGCCGTGACCGCAACATCTGGCATATCAGCCATGAAGGTCTGGAATTAGAAGATCCTGCATGCGAACCTAACTATGATCACTTGTTAGTACTCAGCACTACTCCGGAGAAAGCTCCTGAAGAAGGCGAATACGTGACCATGACCTTTGAAAAGGGTATTCCTACTTCCGTAAACGGTAAGGAGATGAAAGTTTCTGATATCATTCATACCTTAAACGAATTAGGCGGCAAGCATGGTATCGGCATCATCGACATCGTTGAAAACCGTGTTGTAGGTATGAAATCCCGTGGTGTATATGAAACACCGGGCGGAACTATTCTGATGGAAGCACATCAGCAGCTGGAAGAGCTGATTCTTGACCGCGATACTTATACATTAAAGAAAGAAATGGGCAACAAGTTAGCAGATGTTGTTTACGAAGGCAAATGGTTCACTCCCAAGCGTGAAGCAATTCAGGCATTCATTGAAAAGACACAGGAATATGTAACCGGTGAAGTAAAATTTAAACTTTACAAAGGCAATATTATCAAAGCCGGCACTACTTCTCCTTATTCTTTATATAACGAAAAGATCGCATCTTTCACCACCGGTGACTTGTACGATCACCACGACGCAGAAGGCTTTATCAACCTGTTTGGTCTCAGCTGCAAGGTACGTGCAATGAAGATGCAGGAAGCAGAGAGCAATAAATAATGACCATCGGCAGAACACTATTACTGATTTTTATCATTTATTACCTGATCATTAACCTGATCGGTTTTGCCATCATGGGGATCGATAAACGCAAAGCCATCAAAGGTGCATACCGCATTCCGGAAGCCACCCTTTTCTGCGTGGCATTGCTGGGAGGTTCATTAGGAACCACCCTTGGCATGAATCTTTTCCGGCACAAGACCAAACACTGGTACTTTGTGGTCGGCATGCCGTTGATCTTCTTTGTACAGTTGGCGCTGATGGTATGGATCGGGGTACAGATTTTTAAGTAAATAATATGAAAAAGCATTCCTAAATTTTGCAAGGAATGCTTTTCTTTTTTAGAATTTTGTGTATACTGTAATTAGTACAATGAAAGGAAGTTTAAACTATGTTCATCGTTTTAGGCGGAGGCCTTTTGATTATTATTATTGCTGTTATTATAGCTGTTGTTTCTTCTGTCGTATCTGCCGTTGCTGCAGACCAGGACGTGGAAGATTGAGTATACCCCTATGTTAGCACTCCAGATAACATCCATGAAAGCATTTATGAACCATCTGCTGGTAGCGGATACCTTTGAAAACTTCCTCCTTGCGGAAGCCACAGTATCCACTGCAAACACCTACCAGATTGACGGTCATATCAATAAAGATTTTTATACTCAGGAGGAATTGTCTGACCCTGCATGCTGTCCCTATGACTTTTCCCAGTGGAAGGATATAAAGCCTATGGTTTTCAACCTGATCAAGGGCAAAAAGACTCCTTTGTTTTTCAAACTGGTACTGCACTTGAATCCTGCAAATGTTGGAAAGCTTTTGGCTGCCGGTGGATGCAGTATCCCCACTGAACAGATCAAGGCACTGGTATTGACCATAAAATATGACGGTACCCATGCTGTGTTAACAACAGGTACTGCCTTTCATTCATTTGTTATGAGCAAAGAACCGGATGAAATCTGGGACAAGGCTATGCTTCAGTTCTTATTGCGGAAGGAGATTCCCTACGAAAGGATGTAAAATTTGGCAGGAGTTATTTTCTGAAAGATTGTAGATTAAAATTTCCTTTCAGAAAACATTTGTACTTAAAGGAAAAAATCGAGAAATACTAAATCTCCTGCTCGAAAAGATGTGATTATTTGTGTCTTCTAAAGCTTTGAGCAAAATCAGGCTGGCGTTCGCACAGATACGGGCAGCATAAGTGTGATGGTTTCTTTAGAATATCTTACAGGGCACTTTTGCAAAACGTAATCCGCAGAGACACTGTTTGAAAGAAGAGGAGGCC
>JAZPYS010000102.1:0-49632 GCA_045544275.1 Acetatifactor sp. | reverse complement strand
GCGAATGTTCCGAAGAATCAAGTTCATAAAACACTTATTCGAAGCCGGACATATCACTTTTGAAAAAGTAAATAACACAATGCAAAGTTATTTCGGCTTGATACAGCACTTCACGGCCGGGAATTTGCTTCGGAAGATTATTGACGAATTTTCTTTCCGTATTCGTAACAATTCATAGTTCGGGCGACCGGGCTATTTTTATTGTCTATTATTCAGGAAAGGGGGCTTGTCTATGGAACGTGAATTTGAACGTGAAGTATTGGAACGCTTAATCAAAATCGAAGAAAAAGTTGACGGATTTTCAAAGGCGAAAGAAAAGACCTACGACAACGAAAGACACATTATGATTCTTGAAAATGATGTTGCGGAGTTGAAAAGGGAAGTTGACGACCTGAAAAGTTCGAACAAGTGGCTTCTTCGAACAGTCGCGGCGGCACTTATCACCGGCCTTGTCGGAATTGCCTTCGCATTGATTAAGACCGGCGCCGGAGTTTAGGAAGGTGAAAAGAGCATGAAAAGACAAAAGCAGAAGAAGGCGGAATTTTCAAAAAAGATTCTGACCGAAGCAAAATGGGAATGTTGGTTGATTACCGCGGCCGGGTTATATTTCACCTGGAAGGGAATTGACACTTCTATTTTTTGCTACATTATCCCGGTATGCTGGGGCGGATATGCCATCGCGCGCGCCTTTTACTACAACAAGGCGAAGGCGGAAAACGCGATCAAACTTCGCAAAGCATACAAAGACGCCGGCCTGGAAACAGATCCGGCAGACGAACAGTTCAACGAAGCGATGAACGAAACCATCGAATCGACCTACTAGGAAGGAGAATTTCAAAATGGATATTCAGCAGTTATTACAAACTTTAATCAATGGCGTTCTTGTTGTTGTGGTTCCGGTTGTGGCGAACGAAGTTATTCAGTACGTCAGAACAAAGACAAAGGGAACTAAGGTCAAAGAAGCTGTTGACATTGTTCTTGACGCGGTAGACCAGACGAACCAGACCTTCGCTGACGAATTGCGCGAAAGCGGCACATTCACCGAAGAAAAGCAGAAGGAAGCCCTGGAAAAGTCCTTGAAGACGGCGCTTTCCATGATGAACGACCGCATGATTAAGTTACTTGAAAAAGAATTTAACAATGTGGAAGCGTGGATTGTATCGAAGATCGAAGCCGCGTGCAAGGCGAACAAAAGCGGTAATAAATCCGCGTAAATAAACCGGTGCGACGGCCTGGGCTTCCTGGGCCGCACACCAGAAAGAAGGCTATACTATGAAAATTTTATTGATTTCAGGACATGGCGCCGGCGATTCTGGCGCCGTTTCTATTTTCGGCAAAGAAGCAGATCTGACAATTATTCAGGTTAAAAAGATTCAGGCCGCCCTTTCCGGATATGCAGACGTTGACCTTTACCCGGTAGAACGAAACGCATATTCCGACGTGAAAAACGGTTGTCTGAAAGTGAATTTTGCTGATTATGATTATATTCTGGAAGTACACTTCAACGCTTGCGTGAATGACAGAACCGGCGACGGCTACACAACCGGAACCGAAATCTTTGTCACAAAAGCAGAAGCGACCGTCGGAGTTGAAACAAAAATCGTGGCAAATATCGCGGCCCTGGGATTCAAAAACCGCGGCGTGAAACGTTCCGATTTTTGCGTTATCAGAACAGCAAAAGCGGCCGGCGTTTCTTCCGCCCTGGTGGAAGTGTGCTTCATTGACGACAAAGACGACATGACAGTCTATAAGGCAAAAGAAAACCAGGTTTCCCAGGCCATCGCAAACGGTATCATTTCCGGTTTTAAGTTGACAAAGGGCCAGGCCCAGGAACAGACCGCGAAGAAGATCAATGAAGCGTGCAAAAATGCCGCTGAATTCTTGAATAAGATCGCGCCACTTTGCCAGGCGGACTATAAGAAACACAAAATCCTTCCTTCGCTTTCCATCGCCCAGGGCTTCCTTGAATCAGGAATCGGAACTTCGGATCTGTTCATGTACGGATCAGCGGCGTTCGGAATTAAGGCGTCCGGCGGCTGGACTGGAAAAGTGTTCCGCAAATCTTCAAGGGAAGTATTCAACGGAACAACCGTGTTCCAGGAATCCGATTTCCGCGCTTATAACAATTTGGCCGAATCCGTAGAGGATCACGGCGAATTTTTACAGAAGTCACGTTATAAGGCGGTAGTCGGCGAAACAGACTTCGCAAAGGCCGCGGCGGCAATTAAGGCGGCCGGATATGCGACCGATCCTGAATACGTGGCGAAGCTGACAAAGATCTACAAGGAACATAACCTTGCGAAATATGATTCTGTTGTCGATTCTGGCGTCCAGGACGGCCAGGAAGGCGCCGAAATTGCTTCTTGCGGATTTTCTACCGGTGACACGGTTACAATCAAAAACGGGGCCATTTACGGCGGTTTAAGCAATACACGCGGAAAGGTAGTTCCGGCCGCCCAGTGCGGAAGCAAGAAACACACCATCGCAAATATTGCAGTAAATAACGGCGTAATCGAAGCGAAGTTAAAGGAAATCAATTCCTGGGTGGCTGTTGCTTCCCTGGTAAAAGTCACAAAGAAGGCTGTCGCCGTCGGTTCAAAAGTAACCATTAAGGCCGGCGCCGTTTATGGCGGCTTATCCAATACACGCGGAAAGGCTGTTCCGGCCGCCCAGTGCGGAAGCAAGAAACACACCGTTTCCAAACTTGCCACAAATAACGGCGTGATGGAAGCACGCCTAAAGGAAATCAATTCCTGGGTGGCTGTCGCTTCGTTGAATGTAGTGTAAAAATGAAAGTAAGTTTTTACAAAATACATTTGACAGTTTAAAAAGTATATGATACAATGGGCGCAAGGGAAGGGGGTTTAAGGGGGAAACAAACCCGGAACCATTTTGAAGCGGTGAGAGAGCGCCGCGGAAATGCCTTCCTGGCGTCCAGATTTGCCGAAATTCGGCTTTAAATGCTTTTAGGTGAAGAAATACACACATAAGGCCCGGAAAATCGAAATCCGGGCCTTTAATGCGTTTATATGTTATTCTGATTTACTCTGACGAACTCTGATAAACTCTGATTTATTCTGATTTACTCTGATTCCCTTATCTGGTTACTGTTTTTGTATCAAGTTTCATAACAGTTTCGATGATCTGAATTCTATACTTGAGATTTGAAGAAGCGGCTGTCAATATTTCGCGTTCCTTCTTGCAAGGGATAAGCGAAAGCGCATAATTGACAAGTCTTTCTTCGGCCGCCTGGAAGGCTTCTTTTGCTTCGCAAAGTTCTTTCCACAATCCACATTCTTCCACTAGGACGCCGAAGTCGTCGATCGCCTGATCCGCGATTGCGTCGTCGTCAATGGCCCAGGTACGGGAAGGAACGGAACCGTCTTCATTTGTAACGCCCAGGCTTTTAACAAAAGCCGCTTCAAGTTCCTTTTCTCTGGCTTCCAGTGCGTCAAGCGCTTTCTTTGTTTCGATGTAATCTTTCTGTTCTTTGTTGTATTTTCTCATTTTGAAATACCGTCCTTTCCTTAACGTCTGTTTACATTATACACTTTAAAATGTATTATGTCAAGTATAAATGTAAAGAAAATGATTAAAAATGAAAAGATTATTTTTACACAATACATTTGAAAGTGAACAATAAAAGAAGCGGCCATCGCGGCCGCCCTGGGTTATGCTGATAATTTATTTGCTAAGTCTGAATAATGTGTTTGAATTTCAATTTCTTTCTGGTACAAAGGACTTTCTTCGCCGAAGTTATATCTTGCGTATTCAATGCGGCCTTCCATTTTTTCGGCTTCTTCCCGGAAGTGCGCCGCGATTTCTGTTCTGTCAACGTCGGCCACAACTTCGATGGTTGCGTGTTCCGCGTTCCATGCTGACGCTTCGGCACGTTTTACCCAGGAATTTGTCGAAATCATTATCGGCCAGAAACAAATATTTCGGCTGGCTGTGCTGATCTTGCCTTTCTTTGAAATTTTTCTAAGGCTGTGATCCTTGCCGCACCAATCAGGATCGCCGGCGGAGTGTTCCACGTACCAGAACCCGTTGTCGTTCTTGAAATATGCGCCTTTGATTTCTACTACATCACCCGTTTTAATTTCGATACCGTTTTTATCTAACATTTTTCTTTACCTCGTTTCTTTGTTGTTTTATCTTATGTTTACATTATACACTTTAAAATGTATTATGTCAAGTATAAATGTAAAGAAAATGATTAAAAAGTGAAAATAATTATTGACGAAATACACGCAAAAGTGAAACAAAAAAAGAGCCTTTCGGCCCTTATGCGAAGCAGTAGTGACACGCGTTCCGCTGGTGAGCGTGAACAGCTTCGTTCTTGTATGGATTTTCTTCGACGTGAACTTCGTCGCCGGCGGCATTGAAAACCATCGTTTCCCAAACACGGCCGATCTTTACAGTGCTAACCTTGTAACCGTTTGGAAGTTCTGTTGTTAAGTGTTCTTTTTGTCCTTTTCCAGTTCTCATATTATCCAACCTTTCCGCCAGCGGCGCCAGGCCGCCGGCTTTAAAAATATTATGCTGTTAAACTTGGCGCCATTGAATACTGGCCCAGTGGGTAAATTGTTTCGGCGCCGCGATATTCGGAAGCCTTCTGAATCACGCGACATTTGAAAGTTTTTTCGCCGTCGCTGATGGTGATTGTTTTTGCGGTTCTTGCGACTACTGTATAAGTCCAGATACAGTTGTGATCGCAAATGCTTCTCATGCTATAAGTT
Source organism: Acetatifactor sp. (assembly GCA_045544275.1). Classification (GTDB taxonomy): domain Bacteria; phylum Bacillota; class Clostridia; order Lachnospirales; family Lachnospiraceae; genus Acetatifactor. The sequence continues at coordinate 44,893 of JAZPYS010000102.1, read as the reverse complement.
TTACCGATTTCGAATTTCTTCATGTTTATTTCCTACCTTTCAAAGTGTTTTATTTGCTGTTCCTTATGTTTATATAATACACTATAAAGTGTATTTTGTCAAGTATAAATGTAAAGAAAATGATTAAAAAATACAAATAAATTTTCTAATTGACATTTTAAAGTGTATAATGTAAAATCAAATAAACGAAAGAAAGGAAGTGGAACAATGGCACTGAAAACAGCGGAAAAAATTCGTTTAATGGCGAATAGAAAAGACGTGACACTGGGCGCCGTGGCAGAAGGAACCGACCAGACGCGCCAGAATTTTTCGAACAAGATCAAGCGTGACGATTTCAAAGAATCGGAACTTGCTTCGATTGCCGAATTCCTGGGTTATGAATTGAAGATCACCTTCACGGACAAGGCAACCGGCGAAGAAATTTAATAAATTTTGAAAGGAAAAGCTATGTATAATAAAATAGATTTACGCGACATTCCAGCGGAAGATTTGAAGGAAGTTGACCTTGACCGCGTAGACCTGGACGCCCCGGCGCCAGGCTTCGAACCACATCGTCAATATTACTTCATGGCAAAATGCCGCCGGTATGTTAAGGCGATGGAAGAAAAAACCGGACGTCGCATGACCTTTTTTACTCAAACGTTCGGGTGCCAGATGAATGCCAGAGACAGCGAAAAATTGGTTGGTATCCTGGAGCTTGTGGGCTACGAGATGGTAGAGCATGAACAGGCGGATTTTGTGATTTTCAACACCTGTACTGTCCGTGATAATGCAAACCAGCGTGTGTACGGACGTTTGGGCGCTTTAAAGAGCTACAAAAAGAAGCATCCGAATACGAAAGTGGCACTTTGTGGCTGTATGATGCAGGAACAGACCGTTATCAATAAGATAAGAGACAGTTATCGTTTCGTGGATCTGATCTTCGGTACCCACAATATCTTCAAGTTTGCAGAACTTTTGGTGGCTACCTTTGAACAGAAGGGGATGGTCATCGATATCTGGAAGGATACTGACAAGATCGTAGAGGATCTTCCGGTGGAGAGAAAATATCCTTTCAAGTCCGGTATCAACATCATGTTTGGCTGCAACAATTTCTGCAGTTATTGTATCGTGCCTTATGTGCGTGGCCGTGAAAGAAGCCGCCAGCCCAAAGATATTATCAGAGAAATTGAAAGTCTGGTAAAAGAGGGCGTGGTAGAAGTCATGCTTTTGGGGCAGAATGTAAATTCTTACGGCAAAAATTTGGAAGACCCTATGACCTTTGCTCAGCTGCTGCAAGAAATTGAGAAGATTGAAGGTCTTGAAAGAATCCGATTCATGACTTCACATCCCAAGGATCTGTCGGATGAATTGATTCAGGTTATGAAAGAATCCAAGAAGATCTGCAAACATCTGCATCTTCCATTACAGTCCGGATCCACTAAAATATTAAAGGAAATGAATCGTCGTTATACCAAAGAACAGTATTTAGAGCTGGCGGATAAGATCAGACGAGAGATTCCGGATATTTCCCTGACAACGGATATCATCGTGGGCTTCCCAGGTGAGACCCCGGAAGATGTGGAAGAAACCATTGATGTAATTAAACATGTAAAATATGAAAATGCTTTTACGTTTATTTATTCTAAGAGAACCGGTACCCCTGCCGCCGCTATGGAAAATCAAGTGCCTGAGGAAGAAGTAAAGGCAAACTTTGACAAGGTTCTGAAGGCTGTGCAGGATATGTCCAAGGAACGTGTGGGCATTTATCAGGGACAGATCATGGATGTGCTGGTAGAAGAGATGAATGGTCAGGATAAAAGCCTTGTGACCGGACGTCTATCCAACAATACCACGGTACATTTCCCCGGGGATGCTTCACTGATCGGCAAGATCGTGAATGTCAGGTTGGAAGAGTGCCACGGATTTTATTACATGGGTACGATGGTGGAGTAAAATTTAAGGAATGAACAGTGCAGGCAGCCCGGTGGGGGCTGCCTATAGTTATTTATGAAATGCTGCGGCATATTACGCTGCAAATATTTTGCACTGCCAAGTAAAAATCCCGCACTCCTCATAGCCGGATCCAAAATCACATCTTCTACATTCGGCTGTACAAGTTCAACCATCATATCAACAATGTGACAAGGCGTTCTAAACTGGCCTAATTTCCCAGCCGCAGCCATCTTATTCAAACAATGCTCGTAAACATCTCCCATAATATCTTTATTGTTCACTGAAGAAATCTTAGTAAGATCATCGAACTAAGGAATGAATACAAGTACACACTTCGTAACGGAAGAATATGAGATGATTTATATACCTTTATTTCAAGCCTGTGTGTTAAATTTTGTGGAAAAGATGCAAGAATATCACGGAATAGATATGACAGAAGTAATACCACATAATTTTTTGAATTTAGTTGTAAGTATGAAGGCTCTCGATGAATCGGTCATAATTTTGTGATGAATCAATACATATTTGATTTGTTCAATAAAAAATACGGTATCAAAGAAGATGAAAAGTAGTGTTATGTACATAGATATAGTTGAGTACTTAAAAAAACAAAAAAATAAGCTGACCCCAGGGGCAAAGGAATTCTTGGTAATAACCTACTCCCATTCGGGAACCCAGCCTTATCCATCACGAGTTAGCTTGTTTATAGTATAACATATGCAATTATAAAGTCAATATTCCATATTGATTTTTTAACATGACAAGACCTGTCAGCAGGCAGAAAAGATTCATTGCTATCGATAGTGAGCATAAGCAAAATCCTCCATTGTAAGATTTCTGCGAGAAGATTGCTATGTAATCAGAGGTCACAGTCCTCTGAAAAAGACTAACCGCCAACCGTTATGGTGCTCGTCCTCTGACTTGATTGGGCATAGAGCTGCTTATCAACGCATCTTTTGCCCAAAAATGTAGTAGTAATTTGGGAATTTTTAACTTTATCTGTCCTATTTGGGCATTACATATTATTTGTAAGCGAATATGCCCGCTTTTTTCTCTTTTCTTGGGCATTTTCGTATTATACAAGCGTTTCCTGCCCAAGTGGCCATTTTAAAATGTATCCTATAGACTGTACACAAAAATTCCGTTTATACCCGAACTTTAATATTTCAAGTAACACTGAACTGTTATCTGCAGTTATGAAAAATGAATAAAATAATTTTACAACCACAATATTTTGTGGTATTATAAAAGCTGGCATACTAACTGGTATGCCAGCTTTTATTGAATAAACAAAAGATTTAAAATTATACGAAATGGATGGTCAAAGATAATGGCGGAATTAACCCCGATGATGCAAAAGTATATGGAGACCAAGAAGGAGTACGAGGACTGTATTCTGTTTTACCGGCTGGGAGATTTTTATGAGATGTTCTTCGATGATGCGCTGAAAGCATCTAAGGCACTGGAGATTACACTTACCGGAAAGGCTTGTGGTCTGGAAGAGCGGGCTCCTATGTGCGGTGTGCCGTATCATGCTGCGGAAACTTATTTGACTAAATTGGTCAACAAAGGCTTTAAGGTGGCTATTTGCGAACAGGTAGAGGATCCAAAGCTTGCAAAGGGGCTCGTGAAGCGTGAAGTTGTTCGTGTGGTGACGCCCGGTACCAATATCAATACCCAATCTCTGGAAGAAACCAGAAATAATTTTTTGATGTGTATTACATACACACCCACCAAAATCGGTCTGGCTGCCTGTGATGTTACCACAGGTGATTTTTATCTGACAGAAGTGGAAGATACTAAGAAGATGATGGATGAGCTGATGAAGTACGAGCCTTCTGAAATCGTCTGCAATGATGCTTTTTTGGTCAGCGGCGTAGATATTTCAGATTTGCGAAACCGCCTTCACATAGCACTGAGTGCTGTAGATACCCATTATTTTGATGATACTGCCTGTGAAAGTCTGATTATGAGACATTTCCAGACAAAGAGCCTGATCGGGTTGGGACTGGAAGATTTTCCTACCGGAACCATTGCGGCAGGTGCACTTTTACAATATTTGTATGAGACGCAGAAGAACAATCTGCCACATATTACCCATATCACTTCATATTTGACCAGCAAATATATGCTTCTGGACAGTTCCACCAGAAGGAATTTAGAACTCACAGAAACACTGCGTGAGAAACAGAAGCGAGGGTCCCTGCTGTGGGTGCTGGACAAGACAAAGACCGCTATGGGAGCCAGAATGCTTCGTCAGTACCTGGAGCAGCCTTTGTTGGAGAAAGTAGAGATGGAAAGCCGTTTAGATGCTATCGAGGAACTTTGCAAAGATTCCGTGTCCAGGGATGAGATCAGAGAGTATCTGAATCCCATTTATGATCTGGAGCGTCTGTTGAGTAAGGTGACTTACAAGACTGCAAATCCGAGAGACTTGATTGCCTTCCGCAATTCCCTGGAGATGCTTCCCCATATTAAGACGGTGTTAGAAGGCTTCCACAAAGATCTTCTGGCCGGTGTTAAGGAAGATCTGGACAGCCTGGAGGATATTTATCAGCTGATTGATGCTTCAGTTGAAAATGAGCCGCCCATTACTATTCGGGAAGGCGGCATCATTCGTGATGGTTACGATGAAACCATTGATATGCTTCGCAATGCCAAGCGTGATGGCAAACAGTGGCTGGCTGCATTGGAAGAAGAGGACAGAGAGAGAACCGGCATCAAGAATCTGAAGATTAAATATAACAAGGTGTTTGGTTATTATTTTGAAGTAACCAATTCCTTTAAAGATATGGTTCCGGAAGATTATGTGCGGAAGCAGACGTTGGCCAATGCGGAACGTTATACCACGCCTCGTCTGAAGGAATTGGAAGATACCATTTTAAATGCAGAAGATAAACTTTATACCTTAGAATATGATCTGTTCTGTGAGATCAGAGAACGGATCGCAGGTCAGATCGAACGAATCCAGAAGACGGCCAAGGCAGTTGCAAAGCTGGACGTGTTCGCTTCTCTTTCTTACGTTTCGGAGCGTAATCAGTATGTAAGACCGAAATTGAATGAGAAGGGGCTCATTGATATCAAAGAAGGCCGTCATCCGGTGGTGGAGCAGATGATCGACCATGATATGTTCATTACCAATGATACCCATCTGGATAATGGCAGCCATTTGATTTCTATCATTACAGGTCCCAATATGGCAGGTAAGTCCACTTACATGCGCCAGACGGCGTTGATCGTTCTGCTTGCTCAGATTGGATGTTTTGTGCCTGCAAAGGCAGCCAATATCGGTATTGTAGACCGTATTTTTACAAGAGTCGGTGCATCCGACGACCTGGCAAGCGGTCAGTCTACCTTTATGGTGTAAATGCATGAGGTTGCCAATATTTTGCGTAATGCCACATCCAATAGTTTGTTGATTCTGGATGAAATCGGAAGGGGTACTTCTACATTTGACGGTCTGAGTATCGCCTGGGCTGTGATCGAACATATCAGTAATCGCAAGCTTTTAGGGGCAAAGACCTTATTTGCCACCCATTATCATGAGCTGACTGAGCTGGAAGGTAAGATGCACAATGTAAATAACTACTGTATCGCTGTCAAGGAATGCGGGGATGATATTGTATTCCTGCGTAAGATCATCAAGGGCGGTGCTGACAAGAGTTACGGTATTCAGGTTGCAAAGCTGGCAGGTGTGCCGGATATGGTCATCGGCAGAGCGAAAGAAATCGTGGAGCAGCTGACCGACAATGACATCATTGAAAAGGTGCAGAGCATCGTTGTGGATGTAAAAGGAGAAGGAAAGAGCAAGAAGGTACCTGTGCTGGATGAAGTGGATCTGGCCCAGATGTCGCTTTTTGACACTGTGAAAGATGAAGATGTCATTAAAGAACTGCAGGAGATAGATGTTTCCAATATGACACCTCTGGATGCCCTGAATACTTTATATCGACTGCAGAACAAGCTGAAGAACCGCTGGCATTAGCCTGCGGGAAGGAGGGCTTTTATGAAGAAAATACACATTTTAGACCCTGAAACAATCGACAAAATCGCTGCCGGTGAGGTGGTGGAACGTCCTGCCAGTGTGGTAAAAGAATTGGTGGAAAATGCCATTGATGCCGGAGCCTCTTCCATTACGGTGGAGATAAAAGATGGAGGTATGTCTTTTATTCGTATTACAGACAATGGAAGCGGTATTGGGGCAGATCAGGTCCGTACGGCTTTTCTGCGTCATGCCACCAGTAAGATTGAAAATGCAGAGGATTTAAGCAGGATTGCTTCTTTAGGATTTCGAGGTGAGGCTTTGTCCAGTATTGCTGCTGTATCCAAAGTGGAACTGATCACTAAAACTAAGGATGCACTGACAGGGACAAGAATTATTTTAGAAGGAAGCGAAGAGAAAGTCTTTGAAGAAATCGGTGCCCCGGAAGGTACTACATTTATTATCCGCAACCTGTTTTTTAATGTGCCTGTCAGAAGGAATTTTTTAAAACAGCCGGCTACGGAAGGCGGATACATTATTGATCTGATGGAGCATTTGGCATTATCCAGGCCGGATATTTCTTTTAAATTTATCGTGGGCAGTCAGGTAAAGTTTTATACCTCAGGCAATGGGGAGTTAAAGGAAGTAATATACAGGATTTTCGGACGGGATATTGCAGCATCTGTGATTCCCATTGATTTTAAGGAGGATGGATTTGCCATAAAGGGATATCTGGGAAGTCCCTCCATGGTCAGGTCCAATCGAAATTTTGAGATTTATTTTGTGAATGGAAGATTTATCCGCAGCCAGATTCTTTCCAGAGCCATTGAAGAAGGCTATAAGGAATATTTGATGCAGCATAAGTTTCCGCTGTGTGTATTGCATATGACTTTGGAAGATACATCACAGGTAGATGTGAATGTACATCCCACCAAAATGGAAGTGCGTTTCTCGGATGGTACTGCCATCTATCAGATGATTACAAGGGCAGTGGCTGAGAGACTGAAATCAAAGGAGATGATTCCGGAAACGAAACTGCCTTTTGAAAAGAAGCCGGAGCCAGCTGAAAAGAAGGAACCGATGGGTGGCTATGGATATTCTACCAGAAATCAAGGTTCGGCAGTTGCACATAAAAAGCAGGAATATCATTCAGCCGTAGGCAATGGCCTAGATGCGCTCGAGAAAATCGTGGAGACCATGGAAAAGGCAAAAAAAGAAGCAGTTCCTGAACCCTTTGAATTTAATCGTACAAAAAGCTTCAAGGTCATGGAAGAAATGAAGTATGAGGCAGATCGTTCCAAAGTGCAGGACTTTGTACAGGAGACTTTATTTGAACAAAAGATCCTTACCCAGGAGAACCGTACAAAATACAGAATTGTGGGACAGGTGTTTGATACTTACTGGCTGGTGCAGTATGAAGATAAATTGTTGATCATTGACCAGCATGCTGCCCATGAAAAGGTAAAATATGAGCGATTGATCAGGCATTTTAAAGAGAAGCAGGTGGAAAGTCAGAACTTGATGCCGCCCATCATTATCAGTCTTACTGGACAGGAAGAGGCTGTTCTGAAACAGTATCAGGAGACTTTTTCGGAAATGGGTTTTGAGGTGGAAGCTTTTGGAGGCAATGAGTATGCTTTAAGATGTGTTCCCGTGGATTTGTTTGGATGCAATGAAAAGCAGATGTTTCTTGAGACATTGGATGAATTGGCAGTGATGGGGATCCGCGGTAATCTGACTGTGGTGGAGGAAAAGATTGCTTCCATGTCTTGCAAAGCAGCTGTAAAAGGCAATCAGTCCATAAACAGAGTGGAAGCAGAGAAATTGATTGATGAACTTCTAACACTGGAAAATCCTTATAATTGTCCTCATGGAAGACCTACCATTATCTCCATGAGTAAATATGAAATGGAAAAGAGATTTAAAAGATGAGCAAACGACCATTGATTATTTTGACAGGACCGACGGCTGTGGGAAAAACCAGCCTGTCCATCCAACTTGCAAAGTGCATAAAAGGAGAGATTATTTCTGCTGATTCTATGCAGGTATATAAAGGTATGGACATCGGTTCGGCCAAGATCACGCAGGAGGAAATGTGTGGTGTGCCACATCATCTGATCGATGTACTAGAGCCATGGGAAGAATTTAATGTGGTGGTTTTCCAGCAGAAGTGCAAAGAATGCATGGAAGAAATCTATGAAAGAGGACATATCCCCATTCTTACAGGGGGCACCGGATTTTATATTCAGGCAGTGCTTAGAGATATTGATTTCACGGCAAATGAGGAAAATACCCGGTACCGCACGTATCTGGAAGAACTTGCCGGAGAGAAAGGGGCGGAATATCTGCATCAGATGCTGACAGAAGTGGATCCGGAAGGTGCGGCCGCTATTCATGCCAATAATGTCAAGAGGACCATCCGGGCACTGGAGTTTTACCATTTGACAGGAGAAAAGATATCGGATCATAACCAGCGGGAGGCACAAAAGGACAATGCTTATAATGCCTGCTATTTTGTGTTAAATGATGACCGCAGCCTGCTCTATCAGCGAATTGAACAGCGTGTGGATGAGATGATCGCAAACGGTCTGGTGGAAGAAGTCAGAGGGCTTGCAGCAAAGGGCTGTACCAGAGATATGGTATCTATGCAGGGACTGGGATACAAGGAGATTGTGGATTATCTGGATGGTAAATGCAGCCTGGAAGAGGCTGTCTATATCATTAAACGGGATACCAGACATTTTGCGAAGCGTCAGCTGACCTGGTTTAAGCGTGAAAAAGAAGTGATTTGGGTGGATAAGAAAGAATTTTCTTATGATAATCCAAAGATTTTGGAATTTATGATGCAGAATATGCGGGAACGTGGTATTATATTTTAGTTAGGCGTATGCAAAATATAATGAGAAAGGATAAAACATATTATAATAATGAACAGTAAAATAGACATGTATCGTGAGATGGGAATCAGCAGAGAAATCTGTGAATATGGGGAATCTATCATAGCTCTGCTACGGGACCGGTTCGATAAAATAGATGAAAATGCCGAAATCAATCAGATGAAAGTACTGAAAGCACTTCAGGAGAACAGAGCCAGCGAGGCCTGTCTCATGGGGACGACGGGATACGGTTACAACGATATAGGGAGAGATACTTTGGAGGCGGTATATGCCTCTGTATTTCATACAGAGGATGCACTGGTGCGTCCCCAGATTACCTGCGGTACCCACGCCTTAGCCTTGGCTTTGATGAGTAATCTGCGCCCCGGTGATGAGCTGCTCTCACCGGTAGGAAAGCCATACGATACATTGGAGGAAGTGATCGGTATCCGGGAAACGCCGGGTTCCCTTTCTGAATATGGTATTACATACAAGCAGGTGGATCTGCTTGCAGACGGAAGCTTTGATTATGAGGGCATCAGACGGGCAATCAATGAAAAAACAAAGCTCGTGACAATACAGCGTTCAAAAGGCTATCAGACCAGACCTACTTTTTCCGTGAAGCAGATTGGTGAGCTGATCGCTTTTGTAAAGCAGATAAAGCCGGAAGTGATCTGTATGGTGGATAACTGTTATGGAGAATTTGTGGAAACCATGGAACCTTCTGATGTGGGAGCAGATATGGTAGTAGGTTCCCTGATCAAGAATCCGGGTGGTGGTCTCGCCCCTATCGGCGGTTATATAGCCGGTAAGAAAAAATGCGTGGAGAACGCTGCATATAGACTGACTTCGCCCGGACTGGGTAAAGAAGTAGGTGCTTCGTTGGGGGTATTAAGTTCCTTTTATCAGGGATTGTTTCTGTCACCAACGGTTACTGCGGGAGCACTGAAAGGATCCATTTTTGCAGCGAATATTTATGAGAATTTAGGTTTCCCTGTGATTCCCAATGGTACAGAGTCGCGTCATGATATCATACAGGCTGTAACGTTTGGTACACCGGAAGGTGTCATTGCTTTCTGCGAGGGGATTCAGGCTGCAGCGCCCATTGATTCTCATCTGACGCCGGAACCATGGGATATGCCCGGGTATGATGCCAAAGTTATCATGGCTGCAGGTGCATTTGTATCAGGCTCCTCCATTGAATTGTCTGCTGACGGCCCTATCAAGCCGCCCTATGCGGTATATTTCCAGGGTGGTCTTACATGGCAGCATGCGAAATTCGGTATCCTGAAATCACTGCAATCTTGCGTGAATAAGGGGATTGTATCATTGGACAATATCGCAAAAGCGCACGAAAAAGTGAAAAAAACATCGAATTAAAACAAGGAATTTTAGTATACATGAAAGATAAAATGTGATACTATAGGAAAGCAGAGGGATTATTTTGAGAAGAGTGAATTGGGTATTTGTGATAGTAGTATTAGTAGGGTTCGTAATCGGACGTTTCATCGGTACTTATTTTGAAGGATCGTTCTTAAATTACGGTCAGACATTTGGTCTGAATACACCGATTGAGCTGGATTTCGGATTTTTGATTTTTACCTTCGGGTTAAAGATCCAGATTACCATCGCAAGTGTACTGGGAGTACTTATTTCGCTGATCATTTATAAATTTGTAAAATAAATGTAAGGCATATAATGTGACCGGATTCGTCGGAGAAGGCGGAACAGGAGTCATATGAACAAAAAAAATAATTTCGAGAACCAGAACATGCCTTATGAAAGGTTCAAAAGATTTGGACCGGAAGCTTTGACTGAGAGTGAATTACTGGCAATAATTTTAAGGACAGGCACGAAAGGAAAGCCTGCCATTAAGATGGCAGAAGAAATCTTAAATCTTGCAGATACAAAGAGAGACGGTCTTCTCGGACTTTATGAACTTTCTCTGGAAGATCTGATGTCTATCAATGGGATGGGTGAAGTGAAGGCGGTCAAGATAAAGTGTCTGACCGAGTTGTCTGCAAGAATCAGTGAAGCCAGGGCAAGGACCGGGATGATTGTTCACCATCCGTCTACGATTGCTCAGTATTTCATGGAAAAAATGAGGCATAATAAGACAGAAAGCGTAGTGATAGCCTGTCTGGATTCCAAAGGAGAGTTTATTGGGGAGAAAGAATTGTCCATGGGAAGTGTGAACAGTGCAGTGATATCGCCGCGGGAGATTTTTATGGAAGCTATAAAGAGTGAAGCTGTCAATATTATTCTGGTACACAATCATCCAAGTGGTGATCCTACACCCAGTAAAGCGGATATCACGCTGACAGAAGCAGTCAGGGAGATGGGGTGTATGATGGGGATTCCTTTGCTGGATCACATCATCATTGGAGATAATATATACACGAGTTTTCAAGAAAAAGGTCTACTATAGAAAGGGGTTGTCAAATTGGCAGGCAGCAATGTATTCGGTATTGATTTAGGTACCAACAATATCAAGATTTATTCAAGAAATGATGATAATATTTTAGTGGAGAAGAACATGATCGCAATAGAGAACAAAAACAGGCTCTTTGCGTATGGTGATTCTGCCTTTGATATGTTTGAAAAAGCACCCAGCAATATTCAGATATCTTATCCGTTGTCCAATGGTGTCATTGCAGATATTAAAAATATGGAGACGCTTGTAAAATACTTTATCGGAGATATCCAGAAGGGCAGCAATAAGCCATGTGATTTTTATGTGGCTGTGCCTACTGATATCACGGAAGTGGAAAAGAGAGCTTTTTATGATCTCATCAAGGATGCCAATGTAAAAGCGAAGAAGATCATGGTAGTGGAAAAGGCTGTTGCAGACGGGCTCGGCATGGATATCGATGTTAAGAATTCTCAGGGCGTTATTGTTGTCAACGTTGGTTTTGATACCACTGAAATTTCTATACTTTCGTTAGGTGGCATTGTGCTCAGCCGTCTGATCAAGGTGGGCGGTGCAAAATTGGATGATGCCATCAGAGCTGCTGTCAGAAGGGAATTCAGCCTGATCATAGGAGGAAAGACTGCGGAGAACATCAAAATGTCCCTGCATGAATTGGATGAACAGGGAAAAGGCGCTGTTGTTTACGGACGTGATATTGTTACCGGTCTTCCTGTGGAAAGAGAGATTCCTACAAAGTTGGTAGTGGAATGTATGGAAGAACATTTCCACACCATTGTGGATAATGTAAAGGTGATATTGGAGAGGACTCCACCGGAACTGGCTGCCGATATTTATCGTAACGGTATCTATCTGACGGGTGGTACATCTCAGGTGAAGTTCCTTGCAGAACGTATCCAGAAGGGAACCGGGCTGCGTGTGAATATGTCTGAGAATCCGCTTACAAGCGTGGCGCTTGGTCTTGCCAAGATCATCAATGAAGATAATTATAAAACAGTCGCTTATGCTATTGAAGGGATGAGTAAATGAGCCCAGTTGTAAAAAGAAGAGGGGAGAGATTTGCGATACCAAGTAAATATCTCCTTTTTGCGTTAACATGTTTGTGTGTCATTGTAATGGCTTTGTCATTGGGCACGGATATTTTTAATAAGCCACTGAATACAGCAGTTGGCTACATAGTGGTACCGTTCCAGCAAGGTATCAGTAAGCTGGGCGGTTGGATGCATGACCGGGGGGAAGAATTAGAGCAGGTTCGTGTACTTCTGGATGAAAATGCAAGGTTGAAGGAACAGTTGGATGAGCTGCTGGTGGAAAATACACAGCTGCAGCAGGAAAAAGCAGAACTGAACAGGCTTCGTGAATTATATAAGCTGGACAGTCAGTATGATGACTATGAAAAAGTAGGAGCGAAGATCATCAGCAGAGATACCGGTAACTGGTATTCTTCTTTTACCTTGGATAAAGGAAAAAAGGATGGTCTCAGCATAGATATGAATGTCATTGCTGACGGTGGTCTGGTAGGACGTATTTCTTCTATTGGGCCTAACTGGGCAAAAGTGACTTCCGTTATTGCGAACAATTCCAATGTATCCTGCAAGACCTTATCCAGTTCAGACCAGATGATCGTAACAGGAGATCTGGAGTCTATGAAGGACAATCTGATCCGTTTCAGTTTGTTGGTAGATAGTGAAGATGTTGTAAAACAGGGGGATAAAGTAGTGACTTCCCATATTAGTGATAAATATCTGCCGGATATTCTGGTAGGCTACATTTATTCCATGGAAGTGGATCCCAACAATCTGACGAAGTCAGGATATATTTCCCCGGCAGTAGATTTTGAACATCTGGAGGAAGTGTTGGTCATTCTGGATACCAAAGAACAGATTATCGCTGAAGAAGAGTAAGGAGTATCTGCATTGTTAAGAAAAATTAGTGTGGCAATTTTAATAATTATATGCTTTCTGTTGCAGAGTACCGTGTTTCGCAGCCTGGCATTTGCAGGGATTGTACCCAATCTGTTGATCATTCTGACGGCTTCCTTCGGCTTTATGCGGGGGGAGAATGAAGGTCTTTTGATCGGTTTCTTTTCGGGTCTTCTATGCGATATTTTCTTTGGAGATGTGCTCGGATTTTATGCGTTGATCATGATGTACATAGGTTTTTTAAACGGAAAATTCAATCGTATTTTTTATCCGGAGGATATAAAACTGCCGTTGGCTTTGATTATCATCAGTGATCTATCATATAGTATGACATGCTATGTGTTATTATTCCTGTTGCAGGGGAAATTTCATTTCCCATTTTATTTTATGAATGTGATCCTTCCGGAAGCGGTGTATACCATATTAATAACCTGTATTTTGTACCCAGTCATCTTAAAAATCAACGAGGTGCTGGAAGTGTATGAGTGATTTTAAGGAGTAAAAATTGTTTGACAGAATCGTAGAAAGGTTTTTAAATTTCATAACCAGTCGTCTGACAGTCCTGACTGCTTTGTTTTTGATTCTTGGGGGCATATTGGTTTATCGCTGTTTTGATCTCCAGATCGTACATGGTCAGGAATATTTGGAGGATTTTATCCTGCAGACAGAAAAGACCAGGGATATTTCCAGTTCCAGAGGATCCATTTATGATTGTAACGGTGTATTGCTTGCATATGACGAGTTGGCGTATTCCGTCAAGATTGAGGATGTGATTGAATCCGGAAATGGTAAAAACAAGAAGTTGAACGCTACCATCTATAATTTGATTAAGATGATTGAAAAGAACGGAGATAAGGTCATTTCAGACTTTCACGTAATTTTAGGGGAGAGTAATGAATTTGAGTTTGATGTGGAAGGAACACAGCTGCTTCGTTTTCTTGCGGATGTGTACGGGCAGGTCTATACCGCGAATCTGACGCCGGAACAAAAAAATTCCACTCCCTGGGATGTCATTAAATTTCTTGCGGGAAATAAAGGCAGTACAAGCTTTGCCATCGGTGAATATGAAGTACCGGGGGATGACGACACAGATTTTGTTGTGGGAAAAGGATATACCAAAGAGGAATTGTTGAAAATGGTCAATATCCGTTATGCCATGAGACTGACCTCATTCAGAAAATATGTGGGTACGGTTGTGGCAAAAGATATCAGCGATGAGACAGTTGCAGTTATTCTGGAAAATATTGCTGAGTTGGAAGGCGTCAGCATTGTGGAGGACACTGTCAGAAGATACAATGACAGCGAATATTTTGCACATATTCTGGGATATACCGGTAAAATTTCTTCAGAGGCACTGGATACCTTAAATGCCAGGGATCTGGAAGAGGGAGGAACCGGGGAACGCTATGACATCAACGATGTGGTGGGTAAATCAGGCATCGAGGAATATATGGAGACTACACTTCAGGGAACAAAAGGCTACGAAAAAGTAAGTGTGGACAATACCGGGCGTGTGACCAGTATTATTGAGCGCAAGGAGGCCTCTTCCGGAAGTGATATTTATCTGACCATCGACAGTCAATTGCAGAAGGCAGCATATCAGATTCTGGAACAGCATATAGCGGGTATCGTTTACAACAAGATCAGGAACGTAAAAGAGTATAATGCTACTGAAAATTCGGATAATTCGGATATTATCATTCCTATATATGATGTGTATTTTGCAGTTCTGGATAATGGTGTGGTGAATATTTCTCATTTTACAGATGAGGATGCCAAAGAGACGGAAAAGGCTGTATATGCTAAATTTCTGGCGTATAAAGAGCAGGTTTATGAGAAACTGCGACAGGAATTATATGAGAAAGAAACCATATATGACAAATTAAGCCGGGAGTATAAAAATTATCAGACATTTATTGTACAGTATTTAAAAAGCACCGGCGTTTTAAGTACTTCCCGGATCGATTATGAAGATCCTACGCAGATTGCATGGGCATCGGATGAAGTGATCAGTTTAACAGAATATCTGGATTATTGTATTGCAATGAACTGGATCGATGTCACAAGGCTGGATCTGGAGAGCAGATATTCTGCATCAGATGAAATATTCGATACGTTGTTTCAGTATATCATTGAACATATGGACACAAATGCAGAGTTCCATAAATATATTTATAAGTTTATGATCCAGAATGATGTGATCACCGGACTGGATGTGTGTAAGCTTTTGTGTGAACAGAATGCAATCAATATTCCTGCTGAAGATGAGGATAAGCTTTATGAAGGGAAACTAAAACCATATTATTTCATGATGAATCGTATTGCAAATCTGGATATTACGCCGGCACAGCTGGCGCTGGATCCCTGCAGCGGTACTGTGGTAGTAGTGGATATGACCGGAAATGTAAAGGCATTGGTAACATATCCCGGTTATGATAATAATAAAATGGCAAACTCTGTAGATCCGGAGTATTATGCCAAACTGTTGGCTGATAATTCACTTCCGCTTAACAATTATGCCACAAGAAATGCATCAGCTCCCGGTTCTACTTTCAAACCGGTATCTGCTACGGCGGCATTGTGCGAAGGACTTGTGACACTGACTTCAAAGATAAACTGCGTAGGGGCTTTTCGATATGTAAATCCTGCTCCCTACTGTTGGAAAAGATGGGGACATGGCTCTCTTGATGTAACAGGGGCGATTGCCAATTCCTGCAACTATTTCTTCTATGATGTGGGTTATAAATTTGCAACATCCAGCGGAAGTTATGTAGCTGAAGACGGTCTGAGTGTTCTGACAAAATATGCCCAGATGTACGGACTTGCTGATAAGACGGGGATTGAAATCGGAGAAGAACAGCCTAAGGTATCTGATGAATTGCCGATTCCGTCAGCCATCGGACAGGGGACAAATGCTTATACTGCAGTAGGACTTGCCAGATATGCTGCAACCATTGCCAGCAGCGGTAAGTGCTATAATCTAACATTGATGGATTCCGTAAAAGACGCAAACGGTAACCTGGTGCAGACATACGATGCTGAACTTCATGGAACAGTGAACATGTCTATAGAGTATTGGGATGCGATTCATGAAGGCATGCGGGAAGTAGTTGAGAAAAAAGTATACTATAATGATCTGGCTGTAAATGTTGCAGGTAAGACAGGTACTGCGGAACAGGTTTCCAGCAGGCCTAACCATGCACTTTTTATCGGATATGCCCCTTATGAGAAACCGGAGATCGCAATTACGGTTAAGATTCCTTTCGGATATTCTTCCGATTATGCGGCGAAGGTCTCAAAGGATGTACTGGCTTTTTATTATGGTACATCCGGAGAAGAGATTATTACAGGTACCGCCAATACTGATCATAGCGGTGTTACCAACAATGGAGACTAATAAATCAAAGGAGTAATTTAGCGTGAAAGATTCTTGTATCATTAAAAGTTTTCCAAACGGGATCAATCTGATCTTAAAGGAGGATGTTGTATTTGATCTTCTCCTGGAGGAGATTGGGAATAAATTTGAAAAGTCTCGTCCTTTCTTCGGAAATGCCAGTGTGGCATTATCTTTTGAGGGGAGAGAGTTGACTTCTGAGGAGGAGACTGAGATTGTAAATGTCATTCACAAAAGCAGTGATATAGATGTTGTTTGTATCATGGCAAAGGATTCCAAGACTGACCTGACATTTGTGAAAGCACTGCAGAAGGTGGCAAGACAGATACCGGATGGTGAGGAAGGATATTTCTTTAAAGGATCATTGGTGGATGACAATGAAATTGATATGGAACAGAGCGTTGTTATTCTGGGAGATGTTGCGGAAGGCTGTGTTGTAAGATCCACAGGAAGCATTATCGTCCTGGGAGGGCTGTACGGCAAGGCATATGCCGGTACAGAAGGCAATGCACGGGCTTACGTTGCTGCGCTTGAAATGTCGCCTGAAAAAATTAAAATAGGCGAGTTCAAATATATAAACAACAAGAAAAAGTCGGTCTTTGGAGGAAAAACCAAGGCGCAGATTGCATATGTACAAGAGAATAAGATTGTACTGGATAAGTTTACCAAAGAGATACTGGCATCTTTATAAAAGGTCAGAGGATGGGCAACATGTCGAAAACAGGAGGAATGAGCATGAGTGAAGTCATTGTTGTTACATCAGGTAAAGGCGGTGTAGGAAAGACCACTACATCTGCAAACATAGGTGCAGGTCTTGCAAAATTGGGTAAAAAAGTCTGTTTGATCGACACGGATATCGGTTTGAGGAATCTTGATGTTGTTATGGGACTTGAGAACCGTATTGTATTCAATCTGGTAGACGTAGTGGAGGGAAACTGCAGAGTCAAGCAGGCATTGATCAGGGATAAGAAGAATCCGGGATTGTTCCTGATGCCGTCAGCCCAGACAAAGGATAAGACATGTGTTTCTCCCGGGCAGATGGTTAAAGTGGTGGAACACTTAAGAGAGCAATTTGATTTTATCATTTTGGATTGTCCTGCAGGCATCGAGCAGGGATTTCAGAATGCTATTGCAGGAGCAGACAGGGCGATTGTGGTGACAACCCCGGAAGTCTCTGCAATCAGAGATGCAGACAGAATTATCGGTCTGTTGGAAGCGAATGGATTCAAGGTCATTGATTTGATCATTAATCGGCTTAGAGTGGATATGATCAAAAGAGGGGATATGATGTCTTCGGCAGATGTGGTGGATATCTTATCTGTGCCATTGATTGGTCTGGTGCCTGATGATGAAAATGTTGTTATAGCAACAAATCAGGGAGAGACATTGATCGGTGAGACCACACCGGCAGGTTACGCATATCAGAATATATGTGAACGGATCTGCGGGAAAGAGGTGCCGTTCATGAATATGGAAAAGAGTTTTTCTTTCTGGACAAAGTTCAGCGGAATTTTCCATAAAGCATAGGAGGGCATGGATATGAAGATGATCAAGAATTTGTTCCGTAGAAAAAAATCCTGCGAGATTGCCAAGGACAGGCTAAAAATACTTTTAATATCAGATCGAGTGAACTGTTCACCGGAGATGATGGAACTGATTAAAGCTGATATTGTAAGTGTAATCTCAAAATATATGAAAATAGATACTGCCAATATGGATATACAGATCAGTAAATCTACACCGGCATTATATGCCAATATACCCATATTGGATTTAAATGAACAATAGGAGAAAATTTGATGCTTAAAGGCTATCAGTTACGTGATTATGACTTCAAACTGGTCATAATGGTACTCGCATTATCAATAATTGGATATCTGGCGGTAGGAAGTGCGAAAGAGTCGCTGCAGGCAAAGCAGTTGTTCGGCATTGGGTGCGGATTTTTCATAATGATTATATTGTCATTAATAGATTACAAAATTCTGCTTAAGCTAAACTGGTTCATGTATATCGGCAATATTGTGCTATTAGTATTAGTGCAGGCAATTGGAAAAGAGGCCGGTGGTGCCCAAAGATGGCTGCAAATAGGAGGATTTACGTTTCAACCTTCAGAAACTGCAAAAATTTTGTTGATTTTATTCTTTGCACAGTTTATTATGGTACATAGGGAACATTTTAATACTTTCCGTATCATTGCAACCTGCGTTGTCTTGATATTGATACCCTGGGTGCTGATCGTAACACAGCCGGATCTTTCTACCAGTATTGTTGTACTTGCAGTATTCTGTATGATGATGTTTGCAGGTGGTTTAAACTATAAGGTTATATTTGCCATATTGGCAGTGGTTATACCTGCGGTCGCCATATTTTTATCAGTGATCCTGCAGATGCCGGAAGAAGTTCTGGAAGAGTACTATATGCTCAGGAGGATTCTGGCCTTTGTGGATCCGCAGAAATATGCAGTTGACGAGGCATACCAGCAGCTGAATTCAGTGACGGCCATTGCATCCGGCATGTTGAATGGCAAGGGATACAATAACAACGAGATTACATCTGTTATTAATGGTAATTTTGTATCTGAGCCACAGACGGATTTTATTTTTACTGTAATCGGTGAAGAGTTCGGCTTTAAAGGATGTCTGCTGGTGATTGTGTTGATCATAGGTGTAGCCATGGAGTGTCTTGCGGTGGGAAGAAAATCAAGTGATACTGCCGGTACGATCATCGGTGCCGGTGTGGGCGGTTTGATTGCTGTACAGGGATTCTTCAATATGGGAGTAGCAACATTTATTCTGCCGAATACAGGGCTCCCGCTTCCGTTTGTCAGTTATGGCTTGACATCGCTTTTGAGTCTGTACATTGCTATGGGATTTGTTTTAAATGTACGACTGCAGGCGCGACGATAGAGAAAGTATGAAATGGAACAATACAAATGATTCAAGAGGGGTATGAGTTTATGAACATAGCACTGATAGCACATGATGCAAAAAAGAAACTGATGCAGAACTTTTGCATTGCATACCGAGGAATACTCACTAAAAATACTTTATACGCAACAGGAACGACCGGACGACTTATTGAAGAAGTGACAAACCTGAATGTTCATAAGTATCTTGCCGGGCATCTGGGAGGAGAACAGCAGATCGGAGCACAGATTGAGCACAATCAGATCGACCTGGTGATTTTTCTGCGTGATCCATATACTCCGAAATCCCATGAGCCGGATGTCAATAATGTTGTAAAACTCTGCGATATGCACAATATTCCATTAGCTACCAACCTGGCAAGTGCGGAACTGTTGATTAAGTCATTGGACAGAGGAGATCTTGAGTGGCGTGAGATGTATAAATAGAAAATTGGGATTAAAAAAGATTTTATGTATCCTGCTGGCAGTGATCCTGATATCCGGGATTACTGCGTGCGGTAATACAGCTTATGATATGCCTTATGGCTCTAATGACAGTGTCAGTGGTTTCAATGTGGTTGAGAAATCCAACAGCTTGATCGTTCCGGCATATGCTGAAAAGTTATGTGTTGCTACCGGTAATGTAATGTCAGATGATGTAGACATGAGTTCAGCTACTTCTGCACTTCTTTGTGATGTAAATAATCTTCAGGTGTTATATGCAAAAAATCCTCATGAGAGACTCTATCCTGCAAGTCTTACAAAAGTAATGACGGCTCTGGTAGCTATCAAGTATGGAAGTGTGGACCAGACGCTAACAGCCACAAGCAGTGTGAATATTACGGAGTCCGGGGCGCAGTTATGTGGCTTGAAATCGGGAGACCGGATGACATTGAATCAGGCGCTGCATATTTTACTGTTGAATTCAGCCAATGATGTGGCTATGTTGATTGCGGAAAATGTGGGCGGGACTGTAGAGAATTTTATTCAGATGATGAATGATGAAGCGAAGGCTTTGGGGGCGACCAACAGCAGTTTTATGAATCCCCATGGGTTGTCGGATGATAATCATTATACGACAGCATATGATTTGTATCTGATATTCAATGAAGCGATTAAATATGAAAAGTTCACCGAAATCATTGGTATGTCCAGTTATGAGACTTCTTACTATGATGGTGACGGGGATACTAAGGAATTTACCTGCCGTAATACAAACTGGTATCTGAATGGTAATGCGCAGTCACCTGAAAACATTACGGTTCTGGGCGGTAAAACCGGGGTTACTTCGGCTGCGCAGCATTGTCTCTTGATTCTTTCGAAGGATACATCGGGGGCTCCCTATATATCTGTAATACTGAAATCGGAATCCAGAGATTTAATTTATACACAAATGACAGAATTATTAAATAAAATCAATAAATAATGGTTGTTTTTTGACAGAAAGTAAACTATAATACATATAGGTGAAGTACATAGAAAGTTTATAGAACATTTCATCAATTTACTTTAGGAGGGTACACCAATGGTTCAGTTAATTGTAGGCAAGAAAGGGAAAGGCAAAACAAAACAGTTATTAGATAAAGTAAATAGCGAAATTAAAGTTGTTACAGGAAATGTTGTTTACCTTGATAAGAGCATGGATCACATGTATGAACTGAATAATAAGATTCGTCTTATTGATGTTTCTCAGTTCATGATTGAAAGTCCGGAAGAATTTGTAGGATTTATTTCCGGTATCATTTCTCAGGATCATGATTTGCAGCAGATGTATTTTGACAGCTTCTTAAAGATTTCCTGCTTAGGCGAAGCTGATATAGAACCTGTTATCACAAAACTTGAAAAGATCAGTCAGAGTAAAGCTGTAGATTTCATTTTAAGCGTTTCTCTGGATGAGAACGAGCTGCCTGAAAGCGTAAAGAAGAATATTCTTGTATCTTTATAAAATCATAGACGTAAGAAGAGCCTCGGGGACTTACCGGGGCTCTTTTACGAGTGATGATAATTTCGGAGGATGGATTTTGGCATCAAGGAAACCGCAGACCACAAACAGACAACAGGCTCCGAGGCGAAGCGAGCCGGGTAACATTCGAAAAATCCGCAAACCAATAAATATTAATATTGGTATGCTTATTTTTGCTGTGATTTTTGTTTATGTAGTTGCGTGTGTATTTTTGTCTTTTCGGACAAAGGATATTGCACCGTATGAAGTAAAAGAGGGATCTTTGGCAGCAAATTATACATATAGGGGACTTGCTCTGAGAGATGAGACTGTAGTATATGCAGATCGTGCAGGTTATGTAAATTATTATCTGCGTGAAGGCGGCAGAACAGCCAAGGGCGAACTCATATATACAGTTGACGAAACAGGAACCTTAAATGAATATTTAAAAAATACAGAATATGAAGAAACGGCATTGTCCAATGCAGAACTGACCGAAATGAGAAGTGAGATCGTAGATTTTATGCATGGATTTGATGAAAAGAATTTTTCGGCGTTATACGATTTCAAGTACAGCATGAAGAATGCGGTGTTAAAATTGGCAAATGATATGCTGATAGAGAATCTTTCCAGTGCTACGGCGCAGAATCTCAGCGAGCTGGTTTCTTTTCAATATGCGGTTGATACAGGTATTGTGACGTTCTGGACAGATGGTATGGAAAGTCTCACTTCTGATATGGTAACAACTGAAATGTTCAGGGAAGAAAATTATGAGAAGAAACAGATGTTGAGTACTGAGCTTGTAACACAAGGTGACCCTGTCTATAAATTATCTACCAGTGAAAACTGGAAAATATTGATTCCTGTGGAACCGGCATTTGGTGCTGAACTTCTTGAGGAAGAATATGTAAAGGTCAGATTTTTAAAAAATCAATTGGAATCATGGGGACGGGTGGCTTTGATAGTAGGAGCTGACGGGAATTCTTATGCGGAATTGCATTTTACAAATTCCATGGTTACATTTGCAACGGACAGATTTGTTGATATTGAACTCATATTAAATGATGAGGTGGGGCTGAAAATCCCGAATTCATCCATTGTGAACAGAGAGTTCTTTTTAATTCCCGAAAGCTATATGACCCAAAGTGGCAGTGGGGATACCATGGGAGTCATACGTGAAAGCTATAAGGAAGATGGTACCATATACAGTGAATTTGTAGAAACGGAAGTTTACAGCTTTGATGAAGAAACCGGGGAGTATTATCTGGACATAACAGTGCTGGATTCCGGAGATAATCTGATCAAGCCCGACAGCCAGGAACGTTTCACAGTAAGCAGAAGAGCAACTTTGGTGGGCGTTTACAATATGAATAAAGGGTATGCAGATTTTAGACAGATCAATATTCTTTATCAAAATGATGAATATGCCATTGTGCAGTCGAATACCAGATATGGTCTTAATGTATATGATTATATTGTACTGGATGCTTCGGCAGTCAGTGTGGAAGAGTTTATTTATGAATAAAGTGAACAAGCAGGTGTGAGTATGATAAGTGCGAATATGAAAGATGTTGAAAGAAATATTACTGCAGCATGTGAGCACAGTGGGCGTGAACGTTCAGATGTACAATTGATCTGTGTCAGTAAGACAAAGTCCGTAGAGCTGATCATGGAAGCGTATAAAGCCGGAGCTCGGGATTTTGGAGAAAATAAAGTGCAGGAGCTAATGGACAAATGGGAGGTTATGCCAAAAGATATCCGGTGGCATATGATCGGTCATTTGCAGCGGAATAAAGTGAAATATATCGTGGATAAGGTATATCTGATCCATAGTGTGGATTCCCTGCGCCTTGCGGAAGAAATCAGTAAGGAAGCTGTCAAGAAAGGTGTGGAAGTAAATATTCTGATAGAAGTTAATATTGCAGGAGAGGAATCTAAATTTGGATTATCTGCAGGTGAAGATGCGATGCAGTTGGTACGTAGTATATCTGTTCTGCCGAATGTGCGTATTATGGGACTGATGACTGTGGCACCATATGTTGACGAAGCAGAAGAAAACCGAATTTATTTTGCGGCTTTACGTCAATTAGCTGTTGACATAAAGCGAGAAAACATTGATAATGTATCTGTAGATATTTTATCTATGGGAATGACCGGTGATTATATGGTAGCAGTGGAAGAGGGTGCTTCTTATGTCAGAGTCGGCACCGGGATTTTCGGGGAGAGAGATTACAGCATGAAGAATTAAGTTTAAATTCTTCATTACTGATATAAAAAGGAGAGTCGAGACCGATGGGTGTAATGGACAAGTTTTTACAGTATATGAAAATAAATGATGAGGACGATGAATATCTGGATGATGATTATCTGGACGATGAAGAAGTCGTAGAAAAACCCGTTTCAAAGAAGATCGTTCCGGTGAAGGAACCGGAAGAGACAGAGGGTGTTGAGAGATTTGTCAATATCAGAAAACTTCCACAGAATAACAGACCGATGCAGTCCAGACAGTCTGCAGCAAAGAGGGTTTCAAACGGTATGGAAGTATGTGTCATCAAACCGACTTCTATTGAGGATGCCAGAGAAATCACAGAAACCTTGCTTCAAAATCGTACAGTTGTGTTAAATTTAGAAGGACTTGATGTGGATATTGCACAAAGAATCATTGATTTTACATCAGGCTCCTGCTTTGCGATCGATGGCAATCTGCAGAAGATTTCGCATTACATATTCATTATTACGCCTGCAAGTGTAGATGTATCAGGTGATTTTCAGGATCTTTTCGGCGGGGCTTTTAACTCTCCCATCGGTAATGATATGTAAGGAGAGGTTTGATTATGTCACAGAGACTGCAGGTTATGTATGAAGATAAGCCATGCTATGAGATTGTTATTGAAAAGAATTTCAGCAGACTGGCAGATGAAATGGCGGCTTTTGCTGCACCGGAAAGAAAAATCTGTATTGTTACAGATTCTGTTGTAAAAGGAATTTACGGTGAAGAAGTTCAGGAAATATTAAATTCCCTGTTTGATCAGGTTGATATTTATCCATTTGCTTCAGGAGAAGAAAATAAGACTTTGGATTCTGTAAAAGGATTGTATGAGTTTCTGATTCAGAAGGGATATGGCCGTAAAGATATGCTTGTGGCTTTAGGCGGCGGTGTGGTAGGTGACATGACCGGCTATGCTGCAGCTACTTATCTGCGTGGGGTGGATTATGTGCAGATTCCCACTACTTTACTGGCACAGAATGACAGCAG
This sequence comes from Acetatifactor sp., assembly GCA_045544275.1. GTDB lineage: Bacteria > Bacillota > Clostridia > Lachnospirales > Lachnospiraceae > Acetatifactor. Next base: position 20,253 of record JAZPYS010000102.1, on the reverse strand, counting down.
CATCGGCGGCAAGACAGGTGTTGATTTTGATGGTTTCAAGAACGTGGTAGGAGCATTCAAGATGCCGAAGCTTGTTTATATGAATCTTGCCACACTGCTGACGGTGGATAATCGTCAATATTTCGCAGGTTTTGCGGAGGTCATGAAGCATGGCTTGATTAAGGATGCCAAGTTTTACACCTGGCTCATTGAGAATATGTACGAGATCTGTGAAAAGGATCTGGATGTGCTGGAAGAAATGGTGTTACAGAGCTGTACTATCAAGAAGAATGTTGTGGAGAAGGATCCTCTGGAACAGGGAGATAGAGCACTTCTCAATTTCGGTCATACGATTGGACATGCTATCGAGAAGGCCAAGAATTTTGAACTGCCTCATGGAGAGTGTGTAGCATTGGGGGCGGTTGCCGCTGCGTATATTTCATGGAAACGTGATATGATCAGCATGGATGAATATTATGAGGTACGGGATATGTTTGTTCCCTTTTATCTGCCCATTACAGTTGACGGCATTGATCCGGAAGAAATTGTCAGATTGACTAAGTCGGACAAAAAGGCAGAGGCCGGTACAGTGAAGTTCGTATTACTTAAGCGGATTGGTAAAGCTGTAATAGATCGTACCGTTACAGACGAGGAGATATTGGCGGCTGTAAAAGAGATTTATTATAACGAAGAGGAAATGGCAAGTGAATAATTCGAAATCACATAATAAAAAGAGAATGACCTTATATAGTGTGATTCTTGCATTTGTCTTGATTGTGTTTGATCAGTTCACAAAGTGGCTGGCAGTGACAAGACTGAAGGGCAATGAAGCATTTGTACTGATTGAAAGCATATTTGAACTGGATTATCTGGAGAACAGAGGTGTAGCCTTCGGTATGTTCCAGAACCAGAGATGGCCGATACTGATATTCGGTGCGCTGTTTATGATGGTGATCATATTTGTCATCTGCAGACTGCCTGAGGGTAGAAAGTATGATATATTGCAGATTCTTCTTGTATGTATAGTGGCAGGCGGTATAGGCAATATGATCGACAGATTCTTCCTTGGATATGTGGTGGATTTCTTCTCTTTTGTATTGATTAACTATCCTATATTCAATGTGGCAGACTGTTATGTAGTCTGTGCTACTATCGGGCTGTTTGTTATGTTCTTGTTTGTCATGAAGGAAGATGAGATGGATTTTCTTTCCTTTAAGCGTTCTCAAAAAGAACAGGAGAAATAGTATATTTATGCAGGAATTTTGTTTTCAGATAACTGAAGAATATGAAGGCGAAAGAATCGATAAGTGTCTTAGTATGCTTATCGATTCTTTGTCGCGGTCTTATATACAGAAGATTATCAAGGATGGGCAGGTTTTTGTAAATGGCAAGGCTGTAAAAGGAAGTTATGCGGTCAAGGTGGATGATGAAGTACAGTTTACTTTGCCGGATTCACAGAAACCGGATATTGTACCGGAAAATATTCCTCTTGATATTTTATATGAGGATGAGGATGTTGTGGTGGTCAATAAACCAAAAGGAATGGTAGTCCATCCGGCGGCGGGACATTACAGTGGTACCTTGGTAAATGCTTTGATGTATCATTGTGGAGAGCAGTTGTCCGGAATCAATGGTGTTATGCGGCCCGGGATTGTTCATCGTATTGATATGGATACCACGGGATCGGTCATTGTATGTAAAAATGACAAGTCCCACAATTTTATAGCACAGCAGCTGAAGGAACATACTATCGTGAGACGTTATCGTGCAATTGTCCATGGAGTACTGAAGGAGGATCAGGGTGTGGTTGATGCGCCTATCGGGCGTCATCCGGTAGAACGTAAACAGATGGCCATCAATTACAAGAACGGTAAAGAGGCTGTGACACATTATACAGTGCTGCAGCGATTTAAGGGATATTCATATGTGGAATGTCGTCTGGAAACGGGGCGTACCCATCAGATTCGTGTGCATATGGCTTCCATAGGGCATCCTCTTTTGGGAGATAATGTATATGGACCGAAGAAATGTCCCATTCCTAAGTTGGAGGGGCAGACTCTGCATGCAATGATTTTAGGGTTTATTCATCCTACAAAGCAGGAATATATTGAAACTTGTGCACCTTTGCCGGAATATTTCGAACATCTTCTGAATACATTGTGAAATAAATGTGAAATTTCTTAAGAAAATATAAAATTATTTTGTGGTCAGTTATTGCAAAATTTGTCGGAATGTGGTAGATTAATTTTAATTGTTTGATTTATTCGTTTTATTAATTTGGAGGGGATTTTTTGAAATTTCAGGCACTTACATCAGTAACCGTCGACAAGAATTTACTTGTGACTGAATATAAAAGTGGAAGAGAAATAGGTATTGTAAAGTTAGGTGAGACTTGCCTTTTCTTTCGCAAGAAATTAAAAATTTATTACATACCTTATACGGCTATCAATAGATGTTTCCGAAGAGTTATGACAGTTCCGGCAACTCTCTGCTGTGGGAAAGGAAATTTTGAGATTGAACATTTAGTGGTTCATTCGGGAGATAAGGAAGTGGCACAGATTCAGCTTCCCGGCACAAAAGCAGCCAGAATTTTAATGGATGAACTGAAGGTTAGAGTTCCGGAGGGCAACTTTACAAGTCCTAAGAAGTGCGGTGAGGCAGCGGAGGAAGAAAAGTCATGACAGCAATGGAAGCATTAGAGAAGCTTCTGCCATCTTATGTAAGATATTATAATATCAAAAGAGAAGATGTAACACCGCCTTTTGCGGCTGAAGCGGAATTTTATACCCATGATGAAGCATATTTTTTATTTAAAGAAGCAAAAATGTCTGAATCCGAATCAAGAGAATTTGTTTTTTTTGCGACTACAGAACATTTGGATGCTAATACTTTAAAAAAATATGATGAGACAGCATGGAACACCGGTTTGTCCCGGGTGGAACTGTCAAAGATTCATTATACAACAGATGTGGTACTTGTTATTTTAGCGGATACCATTGACAAGGATGCTGCAAAGCTGATCAAACAGCTGAAGCATTACAAAAGTTACTGCTTTAACTTTAAAGGTTTCAGCAGATACAGGCTGATTGCCCTTGAGACTTCAACAGGAAAGATTGCCCACAACCACCTGGGATCCGAACTGAAGAAGCTCGTTCGCAATATACAAAAGTAACTATTTATCAAAGTAAAGGAGAGTAGAAAAATGACAGCATTACTCATTATTCTCGTAGCAATCGCTCTGCTTGTTATCGGATATATCTTCTATGGTAACTGGCTTTGCAAACAGTGGGGTATCGATCCTTCCAGAAAGACCCCTGCTTATGAATTTGAAGATGGTGTTGACTATGTAGCAGCTAAGCCTGCAGTATTATTAGGACATCACTTCTCCTCAATCGCTGGTGCGGGCCCTATCAACGGACCAATCCAGGCATCTATCTTCGGATGGGTTCCAGTATTCCTCTGGTGCGTAATTGGTGGTATTTTCTTTGGTGGTCTTCAGGACTTCGGTTCCCTGTTCGCTTCCATGCGCCATGGTGGAAAATCTGTAGGTGAAATTATTAAGACATCTATGGGTAAGAGAGCACAGAGATTATTCATTATCTTTGCACTTTTAGTATTGATTCTGGTAATCGCATCCTTCGTTAACGTAGTAGCAGGTACCTTCTTAACAAAAGAAGGCGGTTTCGGTATCGCTATGAATCCTACCGGTAACCAGACAACAGCAATGATCTCATTACTGTTCATTGTTTTGGCTATTATCTATGGTTACGTTACCACAAAGATGGGTATCAAGACTTTGCCTGCAACCATCGCCGGTATCATTGGTATCGTTGTGATCACCGTTATCGGTCTGAACTGTGGTTTCGTTATGAGCCGTACAGCATGGATCCTTTTCATCGGTGCTTATATTACCATCGCTTCACTGGTTCCTGTATGGATCCTGTTACAGCCTCGTGACTACCTTTCAAGCTTCCTGCTTTACGGTATGATTATTTTAGCTGTACTTGGTATTTTATTCTCAGCATTTACCGGTTCTGCAACTTTTGAAATTCCTGCATTCACAGGCTGGTCTCCAAAGGCAGGACAGTATCTGTTCCCTACACTGTTTATTACAGTAGCTTGTGGTGCTTGTTCCGGTTTCCACAGCTTGATCGCTACCGGTACATCTGCTAAGCAGATCGCAAGCGAAAAAGACGCTAAGCTTATCGGTTACGGTTCTATGTTAATTGAATCTGCACTGGGTATCATCTCCCTGATCGCAGTTGGTATGGTATTTGGTAAATACACCGCTGGTGAATTCGGTTCTCCTGCAGTTGCATTTGCTTCCGGTATCGCTATCATGTTCAACGTAGAAGGTTCTTTCATTTACAACACTATCTACGCACTGTTAACATTGGCTGTATCTGTATTTGCTCTTACATCACTTGACTCCGGTACTCGTCTGAGCCGTTATCTGTTCAGTGAATTATTACTTCAGGAAGGTGAAGCTACCTGGAAAGACGCTAAGGGTCTTCGTAAAGTATTCGCTTGTCCTATCGTATCTACACTGATCATGGTAGTAATCGGTTGTGTACTGGGTGGTCTGAGCCTGAGCCAGATTTGGGGTCTGTTCGGTGCTGCTAACCAGCTCCTTGCAGGTATCGCATTGATGGCAGTTGCTGCATGGCTTGGAAATGTAGGAAAGAACAACAAGATGTTCATCGTTCCTATGATCTTCATGCTGGTTGCAACCATCTCCAGCCTTGTAATGACAGTGATCAACAAGATCAAAGCTGTTGCTGCAGGTGCTGCTGCATGGGGTGACTGGTTCCAGATGCTTTTCGCAGCTGCAATGGTAATTCTTGCACTGTTCCTGGTTGTTGAAGGTGTTGGTACTTTCAAGAAGCAGATGAAGAAGAAATAAGAAGAATTAAAATCTGAATATTTCTGTACATAAAAGAGGGTGCATATGCATCCTCTTTTTGTGGAAAGGACACTTCTTATGAATTTATTTGACATTTTAGGCCCTGTGATGGTCGGACCAAGCAGTTCCCATACAGCAGGAGCAGTAAGAATTGGATATATGGCACGGCGTCTGTTGAAGGACAGACCTGTACGTGCAGATATTTATCTTCATGGATCTTTTGCCACCACAGGTATCGGCCATGGTACGGATAAGGCGATTGTAGCCGGCCTGCTGGGCATGCAGCCGGACGACATACGTATCCCTGAAAGCTTTCAGATCGCAAAAAAGGAAGGATTGAACTTTGTTTTTCATACCATCAATTTAAGTGATGTGCATCCTAATACAGCATTGATAGTTGTAGACGGAGAAAATGGAAAGCATGTTGAAGTAGAAGCGGCATCTGTGGGCGGTGGACGTATTATGATTCACAAATTAGATGGTGTGGAAGCCAATTTTACGGCAGAAAATCCTACAATCATCATCCACAATCAGGATACGCCGGGACATGTTGCTAAGGTGACGAATATGCTGGCAGTAGAAAATATTAATATTGCTACAATGCATTTGTATAGAGGAGATAAGCGGGATGGCTATGCGGTGATGGTCATTGAGACGGATCAGCCGGTGCCGGAACAGGCGGTGAAGGATTTGGAGACCCTCAGTGGAATATTAAAAGTCATATATATCAATACAAATGAATAATAATAATCTTAGCTATAAATTTACTTTACATGCAGAATAAAAAGACGTATAATGTAGTAATGGAAACTACATTTATATAAATGAAGTGTGTATAAATATTTATAGCAGGAGGATATTATGCAGGATTTTATAATTAGCTGTTGTTCCACAGCAGACCTGACAAAGGAACATTTTGCGGATAGAGGAATCAATTATATATGCATGCATTATTATCTGGATGATGTGCATTATCTGGATGATCTTGGACAGTCTATGGGATTTGATGAATTTTATAAGGCTATGCAGGATGGTGCAGACACTAGGACTTCCCAGATCAATGTTGCAGAGTTTGAGGAATATTTTGAAGGATTTTTGAGTGAAGGCAAGGATATCCTCCATGTATCATTATCATCCGGTATTTCCGGTACCTTTAATTCAGCGAATATTGCGAAGGATATCTTGCAGGAGAAATATCCTGACAGAAAGATCTATATTGTAGATTCTCTGACTGCTTCTTCCGGTTTTGGCTTGATGATGGATAAACTTGCTGATATGCGTGATGAAGGGAAGTCTATTGATGAAATTTATGACTGGATTAAAGAGAATCGTCTGAAACTTCATGCCTGGTTCTTTTCATCAGATTTGACCTTCTTTGTGAAGGGAGGAAGAGTCACCAAGACGGCCGGATTTGTTGGCAATATTTTAAATATCTGTCCCTTGTTAAATGTGGATTATCAGGGAAAACTGATTCCAAGATATAAAATCAGAACCAAGAGAAAAGTTATTGAAGCAATTGTAAAGCAGATGGAGCAGTTTGCGGAAGATGGACTGGATTACAGTGGTAAGTGTTATATCAGCCAGTCAGCATGTATGGAAGATGCAGAAGCTGTTGCAAAGCTTGTAGAAAGTAAATTTCCAAAGTTAAGCGGCAAGGTATTGATCAACAATATCGGAACTACTATTGGCAGTCATACCGGTCCGGGAACGGTGGCGCTTTTCTTCTGGGGGAGTGAAAGAGTAGATTAAAATGGAATGAGCATCCGGGCATGCTTGTTCGTGAAAGGATGTTTATGTCATATCAATCATTTGGTGAAATTATTGATGCCTGTCATAATAGAAATAAGGAGTTCTGGCAGGTGATTTTAGAAGAGGATATGTTTGAGCGGGGAGTAACCCGGGAAGACAGCATAAAGAAAATGCGTGATACCTGGGATGCCATGCTGTTTTCGGCAGCCACCTATGAAAAGGACTTGCATTCAAAGAGCGGTCTTGTGGGCGGTGATGGATATAAAATGGAAGTATACAGTAATAAAATGGGTGCAAATTCTTTGTGCGGTGATTACTCTGGGGCGGTGATTGCCGGTGCATTGCAGATGGGTGAATCAAATGCCTGCATGAAAAGAATTGTTGCTGCACCTACGGCCGGTGCATGCGGAGTACTTCCGGCTGTGCTGGTTCCTTATTTTACAAAAAGAGAAAATGATGTTGAAAAAATGATAAAAGCTCTTTACGTTGCGGCAGGAATCGGTCAGGTGATCGCACACAGAGCCTATATCAGTGGTGCTGCCGGAGGATGTCAGGCGGAGATCGGTTCGGCAAGCTCCATGGCTGCAGGAGCATTGGTATATCTGCAGGGAGGCGATGCCGTGCAGATTGCACATGGTGCGGCTATGGCTATGAAAAATTTGCTGGGGCTGGTATGTGATCCTGTTGCAGGTCTGGTGGAAGTTCCCTGTGTTAAGCGTAATGTGATCGGGGCTATGAATGCCATGTCCTGTGCGGATATGGCGATGGCGGGCATTGTCAGCAAGATACCGCCGGATCAGGTTATTGATGCTATGAAATCCGTGGGAGATAAAATGGATGTAAGTCTGCGTGAGACAGCAGGCGGTGGTCTTGCACAGACACCGGCAGGTTTGGAAGCTTCGAAAAAACTATTGTCAGATAATTGAAATTATTGTATAATGTAATCGAGGTGTTAACTCGAAAAAATCGAAGATTTTTTCGAGTTTGACGCAATGACAGGAAGGATGTGTGTTTATGAATACAGTTATAACAATCGGAAGACAGTTCGGTTCGGGTGGACGTGAAATTGGCGAAAAAGTGGCAGCATATTTCGGAATCAAGTGCTATGACAAGGAACTTTTAAGCAGAGCAGCAAAAGAAAGTGGTTTTTGTGAAGAAATGATCGAAAATCATGATGAGAGACCAACCAATTCATTTTTATATAATTTGGTTATGGACACATATTCTTTCGGATACAATGCATCTTCCTTTGTTGATATGCCTATCAGTCACAAGGTTTTTCTTGCACAGTTTGATACTATTAAGAAAATTGCTGATGAAGGTCCTTGCGTTATTGTAGGCCGCTGTGCGGATTATGCACTTTCAGACTATAAGAATTGTTTACATATTTTCATTTACGGCAATGAAGATTGCAAGACCAAACGTATTATGCAGAAATACGATCTTTCAGAAGTAAAAGCGAAAGATATGTGTGTAAAGAAAGACAAACAGAGACAGAGCTATTACAATTATTATTCTTCCAAGAAGTGGGGACGTGCAGATAGCTATGATCTGTGCATCAACTCCAGTGTTTTAGGTGTGGAAGGAACCGTAAAGCTGATCATTCAGTATATCGAAGATTTTGAAAGTCTGAACAAAGACTGAATCCTATATACTGAAAAAAGTTGAAAAGTTAGCAAAAAATACAAAAAACATATTGACATTTAAAGGCACCTCTTGTATACTATTCGAGTATGCCGCTTAACTAGGTATAAGTGTGCTATGTACAGAGTACATTTGCATCACCAAAGTTAGCGAGTAAATGTAGAACGCAGTAAAGACTGTGTGAACATGAATAGGAGGTGCCTTTATGTACGCAATTATTGCAACAGGTGGAAAACAGTACAAAGTTTCAGAAGGAGACATCATCAAAGTTGAGAAGTTAGATGCTGAAGCTGGTGCTACTGTAACATTTGACCAGGTAATCGCAGTAAGTGATGATACCCTTAAGGTTGGTGCAGATGTAGCTAATGCTACTGTAGCAGCTACTGTTATGGAACAGGGTAAAGGTAAGAAGGTTATTGTATACAAATACAAGAGAAAAACCGGCTACCATAAGAAAAACGGTCATAGACAAGCATACACTCAGGTTAAAATTGACAAGATTAATGCTTAATCGTTCTTGATAAAGGACAAACATATGACGACGATTATTATTCATAAGACTGTAAATAGAGAGTATACCGGCTTTGTCTGTATGGGGCATGCCGGATATGCTAAAAACCAACCGGACATTGTATGTGCAGCTGTTTCTGTATTGGTGATTAATACGATCAATGCAATGGAGAAGCTTGCAGACCAGATGTTGGAGGTGGTTCAAAATGAAGAAACCGGATTTATTAAATGCGATTTCAAGAACAGTCTGAATGAAAAATCCATTCTTTTGATGGATGCCATGGTTTTGGGATTGCAAGATATCAGCAAAGCTTATGGCAGGAAGTATTTACAAGTGAAATTCGAGGAGGTGTAGACCATGTTAAATATGAACCTTCAATTCTTCGCTCATAAAAAAGGTGTTGGTTCTACCAAGAACGGTAGAGATTCCGAATCTAAGAGATTGGGCGCAAAGAGAGCTGACGGACAATTCGTTAAAGCAGGAAACATTCTGTACAGACAGCGTGGAACAAAGATTCATCCAGGTGTTAATGTAGGTATTGGTGGTGATGACACTTTATTTGCATTAGTTGATGGTGTTCTCAGATTCGAAAGAAAAGGCAGAGACAAAAAGCAGGCTTCTGTATATCCTGTAGAGCAGTAATGCGAATTAACAAAGGCTTCAAACATATTTGTTTGGAGCCTTTTTCTTGATAGTGCGAGAAAGGAGAACGTCTGATGTTTGCAGACAGAGCAAGAGTATTTGTAAAAAGTGGAAAAGGCGGAGATGGTCATGTTTCCTTCAGAAGAGAAAAATATGTTCCTAACGGCGGTCCCGACGGCGGTGACGGCGGAAAGGGCGGAGATGTGATCTTTGAGGTTGATGAAGGTCTGAATACACTGATTGATTTCAGGCACATCCGTAAGTATAAGGCTGAAGACGGCGAAGAAGGCGGCAAAAAGAACTGCCGTGGGAAGAACGGTGCAGATATCGTAATTAAAGTGCCGGCAGGTACTGTGATCAAAGAAGCAGAGAGCGGCAAGGTAATTACGGATATGTCGGGAGATAATAAACGAGTAATCCTGCTCAAAGGCGGCAGAGGCGGCAATGGAAACCAGCATTATGCAACCTCCACTATGCAAGCACCCAAATATGCTCAGCCCGGTGTTCCGGCGCAGGAACTGGAACTGATTTTAGAATTAAAGGTGATTGCAGATGTTGGACTGGTAGGATTTCCAAACGTAGGTAAATCTACCCTGCTTTCCCGGGTTACAAACGCAAGACCCAAGATTGCAAATTATCACTTCACTACATTGAATCCCAATTTAGGTGTAGTTGATCTGGAAGGAACCGGAGGATTTGTAATTGCCGATATTCCCGGATTGATCGAGGGAGCATCCGAAGGGATCGGTTTGGGACATGAATTCCTTCGTCATATTGAAAGAACAAAGGTCATCATTCACATTGTTGATGCAGCCGGTACGGAAGGCCGTGATCCTGTGGAAGATATTTATGCCATCAATAAGGAACTTGAGGCTTACAATGCAGATATTGCAAAGCGTCCCCAGGTTATTGCAGCCAACAAGATAGATGCCATTTACGATGACGGCACAGGAAATGATCCCGTTAGCGCGTTAAAAGCCGAATTTGAGCCCAAAGGCATCAAGGTGTATCCTATTTCAGCTGTCAGCGGAAAGGGCTTAAAGGAGCTTTTATACGAAGTGAACAATATGCTTGAAGCAATTGATGAGGAACCTACCGTATTTGAACAAGAGTACTTCCCTGAAGAGGCTACCACCGCATACAATCATCTTCCTTACACTGTTGAATACGACGAGGAAGAGGACGAGTATGTTATTGAGGGACCGCGTATCGAGAAAATGTTGGGTTATACCAATTTAGAGAGTGAGAAGGGCTTTACCTTCTTCCAGAATTTCTTAAAAGATACAGGTATTCTCCAGGAGCTTGAAGATCTAGGCATTGAAGAAGGAGATACTGTAAGAATGTACGGCTTATCCTTTGATTACTATAAATAATTTGCAGCCGCATTGCGGCAGAAATGAGGAAAATCATGACAAGCAAACAGAGAGCTTATTTAATGAGTTTGGCAAGCAATCTGAATCCTCTGTTTCAGGTTGGAAAGTCCAGCCTGACACCTGAGCTTACAGAAGCAATCGGTGAAGCGTTCAATACCAGAGAACTGCTGAAGGTTGCAGTACTGAAAAACTGTTTCGATGACCCCAGAGAAATTGCACAGATGGTTGCAGACAGAACACATTCACAGGTTGTACAGGTCATCGGCAAAAAGTTTGTACTTTACAAGCCGGATAAGGACAACCCTAAGATTCAGCTGCCGAATTAGGAGATAGATATGTCAGATACTTTCTTGCAGAACTGTAAAAAAATCGGTATTATGGGAGGAACCTTTAATCCGATTCATATGGGACATCTGTTGATGGCACAGTGGGCCAAGGATTTTGCCAATTTAGATGCAGTCCTATTTATACCTGCCGGCAATCCTTACATGAAGGCCGGTACGGAGATTTTGAATGGTGATATGCGTCTCCAAATGGTAAACTTAAGTATTGATGAAAAAGATGGTTTCTTTGCCTCTGACATAGAAATCAGACGAAGCGGCAATACTTATACCTATGAGACTTTGCAGGAATTATCAAAGGTATATCCACATGCAGAATTCTTTTTTATCCTTGGAGCTGACAGTCTATTTAACTTTGAACGTTGGGTGCATCCGGAGCTGATATTGGAGAAGTGTACTTTGATCGCTGTCGCCCGAGATGGTGCCAAAATAGATGAATTGGAGAAAAAGCTACAGGAATTGATAAAAAGATTCGGCGGTGATATCAGGCTGATGGAATTTCCTGTAATTGATATTTCGTCTACTATGATTCGAAACAGAATTAAAGAAGGCAAGAGCATCCGGTATCTGACAGTGGATCAGGTGTGTGAATTTATAGAATTTAACCATCTGTATTTGTAAATGATATCTGGCCACAAGAAATGAAAGGACCAATCTGCCATGAAAAATACGGACTTATCCAAAATTCGCAAAGCAATGGAAAAAGCCCAGGACAGTAAGCGTTATGAACATACATTAGGTGTTGCATATACTGCGGCGGCACTTGCAATGCACTATGGTACGGATATTAATAATACCCTGATAGCAGGATTTCTGCACGATTGTGCCAAACAGATGAGCGACGATAAGAAGCTTCATTTCTGTGAAAAACACAATATTTCTGTGACGGATGCAGAATTAAAGAATCCTTCTTTACTGCATGCGAAGGTAGGCAGTTTCATTGCCATGGAAACTTACAAAGTTGATGACGTGGATATTATCAATGCAATTCTGAATCATACCACAGGCCGACCGGAAATGTCTGATCTGGAAAAGATTATTTTTATTGCGGATTATATTGAGCCGGGGCGGAAACAGGCTCCCAACCTTGAGGAAGTGAGGAAAATGGCATTTGTGAATTTGGACAAAACCATGCTTATGATATTGGGGGATACGCTGGAGTATCTGAAAGACTCGGAATTAGCGGTGGACCAGAAAACGCAAAGGACATATGATTATTATTTGAGTTTATGTGAGAATGGAGATTATAATGAATAAAGAATCAATGGAAATGGCAAGGCTTGCAATTGAAGCTTTGGAAGATAAGAAAGCAGAAGATATTAAAGTTATCGATATCAGCGAAGTATCCGTACTTGCTGACTATTTCATTATTGCCGGCGGCAGCAACAGCAGCCAGATTCAGGCTTTATGCAACAATGTGGACGAAAAGCTTGGAAGAGCAGGACATCCTTCTAAACAGATCGAAGGATATGAAACCGCAAATTGGGTATTGCTTGATTTTGGTGATATCATTGTTCATATTTTTGACAAAGAAAACCGTTTGCTTTATGATCTGGAAAGAATCTGGAGAGATGGAAAAACGATTGCAAAAGAGGACCTGGCGTAAATTATAGCCAGGTCTTTTTGCAGAGTAATTATTACAGCTTTAATCTACACGCTCCGGACGATCGAAGATTTTCATAAAGAAGGTGAGTAGATATAAACCGCAGATACCTACCAAAGTGTAGACGATTCTGGAAAGCCAGCTCATATCACCGAAGAGAAAGGCTACAAGATCGAAGCTGAAAATACCGATCAGTCCCCAGTTGACAGCGCCAATGATAGCGATCGTCAATGCAAATGAATCTATAAATTTATTATCCATAAAAAACCTCCATTCTGTCATATGACTAATGATTCCCTATCATTATGTACAGAATGGAGATTTTTTATTCATATTTAAAAATTATCTGTAAAAACGGAATACACCAAATACTTTCCCCAAAATTTGGCAATCATTTACAATGATCGGATCCATGGTGTCATTTTCCGGCTGCAGACGAATATGACCGTTCTCGCGATAAAATGTTTTAACAGTGGCAGAATCATCAATGAGTGCAACAATCATCTCACCGTTACGTGCAGTATTACACGAATTGACAAAAACGCGATCACCATCGAAGATACCGGCATTGATCATGGAATCACCATGTACATTTAAGATAAAGGACTCGCCCTTAGGTACTACATCGGCAGGAACAGGGAAGTATTCTTCAATATTCTGTTCCGCAAGAATAGGCGTACCGGCAGCAACACGTCCGATGACCGGCAGGCTTACCATTTCGGTTCTAACCATCTGGAAACTGTCATCGCAGATTTCAATGGCACGGGGTTTCGTAGGGTCACGGCGGATATATCCGTTCTTCTCCAAAGTCTCAAGATGAGAGTGTACAGAAGAAGTTGATTTTAAATTGACAGTCTCGCAAATCTCACGGACAGTAGGAGGATACCCTCTGTTCAATATCTCCTGCTTGATGTAATCCAAAATCTGCTGCTGCTTAGCTGTAATTTTTCCAAAACCCATATAATAACCTCCGTATCTATAGTTTAAAACATTTGTTCTGATTTTCTGAATTAAGTATAACATAAAAGAATAAAAAAAGCAAACATATATTCCAAAAATATGTTCGATTTTTATGTTGACAAACGAACAATTGTTCTGTATAATGCAAATATAGAAACGAACAAATGTTCCGAACGAATTATCGAACAGAAGAAGGGTGATATTATGAGTCGAGTTGCCGGATACCGAACAGAAAGAGAATTGAGAAGTTATAGAAGAAAAATCAGAAGACAGAAAGAAATCAGAAGAAACATTGTTTTAGCATTTGCGGTAGCGGCTATACTTATGATTTTTGCATTTTCTTATCATACATTTACTTCTGAGGCAAGTACTGACACAGATGATATCAGTTATAAATATTTTACCAGCATTCAGGTGGAGACGGGCGATACACTTTGGTCAATAGCAGAAGAGTATGCAGATGATATTCATTATGATTCTAATAGTGAATATATCAATGAGGTGAAAGCTATGAACAACCTCAGTAATGATGATATTATTTCTGGACAATATTTAATCATTCCATATTATTCTTATGTATTTGTGAATTAGATATTTATAAAATTTTCTTTTTGGATATTATCTTTTTAGTAAAAATTTACTTCGTCTTAACCGAAAATATGATATAATAAAAAGGTAAATCAAGAAATTATATGGAAGTTCTGAATTGAAAAATAAATTTATTTCCATTATTACTTGTATTGTATTTTATGCTATTGTATTCTGTATATTGGCTTATGCAAGTGTCAATATTTATAATGGTATTTCAGATTTTTTGGTTTCTATTCCTACTATGTATCAGAATGATATTCTGCCCGCTCTGAATCAGGTATCTGATATAGCAGGGAAAGCCATTCAGTCCATGGATGAGGGGATTGCAGCGGAACTGGACAAGATATTTGATGATTTTTTAAATAATATTGGTGAGTACATAAAGACATTCTCTGTCAATGCGGTTAAGGCGATTTCTGGAAGTCTTGCAGGGATTCCCGGCTTTATCATTAAGCTGGTCATTACGATTATCTCTACATTCTTTTGTATGATTGACTATAACAAGATATTAATCCTTTTCATTAAGTTGATTCCCAGGGGGAGGGAAGAGTCAGCAATAAATATTGTAAAATATTTTAAGAGTACGATTTTCATTTACTTGAAATCTTATTCCTTGCTGTTTTTGATCACCTATGTAGAACTGGCTATTGGATTTTCTATATTAAGGATACCATATGCGCCGTTGATAGCACTGTTGGTTGCAGTTTTCGATATTTTGCCGATTTTGGGAGTGGGAGGCATTTTGTTGCCTTGGTCTGTAATTCTCTTTGTGATGAAAGAAATTCCTATGGGTATAGGTATGCTTCTGTTGTACCTTGTGATCACTTTCATCAGAAATACAGCTGAACCAAGGTTGGTAGGAAAACAGATTGGTCTGCATCCTCTTGCAACATTAATATTTATGTATCTTGGATTGAGATTCCTTGGTTTCCTTGGTATGTTTCTGTTCCCTGTAACATTAACTGTACTGGTTAATATGAAGCAAAATAAGGCAGATATGTGACAGACAAAGAGAAAGGATTAATGCACGATGCATTAATCCTTTCTCAGTTTTACTTTATTTGCTGCACGTCGTCTGGATTCGTCCTGCTGTGCTGCATAATGTCTTCTGGTAGTGTTTACGTCTTTGTGTCCCAGAACATCGGCTACGAGGTAGATGTCTTCGGTAGCTCGGTACAATTCTGTACCATAAGTACTACGCAGTTTGTGAGGAGTGATTTTTTTTAAGGTAGTTACTCTGGACGCATATTTCTTTACCAGATTCTCAACAGCACGCACAGAAATGCGTTTGTTCTGAAGGGAGAGGAATAACGCTTCTTCATGTCCTTCACAGGGTATAGTGTGATCCCGTTCTTCCAGATAGTCTAAAAGAGCAGTTTCTACTTCTTCGCCAAAGTAAACCACTGCCTCATTGCCGCCTTTTCTTCGGATTTTGATACCATTTACGTCAAAATTGATATCCTGCATATCGATGCCTACACATTCAGAAACACGGATACCGGTGCCCAGCAAAAGAGTCAGTAGAGCAATGTCACGTGTACGGGTCTTTTTGTGGTATTCCAGTTCTTTTTTTGTCAGATTGGTACCATCTTCCACTTGATCCAGCAGCATAGCTACTTCATTGGGTTCCAGACGAACGATTTCTTTTTCGTGCTGCTTTGGAACAGGTACGAGTGAAGCCGGATTGTTGCGGATCTTTTCGTTCTCATAAAAATAATTATAAAAACTTCTCAAGGAAGAAATTTTACGTTTTTTGCCTTTTTCATCATTGGTAATGTCCTTGCCGTCCTTGTGATACAGAGACACATGATCAAGATATTCCAAGATGTCGTCGCGACAGATCTGATCAAGCAGATCAATCTTAAAATCTGTAATTTCTTGTTGTGCGCAGATACTGTTGCGCTCATGCAGGAATTCAAAGAAGAGGCGCAAATCGTAAGCATAGGCAAGCCTAGTACGTGCAGAGGTATAATTTTCAATCCCTCGAAAAAAATCCCTGCAAAAGGCCGGCAACGTGTCTAAAACGGCACGTAGCTTTAAGATATTTTGTTTGTTTTGTTCATCATGATAATTTGTCGGTTTTAGTACTGCCATAAATATCCGGCCATCCTTTCAAATTGCCGGTCTGGATCGCAGTGAACATGCGCTCCTTGACACCGGGATTTTCTAAATTCAGAGTGCGAAGCAGTTGTTTTACATACTCCCGCTTGGTGTGTCCGTCTGCTGGACAGGGACTCTTTACCACAGGAACTTCATATTTATTTATAAAACCGATCACGTCTGCTTCATTCATATATATGAGGGGTCTGATGACTGTCAGATCCATGCGGTCCAGATAAGTGACAGGTGAGAAAGTGTGGAATCTGCCTTCGAAAATCAGGGACATGAGCATGGTCTCCACTACATCGTCTTTGTGATGGGCATAAGCTACCTTATTGCATCCGGCCGCCTTTATGGCGTCATTTAAGGCGCCTTTACGCATCTTGGCACATAAGGAGCATGGATTGGACTCTTTGCGCTCGTTGAATATGATATTAGCAATGTCTGTATGAACAATAGTGTATTCTACATTGAGGGATTCACACAATTCTTTGATCTTATCCAAATTCAGATTTTGGAATCCCAAATCCACAGTAACAGCATGGATGTCAAAATGTTTCGGATAAAATCTTCGGAGTCCGTGAAGCGCATATAAAAGAGTCAAAGAGTCCTTGCCGCCGGAAATACCAATGGCAATTTTGTCCCCTTCTTCAATCATCTTGTAATCATCTATTGCGCGTCTTGTATAGCTTAGAATCTGTTGTAATTTCATATGTAAATCCTTTCCAGGGTAATTTCCGATAGATCTATTTTACATGTTTTTTAGTCCTGAGACAATAGAAACTTGTGTATAGTATTGTAAAATACTGGGAAAACTGAAAATAAATCAATTTTAGGAGGATATTTATATGTCTATGGATTTTCAGAACAGTGAAACTTGTAAGAATCTGATGAGAGCTTTTGCAGGAGAGAGTCAGGCAAGAAATCGCTATATTTTTGCGGCTGAGCAGGCTGAAGAAAGGGGACTGCATGTAATTAAATTAATTTTTGCCTTCACTGCATCCCAGGAGGAAGCACACGCAAAGGTATTTTATGATCACCTGATAGAAATGGCAGGAAAAGACATTCAGATTGACGGAACTTATCCTGTCAATATTTCAGAGAGTCTGGAGAGCTTATTGGAAAGCGCAGCTCATAATGAATATGAAGAACATGATAATGTATACAAATCATTTGCAGAGAAAGCGTCAGAAGAAGGATTTCCTGTGATTGCCAGCACATTTTTAAAAATTGCCGGTATTGAAAAAATTCATGGGGATCGTTTTTCCAGATTTATGAATGATATGAAAAATGGAAAACTTTTTGTATCAGACGTGGAAGAGGAGTGGATGTGCTTAAATTGCGGTTTTGTATTCAAAGGTAAGACCGCACCCAAATCATGTCCTGCATGTTATCATGAGCAGGGATTCTTTATCCGGATGACTTTAGCACCATATTCAGAATAATTTTATAATTAATGACTTGTTTCATGAATGTTTTAAGTGTATGATATATGTAGACTATATGCAAGGATGGTTTACAAATGAAATTCAAGTGGAATAACAAATATTTTAAGACGGGATTGACTGCTTTGATTGTCATATGCCTCAGTATATTATTTTTTTATCTTTTGTTCTACGGTTCAAGATTTAAAAATGTGTTGGATCTGATTTATGAGATTATGATGCCGGTATTTTTCGGTGCGATTATGGCTTATCTGTTGTCACCTATGCTGAATTTGATTGAACAACGGATTTTGTATCCTTTATCTGCAAAATTGAAGATCAAAGATAAGATGTCAATAAAAAAAATAGTGAGAGGAATTGGCATTCTTTTAACTGCATTATTCTTTTATTTTATCATACAGATGATCGTGAGCATGCTTTTATCCCAGATAATTCCTTCTATCAGGAGTATTGTTGATAATTCAGACAATTATTATAAAACATTTATAAAATGGCTGGATAATATCTTGTCAGACAATCCCCGGCTGCGAGACTATGTATATGATTTACTTGAAAAATATTCATTGGATTTTACAACTTTCTTAAATGATGTTGTCATAGTAAAAGCTACAGAATTGATCAAAACAGTCTCACTCAGTGTTATCAGCGTTTTTAATGTATTTTGGAATTTTATTCTTGGATTTATTATTTCAATATATTTGTTGATCAGTAAGGAAAAGTTTGCAAATCAGGCAAAAAAGATCACTTATGCATTCATGAACACAGAGTCTGCAAATGTATTTATTAATAATGTGCGTTTTACACATAATACCTTTATTGGCTTTATCAGTGGGAAAATTGTAGATTCCCTGATTATCGGCATATTATGTTTTATTGGTACCAGTATTCTAAAGACTCCATATGCGGCCCTGGTTAGTGTCATTGTAGGTATCACCAATGTGATTCCGTTTTTTGGTCCCTTTATCGGTGCCATTCCAACAGGTATATTGGTGCTTGTAGTTGATCCAATGCATCCGCTGAATTGTGTATATTATCTGTTGTTCATTTTATTTCTGCAGCAGTTGGACGGCAATTTTATCGGGCCGAAGATCCTGGGGGATTCTACAGGTCTTTCCAGTTTCTGGGTTATCTTTGCAATTACGGTATTTGGCGGTATTTTCGGTGTGACAGGTATGATTATCGGTGTACCCACGTTTGCAGTTATCTATGCAATGATTAAATCCCAGGTTTACACCAATTTGTTAAAGAAAAAGATGCCTACGGAGTCAGATGCCTTTGAAAATTTAGAGTGTGTTGACCGTGATGGTTTTCGCTTCAGCAATGTAGCTTTAAGTCGAAAAATAAGGAAAAATAAGGCTGTAAACAATGAAGATACGGACTATCGCTCCGGTTCACAATTTATCAGCTCTTTAACAGAATGGAATGTAAAATATTATAAAATTGACCCGTATAGTCAAGGGAAAGAAGAGGAAGAAACAGAAGATGAAGTTTGTGATTCAGAGAGTTAAGACAGCTAAGGTGGACGTGGATGGCGCCACTGTAGGAAAAATTGAAAAGGGATTTATGGTCTTGATCGGTGTCTGCCAGTCAGATACCAGAGCAACTGCAGACAAAATGGTGAAAAAGCTTGTAAATATGCGCATTTTTGAAGATGAAAACGGTAAGACAAATCTGTCCCTTGCAGATGTGAATGGTCAGTTATTGTTGATTTCACAGTTTACCTTGTATGCGGACTGCAAAAAAGGGAACAGACCCAGCTTCATCAATGCAGGCAGCCCCGATATGGCCAATGAATTGTATGAATATATCATTGCAGAATGTGGAAAATTTATTCCGGATGTGCAGAAAGGTGTTTTTGGGGCGCATATGGATGTTTCGTTGATAAATGATGGTCCTTTTACAATTGTTCTGGATTCGAATGAGATAATGTAGGAATTACCCCAACTATTCGAAAAACCTGCGTTTTGCGAATAGTTCTTCATCGGAACCATAGCGTATAATTTGCAGGAACTCTTCCCAGGCACTAAGAACGCCAGCTCGAGCTTTACGAGCATAATCAACATCTCTATCGCCTGATTTATCATATTCATTCATGATAACGAATGTATTCTCGATCAGATCGGCGAAAGAAAATTCTATACCATTAATAAGCTTATTGACGATCATATCAACATAAGCTTTGCGAAGTTCAAATTCATAACGGATAGCCGGTATACGACCTATTGACTCATAATCCTTATCATAAATACGGATAAAACGGTCTGATCCACGCTTGCCAAGATAAAAAGTAGCTCCTGATCCTGCCTGACTTGACATAAACGACCATACACGTGATTTTGTGGAAATCTGACCATTCATCATCCATTTTCCGAAATCATGTGGTGTAAACACCTTCTGGTAGTCATCATAACA
>JAZPYS010000101.1:0-15027 GCA_045544275.1 Acetatifactor sp. | reverse complement strand
TTTACTCTCAAGAATTTTCAAGGTTGCATTGTTGTTTATTTGTCAAGGTTCAAACCGATGCTTTCGCATCGTTTTTGCTGTTCGTTTTGCGACAGCTTTGTTAGATTACCACAAGTTTTTCGACTTGTCAACAACTTTTTTAAAGTTTTTTTGTAACTCTTGTGTTATCTTTTGTCGCTTAAGAACTTTATTCTGTCGAACTGTGTTCCCTGGCAACGAATGTGAGTATATCACTGTAATTCCACTTTGTCAACACCTTTTTTTAATTTGTTTAAATAATTTATACAATTTGTATTTTCCACACAAAATTTAGTCATTTTGCTCTTTTTGAGTTATTTTGTCATCAGCAGCATAACCCACAGCTTCCTTTTTAATTCTCAGTAAATGCTCTTTGATCTTCTGTTCATACCCATTACCGGTAGGACGATAAAACTCTTTGCCGTTCAACTCATATGGGAGATATTGCTGTTCCACATAATGATTTGGATAATCATGTGCATATTTATAACCCGTTCCGTGCCCCAATTTTGCTGCTCCTTTATAATGTGCATCTTGTAGATGTGTAGGGATCGGAAGATTACCGCTCCTTGCCACCTCATCCTTTGCCTCAAATATCGCGTTGCAAGCGGCATTGCTCTTGGGTGCACAGGCTACATAGGAAGCTGCCTGTGATAAAATAATCTGGGCTTCAGGCATACCGATTCTCTCCACTGCCATGGAAGCGTTAGTCGCCACAACGATTGCCATGGGATCTGCATTTCCTACATCCTCCGATGCACAGATCATAATTCTTCTGGCAATAAAGGTCACACTTTCCCCTGCATAAAGCATCCGAGCAAGATAGTAAACAGCAGCATCAGGATCAGATCCGCGCATACTCTTAATGAAAGCAGATATGGTATCATAATGATTGTCACCATTTTTGTCATAGCGCACGGCCCTCTTCTGAATACATTCCTGAGCCACTTCCAATGTGATATGAATCTTTCCGTCGGCAGACCGATTGGTGGTCATGACTCCCAGCTCTATGGCATTCAATGCATGTCTTGCATCCCCACCGGAGATATCTGCAAGAAACTCTAATGCATCCTCATCAATCCGAGCATCATAGCTTCCCATTCCCCGCTCAGTATCATATACTGCCTTCTTCAAAAGCTCTTTAATCGCTTCTTTAGGAATGGGCTCCAGTTCAAAAATAATAGACCTGGAGATTAAAGCGCTGTTTACTTCAAAATATGGATTTTCTGTGGTAGCACCAATCAGCACAATGGTCCCATCCTCCACAAACGGAAGTAAGTAATCCTGCTGTCCCTTATTGAAACGATGAATTTCATCTATAAACAAGATGGTACGTTTTCCATACATACCCTGCAGATTTTTGGCTTTCTGAATAACCTCTTCCATATCTTTTTTGCCAGCCACTGTAGCATTGATCTGGGTAAACTCTGCACTTGTGGTGTTGGCAATCACCTTTGCAAGCGTAGTCTTACCGGTGCCCGGCGGTCCATAAAAAATGATGGAACTGATCTTATCTGCTTTAATAGCACGATATAGTAACTTATCCTTCCCTATAATGTGCTCCTGTCCCACCACTTCATCCAACGTCCTTGGACGCATCCTTGCAGCAAGAGGGGACTCCTTTTCCATATTGGTGCTTCTCATATATTCGAATAAATCCATGGTAAATGTTTCCTTTAATCTCTCGTCAAATTAATAATTGCTTCTGTATATTCCGGGTATCTGTCCAACAATTCCTGCCTGTCAAACAGTTTGAACTCCTCATACTTAAAACAAGGAGATACCATGCAGCCTACCAGACTGTATCCCGGATTCTCCATTCTGGAACCGAAAATATATCCCTTTGGCACCACAATCTGTGGCAGCTGCCCTGCTTCAATATCCAGTCCTAACTTTGGTGCGAACAACTTCCCTTCCGGTGAGATCATATAAATCGTCAATGGATTGCCATCGTGAAAATACCACACTTCATCAGACCCTAAAACATGAAGATGAGATGCCTCTCCTTCCTGAAGCAGGAAATAGATGCTGCTCCATAAATTGCGATCCCGTCCCGGCAATGTTTCCTGACTGAGCAGACACTCTTTAAAATATCCTCCCTCCACATGGGGTTCCATTTGTAATTTATCAATATAATACTGTGCTGTACTCATTTCAACCTCTCACTTTTTTCATTTGACATTACTTTCGCCTTTTCTTTAAAAGTATAACTTATCCCCGATTTAATTTCAATTACCTTTGTAACAATTCATTCTTATAAACCTTTTTGTGTTTTTTATCACTCAAACAATATTTCCTCCACTGTAACAAACATAAATCCAGCTTCCATCAACTCATCCACTATCTCAAGTGCAGCTGTGACAGAAGTCTCGTAATAATCATGCATCAGAATAATATCATTATCACCCACTTCACTTATGGTATTTCGTACAATACACTGGACACTACTGGAACACCAGTCCAGAGGATCTACTGTCCACAGAACCGGAATCATATTCAGTTCTTCTTCAAATGACTTATCCCAGCTCCCATAGGGCGGTCGTACAAAAACAATTTCGTCCTCTATAATTTCCTCCAGCACTTCATTGGTCAATATCAGTTCTTCCTTATACTCTTCCCGATTATCATGCCGCAGCTGTATATGACTGTAAGTATGGTTACCCACCAGATGACCTTCCTGATACATGCGTTGAATCAAATCCGGGTGCAGTAAAGCATGTTCTCCTGTCACAAAAAAGGTAGCAACAACTCCTCGTTCCTTCAAACCATCCAACAATATCTTTGTATATGCATAATGGGGACCGTCATCAAATGTGAGAGCAACCTTCTTTACCTCGCCTGCCTGTTCTATCATCGAGTCACCCCCCATTACTTCCTGTTCTCTTCCGACAAACAAAGTATTTTCCCATCGGGGTCGTCCATATAAAAACAATAGGAGCAGCACGATTACCACATCAAAGGTAACAAGTGCCGCTCTTATCTTTTCAAAACATGTCAATTTTTTCAACTGTTCCACACCTTAGATACATTTATATATATCTATGCCGGAACATCCATATTAAATACTACACAAACTTATTCTGCCCAGCATCATAATGATAATTAATGCCTGCCAGCTTCTCTAAAAGCTGCATCTTATCAATATCCAGATCCTCACACATGGCATCCAGATCGGAATAATAATCTCTCAGCTTCAGGTTCACAAAACTCAACAACATGACCGGATCGTTTGGTATCATATTTCCCCCTTCTCTGCAATTGCCTTCAGTTCATCCTCTTCCAGAATAATATGGATCACATCTCCCGACTCCACTTTATCCGCAAGGATCAGTTTCGCCGAAAGGGTCTCCACATACTTCTGAATATAACGTTTCAAAGGTCTTGCGCCATAAATCGGATCGTATGCCTGCTCTATGATATAGTCTTCTGCATTCTTATCTATCCTTATTGCAATATTCCTGTCAGCCAGACGTCTGTTAAGATCGGCAACGATTAGCTTTATGATACCACCAATATTCTCCTTCGTCAAAGGTTTGAACATAATTGTTTCATCCAATCGGTTCAAAAATTCAGGCCTGAAGTGGGCACGCAGCTCCTGCATCACCATGTTTTCAGCTCCATCTGAGATAGAACCATCTTCTTCAATGCCTTCCAACAGGAAGTGTGCACCAATATTAGAGGTCATGATCAGAATGGTATTCTTAAAGTCTACCGTCCTGCCCTGAGAATCTGTGATTCGACCATCATCTAATACCTGCAGCAGTACATTAAACACATCAGGATGCGCCTTCTCAATCTCATCGAAAAGCACTACACTGTAAGGCTTTCTCCTGACAGCTTCTGTCAGCTGACCACCTTCTTCATAGCCCACATATCCGGGAGGTGCTCCGATCAGTCTGGATACAGAGTACTTCTCCATATATTCACTCATATCAATGCGGACCATATTGTTTTCGTCATCAAACAGGGACGCTGCCAACGCTTTCGCCAATTCAGTCTTACCCACACCGGTTGGTCCCAGGAATAGGAAAGAACCAATTGGCTTAGATGGATCCTTGATGCCAGCTTTCGAGCGGATAATGGCTTCTGTCACCTTCGTAACCCCTTCCTCCTGACCAATGACCCTCTTATGCAATTCCTCATCTAAATGCAAAGTCTTCTGCCTCTCACTCTCTGTCAGCTTTGCCACCGGAATGCCGGTCCATCTGGAGATAATCTTCGCAATTTCTTCCTCAGATACCCTTTCATGAACCAGAGACATCTGCGCTTCGTTGACACGGGTTTCTTCAATTTCCAACTGCTTCTTTAATTCCGGTAAAGTACCATAACTTAATTCTGCTGCCTTTTCCAGATTGCCTTCTCGCTGAGCAATCTGAATCTGATTGTTCACATCATCTATCTGCTCACGCAGTTTGGACAAACCTTCCACAGCGTTCTTTTCATTGTCCCACTGAGCCTTACGATTGGTGAATTCATCCTTCAGCTCTGCAAGCTCCTTCTGCAGATTCCCCAAACGCTCCGCACTTAACTTATCATCTTCCTTCTTTAACGCTGCCTCCTCGATCTCCATCTGCATCACCCTGCGCTGCAGCTCATCCAATTCTGTAGGCATGCTGTCTAATTCTGTTTTGATCAGAGCACATGCTTCATCCACTAAATCAATTGCCTTATCCGGCAGGAATCTGTCAGAAATATATCTGCCTGAAAGCACCGCCGCACTTACCAGTGCGTTGTCCATAATCTTTACGCCATGATAAACTTCATAGCGTTCCTTCAGACCTCGCAGGATAGAAATGGTATCCTCCACTGTAGGCTCATCCACCATAACAGGCTGGAAACGACGCTCTAACGCAGGGTCTTTTTCAATATACTGACGATATTCATCCAAAGTGGTGGCACCGATACAGTGTAATTCTCCTCGCGCCAGCATCGGCTTTAACATATTGCCGGCATCCAGTGCACCATCCGTCTTGCCCGCGCCTACGATCGTATGGAGCTCGTCGATAAATAAAATGATCTGCCCGTCAGAATTCTTTACATCTTCCAGTACGGCTTTCAGTCTTTCTTCGAACTCACCTCTGTACTTTGCTCCGGCTACCAGCGCCCCCATATCCAAGGCAAATATCTTCTTGTCTTTTAATCCCTGGGGTACATCCCCTCTGACGATTCTCTGGGCAAGACCTTCCACCACCGCCGTCTTACCTACACCCGGTTCACCAATCAATACCGGATTGTTCTTGGTCTTCCTGGAAAGGATACGCACCACATTACGAATCTCTGCATCCCGACCAATGACCGGATCCAACTTCTGGTTTCTGGCTTTCTCCACCAGATCCTGGCCATATTTCTCCAGTGTATCATAAGTTGCTTCCGGATTGTCACTGGTTACCCGTTGATTGCCCCGAACCTGGGACAGAGCCTGCAGAAATCTTTCTCTGGTAATACCATACTCTCTCCAGATCTCCCCGATGGCTTTATTCGGCTGCTTCAACAATGCCAGAAAAAGATGTTCCACAGATACATACTCATCCCCCAGCTGCTTTGCCTCATCCTCTGCACCAATCAGCACTTTGTTCAGGTACTGTCCAATATAGACCTGACCGCCCTGTACCTTGGTGCGCTGTCTCAATGACTGTTCCACCCTGTTTACAAAATGCTCCTTGTGAATCTCCATCTTCTCAACCAACTTCAAAATCAAACTATCATCTATGGTCAACAGACTGTATAACAGGTGCTCCTGCTCAATTTCCTGATTACCATATTCGTAAGCTAACTTTTCGCAGCCCTGAACTGCTTCCATAGACTTTTGTGTAAATTTGGAAATATTCATATAGTCCCCTCCTTTATCTGTTCTATATCAAATATAACACAGATTTTCAGAATTGCAACACCTCCATTGTAAACTTTTTATAAAGTATTCTCATTCCATCCTTTTTAATTCTCAAACATGTCTGCTAACCTTCTTGCAGAGTCTGCCAATTCTTTCATGCCTTTAAAGACATTCTCTGCATCATATTTTTTCAGATAAGAATCTGCCTCCAATGTAAAATATCCACTGTATCCGATCTCTTTCAGTGCCTGCACGACTCCCACAAAATCAATTTTCATGGAGCCGGGAATCTGATGAGAGTCATGATGTTTGTCATTGTCATGAATATGTAAAGCCTGCAGCCTGCTTCCAAGAGCCTTGATCATTTCTACAGCAGATGTATTCACACCCTTCATTTCTGCATGTCCGATATCTAAACAAGCCACAAAGAATTCATCATTTACTGCATCCAAATGAGCATTAAAATCTGCGGGTGTAGCACAGGCATGGGGAATGGCCTGATCCAAGGTTTTATCCCACCCAAACATATTCTCAGTTGCGATTTTGACACCGCACTCCTTTGCAAAAGGCAGCAATTCAAGATAGATTTCTGCATTTTCTTCTGCTGATTTAAAATTATCAGGATGAATAATGCAGATCTTTCCGCCGGCCTCTGCTGTACACTCAATGGCCCGCTTCAGATAAGGCCGAATGGCATCGCAGTAAATAGGAAACGGGGCATGTGACTGATTGCAGTGGATTCCGTTATCCAGTCCTATTTGCTTCAGTTTTCTGGAAAATGCTAAATAATCCTTTCCTGCCAGAGGATGATTGTTTTCCCGCAGGTTGCCGATTCCCCAATCATAATCACACATGGAAAACATAGAAAAATCCCATGCATCAAAGCCAACCTTTGCATAATATTCAATTGCTTTTTCCTCACCTATCAGATGGGCTGCGGAACGGATTTCGGTTGAAATTTTCATGATATGCCTCCCAAATAATATTTTCTTTAATTATAATTCATATAGTCTGCTGTATTTTTCTCTAAAATGCTTCAAAAGTGGCTGTGCACTGATTTCTTTACCGCAGATACGTTCGATGACCTGTCTGGAATTATAAAGAGACCCATACTGATGAATATTTTCTTTCAGCCATGCAGTGATCTCACCAATCCTGCCTTCTTCAAGAATTCTGTCCAGATCTCCCAATTCTTCCGTGATCTTTTCAAGGAACATACCATCATAGATGCTGCCCAATGCATAAGAAGGGAAGTATCCCATCATACCGCCGGACCAATGAGTATCCTGAAGTATGCCCTCCGCATCATTCTCAGGGCAGATCCCCAACATCTCTACCATCTTCTGATTCCAGATTTCCGGCAGTTGCTCCGCCGTAAGCCCGTCACGGAAGATTGCCTTCTCTATTTCGTATCGCAGGATAATATGAATACTGTATGTAACCTCATCTGCTTCGGTACGGATGAAGCTGGGAATCACACGATTGATTTCACGCTCAAACTGTTCTAAAGTAATGTTTTTAAACTGTGGAAGCAATTCTTGCAGCTTTCCGTATATGGGTTTCCAGAATTGGATATTTCTTCCTAAAATATTTTCATAAAATCTGGACTGGCTCTCATGAAGTCCCATAAAATTAATATTTGCCACATCGGTCTTTTCAAACTTTTCCGCTATACCCTGCTCAAACAATCCATGCCCACCTTCATGGATAATACTGAACATAGCATCGATAGGCTTGCCGCTGCGATAGTGATTGGTCACTCGCACGTCCCGGGGACCAAATCCCATGGTAAAGGGATGCGCACTCTCTCCCATAACACCGGCTTTCATGTCAAAACCGATATACTTTAACAGATACTCACAGAATTCCCTCTGTTTATTGATATCAAAGTCTCCCTGAAATATGGTACTGTCCGGATGTGGTTTTTTGCTGATTTCCTGAATCAATGGCACCAGCCCCGCCTTCAACTCCGCAAAAATACGGTCTATGGTCTTACTATCCATACCTTCTTCGTGGGCATCCAACAGTACCTCGTAAGGATCCTGTCCCGGATGGGTATAGGAAAGCAATTCCCTGCGGTTGTTTATCACATTCTGTAGATGTGGGCAGAAAATACTGTAATCACTCTTTTCCTTTGCTTCCTCCCAGGCTTTTTCTGAAAGGGCACCTTCCCTTACCATCTTCTCATAAAAGTCCTGTGGAACCTTCTTGTCCTCTTCATAGTATTTCTTTCTTCTCTTAACAGTAACCTTCATACCTTCGTCAAGCTGCTGGAACTCCTCTGGAGCTGACAATGCTTCCAACATTGCACCATATTCCTCCGAAGTCTGCAGTTTAAAGCTTTCCATGGAAAAGAATGCGATGGTATCCACCTTATAGTCCATACCTTTTTCCGGCATTTGGGTTTGCATGTCCCAGTAAAGCTGACTGGACACATGTTCATAATAAGAAAGTTTCTCCAAATATTCCTTGAATTTTGTTAATGTTTCGCTCATAATTCCTTCCTTTCCAATGGTGCAAACAAAAAGTAATCAAACTTTGCATTTCCTCCCCGCACACCTGCTTCATTAATGGCTACCAGCCCGGATTTTACACCAACCCAGCGCCCCGGAGTTGCTTCCGTTACTTCACCGATCTTGGCATACCGCTCCCCATCCATACTAAATTCAAAAGAAACATAGGTCTCCTTCTCTACAAGCATACGGATGTAAAGGGTATCCCCCTCCACTTCTCTGAGTACCGGTCTCACTTCATCATCCTTAGTCCAGTTGCCGATTCTCTGCTGTAGAATATATCTGCCATCTTTCTTCTGAACCACCAGCGCAGTATAACAACCACCTAAAGATACCATACCTGCCACATCCCCCTCTGCCATGTCTTCCATGTGCATACAGGTAGTAATCTGAAACTCCGGCGCCGGCCATTTCTGAATCAGCAGATTCGGAATATCACAAAGCTGTGTCTTTTCATCCGCAGGCTGTGCATACAAAGTCAGCTGTTTGCCGTCCAGCCAATACCAATCATCGTAATAATTGGCATTCCACTGCCACTGGAGACCCAATTTTTCACTTTCAAAGAAATCACTATCCTCCGGTGCATCAATGGGATATGCTGCTCCCACATCCGGTTTCTGATAGCGAAGTACCGGCTCACCGCATCCGTTTTCATCTTCATTGATACCGATGATCGGCCAGTCATCCACCCATCGCATGGGCTGCAAATGAACGATACGTCCTGCATTCCCTACATCCTGGAAGTGCAGGAACCAGTCCTGTCCGTCAGGAGTATCCACCCATGCCCCCTGATGGGGTCCGTTTACAGGGGTATTGCCCTGATGCATTACTATTTTTTCTTCATAAGGACCATAAATATTTTTAGAACGAAGCACTGTTTGCCAACCCGTTTTTACACCGCCTGCCGGCGCAAATATGTAATAATAGCCATTTCTTTTGTACAGCTTCGGTCCTTCAATAGTAGGCTGTGTAGCGTGTCCGTCATATACGAACTGTCCATCGTCCAACACATCGGAACAATCCGGTTCCATCGGTGACATATATAAATAACTTTTAAAACCGATACGGCTTCTTGCAAAAGCATTCACCATGTATGCCTTTCCATCATCATCCCAAAATGGACAAGGGTCGATCCACCCCGTAACCGCTCTCACAAAGGACAACTCTGACCATTTTCCCCAGGGATCCGTAGTTTTGCTCATCATGATCCCTTCATCCGGAAATGGTATAAATACATAATATATACCTTCATGATAACGGATAGACGGTGCCCAGGTTCCACAACCATGTTCCGGCTTTTCGTAGCGTGAAAACGGCAGCTTGTCACAGATATAATTAATCACCTTCCAATTTACCAAATCCCTGGAGTGCAACAGGGGCACTCCGGGACTATTGCAAAAACTGGATGCAACCATGAAGTAGTCTTCCCCCACCCGAATGGTATCCGGATCGGAATAGTCAGTATATAAAATCGGGTTGGTATATGTCCCGTCGCCCTGATCGGCGATCCACATTTTTTTGATATTTTCTTTGTCCATGAGGAACCTCCGGAAATCATTTCATTTATTGCATTATAGCAAATTATCATCCTGCTTACCAGCTTTTAATTCCAATTCATGCGTCCTTTTTCTTTTGCATGTTGACAATTTCCCTCTGATAAGATACACTTGTTAAGTTATATATTCAATAGGTTACATATTATCAAAGGAGATTCTCCCATGAGTTCATTTTCTCTGTTCATCATCGCAGTAGGCTTGTCCATGGATGCCTGTGCAGTGGCTATCTGTAAAGGTCTTGCAATGCAGAAAGCACCTTGGAAAAAGGCCATGATCGTCGGCCTGTGGTTTGGCGGATTTCAGGGTCTGATGCCGGCCATCGGGTACTTGTTGGGCAGTCAGTTCGAAAAATATATCGTAAGCATTGATCACTGGGTCGCATTTATTTTGTTGGGAATTATCGGTATAAATATGATCAAAGAAGCGTTATCCAAAGAGGAAGAATGTGCCAACGACTCTCTGGCCGTAAAAGATATGTTCCTGTTAGCTGTAGCCACCAGTATTGACGCAATGGCTGTAGGTGTTACTTTTGCATTTCTGCAGGTTCAGATCATTCCGGCAGTAGCCTTCATTGGAGTGATCACTTTCACCCTTTCTACTTTGGGTGTAAAGGTAGGCAATCTCTTCGGATGCAAGTTTAAATCCAAAGCAGAACTGGCAGGCGGTATTATTTTAATCGTTATGGGTTCCAAAATATTGTTGGAACATTTGGGTGTTTTATAATGAAGCAAACTTCGTTTCATAATTTCAGGCCGGAAACAATTATTTCCGGCCTGATGCTTATACTAATTTACATATCTTCTCAATTTAATCCGGCAGTCTTCTCAATTCCGTATAAGCCAAAAGCAACGGTCCCACACCCTTTGCATCATCTTCTACGATAGGCTCTGACATATAGTATTCAAAGGTACCGTCACGTCTCAAATCACTTGCAGGTCCAAGTCCCGCTACCAGACAAATTCCCCCAAGGCTTAACTTACCATCTTTTTCTTTTAAGTACATATCGCACACACCAAAAAAGGCTTTCAAGCCATACTCTCTATAGCTTTCCGGCAAGAATCCGAGGCGCACACCCTTTAAGATACAATAAGCCATGATGGAGCTTCCGCTGGTTTCCAGATAGTTAGGCTTTTTGCCCCCAAGTGCAGGCAGCTGATACCACAGACCGCTTTCATGCTGAAATTTCAGCATGGAGTCAATCATATCCACGAAAACTTTCTTCAGATTTTCATACTCGTCCTGATACTCCTCACCTGGTTCACATTTATATAAAGTATCCAAAAGTGCCATAGAATACCAGCCAAGTGCACGTAACCAGAAATTCTGGGAAAGTCCGGTTTCCTTATCACACCAGAAGATTTCTTTGCTTGCATCATAACCATGATAGTACAGTCCGGTCTCCTCATCACGTAAGTATTTCACCACATTTGAGAACTGACTAAAAATATCTGCATAATTCTTCTTATTATTAAATTTTGTTTCATATTCCATGTAGAATGGCTGTCCCATATACATACCA
This sequence comes from Acetatifactor sp., assembly GCA_045544275.1. GTDB lineage: Bacteria > Bacillota > Clostridia > Lachnospirales > Lachnospiraceae > Acetatifactor. Next base: position 3,591 of record JAZPYS010000101.1, on the reverse strand, counting down.
TCCAGCCACACCTGATTCGGATATATCTTCTTGTGCCAGAAGTTGCCTTCCGCAGTTCTCGGCTGGGTCTGGACCTGTGTATAGATCAGATCAATCGCCTTGCGATATTTTTCTTTGCCATTGATCTGATATAACTGGAACAGTGTCTTGCCGGCGTTAACATTGTCTATATTGTATTCTTCTACAGAATAGCCTGCAATCGTACCATCTTCCTGCACTCTGTAGTCAATAAAAGCATCTGCGAAATCATAATACTGTTTTTCTCCGGTAGCCTGATAAATCTCCAAAAGTGCCAAAATCATACATCCATCAATATAATTCCAGCCGGACTTCAAACCATGTTTTGCTTTTTCAATATTCCATGCCGGAACATCCAATGTACTCTTTTCCAATAATTCCTGAATATACTTTTCAAAAATAGGCATCTGCATAACGCATTTCCTCCCCAAACTTTATTATGCCCCTTACCCCTGAGGCACAGATTTTCTTCTCTAAATTAAATTGTACGAAAAAAGCGACAAAGTGTCAATCGCCACTTGCCGCTAAACAAAAATTTTATATTACCGGAACACTGCCCATACCAAGCACTGCACTAATTACATAGAGAATTAACAAATGAGCCGGATAAAAAACGTAAAAGAAATGCTTCAAGTCCATGCCCTTCTTTCCATTATATAAAGCGATGAAAAGGAAAGATATCGGTGCCGGTATCTCCCATAGAAAAGCAACAGCTCCTCCTAAAAGCTGCAGTCCACGCACATATCTTAATAGATACAACACAAAGATACATCCTACACCTTTTGCACCATAGTCCGTCAACATCCATTCCGCTGCTCCCGCTGCAATCAGCCAAACACCGGCCGTAACGGGCCATTTGATAAACCATCTATCTGCCTTCGACTCAATGATTTGACTGACATACATTGCTATCAATCCCCAGAACAGTGTAAACATCACATTCTGATAGCCCCAATGAAAGGCTTTACCCGCAAATGCCAAATCAAAGGGAATCTCAGAAATAAATGCAAACAACAGCATGCGCTCAAGATACTTTTTTACACTTCGGGTCCTCATAAATCCCTCTACCAGTACAAAGCAATAAATGGGAAATGCAATTCTACCAACATTTCGCATCATCTGATATGTATTGATCATACCCATATGCTCTGCCGACAATATATTCAACAGGCGGGAACCATTGTAATCTATCAGTTCCCATGTACCATTTTGTATCAACAATTTCACTAACAAAACCGCTGCAATATGATCGATCAGCATAGTAACCACTGCAATCACCTTCAGTGCACTGCTGCTCAAGCCAAAATGTCGGGATTCCATAATTTCGCCTCTCTACCCTACCTTATAACCGGTACCCCATACTACTTTCAGATACTGCGGTTCTTTCGGATTTTCTTCGATTTTTTCACGAATATGGCGAATATGCACTGCCACCGTATTATCCGCACCAATGGGAGCCATATTCCATATCTTTTCATAAATCTGATGAACAGAAAGTACTTTGCCTCTTTCCTGCACCAACAGTCTCAAAATCTTATATTCAATTGGGGTCAGCCTTACCTCCATCTGATTCAGTGTAACCTTTCTGGTATTATCATTCAACACAAGTGCATCAATACGATAAATTTTATTACAGCAACATGCATTAGCCAACTGTACATATCTGCGAATATGAGCTTTGACTCTTGCCAGAATTTCCAACGGATTACAGTTTGTGTCAACATAGTCATCCGCCCCTGCATCAAATGCTCCAATTTTCAGATCTTCATCCTGTTTGTCAGAAAGAATCATCATGGGGATATTGGTTATCTCCCTAATCTTTCGGATGCCATCCAGACCGGCAAACCGATTTACCTTATCCTTTATAATGTCAGTAATCATCAAATAGACACCGGCAGTCTTTAAAAATGACTTTAATTGCTCAAAACAATCTGCCACCAGCACTTTGAATCCTTCCCCTCGAAGCAGAGGAACCATCCCTTTGATAATCTCTGTTCTATTATTAAATATAATTATATTCTTCTCCATAAAATTTCACACCTCTCGAAACCAAACAACTGAACTCTTATATTTATTTAGACAACATAAACTGTTATTTCGTTTCATCAAAAATGTGAAATTTCTGTTAAAATTTTCTGTTAATAAAAAACCTGTTCCAGCACAAGTCCCTTACCCGGCACAAGTGCACCGGCCTGCTCCCTGTCCTTTGCCGCAATGGTCTGAGGAATACTTTCTGCACTTCGGTCTCCCAAACCCACCTCTATCAAAGTTCCCACCAGAATACGAATCATATGATACAAAAAGCCATTGCCCTTAAAAGTAAAGGTCAACATATTACCGTCCTGCACAATATCGATACTTTTAATATTACGCACCGTGGACTTCTTGCCTTTCTTAGTGGAAGTAAAGGACTTAAAATCATGCTCTCCCAGCAAATATCCTGCCGCCTTTTTCATGGCTTCTACATCCAGCGGCTGCTCCACTGTATGGGCGAAACGTCTCCAGAACACATTGGGCACACTGCTGTTCCATACACGATAACTGTACTGCTTGCCCTTTGCATTCAGTCGGCTATGGAAACGCTCCGAAACTTCCTCTATTTCCACGACTGCAATATCTTCCGGTAAATACTGATTCATGTATGTCAGCATCTCCTGCACTTTCATCTCAGAATGTGTGTGGAAATTAATGACCTGTCCCAACGCATGGACTCCTGCATCCGTTCTGCCGCTGCCTTGTATTTCAATCTTCTCAGCGCACATACGGCTGATCAATTGCTCCAGCTTCCCTTGAATGGTATTGTCAGAGGACTCCTGACGCTGCCACCCCTGATATCGGGTGCCTTCGTAGGTTACAATGCATTTTATATTTCTCATGGCATTACTCCGTTACATCCGATTGCAAAGCATCTTCTCCCTGCCCAGAATCCGGCTGCCCAAACTCCTCAATCACCTTATCGATGATCTCGTAGATTTCTTCCCTTCCCTGCTTCGTCTGGGCCGAATAAGGAATCATAATGGTTCCCTTCTCCACCTGCAGGGTTTCTCTGATCAGTTTCAACTGCTTCTGCACCTGACTGCGATTAATCTTGTCCAGCTTAGTGGCAATGATAATGGGCTTGTAACCATGATCCAATATCCAGTCATACATGATACAATCATTTTCAGATGGCTTGTGACGAATATCGATCAGCAAAAACACCACCTTCAACATTTTTGACTTGTGGAGATAATCTTCAATCATCTTTCCCCACTGTGCTTTTACCTTCTCATTGGCCTGGGCATAGCCGTATCCGGGCAGATCCACATAATAAACGGCGTCATTTACATTATAAAAGTTGATGGTCTGTGTCTTACCTGGTGTTGCCGATGTTCTCGCAAGTGCTTTCCGGTTCATCAGCGCATTAATGAGGGATGACTTTCCTACATTTGACTTTCCTGCAAATGCAATCTCCACCTTGTCCGTCTCCGGCAATGTACTTGTGATTCCACACACAATCTGTAATTCTACGTTTTTAATCTTCATTTTCTTATTCCTCGCATACCAGTGCACATTTAAGCACATCTGTCATAT
>JAZPYS010000100.1:0-32489 GCA_045544275.1 Acetatifactor sp. | reverse complement strand
TTCTGCTGATGAAGTGGAATTAATGAAGAAGCTGACGTTAGATGCAAAAGAAGTTTTAGTATCCAAGACAGGAGCCGGCAATGATTTCCTGGGTTGGATCGATCTTCCGGTAGATTATGATAAGGAAGAGTTTGCAAGAATTAAAAAGGCAGCAGCTAAGATTCAGAATGATTCAGAAGTGCTGTTAGTGATCGGTATCGGCGGTTCATATCTGGGAGCAAGAGCAGCGATCGAGTTCCTTGGACACAGTTTTGCAAACATTGTGGACAAGAGCATTCGTAAAACTCCTGAAATTTATTTCTGCGGTAACTCTATCAGCTCTACCTATTTGAAGCATCTGATGGATGTGATTGGTGACAGAGACTTCTCTATCAACATGATTTCTAAGTCAGGCACAACAACCGAGCCTGCCATTGCATTCCGTGTATTCAAGGCATTGCTGGAGAAGAAGTACGGTAAGGAAGAGGCTGCTAAGAGAATTTATGCAACAACTGACAAAGCAAGAGGATCTTTGAAGAACCTTGCAAATGAAGAAGGCTATGAAAGCTTTGTAGTGCCGGATGATGTGGGCGGACGTTTTTCCGTACTTACCGCAGTAGGTCTGCTTCCTATCGCTGTAAGCGGAGCAGATATTGATAAGTTGATGGAAGGTGCAGCAAGCGGTCGTAAACGTGCTATGGAAGCTGCATTCGAAGAAAACGATGCATTGCAGTATGCAGCACTTCGTAACATTCTCCTTCGTAAAGGCAAGACAATTGAAATTCTCGCGAACTATGAGCCGAGCGTTCACTATGTATCAGAATGGTGGAAACAGCTTTATGGCGAAAGTGAAGGCAAGGATCAGAAGGGCATTTTCCCTGCAAGCGTTGATCTGACTACAGATCTGCACTCCATGGGTCAGTATATTCAGGACGGTGCAAGAATTCTGTTTGAAACGGTAATCAATGTAGAAAAGTCAAGAGAGGAGATCATTATCGGTGAAGAACCTGTGGATCTGGACGGTCTCAACTATCTTGCTGGACAGACGGTAGATTTCGTAAACAAGAGTGCTATGAACGGTACTATCCTTGCACATACCGATGGACAGGTTCCTAACTTCGTGGTAAACGTTCCGGAAGTAAATGAATTCTACCTTGGTGAATTGTTCTACTTCTTCGAGTTCGCGTGCGGTGTCAGCGGATATTTATTGGGTGTAAATCCTTTCAACCAGCCTGGTGTTGAAAGCTACAAGAAGAACATGTTTGCACTCCTTGGAAAGCCCGGTTATGAAGCACAGAGAGAAGAATTATTGAAGAGACTTTAATAAAGATATTTGCGGGGACATGGGTGCCATGCCCCCGTTTTTTCAACGAAAGGAATACATATATGAAAATTGTGGTGTTAGAAAGAAACAGTGTAGGTCCTGATATTCCGGTGGATTATTCTGCACTTGGGGAAGTGACCTACTATCCCAATACGGTGACGGTGGAAGAAGTAAAAGAGAGGATTGCAGATGCAGACATCGTGGTATCCAACAAGGCGCCTATGAGAAAAGAATCCCTACAGGATGCTCCAAATGTAAAGCTGATCTGCGAATTTGCTACAGGTTATGACAATGTAGATATTGCTTACTGCAAGGAGAGAGGCATAAAGGTTGCCAATGTAGTGGATTATTCTACAGACATGGTTGCCCAGCACACCTTCACACTGGCACTGACTCTGCTGCAGAAACTGCCTCATTATGATAATTATGTAAAATCCGGTGCATACAGTGCCCAGGATCGTTTCTCCAATTTTGATATTCCTTTCTACGAATTGGCAGGCAAGACCTGGGGCATCGTAGGTATGGGCAATATAGGCAGAAAGGTGGCGCGGATCGCCACAGCCTTCGGCTGCAAGGTCATCTTCCATTCTATCACCGGAAAGAGTACCTGCACCGCTTATCCCCAGGTAGATAAGGACACTCTTCTTGCAGAAAGTGATTTCCTGTCACTGCACTGTCCGTTAAGTGATCTGTCCCGCAATTTTATCGATGCAGATGCTTTAAAGAAAATGAAAAAGTCTGCTATCCTGATTAATGTAGCGAGGGGGCCCGTAGTAAATAATAGAGATCTGTATGATGCACTGAATGCCGGCCAGATCACAGCTGCCGGACTGGATGTGATTGAGAAAGAACCTTTGGAGCCTACCAATCCCTTAAGCCGGCTGAAGGACTCCAACCAGATCATCATTACGCCCCATCTTGCATGGGCAAGCGTGGAGGCCCGTACCAGATGTGTCAATGAAACTGCTGAGAACATCAGGGCATTCATGAGAGGCGAGGATAGAAATATTGTAAATCAATGAGTCATGCACAAATATGCCGGGAGATGCCTGTGGGGAGCTTGCTCACCAACAGGCACCTCCCGGCATATTTGTATACGACGAATGTCGTCAAACGAGCAGCTTGCTGCGAGTTTGGAGCATGACGGATGATCCGAGAGTTTGGAGCATGACGGATGATCTGCGAGTTGGACAAGTAAAATGTGTAAGTTCGTTTTTATAATATCGAAGGAAATTCATATCTGTCCGTAGGAGGGGGATACCTACTCCTCCCACCGAAATGATTCCCGCTTCAGGCTTCTCTCGAAGAAAGCCCTGGTTTCCGGCTGTAAATTCAGGGGATTATCATCCCGTTCCTCTTCGATGGCAGTGGGTGGAATGATTTTTGGTACAGCAGGTACCGGTCCCGTGGAGCCTCTTGCTACCAGCGTGGCCCGGAGCTGGATCGTGCCGATAGGAACATTGTTGAGCAGACAGGTCAAGGCATAATAGCCACATTTACCTAAGGACAGGCGGTCCTGACGCACAGTGGTAAGAGGCGGCTGGGTGAATTCAGTCATGGGTAAATCATCGAATCCAATAATGCTCAGATCATTGGGAATCTGAATGTCCCTGTCGTCACACTCCGTGATGGCAGAAATTGCCCGCACATCGTGGGAAAATAAAATGGCGGTGCAGCCCTTGTTTACCAGACGCGGAATATATTTTCTGGTGGATTCTGCTACAAAGTAACCGATACCGATATAGTCTTCATTGATTTCCAGTCCATACTTTTCCATGGCCCGCAGATAGGCATTGTATCTGGCCTTCATGATGTAGGAGTCAGAGGGGCCGGAAATCAGACCGATTTTTTTGTGGCCCAGTGACACCAGATGCTTCACAGCCAGTTCGAACCCTTCCTGATTATCGCAGCCAACAGAGGCTACATTTGGGTTACCCTTGATATAGTTGTCATATAAGACAGTGGGAATATGGGTGGTACGAAATTCTTTCATCCAAGGGTCGATCAGAGAAAAACCCAGAATGAAAGCGGCTTGATAGCCATGTTCCATCATATAGACACTGTAAGGCGTCAGTTTCTGGACTTCCGCAGTAATGGGTATCACGTCGATGGTCCAGCCTTCCGGTTCCGCTTTTTGTTTGAAGCCTAAAACGATGTCGTGGCCAAACTGATTGGGAGTATCAAAGTCCATGTTTTCCACTAAAATACAGAGCTTATGTTCACGTTTTTGTGCACGTTTGTTGATATAGCCCATTTCCACTGCAGTCTCAAGGATTTTTCTGCGCATGTCTTCGCTGACATCGGTGGCGTTGTTGAGAGCTTTGGAAACAGTACTTTTCGATATGCCGAGTCTGGCAGCAATGTCATTGATGGTTGCCATAAAACTTCCTCCAAAAATTTGTGAAAGTTGACTGAAAAATAATTTATCTGTAGGAAATTATAACAAAAATTCGACAGAAAAACAAGATTAACAACTAAACTTCTGGGGAAACTTATTTTTTGAAAAAGTCCCCAAAATGCCGTAAAATGGGCAAAATATTAAATTTTTCTAACGAAAATAAAAGCAGAAAAGTTTCGAAACTTGTGTTTCGAAAAATGTCAAAAAAAAGAAAATATGCACAAAAATACTTTTTTTTTGTGTTAAAACTGTGCAATTTCACAATTGCTACCTATTGACGAGAGCAGAAGTTTATGATAATTTAATAATTAGCAAAACTTTGCGAAACTATATTCGTAAAAGTGTGAAATAATATTAAACCTTAGGAGGTAAATAAACATGAAAAAGCTTTTAGCTCTCGCATTGATTGCAACCATGTCAATGACCATGCTTGCAGGATGCGGCAACAACAAAGCTGGATCAGGCGATGTTACTGATGTAGCTTTAAAAGTATGGGTTCCTCAGAACCAGTTAGACTCAGGTATCATTACCGAGCAGCAGGAAGCATTTGCTGCAGCTCATCCTGAATGGAATATCACTTGGACAACAGAAGTTGTTGGTGAAGACGTAGCAAAGGAAAACATTTTAAGAGACGTTGAAGCAGCAGCTGACGTATTCCTTTTTGCATCTGACCAGTTAGTTGAATTGGTTAATGCAGGTGCGATTGCACAGTTAGGTGGATCTACAGAGCAGATGGTAAAAGAAACCATCGCTGAATCTGTACAGGCTACCGCAATGGTAGGTGATGCTGTTTACGGCATTCCTTTTACTCACAATACATTCTATATGTATTATGATAAGACCCTTTTAAATGAAGAAGACATCAAGACCATCGAAGGTATCGTAAACAAGGATACTGCAGAAGATGTATATAACTTCTACTTCGAGTCAGGCGGCGGCTGGAAGCTGGGCGCTTGGTACTATGGCGCTGGCTTAAGCGTATTTGGTACTGACGGTACTGACATCGAAGCTGGCTGTGACTGGAACAACGAAACCGGTGTTGCAGTTACCAATTATCTGATCGACCTGATCAACAATCCTAAGGTTGCTTATGATGGAGAAATTTCTGTATCCGAATTAATTGCTGATCACAGACTCGGCGCTTGGTTTGACGGTGCATGGAATGATAAAACATATGCAGACGCTCTTGGCGATGACTTAGGAAGAGCTGTTATCCCTACCTACAACCTGAACGGCACAGATACTCAGCTGTTAGGTTTCTACAGCTCTAAGTGTATCGGTGTTAACTCTCATTCTAAGAATCCTGCAGCAGCTGTAGCATTTGCAGCATTCCTTGGCAATGAAGAGAACCAGATTCTTCGTTTTGAAAAATCTGCTCAGATCCCTGCAAACATCAACGCTGGCAACAGTGAAGCTGTTCAGGCAGATCCTCTTGCAGCTGTAATTGCAGCAGAAGCTAATGTGGCATCTGTAATGCAGCCTACATCTGCAGAATTCGGTGCAAAATACTGGCAGTATGCTAACACCATTCCTACTGAAATCAGAAGTGGTGAAATCACTCACGACAATGTTCAGAAGAAATTGGATGCATTCGTAGCTGCAATTACACAGTAATTCACATCTGAATACTTAGTTATTGGATTCTAAATAGGGATACCGTTACATTGTGGTATCCCTGTTTTGCCAGGAGGATTTTTTTATGGGTATCTCAAAAAAAGAGAAAATCGAGCCTTTTTATACAAAACCGGCTGATTACAGCTGCTTCCAGGCATTTAAGAAAGGTGATTCAATTACAAAGCTGTCACTTTTTGTGTTTGGTCTGGGAAACCTGATAAATAAACAGATTGCCAGAGGTGTGATCTTCCTTGCGCTGGAGATCGGTTATCTTATATATATGATCGCTTTCGGTGCTCGTTCTATCGTAAACTTTATTACGTTGGGTACTGTGGAACAGGGTCAGGTATACAATGAAGCATTGGGGATTTACGAATATTCTTTGGGCGACAACTCCATGCTCTGTTTATTGTATGGTGTTATTACGCTTGTTCTGACACTTGCGGCAATATTTGTGGGCTTTATGTCATGCAAGAGTGCATTCTGTACGCAGTTCCGTAAGGAAAAGGGAATGAAGGTTCCTACCTTTAAGGATGACTTAAGATCTGTAAGAGAAGAAAACTTACATTCTGTGCTTTTAGCATTCCCGTTACTTGGTATCATCGTATTTACGATCGTACCATTGATCTTCATGATCCTGATTGCGTTCACCAGCTATGACCGTAATCATCAGCCGCCCGGAAACTTATTTGAGTGGGTTGGCTTTGACAATTTTGCATCCATGTTCTCCATGGGTGGCAGTCTTGCAGCTACCTTCTGGCCGGTACTTGGATGGACCCTTATCTGGGCTGTTTTCGCGACAGTTACCAACTATGTTCTTGGTTTGGCACTGGCTCTTTTAATCAATCGTAAGGGCACCAGAGCGAAGGGATTTTGGAGATTTATGTTCGTGCTGTCTATTGCAGTACCTCAGTTTGTAACCTTGCTGAGTATGAGAACAATCTTCAATACCAACGGACCTGTAAATGTTATCTTAAGAACCATCGGACTGATCGGACCTACTGAGTCCATTCCGTTCTTTACAGATCCTCTTATTGCAAAGATTACAATTATTGTTATAAATATCTGGATTGGTATTCCTTATACCATGCTTTCTACCACAGGTATTCTGCAGAATATCCCGGGAGAACTGTATGAAGCAGCTAAGATCGACGGTGCAAGTGCTATGAGAATCTTCTGGAAGATTACCATGCCTTACATGTTCTTCGTAATGACACCGAACCTGATCACTGCATTTACAGGCAATATCAACAACTTCAATGTTATTTACCTGTTGACCGGCGGTGGACCGGAGTCCATGGATTACTACTATGCCGGCAAGACAGACTTGCTTGTTACCTGGCTGTATAAGTTGACTATTACACAGAAGGACTACAATTTAGGTGCTGTTATCGGTATTCTGACATTTATTATTTTGGCAACAATTTCACTGATTACGTATCGTAACACAAGTTCATATAAAGATGAGGGGGCATTCCAATAATGAGAGCAAAACGATTTATTTCAAATATAGTTGTTCATTTTCTTTTGGCAGTGCTCAGTATTATCTGGGTACTTCCGATTGCCTATGTAGTACTGACCTCATTCAGAAAAGAAGGCGGTTCCTATAAAACATATATCTTCCCGAAGGAATATACACTTGATAACTATATCAATCTGTTCAAGGGAAGCAGTATTATTAATTTTAACAGATGGTTTACGAATACTTTGGTCATTGCCATTTTCTCTACATTGATCGCAGCATTCTTTACCCTTTGTGTGTCCTACGTAATGAGCCGTCTGCGTTTCAAGATGCGTAAGACATTTCTGAACATTGCATTGATTCTGGGTATGTTCCCCGGTTTCATGTCGATGATCGCTGTTTACTACATCTTGAAGGGACTTGGTTTTTTAGAGACCGGCGTATTAAAACAAGTTGCATTGGTGCTTGTTTACTCCGGCGGTGCGGGCTTAGGCTTCTATATGGCGAAGGGCTTCTTCGATATGATTCCGAGAACCATCGACGAAGCTGCTTATATCGATGGTGCTACAAAGTGGGATACCTTCCTGCACATCACCATTCCGATGTCAAAGCCGATTATTACTTATACATTGATCACTGCATTCATGGGGCCTTGGGTTGACTACATTTTTGCAAAGGTTATCATGGGTAATGATACACCATATTACACCATTGCTATCGGTCTTTGGACCATGCTTGAGAAAGAGTATGTGGAATACTACTATACACAGTTCTATGCGGGTTGTGTTGTTATTTCTATTCCGATTTCTATTTTGTTCATGCTGACTCAGAAGTGCTACGTAGAAGGCGTTTCCGGTGCAGTTAAGGGTTAGGCGTGAAAAAAGTTTTCACTAATAGGAGTGATTGCGTTGATGACTGAATCGTTAATACATTATAATAAAGAGTTTGATAATCAGTTCAGATACGATGAAAAAGATCTGGGCGCAATCTGTTCAAAGGAGGGCACCATATTTAAAGTATGGTGCCCTCTTGCTGACAGAGTAAAGATACATTTATACAAAGACGGCAGCGATTCTGCGGAATTTGCTGCATATGATATGGTTCCCGGACAAAAGGGAACATGGAGCTGGAAGTCAGAAGAGTGCCTGCATGGTACTTATTATGATTATACAGTGACAAGAGCAGGTGAAGAAACACGGACGGCAGATCCTTATGCGGTGGCCTGCGGCGTAAATGGGTTCCGCAGCATGGCAGTGGATCTTTCACTGACAGATCCGGATGGGTTTGCAGAGGATAAAGCACCTGAACAAGAAAAAGAGAATATTATTTACGAACTTCATATAAAAGACTTTTCCTACGATCCGGAGAGTGGTGTGCCTGCCGAATATCGTGGAAAATATAAGGCATTTACTGTAAAGGGAACTGCCGCAGAATATCCTACTTGTGTGGAATATTTGAAGAAGCTGGGGGTAACACATGTACATTTGCTTCCAATGTATGATTTTGGATGGCTGGATGAAACCGGCAGTGACAAGCAATTTAACTGGGGGTATGATCCTGTAAATTACAATGTGCCGGAAGGTTCTTTTGCCACAGATCCTTATGACGGATTGGTACGTATCAAAGAATGTAAGGAAATGGTGCAGGCGTTGCATCGGGCAGGTATCCGTGTGATCATGGATGTGGTCTATAACCATACTTATGAGCCGGATTCCTGGCTGGAAAGAATGGTGCCGGGATATTATAACAGGCGCTGGCCGGATGGCAGTCTTGCAAATGGTTCCGCCTGCGGCAGTGATATTGCCTGCGGAAGAGCCATGGTGGATAATTATATTGCAGATTCCGTAATGTACTGGGCAAAGGAATATCATATAGATGGGTTCCGCTTTGACCTAATGGGGCTTCTGACTGTGGAATTGATGAATCGCATCAGAAGAGAACTGGATGAGACTTTTGGCGAAGGGGAAAAGCTGCTTTACGGGGAACCCTGGAGGGCAACCGATTCTCCCATGGAAGAAGGCACGAATGCGGCACTGAAATCCAATGTACAGATGTTGGATCAAGGCATTGCTATGTTCAGTGATGATACAAGAGATGTGATCAAGGGCCATGTATTCTACGAAGAAATTCCAGGATTTGTGAATGGTGGAAAAGGCCTGGAAGAGAAGCTCTTAGGGGCAGTGACCGGCTGGTGTAGTAATCCGTCAGATGCTGAATTTAAGCCAAAGAGCTGTGCACAGATCATCAATTATGTGTCTGCCCATGACAACTTTACTCTTTGGGATAAGCTTGTATTGTCCATCAAAGGCGGTCATGGTGTGAACAATGAATACCGTGATAATAGTGATGATGCCGCAGATGCATCTGTTTATACGGAAAAATATGAGGATGTTTTGGAAGCCAACAAATTAGCTGCATTTATCTATTTTACCTGTCAGGGACATATTTTCTTCCAGGCAGGAGAAGAGTACGGCAGAACCAAGTTTGGTGACGGCAACAGCTATCGATCTGATTCGGAACTCAACATGATGCGCTGGCATCAAACCCAGGAATTTTCTGACCTGCTGGCATATTATGAAGGATTAATCCGTCTTCGTAAGAAGCTGCCGGGACTGTATGACAAGAGTGCTTCCGCAGCAGAACGTATCTCAGAGCAGAAGATCTGGGGCGAGGGAGTGGTTTCCTTCTGCGTGGACAATTCATCCGGGGATGCGGCATCAAAATGGAGCCAGTTGTTCATTGCATACAACAATAACCCACACAAGGTATATGTAAGCCTGCCGGAAGGTGATTGGACTGTACTGGCCGATAAATACGATACTGATTGCGAGAAAAAGCCGATATTTACTGCCGACGGACAGTTGATTATCGAGGCTTGCAGCGGTATAATTGTAGCAAAGTAATGAGGTAAATTATTAAATATTTCGATGTTGCAGTGAGATTTGAAAAACATTCCAATGCAGGGTCGTTGCGAAGCGTCGGCACTTGAAATTTTCAAGTGTAAACGCCGAAAATTTCTTAGTGTCCGCTACGTCTGAGCACCGAGCGAGAGCGTGCCCAAATGGAACGTTTTTCGAATCTCACGGGAAATATAGATTAATATACAGAAAGGTTAACTGATATGAAAAGAGCAAGTGGAATTTTGCTTCCGGTAGCGAGTCTGCCATCCAAGTACGGCATTGGCTGCTTTTCCAAGGAAGCGTATGAATGGATAGATCAGTTGAAGAAAGCCGGCCAGAGTTATTGGCAGATCCTGCCGCTGGCACCGACCAGCTATGGGGACTCCCCTTATCAGTCGTTTTCCTCTTTTGCAGGTAATCCATATTTTATTGATTTAGAAGAATTGATTGAAGAGGGAGTTCTGACAAAGAAGGAATGTGACGCAGTAGACTTTGGGGATCATCCCAATTATATTGATTATGGCAAGATGTATGACAATCGTTATGCACTGTTAAGAACGGCATACGAGCGCAGCAATATTTCAGAGAATCCGGAATTTAACAGATTTGTCTGGGAAAATGGGGAATGGCTTGAGGATTATGCGCTTTTTATGGCTGTAAAGAAGCGCTTTGGCGGTGCGTCCTGGAGTGAATGGGCAGAAGATATTAAAAAACGCTGGGGCTATGCCATGGATTACTACCGCAGAGAGTGCTATTTTGATATAGAATTCTATAAATATCTGCAGTTCAAGTTCAGAAAACAGTGGGATAAGCTGAAAAAGTATGCAAATGACAATGGCATCGAGATCATCGGTGATATTCCGATTTATGTTGCCTTTGACTCTGCGGATGCATGGGCTTCCCCGGAATTGTTCCAGTTTGATGAAGATTCACAGCCTTCTGCAGTAGCAGGATGTCCTCCTGATGCATTTTCCGCTGACGGCCAGCTTTGGGGCAATCCGTTGTATCGTTGGGATTATCACAAGGCAACCGGCTATGATTGGTGGTGCAAGCGTCTGGATCACTGCTTCAAAATGTATGACGTGGTAAGAATTGATCACTTCAGAGCATTTGATGAATATTACAGCATTCCTTATGGAGACAAAACAGCTGTGAATGGTAAGTGGATGCCGGGTCCGGGTATGGATCTGTTCAATACACTGAATGCACGATTCGGCGAAAAGCAGATTATTGCAGAAGACCTGGGATTCCAGACACCAACTGTTGAAAAACTGCTTAAGGACAGCGGATATCCGGGCATGAAGGTGCTGGAATTTGCTTTTGATCCAAGAGAAAAAAGCAATTACCTGCCTCACAGCTACGACCCTAACTGCGTGGTTTACACCGGTACTCATGACAACGAGACACTGGTTCAGTGGTATAAGGGCCTGGATGATGAGAGCAAGGCATTTGCGGAAGAATATATGAACAATGCACATATACCTGCAGAAGAGAAATACTGGGATTTTGTACGCCTGGCTATGATGAGCTGTGGTAATACTTGTGTGACTCCGGTACAGGATATTTTGGGATTGGATGCAGAGACCAGAATCAATCATCCGTCTACCATGGGCAGTAACTGGAAGTGGCGAATGGATGCGGAAATGCTGCATAAAGAAGCAATCGACAAGCTTTATCGCCTGACCAAGATCAGTGAGCGTTTGTCCGATTACTGTGCAAAGAAGGAATATCAGAAGCTGCAGGAAAAAATCGAGGCTGAAAAGGCTGCAAAGAAAGCGGCTAAGAAAACAGCTAAGAAAACAGCCGAGGAGGAAAAAATTTGAGGTTTATCTACGGAAAACAGGATTGGAAGACCTTTGAACGTGGTGAGGAGAATTGCTACTTGATGACCAATGGGCTGGGAGGGTTCTCCTCTCTCAGTTTAATCGGTTCCTGCAGCCGGAATGATCAGGCTGTATTCATGGCGTGTACCCATTCTCCTAATCATAGATACAATATGATCCACAGACTGGAAGAGCATTTCACTGTGGGGGATAAAAAAGTATACCTGTCCAGTCAGGACTTTCAGATTCATACGAAAAGAGAGCAGGGATATCTGTATCAGAGTGGCTTTTGCTTTGAAGATTATCCAAAGTGGACCTATCTGGTGGATGGTGCGGAAGTGACCCGCAGTATCGTGCTGGAGCAAGGCAAGAATACGCTGGGTATCTCCTATCATATAAGAAATCGTTCCGGACAAGAGGTGGCCTTAACAGTTGCACCCCATCTGCAGTTTATGCCGAAGGGGGCAAGACTGGGATATGATCCGGAATTTATCATGACTGAAACAACAATCAGCTCCAATGGACAGTGCATGTTCTATCAGACCAATGGACAGTGCCAGGAAGTGGAGCAGAGATTTTGCGATACGCTTTATTATTCCAATGATGTGGAAGATGGAAAAATGTCCCTGGGCAGATCGGTTGTGACACATGAGATTTCCTTTACTGTGCCTGCAGATCAGGAGGATACACTGGAGATCCTCTACAGTATGGAGCCGATCTCGGCAGAAAGTGGAGTCTCCGTACAGCAGATCATGGATCATGTAGCAGCTTATAGAAAGGCTCTGAAGGATCAGGCCGGTTATGAGGATGAAGTGGCAAGCCAGCTGGCAGTTAGTGCAGATCAGTTTATTTCTTATCGTGCGTCCACGGATGGTAAGACCATACTGGCAGGTTTCCCCTTTTTTGAGGATTGGGGAAGAGATACCATGATCGCATTGATGGGCTGTTGTCTGTCATCCAGACAATTTGAAGCCACAGAGAGCATTTTGCGCACATTTATGGCGTACTGTGATAAGGGATTGATGCCCAATCTGTTTCCGGAAGGCGCAAATATGCCATTATACAATACTGTGGATGCAGCACTGCTGTTTGTGGTTGCAGTGTATGAATACTATCAGAGATCAAAGAATCTGGAGTTTGTAAAAGAAGCATATCCGGTCATGAGAGAAATCATTACCTGGTATCGCAAGGGCACAGACTTTCATATCTATATGGATAAAGATGGGCTGATCGCTGCCGGTGGGGGCCTGGAGCAGGTAACCTGGATGGATGTAAGGGTGGAAAATATTCTGCCTACACCACGTCATGGCAAGCCGGTTGAAATCAATGCATACTGGTACAATGCACTGCTGATTATGGATATGTTTGCAGAAATACTGGGAGAGGACACCAGACTGGAGGCACTGGATACAGAGTATGATAATCCCGCCCGAGGAGATATCTGCTACGCAGACCTTGCTGCAATCGTAAAGAAAAGCTTCGGCGAGCAGTTTTGGAATGCAGAAAAGGCTTGTCTGAAGGACGTCATCTCCGGCACTGCAGCAGATGAACAGATTCGCTGCAATCAAATATGGGCGGTTTCTTTGCCATTTTCAGTGTTAACCGGAGAGCAGGAAAGAGCTGTGGTGGAGACAGTATTTCGTAAGTTGTATACGCCATATGGACTCAGGACGCTGGCACCGGAAGATCCACAGTTCAGACCATTTTATGGGGGAGCACAGTTGGATCGCGATCTGGCATATCACCAGGGCACTGTGTGGCCATTTCCTATGGGGGGATACTATCTGGCATATCTGAAAGTAAATGCATATTCAGAGGCTGCAAAGGAATACGTGAGAGCACAGCTGGATGCCATCAGTTCTGTGCTCAGAGAAGGCTGCATTGGACAGATTGCAGAAATATATGATGGGGAAAATCCTGTTTCCTCTAAGGGCTGTTTTGCACAAGCCTGGAGTGTAGGCGAGGTTTTGCGTGTATATGATGCGCTTAGATAAAATGTATCAGAATTATATATTTGATCTGTACGGTACACTTCTGGATATTCGCACCAATGAGGGTAAGCCCTATTTGTGGAAGAAAATGAGTGAGATTTATTCTGCCATGGGTGCGTTGTATACCCCGATGGAATTAAAAAAGACATTTCGGGATTTGGAGAAGCAGCTTGTAGAGACTCTTCCGGAGAATGGAGAACCGGATCTGCGTCTGGTTTTTGCAGAGCTGTTCCAACGAAAAGGCATTGATAGCGATATTTCACTAATAAGACAGACTGCAATTACTTTTCGTGCACTTTCCCGAAGTAAGCTCTGCGTGTATGAAGGGGTGTATGAGGCTCTGGGGTATTTAAAGGAAAGAGGGAAAGGCATATACCTTTTGTCCAATGCCCAGACAGATTTTACCAGACCTGAGCTGGCTATGACGGGGTTGGACGGGTACTTTGATGGTATATTGATATCTTCAGAGGTGGGCTATAAAAAACCGGCACTGAAATTTTTTGAGTATCTGTCTTTGAAATTTCAGTTAAATCTTTCAGAATGTCTTATGATAGGAAATGATGAAACGTCGGATATTGCAGGGGCAATCCGGGCAGGTATGGACTCTCTTTATATTCATACAGAGATTTCGCCCCGGACACCGGTTCACGGGCTCGCTACTTATAGTGTTATGGACGGTGATTGGAAAAAAGTGCAAAATCTTCTTCGGAAACTTGAAAATTCCAGAAAATTATGTTAAGCTTCATTAATATACGGGATTTAAGAGAGGAAGAATATGAAATACAAATTACTGGATCTATATAAAAAATATGAAGAGATTGCGAATTATTTGGTTGTGGGCGTGTTGACTACAATCGTTTCCTGGGGAGCTGCCTGGGTTGCTACATTGATTCTTGATCCAAATGTATCCTGGCAGAATGCTGTGATCAACACCATCAGCTGGGGAGCAGGCGTGATATTCGGCTATTTTGCCAATAGAAAGTATGTATTTAAGAGCACTAATCCGGAGATGATGAAAGAGTTTATTTCCTTTGCAGGCGGACGTATTTCTACCTGGCTGCTGGATGTAATTATCATGGAAGTGACTGTTAACATGTTAAATCTGCCTTACTGGCCATGTAAGATATTTATTTCTTCCGTATTGGTCATGGTGGCAAATTATGTGCTCAGTAAGCTGTTTGTATTTCGTAAGAAATAACCAAAAAAATACGCGCCTTATGGGGCGCGTATTTTTTTGGAACATATTCAATTATCTTCTTTCCAGTTTGAAATAGCCAAGCATACATACAACAGCGATTCCCAGGAACCATAATGGGCTTACACTGAAATTACCTGTTTTCGGAACATCATCTAATTCATCTGCAGGAGCAGGTGGAGTAGTGGTAGTAGATGTGGCCGGTGTGGTAGCTACCGGTGTGGTAGTTGCAGCAGGAGCAGTCTTGCTGTACTTGGATTCATCTGTCATTATGGTACCATCTGTAATAGATAAGGATGCCTTTTCAAAGTTGTAGAATTCATAATAAACAGCATCGTCATCATAGACCTTTGCATGCTCCACAGTCCCGCCGGCACCAATGTCTGCGCAAGGATTTGTTGGATCATAAACATACAGATTAGAAACATCACTGTTAAAGTTAACTAAGCAATCGCCGTATACATATGCATTTTTGATGGTACCGGTAATGGAACTCTTGCTGTTGTTAAGTGCATAGAATTCGTCAATGGATTTTACCATTACGATAGCTAAATCACCATTGAGAATGGTAAGGTTGCTAAGATGTACATCGATCTCCAGTATGCCTGTACCATCAACAATAACAATGTCACCGTCTTTGATATCCAGGTTCATGTAGTACAACTCGCGGTCGTACGCTTCATCGTCCCAGGTGGAGCCAACCAGATATCTCCAGTCATTTTTTTCTGTGTCGAACTTAACATAGTAAGTGACAGGGGTGCTTGCCTGTGCTGTTAATGGCTGACTGAGAATGGGCAGCAGACAGAACAGGGCAGCGGTAAACAGAACCAATAATTTTTTGAGTTTCTTCATATCGAACCCTCCTGATATTGTTTATTTATATTTTGATGTGCATGACCTGATTAAGCCTGAAATCCCGGCTGCACTACTCAACAGGTAAATATGTATCGCCGCTTTCGACTTCTTTCGCAACAACTACAAAACGGCCGTTTTCCACATGGTAAACGCAGGTGGAAAGGGTAATAAAATGATCACCAAACTCGGCTGTAACACCGGTATCGTAAATGGATATATCCTTTATGTTCTCATAAAAATCATTAAATTCATCTTCTGTGTCAGCTTGAAAAAATTTGTAAAATTTAAACACCATATCCTTTTTACGGAACACCTGGGAACGAAAGACTGCGATGACTTCATAATTGCGCTGGCATTCTTCCGTATAAAGTATAATGTTTTTATGTTCTTTATAATAATCAGGGTCTTCATAATCTGTCAGATTGCCGAACATAGCACCGGACTTCATATTGTGTCCGTGAATGATTAAATTTGTGGTAAGCGGGTCAAGGCAGCTGTCGGTATCAAGTATGAGGCTGCCATTGGAATTTTTCCTGCCTTCAAAGTCCTTGTAGAGATAATAATTTTCATCTTCGGGAGTCCACATAACCGGGTAGTCAATATTTGTACCCGGAATCACCAGCCACCCAGCCATGTCTTTGTTAGCCAGATAACTTTCTGCATAAGGATTGATGATCGGTGTCGGAGTTTGTTCCGGTGTGGATGTAGGTTCTGGTGTGGGTGTTGCGGTAGCTTCCGGTACGGGGGTAGGTTGCGGTGTAACTGCCTCCTCAGGTGCTGTTCCGGGCAGCTGTGTTTCTACAGGAAGCCCCTCTATGGTGGCGACAGTTTCGGAATCCGGCCGGACATTTTCAACAGCCAATTCGGCAAATTCGTCTTCCAGCGAATGCTTAAAGAACACCACCGCAGCAGCAAACATACAACCAACGCCGATAAAAAATAAAATAGTGGCGAGTATTCTTCTGGATTTTTTCATAAAATATCCTTTGTATGATTTCTTTAATATGATTATACTTTAAAAATGTATTATATTGCAACTGTTTCTTTCATTTTTAAGAAATCTTAAGTTTTTTAACAAAGTTTTCAGTCAGCTTTGCGCAGGTCGCGGCTGCTTTTCGTTCAAAAGTTGGGTAATCCATCTCAGCACTGTCGTCTGCTTTGTCGGATATTGCCCGGATAATGATAAATGGGATCTGATTCAGGTAAGAAGCGTGTGCAATAGCAGCTCCTTCCATTTCCGCACAGTCCCCCTGAAATGTTTCGATCAGGCGGGTTTTTACTTCCTTGCTGGAAATAAACTGGTCACCGCTGACAACACGACCGATTACAGCATTTAATTCAGGGGCAGTTTCTGCACAGGATTCATGGGCCAGACGTATCATGGTCTCATCCCCGGGGAATTCCCGGATGCCCAGCTGTGGTACCTCACCCGGTGCATAGCCAAAGATGGTGGCATCCACATCATGATGCAGTACATCCTTGGAAAGTACAATGTCCCCGATATTCAGTGCAGCATTCAGGGAACCTGCAACGCCGGTATTGACAATGTGGGTCACCTGAAAAACATCTGCAAGGATCTGTACGCACATGGCGGCGTTGACCTTGCCGATACCACTTCTTACAACGACTACGGGAGTGTCATTTAAAGTGCCTTCAAAAAAATCCATGCCTGCTTTTGTCAATGTATTTGCTACGGTCATGGAAGCTTTTAAGGTTTCTACTTCCAGTTCCATTGCGCCGATAATGCCGATTTTGTTCATAATTATTATTCTCCTTCTATTCCGGATAAACCAAATGACTTTCATCAATCACATATAAGACATGTTCCAGATATTTTTTTGCCAGGTAATTTGCCATAGGCAGGTTCATGTCCAGATAATTGCCGCAGTCTTTTGCGGAAGCACCGGGAACTTCGGCATTGAAATCACGGATAAATTCAAACATTTCAATCATCAATGGAACAATCTGTGAAGAGGTAAGGTCTCCTGCCAGCAACAGATAAAAACCTGTACGGCAGCCCATGGGTCCAAAGTAAACGGTCCGATCCTTATATTCCGGGTGGTTGCGTAAGAATGTAGCGGCCAGATGCTCTATCGTATGCATCTCAGCGGTGTTCATGACAGGTTCCTCATTGGGGCTTGTCATGCGCAGATCAAAAGTCGTAATAACTTCCGCGCCGATGTGGTCTTTTCTGGATACATACACACCGGGCTGCAATTTTATGTGATCAATGGTAAAGCTTGCAATTTTTTCCATAAATAATGTCTGCCTTTCATAATGTAGATTCGTTACTATACAGTATATACTATTTACAGGAAGTTACAAAGAGAAATTCTCAAAAAAGTCAGAATCTTTTGTGTATTTTTCCTGACAGCGCAATAAATAGGCGATAACTTCCGCACCGGCATGAGGAAGATGACGGATGAGCTTGGGAACCGTGTCCGGGTTCAGAATGCCTGCATCTTCCAGAATACGGGGATAGTTTACATCGTCAGTGAAATAAACCGGCAGCAGATCCCAGACGGCAGTATGTTCGGAAGCTTTGGCACCCCAGGGCATATGATCCTTCAGATAATTGTACAGCGTCTGACGGTCAGCTTCGGATAGATGCAGAGCATATTTCAGCCGTAGAAAGCACAAATAAGTCTTGTGCTCCCTTTGTTTCTGCAGGTACTTTGGCAGCTGACAGGTGTCCGCATCCTCGTCATTGAACCAGCCGTAAAAAATTGGCTCAAAACCGGAAGTATCTTCTGCAGATAAATAAGACATCAGTTGTTGGTCATAAGCCAGCATCCAGTCCGGGTGAGTGTCCTTGTGGGCAGCACAGGGGAGATCCAGCAAATCCATGTGGTTAAATATTGTGACTGCGGATGCAAGAAAAAAAGGCAGACCGGAGTTGCCGGAAGTGTCCGGATATAGGTGAATCTGCTTAAGACTGCTGCAGTCTAAAAAAACTTTCTTTCCAAAAACAATGCTGTTTGCGGGAAGCGTCAGCTCAGACAGATTGTGCATATGAGCAAAGGCCCAATCATCAATATGGCAAATTGTTTTTGGAAGGGTCAGTTTATAAATTTCCTTGTGGCTTAAGAATGCTTTTGCACCAATGCCCGTAATGGACTCCCCCATTTCCTGATCCGGGATAGTCACATAAGAGGCAGAGTCGCTGTGTTTTGCATATATCATAGGAACTCCTGTATTGTGCCTGAACTTATTAGACAATTTCGTAAGTGTGTAAATAAAATCATACATTCATCATACCAAAATTTGGACGGCTCTGCAATTGCAGAGTGTTTTTCCAATATAAATTGCCTCTAAAAAATATGTACATTTTCATCAAAAAAGATTGACTGTGAGGAAAATATAGGCGAAAATGAATTATGTCCGCAAAATAATAGCATGAAAACAGCGAAGAGTATGGAGTAGATTTATGAAGGATTTATGGAAAAAAACCAGCGATAAAGCAATAGGAATCCTATCCGGTGTGTTGGTACTTGTCACTTTGGGCATAGTATGGCTGGTAAATGATGGGGTGCCATTTATGATGGATGATATCTGGTATTCGGAGAAGCTGATATCTAATGAGGCTTCGGGAATTCCCATTACCTCTTTCAAGGACATTATCGAGTCCCAGATATGGCACTATTATAATTGGGGAGGCAGATCCATTACCCATGGACTGCTGCAAATACTGCTGCAGTTAGGCGAGAAAGTGGTGGATGTGCTGAATGTGATTGCGGTTATAGTGCTGGCGTATGTGATGTACATGATGGCAAGTATTTCCAAATCGTCGGAAGTATCACAAGTGAAGCGTTATGGGCGTATAGCCTGGCTCACAATGGGTACCTTCTGTGCTATGGCCATGATGATTGGCTTAAATGCCAATTGGAAAATGAGTATGTTTTGGCAGGCAGGTGCGGTCAATTACCTGTATATTACTACATTTATATTGCTGTTCCTGTATTGTTTTCTTCGGGAGAATCCGGACAGGAGACTTTATGGAATAACACTGTGGATTATCCCCTTGGGAATCATTGCGGGTTGGAGCAATGAGAATATGGGACCTACGGCATGGATCTTGAGTCTGCTAATCATCCTCATGCGGATCTATCAGAAGAATAAAGTGTATCTTTGGATGATTTTAGGGAATGCAGCCAGTCTGGCAGGCAGTGTGCTGGTTATTATTGCACCTGGGAATTTTGTGAGAAGTGAGCAGGCCGGAAATGAATATGGCTTGCTGTGGAATCTTTTCCTGCGCTGCTACAGCGAGAGTAAGGCGGCACTGGAGTACTTGTTTCCAACCATTTTCCTGCTGGCGGTGGCATTGGTCATAGGAAAGGGCATTCTGAATATCGAAATCGGTGCCAGAAATCACCTTTTAATGTTGGGAGCTTTGCTTTCTTGGGGGGCTATGGTATTGTCGCCTCATTATCCTGACAGAGCAACCTTCGGCACCATGATCCTTATGATCTGTGTCATCATGTCTATGATACAGAAGATCGGGGAGAAGGAGAAAAAGTATGCCTGGCTGATGTTCGGACTGACAGTTTTGATCTGGCTGAGGGGTATGTTCTTTTTGGGAGAATATATGGCGATTCTTTGGGGATGGATTAAGTAAGGGGTTACCCGCCCATTCTGAAAAATGGGCGGATTTTTACTCTGCCGGCTTGTCCTTTCGAAATGGTGCCAGCCACTTTACAAGACGTTCTCGAGGCAAAAAGTAATTCACCACTAAGGCTACAATCACGCCAAAGCCGGTATCCACAATACGATTCACAGAATAATCAATATAAGTGGCAACCGGAGTATTAAACAAAATGATGCACAGCATTACACTGCCGGGCTGGATGGCACCCGGCCATTTTACAAACTGACTGATCACAATGAGCAGAACCACACCGATAAAAAGCAGTAACAGCATCAAAGGGCGATACATGCCGCCTTCCGGGTAAAAAATAATATAAATCCGAAACAGGCCGATACCAAGAATACCGCCAATAATGGTGCCAAACAATCGGTTTCCGCCGCCTAATTTGGACCCGTTCATATCATTGCCCATGCCAAATACTGCACCGATGCAGGCAAAGGTGGGATTGCGGTCAAAAAAATAGTATATCAAAGCACAGAGAGTTGCGGCCAGGGCAGTCTTAATGTTGCGAAGTCCTACATGGAATGGGGAGGGTGATGGGGTTGTAATATCGTCATTCATACCTATTGTTCCTTTTTCATTATTCTTAAGTCTCACATAATGATAACATCTCAGATGGAAGGGAACAATAGGTAAAATGTCGAAAAATATCCCTAATTAAGCTCTATTTTATGGTCTCATACCCAATCCGCCTTCAAGAGTCAGGGTCTCACCGGTCATATATTTGAAGTCAGGATGAGCCAGCTGCACGCATACACGTCCGATATGCTCTTCCGGATCTCCGAAAAATCCCATAGGAGGCGTGTGTACATTCTTTTCAAATGCATCAGGATAAGCTTTCTGAAAATTCTCAAGCTGAGAGGTCCATGCCAGAGGGCAGATCACGTTTACATTGATACCGTCCTTGCTCCATTCTGTAGCAGCTACACGGGAAAGCCCACGGATACCTTCTTTTGCAGCAGCATAAGCACTCTGACCATAATTCCCGAAGAGGCCTGCACCGGATGCAAAGTTGATAACGCTGCCCTTGCTCTTTGCCAGATATGGGTAGCATGCCTGCATGTAGTAAAATGTTGCATAGAGCCCTGAGTATATTGCCAGATCAAACTGGGCGGTGGTGTGGTCTGCTAAAGAAACACCTGATGCAGAAGCCTGTGCACAGTTAATTAGTACATCGATACTGCCAAAAGCTTCAGCTGCTTTCGCAGCAACCTCTGCAGCAATGGCTGCGTTGTCAGCACCGGCAGAAATATCAGCGGCAACAGGTAATACTTTTACTCCGTAGAGACGTTCTAACTCTTCTTTTGCATCTTCCAACTTCTTCAAATTACGTCCGGTAATGACGACATTCGCCCCTTCTTTTGCATAAGCGGTTGCAATGCCGTAGCCGATGGCACCGGCCTTGCCGTTTTCAAGGACAGCTCTGCCGCCGCCGGTTACAATGACTGTTTTTCCTGTTAAGAATCCCATGATAATACCTCCTAAAAATAAAGACAAGAAAACCCACGAGATAGCACCTTGTGGGTTTTCATTTTGTGTCCGCATGAAGTTCCCATTCGGTAACCGTTCTATATGGAATATCAAAGTAGTCGCAGAACTCTCTTCGGTTCATACCCGTAGACAGTCGCAGCTCTTTGATTTTATTACTGCCCTCCATAAGGGTCCCCCTTTTTATGAACAGTAATTAACTGAAATATCTTTTTAACAGACCTTCAAAGGCTTTGCCGTGTCTTGCTTCATCGCGAGCCATTTCATGAACGGTGTCATGAATTGCATCAAGATTAAGCGCTTTTGCTCTCTTAGCCAGATCAAACTTGCCTGCAGTTGCACCGTTCTCTGCTTCTACACGGAGCTCAAGATTCTTCTTTGTGGAATCAGTAACAACTTCACCTAAAAGTTCAGCAAATTTTGCTGCATGTTCAGCTTCTTCCCAAGCTGCTTTTTCCCAGTAAAGGCCGATTTCAGGATAACCTTCTCTGTGAGCTACTCTTGCCATTGCAAGATACATACCTACTTCTGAGCATTCACCTTCAAAGTTAGCGCGAAGATCCATAATGATATCTTCGGGAGCACCCTGAGCCACACCTACCACGTGTTCAGCTGCCCAAACTTTTTCTTCACCCTGTGCAATGAACTTTTCAGCAGGAACCTTACAGATAGGGCAAAATTCAGGTGCTGCATCTCCTTCGTGAACATAACCGCATACACTACATACATACTTCATAATCATTTTCTCCTTTTCTTAATAAAATTGTTGATTGTTTTGCTATTCAATTTTCTTTTGTGCTTTGTGATTTCATCCTTTGTGATTTTATCACATCTGTGCAGCTTTACTGCACTGATCACAGCTTCCGTAAAAATAGGTCACATGACCGGTGATATTGCCACCAAAATGCCTGCCGGCAATATCGGTAATGCCATCAATACTGTCCATTTCCAGATCGATCACTTTGCCGCATTCACTGCAGACAAAATGATAATGTGGACTTATGTCGGCATCGAAATGGTCTACACCGTCCCCCAGTCTAAGTCGTTGAATTTCCCCGATATCTGCCAAAAGTGTCAGATTGCGGTAAACCGTACCGAGACTGATGTTGGGATTCTGCTGTCTGACATTCATGTAGACAACGTCGGCTGTCGGGTGGTCATTACGTCCCATCAGAAAGTCTTTGATCATATCACGTTGTTTACTGCGTTTTAATGCCATCTCAAGTCCTCTCTTATTATTAATAACAGTAATGATTACTGATTTTATTATACAAAATATTTTGCATTTGTCAATAGGTTTTTTACATTTTTTTTATGAAAAGCTTTCTCAGTTTTTATACATGAAAGGTCAGAATGTGGTATACTTACAACAATAGGAAAAATACAGTCTTTGAAAGGGTGTGGGGTATACAGTGAAATTCAGAACAAGGTTAATGATCACCTTTACAACGATCATTGTGCTTCCGCTGTTGCTGACGGCCGTTGCTTTTTTTATCATTGGCGGTTATTTGGTCAACTGGCAGCATGGATCCAGGCTGCAGGATATCGATTATACGATTGTGTCTGAGTCTTTTCAGGCGGCGGCAGAGACGGTAGACGAAATATATAACATTATAGTAGAGCAGGTGGAAGAGGATGTATCCAGGATGGAGGATATAAAGTACCTGGAAAATCTGGAAGATACACTTCCGAAATCCTCGGCTTACTATATTATAAGAAAGAATGAGCAGATATTATATACCAACAATGCGGATGCGGCAAATATGCTGCTTCCGGATCTGCCTGTATATGGTGAAGGAGACTCCTCAGAGGGCACGGGTTATTATTTTACGGAAAAGAATAAATATGTAAAACAGTATGATTTCCGCTTTGGGGATGGAAGTCCGGGTACATTGTTTGTAATTGCAAAGATGAATTCCCTGATTTCCAAGACGCTTCTGGTGGATATGTTTATCGCAATTTTATGTATCCTGATATTTACCAGTCTCCTGCTCTCACAGTGGATTCACAAAGGTGTGTTCTCACCCATCAATGAGCTGAATGTGGCTATGAGTAAAATTAAAGAAGGTAATTTTGACTACATGCTGCAGACGGATGTAAAGGGAGAGATGGGAGATTTGTTCCGCAATTACGAGGATATGCGGCTCCGGTTGAAGGAAAGTATTGAGGAGAACAAGCTGCATGAAAGACAGCACAAGGAGCTGGTCAGCAATATCTCCCATGATCTGAAGACTCCCATCACAGCAATCAAAGGTTATGTGGAAGGAATCATGGATGGTGTGGCGGATACACCGGAGAAAGTGGACAAATACATCCGTACCATTTATAATAAGGCTAATGATATGGACAGGTTGATCAATGAGCTGACCACCTATTCCAGGGTAGATAATAACAAGATCAATTATAAATTTCTGCGGATCAATGTGGCAGATTATTTCAGTGACTGTGTGGAAGAGATAGGGCTGGATCTGGAATCCCGCAATATTTCTCTAAATTATACGGATTTGGTGGAGCCGGATACTATGGTCATTGCAGATCCGGAGCAGATGAAAAAGGTCATTAATAATATCATCAGCAACAGTGTAAAGTATATGAACAAACCACATGGGGAGATCGATATCCGCATTCTGGATGAAGTAGATGCTATCCGCATTGAGATTGAGGATAACGGCAAGGGCATTGCACAGAAGGACCTGCCGTTGATCTTTGAAAGATTCTATCGAACAGATGCCTCTCGTAATTCTGCTCAGGGCGGAAGCGGCATCGGGCTGTCCATTGTAAAAAAGATTGTGGAGGATCATGGCGGCTACATCTGGGCTACCAGTAAAGAAGGGGAAGGAACCTGCATTCATTTTGTATTAAGAAAGTACAGGGAATTATATAATCAGAAGAAATAGTGGAGGAATATATGAGTAAGATATTAATTATTGAAGATGAAGTGGCGATTGCAGATTTGGAGAAGGATTATTTAGAGCTAAGCGATTTTAAGGTAGAGACCTGCTATTCCGGCGATGAGGGACTGAGAGTTGCGCTGGAAAAAGACTTTGATCTGATCATTTTAGATCTCATGCTTCCGGGCATGGATGGTTTTGAAGTCTGCAAGAGAATCCGTGAGGTGAAGAATATTCCTATCCTGATGGTATCTGCAAAGAAGGATGATATCGACAAGATCCGGGGCCTGGGTTTGGGTGCAGATGATTACATGACCAAACCATTCAGCCCCAGCGAGTTAGTAGCCCGGGTAAAAGCCCATATGGCAAGATATGAAAGACTGGTTGGCTCCAATCAGAAGCCTCAGAATGATATCGTGGAGATCCGCGGCATCCGCATCGACAAGACTGCAAGACGTGTATATGTGGATGGCATCGAGAAAACCTTTACCACCAAGGAATTTGATTTGCTTACTTTCCTTGCACAAAACCCTAACCATGTCTACACGAAGGAAGAACTATTCCGCGAAATCTGGGATATGGATTCCATTGGAGACATTGCTACGGTAACTGTTCATATCAAGAAGATCCGCGAGAAGATAGAGGTGGATACTGCGAAGCCTCAGTATATTGAGACGATATGGGGTGTGGGATACCGGTTTAAGATCTGATTTTATAATAACCACTAAAGGAGATACTTTTTGGAAGATTTCACTTATTTCCAAAAATCTGCAATAGCACAAAATGAAAAGAGGATAGGATGCTAAGTCCTCTTTTCAATTTTGGTAGATTATTTACTAAAACCACTTGCAACTATTTTGTGCATGTGGTAAAATGCTCTCAAAGCATTATATTTCTAAAATTCTTAACGGTCGTGTGCCGTATCGAAGATTCTATTATATCTTAAAAAGAAATCTCAATGCTTTATTCCAATTCAGAACAAGCAGAGAGGTTATCGAATAAAAGGCAGATGCCTCCTGCGGATAAACAAGGAGGATATATGCAGGAAAAAGACACTTTACCCAAAGAATATTTTAAAGTACCGGAACGTTTTGCAGATTACATTAAAGGTGCAGAATTTATCTCGGGATTTTCAAGGCAGGACAAGCTGTTGCCGGTAATTACCATCGTGGTTTACTGGGGAAAGAAGCCCTGGGACGGTCCCAGATGCCTGAAAGAAATGATGGATATGGAGGGCTGTCTGCCGGAGTTACAGGGATTAGTCGTTGATTATCCGATCCATTTGCTGGAAGTACGAAACTACGAAGAATCGGACCATTTCCAAACGGATATACAGTACCTGTTCGGCTTCCTGCAGCGGGAAAAGGATAAAAAGAGACTGAGGGAGTATGTCAGGGAAAATGAGAAAGCATTTTCACATCTGACTCAGGATACTTATGATATGATCAGCATAATGTCAAGATCAGGTAAATTAATAGAGAATAAAGAGAAATACGAAAAGGAAGGAGAATGTGATATGTGTCAGGCGATTGATGAGATTTATGCGGATGGAGTAGAGGAAGGTATGAAGGAAGGTATGAAGGAAGGTATACGGTACACTTTAGTTACACTATTGATAAAGTTAGGTGGTATCTCAGAAGAATTAGGGAAAAGAATTCACGCAGAAGGCAATCAGGATATTTTAGAGTCATGGCTGCAGAGTGCAGTTTATGCAGAGACGATGGAGGAGTTCGTGCAGAGCATGGAAGGGGGGGGCGTGGCGAAGGTGGTTTAACTCAATGGCGGGTTGGAAAACTTAACATTGACAATTTAATAAGACTTTACACTATTGCCCTTTTTCGATTATAATATAGTTACAATCGAAAAAGGAGGAAGCGAAAGTGAGTGACAGTGTGACAAGAGAAGAATTAATTAGTATTACGATCGATAAGTATACAGATTTGCAGCGTATTAAAAGGGCAAATGGAGATTGCAGAAACGAAGAGCTTGAGTATCAGATTAAAGTAACCATTGCTAAACTATCCTCTTATGGTGTTTCGGTTGAGGATATAGCATTATAGTAAAGTAAGGAAGTAACTCGTAAATAAAGGTGTAAGGTCTCATTAAGTTGTTGAGTTCTTACACTTTTTCAGCATATGATTATAAGGTAAAAACCATGCGTACAAAAATCATTTATGAAGACAATGATATTATAATCGTTCACAAACCTGCAGGTATGGCTACCCAGACATCTCGCATCGGGCAGCAGGATGTGGTCAGTGAATTGAAAAATTATCTGGCAAGGAACGACGGAAGTGCCGTAGTGGCAGGAAGTCCCGCCTCCGGACAAGCTCCGTATTTAGGTATAGTACACCGTCTGGATCAGCCGGTGGAGGGTCTGTTGGTCTTTGCAAAATCCAAAGAAGCAGCAGCTAAATTGACCAAGCAGCTTTCCAAAGGCACATTAAATAAACAATATTATGCGGTGGTTTGTGGAAAACCTGGGGAAAAATCAGGGGAACTTGTGGATTATTTGATAAAAGAAGGAAATATCGGTCGTATTGGCAAGCCGGAAGAAAAAGATGCAAAGCAGGCTATTCTGCAGTACAAGGTGGTCAGAGGGCTGGATCAGGAATGTGCGCTTGTGGATATTCACATCGAGACCGGGCGTTTCCATCAGATCCGCCTGCAGATGGCTCATGCGGGCCATCCCATTTTGGGGGATTTAAAATATGGTTCTCAGCATTCTATCGAGCTGAGCTGGAAGCATCAGGTGAAAAATGTGGCACTTTACGCATATCGTATTGAGTTGCATCACCCCATGACCGGTAAAAAGCTAAATTTTACAATTCAGCCTCAGCTGCCTATAGGTACATAATCTACGAAAAAATTCTCATACTATCTACAAAGAAGAATTGTATGAGGTGGCGGGTATGAAGGATGCAATCAAGAAAAACAAATGGATTACACTACTCTGTATCATTGGGGTAGTGTATTTTTTTCTGGCATTTATTTCTCCCTTGCTGACGCCTATATTGTTGGCATTTTTATTTGTAACAATGACCGGCCCGCTGCTGAAGAAACTGCATACAAAGCTGCGTATTCCCAGACATGTCAGTGCAGTGATCCTGATGTTGCTGGCAGCGGTGGTCCTTATCATTATTGGCTGGCTGGTGATATCCTGGGCTACTGTCAATGCACCCAACTGGAGTGGATATCTGGAAGTGTGGGAAAGGGAGTTGGCTTTTGTGGTGCATTCCATATGTCAGTGGATCGGGAGGACATTTGGAGTGGATATTTCTCATGTGGAGGAAAGTATGGCACAGATCAGTGGGGACCTGTTGGGTAGGATGCAGTCGGATGCCATTCCGAATTTGTTGAACAGTGCCATGAAGTATGCAAAGTCTTTTGTATCCGGGGGCACCTTTTTGATTACTTTTTTGATTGGAACAATTTTGCTGGCAAAGGATTATGACAGATATATGAATTTTCTGCTGGAGCAAAAGGAATTTCATGTGTGGCTGGAAGCGCTGGTGGGAACCATCCGCTATATTGTATCCTTTATTAAGGCGCAGTTGATCATCATGGGGACCATTGCCGCCGTCATTGCATTGACATTATTTATAGCAGGAATTCAGAACGGTATTCTGTGGGGATTGTTGGCTGGGGCGTTAGATATTTTGCCTTTTGTGGGAACCGGTATTGTGTTGGTACCGCTGATTTTGATCCAGCTGGCAAAAGGTGAATATATCAAAGCAATAGTCTGTGGCCTGTTATATGGAGGCTGTGTGCTGGTCCGGGAATTTTTGGAGCCAAAGATTTTGGGGAAGACTATGGGGGTCTGGCCTGTGGCGGTGCTTACATCCATTTATGTGGGGATTCAGCTGTTTGGTTTTGCAGGAGTAGTCAAGGGACCATTGGGTTTTGTGTTGATTTATCAGATTTATAAATCCATCATGGCTTGACTTAGGGATGGGATAATCTTAAAATAGAAATACAAAACTTAAACCTACGGAGAGATAAATATATGAGAGAACTCAGTACCAGAACCGCAAATTTTACAGATTCTATTATCCGCCGGATGACAAGAATTGCCAATAAATATGGAGCAGTGAATCTTTCCCAGGGATTTCCGGATTTTGATCCGCCGAAGGAAATCACGGACAGGCTCAGTGAAATCGCAGGGAAAGGGCCTCATCAGTATGCCCTTACCTGGGGAGCCCAGAATTTCAGAGAGGCATTGGCAAAAAAACAGGCATATTTCAGTGGTATGAAGGTAGATCCTGATACGGAGATTGTGGTGACCTGCGGCAGTACGGAAGCGATGATGGCTGCCATGATGTCTGTGACCAATCCCGGGGATAAAGTGGTGATCTTTTCGCCATTTTATGAAAATTACGGTGCGGATACCATTTTGTCGGGTGCGGAGCCCATTTATGTGCCGCTGGTACCGCCAACCTTTAGCTTTGATATCAATCTATTAGAAGCTGCTTTTAAAGAGGGGGCTAAGGCATTGGTACTCTGCAACCCATCCAATCCCTGCGGCAAGGTATTTACATACGAAGAATTGATGCAGATCGCAGAGCTGGCCATAAAATATGATGCTTATGTGATCACGGATGAGGTGTATGAACATATTATTTACGAACCACACAAGCATGTGTATATGGCAACCCTGCCCGGTATGCGGGATAGAACCATTATGTGCAATTCTCTGTCTAAGACCTATTCTATTACCGGTTGGCGTCTGGGATATGTGATTGCAAGTCCGAGAATCATCGATCGTGTGAAAAAGGTACATGATTTTCTGACAGTAGGTGCGGCAGCACCGCTGATGGAAGCAGCGGTCACAGGGCTGGAATTTGGCGAGGAGTACTATAAAGGACTGCAGGCCCATTATACTCATATGAAAAACCTGTTTGTGGGAGGACTTAAGGAGCTTGGCTTTACATTTACAGAACCACAGGGAGCTTATTACGTGCTGTTGGATGTGTCTGAATTTGAGGTAAAGGATGATGTGGCATTCTGCGAATGGATGGCAGAATATGTGGGAGTAGCGGCGGTGCCCGGATCCAGCTTCTTCAGGGAAGATGTACATCACCTGGTAAGATTCCATTTTGCAAAGAAGGATGAAACTTTGAAAGAAGCGCTGAGCAGATTGGCACATTTGAAAGAGAGAGCACATAATGCAGGAGAGGTACAATGGAGGTAAAGGGCAGAAAAAGAGCGTTAAACATATTCGGAGATGCTATGAGTACAGTAGTGGAAATTTACATACTGCTGATTCTTACAGTCATGCCCTTTTATTTTACGGATGGGTATGGTCGGATCGGCACCAACAAATACCAGTTTTTTCATGGTGTAACTATTGCCATGGGAGTGATCTTTCTGGTGGTGTGGGTTTTTGCAATATTGACGGATGGGTGTGCGAAAATTGGGAAGCCCAAGGGGCGTAAGAAAACGGATAAAGCGACAGTTTTGTTATGGATAAGAAAAAATATTTCCCTGACGGATAGGTTCGCTGTTCTCTATGGTGTGGCTTTGATATTGTCATACCTGCATACGGCATACAAGGCAGATACCCCTTATGGTAATGCATGGGCAGGAAGCAATGGTTGGTATATGGGTTTTTCCACACAGATGATGTTTTTGGCGATTTATTTTGTGATTTCCCGATGCTGGAATCCGAAAAAGTGGATAATAGGAACAGGCGTGGCGGCAAGTCTTTGTGTGTTTTTATTGGGATACCTGAATCGTTTTAGTGTGTATCCCATCAAAATGGCGTATGCCAACGCATCCTTTATATCCACGATTGGAAATATCAACTGGTTCTGCGGATATGCGGTGACAGTATTCTTTGGTGTACTGTATTATTGGTGGGCAGACCGGGAGAAGAAAGCGTGGGCAAAGAGTGTGCTGGCAGTATATAGCGTGGCAGGATTTGGGGCCCTGACAACTCAGGGAAGCAGCAGTGGTTTGCTGGCACTGATGATCCTGTGTGTGACATTTTATCTTTTGTCGGCGCAAAACGGAGAAAAGATGCAGCGTTTCTGGCTGATGATGATCCTGTTGGGAGCCACTTGTACTGCAACGGTGTTGCTGCGATACACGTTGGGGGATAGGTTTCAGCACAAAGATGCTCTGACGGATATTTTTACCCACAGCATTTTCCCGGCAGTTGTATTGGTGATCAGTGTGGTGATGTTTGTGCTCGTGTGCGGGTGGAATAGAAAAGGGAATTATCCGCAAAAGGCGTTTATATGGGTCGGGAAGGCTGGTCTGGCAGCAGGTGTGCTGATTTTTGTGTTCGTGGTTGCCGGTATCCTGATCAATACACTGGCTCCGGGAAGTTTGGGAAAATTGTCAGAAGTCTCCATCTTTACATTTAATGAAGGTTGGGGAAGTCACAGAGGCGCTACTTATATGGCAGGTGTTCAAACATGGCTGGATCAGGATCTATGGGGGAAATTGTTAGGCGTTGGGCCTGACTGTATGGCCATGTATATTCACGGCGGCGCCAATCAGGAAATGCTTTCCATGGTACACCGTATATGGGGAGAATCCACTATGCTCACAAATGCCCATTGTGAATGGCTGACGATTATGGTCAATGTGGGTGTATTGGGGGTGATTGGATTTGCGGGCATGATCAGCAGTGTAGTTGTCCGGTTTATCAAGGCAGAAAACACGAATGTGATTGCCGCAGCATGTGGTATGAGTATTCTGGCATATACTCTCAATAATGTGGTCAGTTTTCAGCAGGCCATGTCCACCAGTACCATGTTTGTAATCCTGGGGATCGGAGAGGCATGTATGCGAAAAGACAATGATTGTAAATAACAGGAGAATGAAAATGACTCAGAGTAATACAGCCCAGAAAGGTGCTAAGCAGAAAAACAAAAATTACAGTAAAAAGAAACCGAAGAAGAGTTTGCTGGGTACCATCGGTACATTGGTAATACTGGCACTTTACATATGGTTTGAGTTTGGTACGCCTCAGGATAACCAGGTGACTTTGGAGGAACGGAAAAAGGTAGAACTGATAAGGGTGGTGGATGGCGATACTATCATCGTAAACCTTGATGGTGAGCAGACCCGTATCAGGCTGATCGGTATCAATTCACCGGAGAGTGTTCATGAGGATGAATCTAAGAATACACAGGAAGGCCGTGATGCCAGTGTATTCCTGAAGGAATACCTGGCAGATGTGAAGCATGTGTGGTTGGAGTTCGATGTGGAACCCCAGGATCAGTACGGGCGCTCCCTTGCTTATGTATGGATGAACGCCGATGGCACAGATGTGGCCGACGATATGCTCAATGCCATTATTGTTAAGAATGGGTATGCCGATGCCAGATCCTACAAACCCAATGTGAAATATCAGGATGAGTTGGAGGCAGTGGAGTAGGGGACCCTACTCCACCAACTGCAGATCATACAGATTTTTGTATAACCCATTCTGTGCTAACAATTCCTGATGGCTGCCGGACTCTTTGATGCGGCCCTGATCCATAACGATGATCTTGTCCGCATGCTGGATGGTGGAAAGTCTGTGGGCTACCATAATGGTAGTACGGCCCTCCATGAGCTTTTCCAGAGCCTGGGTGATCAGGCTTTCGGTTTCGGTATCGATATTTGCAGTTGCCTCATCCAATACCAGGATGGAAGGCTTGTAAGCCAATGTTCTTGCAAAGGAGATCAGCTGCCTCTGACCGGCGGAGAGGGTGCTGCCTCGCTCTGTTACCGGCGCATCATATGTCCCCGGCATTCTTTCGATAAAGGTGTCCGCATTGACGACTTTTGCGGCATGCTTGATATCCTCCAAAGAAATATTTTTATTGTCCAACGAAATATTGCTCTTAATATCCCCTGTAAACAGGAACACATCCTGCTGTACTTGACCGATAGCCCCTCGCAGCACATCAGTATCAATGTCTTTGATGTT
>JAZPYS010000099.1:0-4251 GCA_045544275.1 Acetatifactor sp. | reverse complement strand
ATCTTCTGACTCTGCTCAAACTGTTTGATAAAGCGGTTTACTACTGCAATATCAACACCGGCTCCTCTTGCAATACGATGTTTTCTGCTTGGATTAAGCAACTTCGGATTCTGTCTTTCCTTTGGTGTCATGGAAAGAACAATTGCTTCCATTCTCGCAAGTTGTTTTTCATCTATCATGGACTCGATATCTCCCATCTTGCCACCCATCATACCGGGCATCATTGATAGAATACTGGAAATACCGCCCATCTTACGCATCTGTTTCATACTCTCAAGGTAATCTTCAAAATCGAATTTACCTTTCTTCATGCGGCCTGCCATATCTTTAGCCTTGTCTTCATCCATATCCAGATTGGCCTGCGCCTTATCAATCAACGAAAGCACATCACCCATTCCTAAGATACGGCTTGCCATACGATCCGGATAGAACTGCTCCATATCGGAAAGCTTTTCTCCCATACCAACAAATAGAATCGGCTTACCTGTAACCGCCTTGATGGAAAGTGCCGCACCGCCTCGTGTATCGCCATCCATCTTTGTCAGAACAACGCCGTCTACACCGATTTTCTCATCGAACTGTTTTGCAACGTTGACTGCATCCTGACCTGTCATGGCATCCACAACGAGCAGAGTCTGATGAACTGTCACCTGAGATTTGATCTCTTCCAGCTCATTCATCATATCGTCATCCACATGAAGTCGACCGGCGGTATCTAAAATGACCACATTATGACCATTTTTCTCTGCATATGCAATTGCTTCCTTTGCAATTTCAGCAGGCTTGTGGTCAGTACCCATGGAGAATACTTCCACTTCTACTTTTTTACCATTTATCTGTAACTGTTCTATTGCAGCCGGACGATAAATATCCAGTGCAGCAAGCAATGTTTTTTTGCCTTTCAGTTTTAATTTTCCTGCAATTTTTGCAGTAGCGGTAGTCTTACCTGCACCCTGGAGACCGGCCATCATAATGACGGTAATTGCTTTACCCGGCTGCATGGCGATCTCGGTAGTCTCACTTCCCATAAGGGCGATCAGCTCTTCATTTACAATCTTGATCACCATCTGCCCGGGATTCAGACCATTCATTACATCCTGACCGATTGCACGCTCTTCAACGGACTTAATGAACTGCTTTACCACCTTGAAGTTAACATCCGCCTCTAAAAGCGCCATCTTAACTTCCTTCAGTGCCACTTTGACATCTTCTTCTGTCAATCGGCCCTTGCTTCTTAAATTTTTAAATACATTTTGCAGTTTATCTGTTAAACTCTCAAATGCCATTGGATATCCTCTTAAAATTCTTTCATCAAATCTGACGAAACCTGCTTGATCTGTGCAAGCTTCATCTTAGACGTCTCATCAGCATCCACCGGTTCTAATGCTTCCACCAGTTCCAGTATCCTGCTTACCTTATCCTTTGCCCTTGTAAACTTATTTACCAATTGCAGCTTATCCTCATAATCCTGCAATGTCTTGTCACAACGCTTGATCAAGTCATGTACACCCTGTCTGCTGATTCCATACTCCTGTGCGATCTCGCCCAGGGACATATCATTATAAACTGCATCTTCGTAGATACTGCGCTGATGCTCTGTCAGAAGCTCACCGTAAAAATCATACAGAAGTGCCTGTTTGAATATCTTTTCCATTGATCTTCACCACACCTTTGCTATCATACACGATATAAAATGGAGTGTCAAGTATTTTTTCTTGACACTCCATAAAATATTGTATTTTTTCAGATACATGCATATCAACACTATAAGCGTTCACTAAAATAACTCTTGTAACCTTCACCATAGATTTCCGTAGCACTGGTAACGATCATAAAGGACATAGGATCCTCTTCTCTGACAACATCTTCCGTCTTAGGTGCCATGGGCTTTTTCACGGCACACATGATGACTTTTTTATCCTTGCCGCTGTATGCCCCAATACCCTCTACATATGTCACTCCTACGTCCAACTCTTCAAGAAGCCGCTTTGCTATCTGCTCGTGATAATCACTGATAATATAGATCAGCTTCGCTTCATCACGGCCATACAGTACAAAATCCAATACCTGAGAGATCAAAAAGATACAAATGCCGGCATAAAGAGCCACCTCTATATCTTTTAACAGGAATGCTGAACAGGCTACTATGACTGCGTCAATTGACAGAAACATTCCTCCCGTCTTCATATGGGGAAACTTTAGCCTAAGAAGCTTGACAATAATATCCGTACCACCGGTAGTGGATTTTGCCTTAAATACCAGCCCGATACCTACAGCTAACAGAGCACCTCCCACGATACATGCCAGAAACCGATCATTGGTTATGGGTTCAAATCGGGAAAGCCCATTGGTAAACAATGATATTACCGCTGTGCAATACATGGTAGACACCAAAAATTTCATACCAAATCTCCACAATCCTACCAAAAGGATTGGTATATTGATCAGTAAAATCCATGTACCGGTCTCCACATCAGCAATGCGGTTTAGAATAATGGCGATACCCGTTACACCACCGGGTGCCAACGAATTCGGATCAAGGAATAAACTGACTCCCACAGCATATAAAAGTGCTCCGACCGTAATCTGTAAATAATTTAAAATTATATTTTTGTGATTTTTTCTATTCATGCTTATAGTATGAACCTGCTTTTTGTTAAATATTCGTACGAACCAGCTTAGGCTTGTAACCTTGCACTTCAAGAGCCTCAATGATCTGGTTTTTATGGTCCGTTCCAAAGGCTTCCATAGTGATACGCAGTTCTACAGCAGCACTTCTGTTGGTTGAGATAAACTGATTGTGCTCTAACTTAATAACATTGCCGCTTTCCTTTGCAATGACACCGGATACTTTCGACAATTCACCGGGTTTATCAGGAAGAAGAACAGATACCGTAAAGATACGGTCTCTGAATATCAAACCCTGTTGTACCACGGAGGACATAGTGATGACATCCATATTGCCGCCGCTTAACACGGATACAATCCTCTTGTCCTTTACATCCAGATGCTTTAATGCAGCCACAGTTAAAAGCCCGGAATTTTCCACCACCATCTTATGATTTTCCACCATATCCAGGAATGCCACTACTAATTCATGATCTTCTACAGTGATCACATCATCCAGATTTTCCTGTAAGTAGGGGAACAAAATACTTCCCGGTGTCTTTACAGCAGTACCATCTGCGATGGTATTGACACCAGTTAATGTAGTAACTTTCCCGTTCTTAAGAGACTCCTGCAGACAATTTGCGCCTGCCGGCTCCACACCGATCACTTTTACCTTCGGGTTGATCATCTTAGCCAGAGTAGATACCCCTGTGGCAAGACCGCCGCCACCAACCGGCACAAGTATGTAATCTACCAAAGGAAGCTCTTTATAAATCTCCATGGCAATGGTTCCCTGACCGGTAGCCACTCTGAGATCATCAAAAGGATGAATGAACGTATATCCATGCTCTGCCGCCAATTCATAAGCCTTTGCACAAGCCTCATCGTATACATCTCCATACAATACGACTTCCGCACCGTAACTTTTGGTACGATTCACCTTCATAAGAGGTGTAGTGGTCGGCATAACAATGGTAGCCTTTGCACCGTAACATTTCGCAGCATACGCCACACCCTGGGCATGATTACCTGCTGATGCAGTAATCAGACCTTTTGAACGTTCTTCCTCGGTCAGGGTACTCATGGTATAATACGCACCACGCACCTTGTAAGCCCCCGTAAACTGCATATTTTCAGGTTTTAAATATACCTGATTACCTGTCTGTTTGCTAAAATGATCACTATATACCAATTTTGTCTCCGAAGTCACTTTTTTAACGACCTCGGTGGCTTTTTCGAACTCTTCTAATGTAAACATATCTGTGCCTCTCCTCTTACTCATGTTCTGACGGTACATCAAATAATGCATTGACAAATTCATCAGAATTAAATTTCTGCAAGTCTTCAATGGTCTCACCCACACCAATGTATTTTACCGGCACCTTCAGTTCGGACTGAATTGCCACTGCAATGCCGCCTTTAGCCGTACCATCCATTTTCGTCAAAATAATACCTGTCAAATTCGCAACCTCTCCGAATTCTCTGGCCTGTACAAGGGCATTCTGACCGGTAGTACCATCCAGCACAATCAGATTTTCTCTGTGTGCATCCGGAAATTCCCTGTCGATGATGCGATTCATCTTGCGCAGTTCTTC
This sequence comes from Acetatifactor sp., assembly GCA_045544275.1. Lineage (GTDB taxonomy): Bacteria > Bacillota > Clostridia > Lachnospirales > Lachnospiraceae > Acetatifactor. Next base: position 46 of record JAZPYS010000099.1, on the reverse strand, counting down.
CATCAGATTCTTCTTATTGTGAAGTCTTCCCGCTGTATCAATGAGA
>JAZPYS010000098.1:0-5473 GCA_045544275.1 Acetatifactor sp. | reverse complement strand
ATTCAGGAACATCGTGAAAAGCTTTGACGGACAGGTCATTTTAAAAGGTGTAAATCTGAACATATATGAAAAGGAATTTGTGACATTACTGGGACCCAGTGGATGCGGTAAGACCACCCTTTTGAGAATTCTTGGTGGTTTTCTGGAACAGGATGAAGGCAGTGTGATCTTTGACGGGGAAGATATCAGTAGTAAGCCGCCATACGAAAGAGAATTGAATACGGTTTTCCAGAAATATGCGTTATTTCCACATTTAAGTGTATATGAAAATATTGCTTTTGGTCTGAAGATCAAGAAGATGAGTAAGGATGTAATTGATCAGAAGGTCATGAAGATGTTAAAGCTGATCGGTCTGGAAGGATATGAAAACAGAAATGTTACACAATTGTCCGGTGGTCAGCAGCAGCGTGTTGCGATTGCACGAGCATTGGTAAATGAACCTAAGGTTCTTCTTTTGGATGAACCGCTGGCAGCACTGGACCTGAAACTGCGCAAGGAAATGCAGTATGAATTGAAACGTATCCAGCAGGAAGTAGGTATTACTTTTATTTTTGTGACCCATGATCAGGAAGAGGCATTGACCATGTCCGATGAAATCGTGGTCATGAAGAATGGTGAGATTTTGCAGGTAGGAACGCCGGAAGATATTTATAACGAGCCGGCTAATAAATATGTTGCCAACTTTATCGGAGAAAGTAATATTCTGCCGGGTATTATGCTGGATGATTACAAGGTTCGTTTTGATGATATTACTTTTGATTGTGTGGATTTCGGTTACAAGAAAAATGAACCGGTGGATGTAGTGATCCGTCCGGAGGATATTGACATCGTACCTGTGGAGAAGGGCAAGATGACTGGTGAAGTTTTAAGTGTACTGTTTAAGGGTGTGCACTATGAAATCATTGTGGAGACGGTGCCCGGTACCAGTGTTACCGTCAATATGCATGTGATTCGCAATCAGGATGTGACCAGTGAAAATGGTAAGGAGAAAATCAGTGCATCTAATTTCTACGTGGATGTGGAAGATGTGCAGAAATTAGATGATAAGGAGATCATTGCATTGTCTAATGCGCAGGCTTGGGATCCGGAGACAGATGAATACATTTCCATTGCAAAGATTGAGTATAATCTGCAGGAAGAGCCGGGCAGTTATCCGGTGAAATTTTCTACTGCAAGTGGGACCAGCATAGAGAGAATGATTTATGTTAAGAACCAGCCATTTGTTAAGAATGAAAAAGCAAATGAAGGAATCATGGCGTTCAATTTCTTTAAGACAGCAGATGAAATTAGGGAGTCCCAGGCATTGGATACGGATTTGAAGACTTGGGCCAATGCTCAGGGCTGGAAGCTCAGCGATGAGAATCAGAGTATTGATATCAGTGTAGATTATGATTTTGACCCGGAAAATGTCAAAGAAGGTGTGTATAAGATCACTTTCTGGACTACCGGACGTGAATTTAAAATTCATACCACAGATTATTCGGAAGTGGGTCAGGAGGTCGGCCTGACATTCTTCCCGGAAGACATTCATGTAATGTCAAGGATGGTGTTCTGATGAAAAGATTTTCACAGTTAGCTCTTCCTTATATTATTTGGGCGGCATTGATGCTGATACTGCCAATGTGTCTGATTGCACTGTATTCTGTTACGGAGCATGGCAACAGCATCATATCCTTCTCCCTGACGCTGGAGCATTATATAAAGTTCTTTACCGACCCGGACTTTTTGCTGATTCTCTGGCGTTCCATGGTAATCGCTGTAAAAACTACCATGATCTGTCTGTTGTTGGGATATCCCATTGCATATTTTATTTCCCGCAGCAGCGAACAGATGCAGAATTTATTAGTTCTCATCATTACAGTACCTACATGGATCAACATGCTTGTAAGAACCTATGCATGGATAGGCCTGTTAAGTGATGGAGGACTTTTTCAACAGATTTTAGGATTTTTTGGACTCGGAGAGGTGCAGCTGCTCCACACAGAAGGTGCAGTGCTGCTGGGCATGGTGTATAACTTCCTGCCCTTTATGATCCTGCAGATCAATACATCACTTTGTAAAATGGATCACTCTCTGGTGGAAGCCGCAGCAGATTTAGGTGCAGATCCGCTGAAAACTTTTATGAAGGTTACATTGCCATTATCTCTGCCCGGTGTTATCAATGGTATTACTTTGGTATTTCTGCCGGCAGTAAGTTCCTTCTTTATACCCAAGCTGCTGGGCGGTGGACAGTACTTCCTGATCGGTAATATGATCGAGAATCAGTTTATCACCGTAGGAGAATGGAACTTTGGAAGTGCCATCTCCATGATCATGGCTGCTATCATGATGCTGTTAATGATGCTGGTGAAGAATTTAGAAATCAGAAATCAGGGCGGAAAGGAGGACTAAGTTATATGAAGAAAAAAGAGAAATTCTTTCAGAAAAAGAAACGGTCCTCGGAAAAGCGTCCTGTGGGCAAGACGCTGATGATTTTGAGTATTGCGTTTTTCTATCTGCCGATTTTGTATATGATGATTTTTTCTTTTAACGAAGGAAAATCACTGACTACATTTACGGGTTTCTCCCTGCGCTGGTATCAGCATATGCTGGAATCCAGGGATATGATGGAAGCTTTATACACCACTTTCGGGGTAGCTTTGATTGCAACGCTGGTGTCTACCGTGGTGGGAACCATTGCTGCTATCGGTCTGAGTAAGTCCAAAAAAATTGTCCGTGAAGTCATGGAACAGGTGAATAACCTGCCTCTGATGAATCCGGATATTGTAACCGCAATTGGTTTTATGCTGCTTTTTATTACTTTTAAGGTAGAAAAAGGGTATTTGACCATGCTGCTGGCACATATTGCATTTTGTATTCCTTATGTAATGCTTTCAGTGATGCCAAAGATCAAGTCATTAGATCCCAACCTGGCAGATGCAGCTATGGACCTGGGATGTACACCATGGCAGGCTTTGATCAAAGTCATCGTGCCTCAGATAACACCGGGGATTGTGTCCGGTTCATTGATCGCCTTTACCATGTCGGTGGATGATTTTATTATTTCTTACTTTGTAACAGGCAACGGCGTGAAGAACTTAAGTATCATGGTTTATACAATGAGTAAGCGTGTAAATCCAAGTATCAATGCCATTTCTACATTGGTGGTAGTGATCATTACCATGGCACTGATTGTGATCAATGTGATTCCAATGGTGTTGGCAAAGAGGGAAAAGAGTACAGAAGTCCGCAAGCATAGTTTTGCAATTCCGGGTACCCTGGCTGCTGCATTGGTTATTGTCATCCTTTTTGCAATAGGTATAAATCGGGAAGGTTCCGATCTTCCGTATGCGGGAGAGACCCTGTATGTGTATATGCCCGGTGAATATATTGGCGAGGAAGTGGTGCCGCTGTTTGAGGAAAAAACCGGTGCTACGGTGATCATGGAGAACTTTGATTCCAATGAGCAGATGTACATCAAGGTTGCAAACGGGGAATCTTATGATGTTCTGATTCCCAGTGATTATATGATCCAGCGTCTGATGGAGGAAAAACTGCTTCAGCCTTTGGATCAGGATAATCTGACATGTATGGATGAGCTTCTTGAAGATGTGAAATATCAGCCTTATGATCCAGACAATGGGTATTCCGTTCCTTATTTCTGGGGAACCGTAGGAATTGTCTATGATAAGACCAAGGTAAGCGAAGCAGAACTGGAAGAACAAGGTTACGCAATCTTTTTAAATGAAAAGTTCAAAGGTGACATTTATGTGTACGACTCTGAAAGAGACTCTTTCATGATGGCATTGAAATCTCTGGGATATTCCATGAATACAGAGAGTGAGGAAGAGTTACAGAAGGCTTATGAATGGCTGGTACAGTGCGTGACCACTATGGAGCCCGAAATTGTCACAGACGAAATCATTGACAATATGGCGCAGGGGCGTAAAGCACTGGGACTTTGCTATTCCGGTGACGCCACATACATTATGAGTGAAAATGAGAACATGGGCTTCTACATGCCGTCGGAGGGAACCAACCGCTGGTACGATGCTATGGTCATTCCTGCCAATGCAGAAAATCCCCAGCTGGCTCACGAGTTCATCAATTTTGTGTGTGAATATGATGTGGCTTATGGAAATTCTGCTTATGTGGGATATACCTCTCCAAACCAGGCAGTTATGGAAGACCTGTCCGGTGAGGGCGGAGACTATGAAGGCATCAACGCATACCTGCCCAGAAGCCACTATGAAATGGATGAGGTGTTCGTGTATAATGCGGAGACAAGGAAAATCATCAGTAATCTGTGGAGTAAAGTGAAGATCGCCGCAAGTAATGCGGAGTAGGAAGGTGTAATTGAAATGATTAAGCTATGCATTTTTGATCTTGACGGGACGGTTTTAGATACCATTGAAACCATTGCCTATTATGGGAATTATGCGCTTCAAAAAAATAATATTGAACCGATTGCAGTTTGTGAATATAAATATTTTGCAGGGAATGGTATCTATAATTTAATAAAAAATATGCTTCAATTCAGAAACTGTTTTACAGAGGAACTTTATGATAAGGTCTTTCATGATTATGATACTGCCTACAATGCTGATACAACGTATAAAACCCAAATATTTGAAGGATTAAAACCTGTCCTTGATAAAATAAAAAACTTGGGAATAAATATAGCAATCGCTTCCAATAAACCGGATTACCCTACGAAAAAGGTGGTAAGTTCTTTTTTTGGAGAAGATTATTTTGCATGTGTTCTGGGACAAAGAGAAGGAATCCCTTTAAAACCGGACCCTACGATTGTGTTTGATATACTTTCGCAAATGAATGTAAGCAAAGAGGATTGTATCTATATAGGGGATACTTCCGTGGATATGAAAACCGGAAAAAATGCCGAATTGTTTACCATAGGTGTTTTGTGGGGCTTCAGAGATGAGGACGAACTGGTTGAAAATGGTGCGGATATGGTGGTAAAAAAGCCGTCGGAACTTTATGAGTTTGTAGTAAAAAATAATAGGTAAAGAAATGCAAGAGGGACAGTATGATCACATGAACCATACTGTCCGTAATTTGTGCCAGATAACCACAACTTAATAAAAGACTTTACACTCTAATTTACCAGATACTATTCTTTAATAATGTCTAATTCCGTAAGATTGATGCCTGAGGCAGTCAAAATTACCTTTAACTCAATATATCGGATTTTCATTGCCTTATAGACACTTGAATCCTTATCGCTTAAAACCATATAACTTTGAAGTCGCAAAAACTCTTCCACATTTTTTTGCAGTAATTCTTTGTCAGTGATATTATCAACCATCCTTTCAGCACCCCTTACGCCAACAATGGCTTTAACGCCTCAGCCAACACATCCTTCTGTGCTTCCGCCTCAGCCAAGTCCTTACCTAAAGTGGTAAAGTAGGTCTTGATCTTAGGTTCGGTACCGGAAGGGCGAACTACTACGGTTGCACCGCCTTCCAGTGCATAG
>JAZPYS010000097.1:0-13658 GCA_045544275.1 Acetatifactor sp. | reverse complement strand
AAAGAAGGAACACCGGGGATCCGTGATCGGAACACTGAGTACCCGATTCCACACAGACAAAATGTATTCTTCTGTTACTGTTGCTGCCGGTTCAGCTACATCCTCCTGTTCCGGATTTGTCTGAGCATGATCCGGCTTCTGCACCGGGAACTGCTGTGCAGGTACCCCTTCCTGCACATATTTTAAAAGCGTCTGCATATCAATCTTGTTGGTTGCGGTCATCGGCATATGATCCACAACAGTCACGTTCCCGGGAATCATATAAAGGGGCAATACTTTTCGCAGGTGTTCCAGAATATCTTTCTGCAAATCTTTCGCCTTTTCGCTTTCATAAAAAGCATACAATTCCATGGAACCATCTCCCTTACGGACAGGTACCACTGCTGCCTGGGTGACTCCATTAATCTGAAGGATCGCTCCCGTAACCTCACCCAGCTCTACCCGCTGTCCATTGAGCTTGACCTGGGCATCTTTACGTCCGATATAGTCGTAACTTCCGTCTATGCGGCGACGCACCAGATCACCGCTTCGGTACATCTTTTCTCCCGGGAAATAAATATCTTCCACAAAGGAGCTTTCTGTCAGCTCCGGTCTGGATATATATCCGCCGGCCAGACATTCTCCTGCAATATACATCTCACCACAGGCAGTAGGGATGACCGGTCTCATCTGTTCATCCAATACATAAGTACGGGTATTCTGAAGAGGCTTACCGATGGTAATATGCTCTCCCGGCCGGACTGCTCCCATGGTGGTAAATACAGTTGCTTCCGTAGGGCCGTACATATTCATCAGTACGCCGTCACTATGTTTATAAAATTTATCAGCCAGTGTCTTTGTGACCACTTCTCCGCCCAGCAGCACGATTTTAATATTGTGTGCTGCCTGACAGAAGGCATCATTACCCAGACACATCTGCAGTCTGGATGGTGTCATTTCAAAGATACCGGTTCTGTAAGTCTCCACCAGCTCTGCCAGCTTCCATGGCAGCATCATTTCTTCCTCATCTGCCAACACTACCGTTCTGCCCAATGCAAGGGCTATCAATGTCTCTACTACAAAACAGTCAAATACAGAATTGGTAGAGCACAGTACTGTGCCCGGAATCGGGTCCAACAAGGTCTTCATCTGAGAATACAGGTTGGATACGGAACGGTGGCGCAGCATGACCCCTTTCGGCTTGCCTGTTGAACCGGAGGTGAAAAGCACATTTACCAGCTGATCTCCCTTGACAGGACGGTCTTCATACTCCCCGGCCTCCCCTTCCGGCATCAGATATACCGGGCAGGAAATTCCCATATCATTTACCTTCTCCGGCATCTGTTCTGCTGCTTTCTCATCATACAGAAGCAGAACTGCTTCGGATACCTCCAACATATAGGAGATTCTTGCTGCCGGGAATGTGGGCAGCATAAACACATAAGCACCGCCGCACTTTAAGATGGCGTACATCGCCGCAATCATATCCGGGGTTCTGCTCAGGCACAATCCCACACACTGTCCCGGACGGACACCCTTTTCTTCCAAAAATCCGGCAATCCGTAAAGCCCGTTGCTCCAGCTGTGCATAAGTGATTTTTTCCCCATGGAAAATAACAGCTGTTTCTTCTGACATTGCAGCAGCTTTATTTTTCAATATTTTATGAATTGGCAGATTCACAAATGGTGTCACTTCATAATTGGGCAATTCCACATAGGTCTGATAGTCCTGCTGTGACAGTAATTTCAATTGTTCTATGACAACATGATTCCTTCTGATGATTTCCTGCAAAATCTGTTTCAGACATCTGCCATAGAATCCAATGGTTTCCTCTTTAAAAAGACCTGTTGCGTAAGAGAAACGCAACGCATACGCACTGCCCTTTCTTGCCACTTCTGTGATCAGATCCATTTTTACGGCACCGGTGGACACCGGCCTGTATTTCATGGGCTTACCATCCAGACAAAATGCAGCTTCATCCACAGGGCTCTGGGTCAGCATCACCTGATATAGTGCATTCTGCTCTCCTCTGGGCAGATTCAATTCCTGAATGATCTCCTCCAGGGAAACCTGCTGATGATCCAGCATTCCCGCCACTTCTGTCTGTACTCTTTCCAGCCATGCCTCCACAGTGATGCCCCGTTCGGGCTTTAGTCTCAAAGGAAGCGTATTGATGAAGGGACCACAGATTTCTCTTGTCTGAGGCAATATACGCCCAGCCACAGGAGCACCGATCACAAAATCTTCCCTGCCGGAAACAGCGGACAAAAGTATACCATATGCCGCCAGGAACAGTGCAAACCCGGAAATGCCCTTCTCTGCACAGAATTTATCGTATGCTTCGCTCTCCTGCTCAGTCAGCAGAAGTTCATATTCTTTTCCTCTATAATCAAATTTCTTAGGACGCACATAATCTCCCGGCAGTATCAGCGTCTCCGGCAGTTCCTTAAGATGCTCTTTCCAGTAAGCCATCTGTTGTTTTTTCTGTGCTTCCTCATCTGCCTCCTCCATGGTGCAGATATAATCATAATAATTCCAATCTACTTTTACGCAGCCCTTCCGAAAAGCCACATCCAAACGTTTCAGAATCAGAGGGGTGCTCATACCATCCCCGATAATATGATGGCTGTCCAGGAATAAATACCATTCTCCCTCCAAAGACTGCCACAATGCAGCTCGCAGAAGTGGTGCATTCCCCAGATCAAATGGCCGAAGGAAAGCTTCTGCTGCCTGTCCATAGTCCGCTGCCTGAAGCACCTCAATTGCAAATGGCACTTCCTCCTGTACACACGCACAAATTCCTTCTGTCCCCTGTCTGAATGCGGTTCTGAAGACAGGCTCTTCTGCGATCAGTGCTGCAAATGCACTTTCCAGCCTTGCCTCATCCGGCTTCTCTTCCAACAGGAATGCCCCCGGCATATGATAAGACAATCCGCTAGGATCCAGCATGGACTGGATATACATACCCTGCTGCACAGGCGTCAGCGGATATTCCAACCTTTTCGGTGCCTTTTTCAGCTCTTTATATTTCTGTGTCCGGTGCTTTTGCACAGACACACTGATATCCTCACCATCCAGATAGGCTGCCACTTTTACAGCACTTCTGCATGCATACAGATCTGCGATACGAATCTTTCTTCCCAGGCTCTCTTCAATTCCCATGATACATTCCATAGCATTCAAAGAGTTCCCTCCTGCCAGAAAATAGTCACTGTTTCCATGAATATCTTCTCTATGAAGCACCTTACGGAATACTTGCAGCACTGAAATTGCCGTCTCTGACATTTCTCCTGCAGACATTTTCTGCCCTATGTCAGGCAACGGAAGCCTTTTCTCATCAATCTTGCCGTTGGCATTGACCGGCAGTTCCTGCATCCGCATCATAAATGAAGGCAGCATATATCTGGGCAGATAGGTTGCCGCATGGGATAATATCTGTGATTCGCTGACATGCTCTTCGGCACAATAATATACACCGATCACCTGCTGACCATTCAGATCGCAGATTTTAGCAGCAGCGGCACTGACACCGGGATAAGTCTCGATACAGGAAGATATTTCCTGTAATTCCACCCGCAGTCCCCGCAGTTTTACCTGGTTGTCCATACGTCCTGTGAGAACGATCTCACCGTCAGCGGTCCAACTTGCCACATCACCGGTATAATAAATCCGGTCATCCGCCACAAAGGGATTGCTGCGGAAGGATTCCTTAGTCAATTCCGGCTGGTTACGATATCCACGGCCTACACATTTTCCACCGATATACAAATGTCCGTGGCCCCCTACCGGCAACGGGTTCATCCATTTATCCAACACATACAAACGGCAGTTGCCCATGGGACGCCCTGCTGTGATCTTCTCTGCATGGGACAATTCCTTCAGACTGACACCTACAGTTGTCTCTGAAGGTCCATATTGATTATAAATTCTGGCACTGCAGAGCTTTTTCAGTTTCTTTAATAATTCCGCCGGGAATGCTTCCCCGCCGCAGACAATACTTTCCAATTTACGAAGGGCCCTGCAGAATGCGGGATTTTGCAGAAATGCATTCAGTCGGGATGGGGTTACGGATACAAATCCTACCGCATGTCCATTGATCAGTGCCGCCAGACGTTCCGGTGACTCCAGATCTTCATCTCCCGGCAGCACAATGGTCCTGCCGTTTAACAATGCCACAATACTTTCCAGCATGAAAGCATCAAATCCCACATTACAAACAGACAACACTGCTCCCTGCCCGTAAACATCCTTCATCTCTTGGGCAAGATTCAGCAGATTACTGTGGGTGATTTCCACTCCCTTAGGTTCCCCGGTGCTTCCGGAGGTATATACTACATAAGCAAGACGTTCTCCCGCCTGCTTCTCTTCCGTTTCATCTTTTTCCGGCTTTATGTAAAACACATTGCCGCTGGTACTGATTTCCTCTACCGTCAGCAGGTTTATATCACAATCACCCACACGACGGCTTCCCTTTTGGGTGGTAATCAACACTTTAGCCTTGCTCTGCTCCAATATTCTCCGGATACGCTCTGCCGGCAATTCTTCTGACAGGATCAAATATCCGCAGCCGGCCTGCAGACTTCCCACCATAGCCGCCAAAAGTTCCGTCTTTCTGGGAAGCAAAAGAACCACCAGATCATCACTCTTTACATCACATCTTGCCAGTGCACTGGCATATGCGGCACTCTTATATAAAAAGGCACCATAAGTTACACGCTCTCCGTCACAGATCACGGCTACACGATTCTGGTATTCACTGCATCCCCGTACAAGTGCATCATATACCGGAATTTCTTCCAGATACTTGTCCGTCCTGTTAAAGGTGTAGAGTAATTTTTCTTTTTGTTCCATAGGCAGGACATGGAGACGATGAATGGGCTTGTCCGGCTCGGATAATGCTTCATTCAAAATCTCACACAAATTGTTATGCAGGCTTACAATTTCCTCTTCCCCGAAAAACTGGGCCAGATAATCGTAATCCACTGCATACTGTTGATGGTTTTTCAGATTCGTCAGATGAATCGTCAGCTGTTCCGCCTGATATCCGCAGTAATGCCATCTGCCGCTGAGTTCCACGGAGGCATCTCTGCTCTCATAAATCTTGCTGTCCTGATAAGAAAGGGCAATGTGAAACAGACGGCCATCCCTGCCCGCCAGTTCGGTGATCTTTGAGAACGGATACCGTTGGTGTCTGAGCATTTCATACCAGGTATCCATGAGTTTTTCATTGAACTGATTCAAAGTCCACTCGTCATCGATCTCATTATAGAAAGGCAATGTGGTTACGAACATACCCGTACTTTGCTTAAATTTAAAATTACTTCTGTTAAAAATAGGCACACCGATGGTAAAACGCTCTGCTCCGCCGATCCGTTTGAAATAAATGGCCAATGCCATATAGAACACCGCAAAGGGTGCCACTCTCTTCTCCATGCAGTAGGAATAAATCGCATGATTCAGGATCTGGGGCAGATCGAAACTCATACGCCTGCCCACCGGGCTGACAGCAGCACTGTTCACTGCCTTCAACACAGAGGGTTCACCCGACTGCTCTAATACCTTTTTCCAATATGCTTCATCTCTTTCAAATGCCTTGGATGTTAAATACTTCTGCTCATCCTGCACATGAAGTTCATAATCCGGTGCCTGAACCAAAGATACTTTAGCACCTGCCAGCAGTTCTAAATAGGTCCGCCCTATACGATTGCATATCATGATCTGTGACCATCCATCCGCCATGATATGATGCAGCTTAACCAGAATACCGCCGTTGCTTTCACCATCCCTGAATAGAATAAACCGATACAACGGCCCGTCCTCCAGTGGTATAGGTTCTCTGGTCACCGCAATCTCCCAGTTTTCGATTCCTTCCTTACTGGTATTGCTGAAATCATACACCGGAAAATCTTCCCTGATATAGGGAACATGGTACTGAACCATTTCACCTTCCGACACTTTCAGCCGCATGCACATGGATGCATCATTTTCCAATACTCTATGTATACTTTCCTGCAACACAGGAAAATCCAGGTGCCCCTTGATCCGCACAGTCGTACTGATGTTATTTACAGAGGTTCCCGGAAGCGTTCGCTCCAGATTCAAAATATTCTGTTGACTTAATGATAAGGGAAATGTACTTCCCTTAATTACCTCGCTCACTTGCCGGCCTCCTTTGTTACTCTATGCCATAAAAGACATACCCATCTTTGCCTTTGTCCTTTGCTCTATATAATGCCTGATCTGCACAACGGAAGAGATCACTGTATACTTTACCATCTGCCGGTGAGACTGCCACACCGATAGAGCAGCTCAACCGCCTTCCTTCCATCTGTTCCCGGAACAACTCACGAAATGCCGCATTCAGCTGCCTGCAACGCCTGTTGACAATCTCCCTGTCGGGAATATCCTTCATGAGCACCATAAATTCTTCTCCACCGATTCTCCCCACGATATCCTGTGTACGGAACAAATTCCGAATCGTCTCTGCAGATTTTACCAGCACTTCATCCCCAAACATATGGCCATATCTGTCATTTACTTTCTTAAAATCATCCAGATCGATGATCAACAGCGCACTGTCTCCTGACTCTGCATTGTTCTCCAGGTATTCTTCAGCCTTTTTACGAGCTGTATGTGCATTGTATATGCGAGTCAGTGAATCCTGCTCCGCCTGTTTCTGCAACACACGGGTCGCCTTCCTCTCTTCGTCATATCGTGCTTTTGATCTGGTTACTTCCATCAAAACACCGGCAATATACTCTTGTCCGTCTTCCTCGACTATTCGCTGTCCACGGTTCATAATCCACAGAACCCTGCCATCCTTATGCTTGATGGGAAACATCACTTCTACATTATCACATATTGCCAATTGATCTGCAATTTCTTTCTGTAGTTTTTCATGTACTTCAATATCTATCAGTTCTAAAAGATTGTTATGATAAAGAGATTCCATCTCCTCCACCGAATATCCGGTCAGTCCGGATAATTCTGCAGTATCACTTACCAAACTCAGACAGAGATCATTCCGACAGTAATATGTACCTGTAAAACAGGCAATCACCTCACGTCCCCTATTTTTCATTGGACGACCTCCTTATTTCATTTATCCCCACGAATCGCCTTCCGGCCGCAGCGGACATACCACATACTTGATATCCGCATCCGAATGGGGATGCTTTTTGTAATATGCTTTTATCATTCTTTCACAAACCATACAACTATTTTCATAATTGGCCTGAGGCAGCATTATGATATACTGGGAATTACTGCATCTGGCTGCGACATCCCCTCTTCTGAGGGAAAAACGCATCCCCTTCTCCAGCATATCCATTGCATGCTGCAGTTTTCTCGAGGTCCACTCTCCATCAACCTTCCCTTCTATGGAGAAAATCGCTATATGAACTGCCATGCCGCTGCGTGATATTGATCGCGCCATGGCCCGATACAAAAAACGGAAGAAATCATACTCACAGATCATTGCCCCCTCTTCGGGACTTTCTTCTTTCAGTTGCTGCATGATCATTTCATTTGGGATTACATGTCCATTATCCGTTTTGACCGCTTCATAATACAATGACCGTATCTCTTCACCCGGCATGATCCCAAAGTCCGAATATAAGCGTTCACTGTACTGTTTATATACTTTCGCTGCGCCTTTCTGGTCACCCATACCATGAAGCGCCTTCATTAAGCAGCAATGAATACCTTCATCATAAGGCTCTACCTCTGATGCAACTCTGCACAGCCGCACAACTTCATTGTACTTTTCCTGCTGTATTAATTCCGGCAGAAACTTCAAAAGACACATTACATAACAATTATGATAATACACTGCCACAGGAATTACCCATGCCTCTGAGGACAGTTTTTTCAAAAAGTCTCCTTTATATAAACGGAGTGCTTTATAATCCTGATATTCGGGAATCCGACCGTTGCTGACTGCATCGCACAATCTGTCGAACAAGTCTATGTCCACTGTAACAGGTACCTTTGCATTCCAGATATATCCACCATTCTGATATAGGATAAGTTCCCGCCCGGCATCCGGCCATAGTCTGTCCAACATGGTTCGCATGCGATGAAAAACCGTCTTGAGGGCACCCACTGGATTTCTCCCTCTTTCGTCCTCATTCCATAAAATCCGGATTAATTCATCCTGCGTAACGGACCTCCGCCGGTGATAGATCAAATAAGCCAACAATATCCACAACTTACGTGAACGATTGTCCCTGTCTGATATCTGCACACTCTGGGTACTGAGAGTAAATTCTCCCAGCATCTGTACATGCAAATTTTCCACGGGTCCCCACCACCTTTTTAATATAATGACATACTATTACATTTAAAAACTTAGCACATTCTCATTTGGTTTGCAACAAAAACTTTTCTTGCTGCTCCCCTCCCCTGCCTTCATTGACGAAATATCACCATTATGCTATACTTAAAAAATGATATTTCAAAAATTTATTGTCTTATGGAGAAATATTTATGCAAAAAATAATACTGCAGTTATGCGTTGCTTTAGCGAGTTGTATCCTTTTAACCGGCTGCAGAGATTCCGATTCCGCCGCATCATCATCCGGCGTGACTGTCCCGATTGACGGGGAAGCCATACAGCAGGAGGCTGCCTCCCTGGAAAATACGCTTCAGCCCGCATACAGCATTGTAATACACCCGGAAGCCTCCGGCACATCCGTGGCTTCCAACGAATATGCCACCATTGATTATTCGCACACTGACGATGGCTATGTAATGATCCGGTTTACTGCAGACAGTAAACAGCGCTTAAAATCACAGGTTGCAGGACCTTCCACTACATATACGTACAATCTGACCCAGGGAGAATGGACTGTTTTCCCTCTTTCTGACGGCAACGGCACATACACAGTAAAAGTGTTTGAGAATATTTCCGGCAAACGTTACGCACAGGTTCTGGCAGCTGAAATGGAAGTAATTCTTACGGATGAATTTGCGCCTTTCATCCGGCCGAATCAATATGTAAACTATGAAAATGCAGAAGAGACTATTACTGCTGCCGCAGAATTGACGCGGGGTGTAAGTGATGTCTTAGAAAAAGTATCATTAATATATAATTATGTAGTAACCGGTCTTGAATATGATTATGAGAAGGCTTCCACTGTACAAAGCGGCTATCTTCCTGATCTGGATACTGTACTTGCCGAAAAAAAGGGAATCTGCTTTGATTATGCTGCCCTGATGACCGGCATGCTGCGATCCCAGGGGATTCCATGCAAGCTGGTGATAGGGTATGCCGGTACTGCATATCATGCATGGATCGATGTGTGGTCTCCCGATACCGGCTGGGTAAACAGTGCCGTATTTTTTGATGGAACTACCTGGCAGAGAATGGATCCTACTTTTGCTTCAAGCGGTGGAGAAAACCCTTCCACCCAGGAGTTTATCGGCAACGGCAAAAACTATACCACAAAATATATATATTAATCTGCTTCGATGAAGGAGTACCATATGAAAAAAGTATTTTTTACAAACATGGAAATTGCAGATTTGTGTCACCAACTGGCACTTCTGCTGCATGCCGGTGTTCTTTTAAGTGACGGTCTGCATCTTCTGGCGGAGGAAGAAAGCATTTCCGGACATAAAAAAATGATATCTGACATTGCCCAAGAGGTGGAAGACGGTATACCACTTTCAACTGCTTTCAAAAATGCCGCATGTTTCCCTGCCTACATGACAGATTTGCTGGCAGTGGGTGAGCAGACCGGGCGTACAGAAGAAACCTTGATGGCACTCTTTCATTATTACGAGGATCAGGAACATCTGAACAGGCAGCTGCGCAGTGCACTGACATACCCTGCCATTCTGCTATTGA
This sequence comes from Acetatifactor sp., assembly GCA_045544275.1. Taxonomy (GTDB): domain Bacteria; phylum Bacillota; class Clostridia; order Lachnospirales; family Lachnospiraceae; genus Acetatifactor. Next base: position 3,829 of record JAZPYS010000097.1, on the reverse strand, counting down.
TGATGCTGATCGTGATTGTGGTATTACTCAGCAAAGTACTTCCTGTGTTTGACGATGTATATGCCTCTTTAGGCGGCAGTCTTACGGGGATTGCCGGCGGGCTGCTTGCCTTAGGAAATATCCTGAATAAAATCATGCCATTTTTTTGCATCTTACTGGCACTGGGAATTCTTATTGTCATATTGTTTGCACTCTTGCCGGATATGCGTATAAAAGTGATCGATTTCTGGCAGATACATTTCGGTGATAAAGGTATTTTGCGAAAAATGAATGATGCGAAATTTGCACAAGCTCTTTCCATGGCTTACAGCAGTGGCCTGCCCCTGGAAGAATGCATCTCTCTGGCAGGCTCCCTTTTAAAAAACTGCCCTGATGCCTTCAAACGAAGCGAAGAATGTCTTGCCCGTCTGGATGCAGGTGCAGAGCTTGCGGATGCTTTGAAAGATACTCATCTTCTCCCTGTTTCCGCCTGTAAGATGCTGACATTGGGTATGCGTGCGGGAACTGGCGAAGCAACCCTTTCGGAAATCGCAAGACGCTTGTCTGATGAAGCCCGGGAAGCATTAGAAACAAAAATTGCAGCAGTGGAACCTGCCCTTGTGCTGACCACATCGGTTCTTGTAGGTGCCATTCTTCTCACTGTGATGCTGCCTCTGATGAATATCATGAAAGCAATTGGGTGATTCCATGAAAAAAATTATATCAGCTTCTGCTATCATCATCTTCCTGGCATGTTTTCTGTCAGCCTTTGCTCATTTAGACAGAGACCATTCTGCACAGGATAAGCAACAGTTAGAAACAGCACTCAGACGCTCTGCTGTTGCCTGCTACGCAGCGGAAGGAATTTATCCTCCGGATCTGGCGTACCTGGAAAAAAATTATGGTATACAAATCGATGAAAAACTCTATACCGTGAAATATGAATTTATCGCATCCAACCTGATGCCCGATATTACTGTACTGGAAAATCAACCATGAGAGAACGAAACAACAAAACCACTTTAACCGCTTTGGCTCCACTGCTCCTATTTGTAATCTTTACATCCTGTATCCTTGCAGTGTTGCTGACCGGTGCGGATATCTACAAAAAAATATCCCTCAGGGATCAAAACAGTTTCAGGTGTCGTACCGGGGTACAATATCTCACTACCCGCCTGCGCCAAAACGATGCAGATTCCACGGTCTTTGTGGGAGATTTCCACACAGGTGCCGCTGACACCACTCTTAGCAACGGCGATACCCTTTTTCTTCGTGAAGAATGGGACGGCCGGACCTTTTATACCCGCATTTATTGTCATGAGGGTTACCTTTATGAACTATTTTCAGAAGAAACTCTTGCTGTTTCAAAAAAATATGGTGAACCTATTCTTGAAATGAATGCCCTGCATTTTTCAGTACAAGGAAATCTTTTACAGATTGAAATCGAGCATGCTGACTCCACTACAGAAACGCTGATTCTATTTCTGCGCAGTGAAAAGGAGGGAATTTGATGAAAAACAAAACCCCTCTTCCTCTTATGGAACAATTGATCATGATTCTGGTATTTGCACTGTCAGCCGCCCTGTGCCTGCAGGGCTTTGCCCTTGCCGACCACCTGTCCCGTCAACAGAAATCCAGGGAAAAAGCGGTTGTTATTGCCCAAAATATAGCGGAAACCCTGAAAGCTTTTTCAGGAGATTATGCATCCGCCTTCGAACAAACAGGCGGCGTATGGGATGGTTCCGATTGGAATATATACTATGATGAATCCGGCCGTCCTCTTCCCTCTGTGGAAGATTCTGTTTTCCTGACACAGGTCACTCCCTTGGAAAGCGGCAATCCTCTTCTCGGTTCCGCCCATATTCATGTACATTATGATCAGGAAATTCTATTTGAAATTACAATTTCCTGGCAGGAGGTGAATACAGATGCCATCCCGTAAACAATTTTCGCCACCCATGGTAGGGGGAAGCTCCCTTTTAATCATTTTTGCAGTGCTGTGTCTGACCATTTTTACCTTACTTGCATTGGGGACTGTTCAAGCCGACATCCGACTGTCTGATGCCTCTATTCAGGCTGTTTCGGATTATTACGCTGCCGACCGGGAAGCTGAAATCATACTTGCAAATCTGCGACAGGGCTCTATACCCGATGGTGTCACTATGCAGAATAACATTTATACTTACTCCTGCCCTATCTCGGATACCCAAAATTTAATTGTAGAAGTTCATCTGCAAAAGGATAGTTGGACCGTTCTCCGCTGGCAGGCGGTATCTTTGGAACAATAAACAAAAGAAAGATGAGGAACCTATATGTCAGATTTAAAGAAATATTTGGAGCAGGCTGTTGCCGATCAGGCTTCTGACCTTTTCTTTGTTGCCGGCGGGCCGGTAAGCGAGAAATTGGAAGGACATATTCATCCAATTTCAGACACACGCCTCCTCCCTCCTGATACCCAGGCACTGCTCACCGAAATATATGCCATGGCAAATCGTCCCATGGATATTTATAAAAATACCGGTGATGATGATTTTTCTTTTTCCGTACCCGGTCTGGCTCGTTTTCGTGTCAATGCATATCGTCAGCGCAGTTCTATGGCCGCTGTTGTCCGTATTGTGTCGTTTGATATCCCCAAATGGCAGGATATACATATTTTGCCCCAGATCATGGAACTGGCGGATACACAGCATGGTATGATTCTTGTGACCGGTACCGCAGGAAGCGGAAAATCTACCACTCAGGCCTGCATTATAGACCGTATCAATCAGACAAGGGACTGCCATATCATTACCTTGGAAGATCCCATTGAATTTTTACACCGTAATCAGAAAAGCATTGTCAGTCAGCGAGAAATTGCCATTGACACCGTTGATTATCTTGCTGCCCTGCGCTCCTGTCTGCGCCAGGCTCCGGATGTTATCCTGCTGGGTGAAATGCGTGATGCGGAAACCATTCGCACTGCTATCACTGCTGCGGAAACCGGTCATACTGTTATCGCTACCCTGCACACCAATGGTGCAGTCAATGCCATTGACAGAGTAATCGACTGCTTTCCAAGTTCTCATCAGGCACAAATACGCATTCAGCTATCAACCGTGCTGCGCACAGTTGTATCCCAGCAAATGCTGCCTGACAAGAATGGCAATATGATCCCTGCCTTTGAAATCATGCATATTAACAACGCTATCCGGGGCATGATTCGTGACAATAAGAATCATCAGATTGACAACGCAATCACTGCCGGGCGCTCAGAAGGTATGCTCTCCATGGATCAGTCCATCCTCGGTCTTTACCGTAATGGTCTAATCACCAGAGAAACTGCCATTGCACATTCCGATCATCCGGAACAGCTCCAACGCCAAATGTAAAATACACGATACCTGACTTGTTATGATTTTTTCAAACCATGATAAGTCAGGTATTTTTCTTTTGTAGCTAACCCTCCCCTGATATGCCGCTCCGCCTTATTGGCATTCAGCACTTTTCGTACCTGCGTGGCCAGAGCCGGATTGATCATGACCAAACGTTCTACGCAGTCTTTATGTACCGTGCTCTTGCTTACCCCGAATTCTCTTGCAGTCTGTCTTACTGTTGCATTGCTCTCAATAATATAATTAGCAATATTGATTGCCCGTTCTTCAATATAATCTTTCAATAAAAAGAACCCCTCAAAGCCGATTTCTACATTTTATGTAGGACTCCCCGGGGTTATGCTTGATAACATCATTATTCTTTATATTTTGAACATTGCGGAATGGTATCAATTCCAAACAAAAGCCACATAAATTTGCACGTACCTTGCCTGTCACTTCTTCGCCTTATAATTAGAAGGTTTTTCTTGTCCATTACC
>JAZPYS010000096.1:0-4857 GCA_045544275.1 Acetatifactor sp. | reverse complement strand
AATTAAAAAGGAGATGTGAAGGATGAAACTGTTTAATACTTTAACAAGAAATGTAGAAGAATTCGTACCAAATGTGGAAGGTAAGGTAAATATGTATACCTGCGGACCTACCGTATATCATTTTGCGCATATTGGTAATTTAAGAAGTTATATAATGGAAGACGTGCTGGAAAAGACGCTGCGTTATGCAGGCTATGATGTAAAGCGTGTCATGAATATCACAGATGTGGGACATCTGTCAGATGATGCGGACAGCGGCGAAGATAAGATGCTGAAGGGTGCAAAAAGAGAGCACAAGACTGTTATGGAGATTGCGAAATTCTACACAGATGCTTTTTTCTCAGATTGTGCAAAGCTGAACATCAAGACACCGGATGTGGTAGAACCGGCTACCAATTGTATCGACAACTTTATAGAAATGGTGCAGGCTCTGTTGGATAAGGGGTATGCATACCAGGCAGGAGAAAATATTTATTTTGATACATCCAAGTTAAAAGAATATTATGTATTCGGCAATCAGTCTGAAGAAGAACTGATGGTAGGCGTACGCGATGATGTAACAGAGGATGAGAATAAGAAGAACAAAAATGATTTTGTGCTGTGGTTTACAAAGTCTAAATTTGAGGATCAGGCGTTGAAATGGGACAGTCCTTGGGGAGTAGGCTATCCCGGATGGCATATTGAATGTTCATGTATCAGTATGAAGCATTTGGGAGAATATATGGATATTCACTGTGGCGGTATTGATAACATGTTCCCGCATCATACGAATGAAATTGCACAAAGTGAGGCATATCTGGGTCACAAGTGGTGTAATTACTGGTTCCATGTGCATCATTTGAATGATCAGTCCGGTAAGATGAGCAAGTCCAAGGGTGAATTTTTGACAGTTTCTCTGTTGGAGAGCAAGAACTATAATCCCCTTGCATACAGACTGTTCTGTTTGCAGTCTCACTATAGAAAACCGTTGGTATTCTCCTATGATGCATTGGATCAAGCGGCAGGCACTTACAAAAAATTAAAGAATCGTATTGCGGAGCTTGACAAAGAAGGTGCTGTGGATGAAGCGGCATTAAAGGAATACAAGGCTAAATTTGTGGAAGTTGTAGGCAATGATGTGAATACCTCCATGGGTATTACTCTGTTATATGATGTATTGAAGGCGGATTTAAATGGCTCTACAAAACGTGCTATTATCGACAGTTATGATTATGTACTGAGTCTGGATCTCTTAAAAGAAGAAGTGCAGGAAGATTCCGGTGTGGATGCAGAGCTGGAAGCATATGTACTGGCAAAGATCGAAGAACGTAAAGCGGCTAAGAAAGAAAAGAATTTTGCATTGGCCGATGCTATTAGAAACGAATTGCTGGAAAAGGGTATCGTGTTGAAGGATACCCGTGAAGGAGTAAAATGGGAGAGAGTGTAAATTTTGAGATGTGCAGTACCGGGCTGTCGGAAGAGGACAGTGCCGGAATGCTGGAGCAGATCAAGGCGGTATTTCATTGCGGAAAGGTGGATGTGCGTGCATATTCACCTTTAACACTGGCATATATCGGAGATGCGGTGTATGATCTGGTAATCCGTACAGTTGTGGTAGAGCGGGCTAATCGGGCTGCAAATGAACTTCACAAGCGCACTGTAAAGTATGTACAGGCCGGGGTACAGGCGGTTATGATTGAAGCCCTTTCGGAAGAATTGACAGAAGACGAGGAAGCGGTCTACAGACGAGGCCGTAATGCAAAATCCCATACGTCAGCTAAGAATGCCTCTATCCAGGATTATCGTAAGGCTACCGGGTTTGAGGCGTTGATGGGCTTCTTATATCTGACCGGACAGACGGACAGGATGCTGTATCTAATTAGGACGGGTATTGAGAAAGCAGGATTGAATATTTAAGTAAGAAAGGAAATAATATGGGATATCAGGAACTGACTATAGAGGGCAGAAACGCTGTAATTGAGGCTTACCGTTCAGGTAAGCCCATTGATAAGATCTTTATTTTAGATGGTTGTCAGGATGGACCGATGATGACCATTAAAAGAGAGGCAAAAAAACATGATACGCTGATAAAATTCGTATCCAAAGAACGACTGGATCAGATGTCGGAGACCGGAAAGCATCAGGGTGTTATTGCTTATGCTGCGGCTTATGAATATGCGGAAGTGGAGGATATTCTGAAAGCGGCGCAGGAGAAAGGAGAGCCTCCTTTTATTTTCCTGCTGGATAATATTGAGGATCCACACAATCTGGGTGCGATTATCAGAACTGCTAATTTAGCAGGTGCCCATGGGGTAATTATTCCAAAGAACAGGGCGGCCGGACTGACTGCAACAGTGGCACGTACTTCCGCTGGTGCGTTGAACTATACACCGGTAGTCAAAGTGACGAATATGGCAAAGACTATCGAGGAACTGAAGAAGGAAGGTCTGTGGTTTGTCTGTGCAGATATGGGTGGGACCACCATGTATCAGCTGAATCTAAAAGGACCTATCGGTCTGGTTATCGGCAATGAAGGGGAAGGCGTGGGCCGTCTTGTGAAGGAGAAATGCGATATGATCGCATCGATTCCCATGAAAGGGGATATTGATTCTCTGAATGCATCGGTAGCAGCCGGTGTATTGGCTTATGAAATTGTGCGGCAGAGGATGATGTAATAGGGGCGTTATGAATTCTGAATGGGAAAGTCTTACGGATGAGGAATTGATAGAAAGGTTTCGCAGCGGTGAACAGATGATCATGGATCATCTTCTGGAAAAGTATAAAAAGTTAGTAAAAAATAAGGCGAAATCCATGTACATTTTAGGAGCTGACAGCGAGGATCTGATACAAGAAGGTATGATTGGTCTGTTTAAAGCGATCCGGAATTATGATTTTGGAAGGGATGCCAGTTTTTATACCTTTGCAGAGCTGTGTATCAGCAGACAGATGTATTCGGCAATCAGGGCATCTAAGAGTCAGAAACAAATGTCTTTAAACACTTATATTTCACTGAACACCATGCCCTTTGACAGTGACGGACCAGAGAATATGACGTTGGCAGATGTGATGTCTTCCGGAGAATCCGGTGATCCTGAAGAACTGTTTTTGGATAAGGAGCGAGTGGAATATTTGGAAAGAAAGATTGAGGAGGAACTGAGTGACTTTGAAAAGCAGGTTCTGGATCTGTATCTGACCGGAATGAGCTATTCCCAGATTGCAAAAGTACTCGGACGAGATGATAAATCAACAGACAATGCACTGCAGCGATTGAAAGCCAAAATACGTAGATTGCTATAAAAATAAAGTGTCTTCGGACTCTTTATTTTTTTTTAATATTTATGCAATACATCGTTCATTGACACTATAAAATAGGGGTAATATAATTTATGAGATATTGTATTTTGTTAAGAAAGAAATAAGCAAAACAGGAGTAAGTAAATGTTATCCAAATTTAGTGTAAAGAAACCCTACACAGTGCTGGTGGGCGTTATTTTGGCAATTGTATTAGGGGTTGTGTCATTTACCAAAATGACAACAGACCTGCTGCCCAGTATCAGTCTGCCTTATGTGATCATTATGACCACTTATCCCGGAGCAAGTCCGGAAACAGTTGAAACGGTTGTGACAAAACCGGTAGAGTCAGCGATGGCCACGGTAAGTAATATTGAAAGTATCAGTTCATCATCTTCGGAGAATTATTCCATGGTTATTCTGGAGTTTTCCCAGTCTACAGATATGAACGGGGCTTCCCTGGAAATCAGAGAAAGTCTGGATCAGATCAAAAGTTACTGGGATGATTCCATTGGCAATCCTATTATTATGAAGCTGAATCCGGATATGCTTCCCATCATGACAGCAGCAGTTGGTGTGGAAGGCATGGATCATGCTGAGCTTAGTACTTATGTACAGGAGACTATTGCACCTGAAATCGAGAGTATAGAAGGGGTTGCCAGTGTTTCCACATCAGGCCTGTTGGAAGAAAGTGTTCATGTGCTCATCAGACCGGAGAAGGTAGAAGCACTGAATGAGCAGATATATGCAGCCATAGATAAGCAAATGCAGGAAGCTGAAGAGGAACTGAAAGAAGGAAAACAGCAGCTGATTGACAGTGAACAGGAGATGGCTGAAGGCAGACAGGAGATACTGGAAGGTCAAAACGAACTGAATGATGGCAAAACAGAGATAGAAAATGGAAAAGCAGAGTTGGAAAGCGCAAAGGCGGCCACTGCCCAGCAGCTTGCAGATACGAAGAATCAGTTACTGACCACGAAAATTAATTTAGAAACAACGAAAAATACACTGAATACTAATTTGGCTACAGCAGGTGCACTGCAGGGAATGCTTGATGAATTGAATCCATTGGTTGGAAGCAGTGCTAAATATATGGAAATGGTGCAGCTGCTTAATCATAGTGTTTCAGGTTCCGATATGATTGATCCGGAGCAGTATGAGAAGGCAAAAACAGAAATTGTGTCATTGAAAGAATCTTGTTTGGGCAATGAACTGATCAAGCAGGCAGTATCCACAGAAGAAAGTCTTGGGGATGTAGTAAAAACACTTGAGACGCTTGATTGGACAGATCCGGCAAACGTTCAGACGGTTTCCGAGAATCTGACTGTATTGGATGTGATATTAGGTGCCCAGGCATTGGAGTTGCAGAACAATATCAATTCGCTTACTGGCGGTATGGGCTATGAAGCATATGGTGTTATGGTAAGTGAAAATATGAAAAAGATCAACGAGGGTCTGGCACAGGTTGATTATGGTCTGAAAGAAGTGGAGAAGGGGCAGTTGACAGCTGCTGTAGAATTTGCCAATGCAAGTGCGCAGATCATTATGGGGGAAGCACAGATGGAGTCTGCTAAAACCCAGTTGGAT
>JAZPYS010000095.1:0-13276 GCA_045544275.1 Acetatifactor sp. | reverse complement strand
GTTTTAAACAAAATTCCGTGCTTCGCACCCATACCATTTCCCACCATGATGGCAACCGGCGTAGCCAGGCCCAAAGCACAGGGACAACTGATGACCAACACAGAAATGCCCCTGGCCAGCGCAAAGCCCATGCTTTCTCCCAGAAGCAGCCATACCCCCATGGTCAAAAGGGCAATGGCTATAACTGCCGGCACGAATACACCGGACACCTTATCTGCCACCTTGGCAATGGGCGCTTTCGTAGCTGCCGCATCACTGACCATCTGAATAATCTGGGAAAGTGTGGTATCTTCCCCCACACGGGTGGCTTCACACTGAAGATAGCCGGACTGATTTATGGTTGCAGCACAAACCTGGTCTCCGGCACTCTTATCTACCGGAATACTTTCACCGGTCAGTGCCGATTCGTTGACGGCACTGCTGCCTTCCAATACCACACCATCCACCGGGATATTTTCTCCCGGCTTTACCACAAAGAGGTCACCCTTCTTCACCTGCTGAATAGGTACCGTAACTTCCCTGCCTTCCTGCAGCAATGTTGCGGTCTTTGGTGCCAGCTTCATCAACCCCTTCAGGGCATCCGTAGTCTTTCCCTTGGATCTTGCCTCCAGCATTTTTCCTACTGTAATCAGTGCTAAAATCATTGCTGCAGATTCAAAATAAAACTCATGCATGTATTCCATGACAGCCTCTGCATCACCCTTTAACTGCGCATCTGTCATGACAAACAATGCTGCCGTGCTGTACACAAAGGCAGCCGCAGAACCAAGGGCCACCAATGTGTCCATATTGGGGGCTCTGTGCCACAAACTTTTAAACCCACTGATAAAGAACTTCTGATTAATGACCATGACAATGACTGTCAACAGCAACTGTATCAACCCGACTGCCACATGATTGTGGCTAAAAAATGCCGGCAGGGGCCACCCCCACATCATATGTCCCATAGAAAAGTACATGAGCACCAATAAAAATCCTAAAGAGGCAATGAGACGTTTTTTCAGGATTGGAGTTTCCTTGTCCGCCAGAGCATCCTCCGGAGTCTGCTCATTATCTGCATTCCTGCTGTCCATTACACTTCCGCCTGCCGGACCACCGGTCTTTTTTAGGGACGCACCATATCCTGCTTCCTGTACCGCTGCTATTACTGCACCTGTATCCGCTGTTCCTTCCACGCCCATGGAATTGGTCAGCAGGCTCACGGAACATGCTGTCACTCCCGGCACCTTAGTTACCGCTTTTTCCACCCGGGCACTGCAGGCAGCACAGCTCATCCCTGTTACTGAATATTGTTCCATATGTTTTCCTTTCAATACACAAAAACTGGCACATCTGTGCGGGTCATCTTAAATGGATGGAGGTGGATTCGAACCACCGAAGCAATTTGCAGCAGATTTACAGTCTGTCCCCTTTGGCCACTCGGGAATCCATCCATGCAGGAATCATGTCCTAACAATGTGAAATTGTATCACATGTTTATACAAAATGCAAGTGTTTTATTATGGATTCCACAATCCACCGTCACAACCTTTTCCACGCTGTCACACTCACCGCTTAAACCTTAGTATCACTGCCGATGTTTTAGGAAGCTCAATCTGAATTTTTCCTGCTTTGATCTCATATTCTCTGTTTTCCAGAGAATAACCGCTGTCATAAGTAGCGATCAGCTGCACCATAGTACCTTCCTTTGCAGTACCGGCTTCCCACACTGATACTGTTTTCGTTATTTCACAATCATTGTTGTTAACCAGAATCACACACTGATCCTGACGATCAAACCGAGCGTAAGCCAGATAATTATAATCCGCATCAATATATTTGATGGATCCCTTGCGCAGTGCCGGAATGTTCTTTCGGATACGGATGATATCCTTATGGAATGTGATCATATCCCAGTCCTCCCGGCCCCATGGATATGTTCTTCTGTTATCCGGATCAGTGAAACCGCACAAACCGGCTTCATCTCCATAGTAAATCGTAGGTGCCCCCATCCATGTCATCTGCATAACTACTGCCTCACGAAAAACAGCTTTGTTGACATTATGGTTGGCTGCTTCCGATCCCAGAGTGGAATTTCTGCCTACTCTATGATTGGTTCTGGTAAGAAATCGAGAATGGTCATGGTTCGACAATTCGTTCATGGCAACCTGCCAGCTGGGCATGGAAAAATTGGCTGTGTGATGCTTCATAGCACCCCAAAAACATTCCGCATTGCCCAACAGATCCTCCCTGAAATCATCGCTGTGCTTCTCCATACCGGTCAAAAACCAGGTAATGGGTTCCATAAAAGCATCATAATTCATGACAGTGTCCCATTCATTGCCCTGCAGCCAGTCTCTGGTGTTGCCATAATGTTCTGCCAAAATAATCGCATTCGGATTGGCTTCCTTCACAACTCTTCTGAATTCCTGCCAGAAATGATGATTGAACTGCGGTGTATGTCCCAGATCTGCAGCCACATCCAGTCTCCAGCCATCTGCATTAAATGGGGGTGAAACCCACTTTGCGGCAATTTTCAATACATATTTAAACAGTTCTTCTGAACCTTCATAATTCAGCTTCGGCAGGGTATCATGTCCCCACCAGCCGTCATAATTGCGGTTATACGGCCAATTGCCGCCGTTAAATGCAAAATAATCCTTATAAGGACTGTTCTTCGAGACATAAGCTCCCTTTTCATAGCCTTCTGCATTTTCATAAATGCGCTCTCGGTCCAGCCATTTATTGAAAGAACCACAGTGATTAAACACCCCGTCTAAAATCACCTTCATGCCTCGTTTATGGGCTTCCTCCACCACCTGAATAAACAATTCATTGCTGGCTTCCAAATTGGCTTTATTGGTCACACGGTTAATATATCTGGTAGCGTGGGTATTGTCTTTGTCTCCCGGCTCCAATACATTTCCTTTATCCTCCACAATCTTGCCAAAATGCGGATCGATATAATCATAATCCTGGATATCGTACTTGTGATTAGAGGGCGATACAAACAGTGGATTGAAATAAATCGCCTCCACACCTAAGCTTTCCAGATAGTCCATCTTGTTCAGGACACCCTGCAGATCGCCACCATAGAATTCACGTACATCCATGTGGGCCGGATAACGATACCAGTTATCTACATAATGCACATGATCTCCGATGTAAGTATACTCATCCGTAAGGACGTCATTAAAGGGATCTCCATTGCAGAACCGATCCACATAAATCTGGTACATTACTGCACCTTTTGCCCATTCCGGCGTCTTAAATCCCGGAAATATCACAAAATCATAATATTCATTGGCATCCCTGACAATGCCTCTTGTGTCATAAATTGCAGAGATCTTGCCCGTCTCTACCATAAAATGATAGTTGACCTTTTCTTCTGTCAACTGCAGTTTATATTCATAATAGTCAAAACATTCGTCTGACTCAGCTTTTTTCATAAGATAGGGATAATTTTTATAAACAAGTAAAACCCGGTCCACATTGTTCTTTGCGGTTCGAAACCGGATCGTCACCACGTCGTAAGGATCCGGCTGGGCCGGTGTTACATAATTTTCGGTTGTGTCGCTAAACAAACCCTTTCTGTTAAAAACCGGTCTCATAGATGCAATGTAAAGCTGGTTATATTCAGGCCTTCTTAACTGGTTCAAGTCCATTTTGTGCACCCCTTGTATTTATTTACCTATAGTGATACATTGTTATTTTACTGGAAAGCGGGCATAACTGCAAGCAGAATGTGAAATATATTTAGAGTTTTGTTCTTCCTCCTAAAAAACTACGGAAAAAAAGACAGCCGGGTAAGCTGTCCTTTTTAGAGAAGGTATTTCTTTCTTATGGGGTATAGCAAAAAACTATATATAATGTATTGGGGGGTTACGAGTATTATAATACCAGTAACTCCCATTTTTTGCAATTCGCCAAATTCACAAATATTACAATTTTGACCATCTGTTTTTGTTAATTTTTAACAAAAAGTGCTTCGAATTCTTCTCTTCCGATCTTTTCCTTCTCTAAAAGAAGCTCTGCACAGGCATGAAGCACATCTTCATGCTGCAAGATAAGATCCTTTGCCTTTGCGTAACAATCGTCGATAATGGCCTTCACTTCCATGTCGATGACACCGGCAACTGCTTCGCTGTGGGCCTTGGCATGGGCCAGATCACGGCCGATGAACACTGCATCATCATCTTCATCATAACAGATCACGCCGACATTTTCCGACATACCGAAACGGGTTACCATGCGTCTGGCCACCTTAGTAGCACGCTTGATATCACTGGAGGCACCGGTAGTGATATCTTTAAATATGATCTCTTCCGCAATACGACCACCTAAAGATACCATGATATCCTGCAGCATCCTGCCCTTGGTCAGGAACATTTCATCCTTCTCCGGAAGGGGCATCGTATAACCTGCTGCGCCTGATCCGGTTGGAATAATGGAAACCGTATATACAGGACCCACATCCGGCAGCACATGGAAGAGAATCGCATGACCTGCTTCGTGATAAGCCGTAATCTTCTTTTCTTTCTCCGAAATGATACGGCTTTTCTTCTCTGCACCGATACCGACTTTTACAAAAGATTTCTGAATATCTGCCTGCTTTACAAAGCCTCTTCCCTCTTTTGCAGCACTGATGGCAGCTTCATTTAAAAGATTTTCCAGATCTGCACCGGTAAATCCTGCTGTGGTCTGGGCAACCTGTTTCAGATCCACATCTTCTGCCAGGGGTTTGTTCTTCGCATGTACCTTCAAGATCTCTTCACGGCCACCGATGTCAGGTGTACCTACAGTCACTTTACGGTCAAACCGTCCCGGTCGGAGGATTGCCGGATCCAGAATATCCACACGGTTTGTGGCTGCCATAACAATGATACCCTCATTGACACCAAAACCATCCATTTCCACCAGAAGCTGGTTCAATGTCTGTTCTCTTTCATCATGTCCGCCGCCCATACCGGTACCACGGCGTCTTGCCACTGCGTCAATTTCATCAATAAATACAATACAGGGTGCATTTTTCTTGGCTTCCGCAAACATATCACGGACACGGCTTGCACCTACACCCACAAACATTTCCACAAAATCTGAACCGGAAATACTAAAGAATGGTACTCCCGCTTCACCGGCAACCGCCTTAGCAAGCAGGGTCTTACCGGTTCCCGGAGGCCCCTCTAACAGAACACCCTTAGGGATTCTTGCACCCACTTTTGTGTACTTTCCGGGAGCTTTCAGGAAATCTACGATCTCCGCCAGTTCTTCTTTCTCCTCTTCCAGACCTGCTACCACTTTAAAGTTGACCTTATTATCCCCTTTGGAAAGCTTCGCACGGCTCCTTCCGAAATCCATCATTTTGGCATTGCCGCCGGCACCGGCCTGACGGGCATTCATCATCATAAAGAAGAACATGCCCAGTGCCGCAATCAATATGATGGGCAGCATATTATTCAGAAACCAGCTTTCCCGCTGAATGTCCTCTACCTCCGGATCATATCCGTTCTCCCTGGCCAGACTTTCCAGCTCACCGATATCTGTGGCATATATGCGTCTGGTATCATTATCAAACAGAACGGTGGCATATCCTGTGGGAGCTTCTTTATTGGGAGTGATAATAATTTCCTTAACTTTTCCTCCCTGCAGGTCAGTCACATACTCAGCCTGGGTGTACGCATCCCCCTGATCCTTCCACGTCTCTAATCCAAACATTAACAACAGAATGATTGCCATAAAGACCAAGTAGGACCCAAATCCTTTTGCCTGATTTTTCAATTTAACCTCCTGTGCATCACGACAGCCGCCGTAATGCTGCTTTTATAATCTTAATCAAATTTTACCACACCGATATAAGGAAGATTGCGGTATTTCTGATCATAATCCAGACCATAGCCTACCACAAATTCATCCGGAATCTGAAATGCAGTATAATCCACCGGTACATTCACAACTCTTCTGTCCGGCTTATCAAGAAGTGTACACAATCTTAATGAATTGGGTTTTCTGTCATGCAGCATCTCCAACAGATAGCTTAATGTTCTGCCGGAATCCACAATATCTTCCACCACGATCACATCTTTTCCCTGCAGAGAGTCATCCAGATCCTTTACGATCTTAACCACGCCGCTGGATTTGGTATCACTGCCGTAGCTGGACACTGACATAAAGTCAAGGGATACGGGTACAGTGATTCTCTTTGCCAGTTCACACATAAAGAATGCACCGCCCCTCAATACACATACTAAATGCACCTGTTTTCCTGCATAATCCTTGCTGATCTGCTCCCCGATCTCCTGAATTTTTGCGTCCACTTCTGCTTCAGATAATAAAACTTCTACACGTTCTGCCATATGTTCTCCTTTCATTTCACCCATCGTACCTGTAAAATTTTTTCCGTGTTTATCGTAACCTTATAATGTTCACTGATTCGATATCCTGCCAGCCACAACACATGATTTCCGTCTGCGAGCACAGGGATCCTGTCACGCTCCCCTTTGGGGATCTTCTCCGTGACCATGTAATCCTTCAACTTCTTATGCTGCATGGTATTATTTCCACGAATTGTCAGGTAATCACCTGTTTGTCTGGTGCGGACTCGAAGGCATTCTATTATTTTATCATAATCATACCATTTCGTATACATATTTTCAGAAATGTTTTTTAAAAATACTTGATTCTCGGCTATATCCTGTGATTTTTCCAATAGTGTAAAAATAAATTCGGTTCCATCCGGCAAATTCACTCTATGTTCGTCCCCCACACTATTAAGCGGTGGAACCAAAATATCATACCCCTGCCATGGTGGATTACCGGGCTGTCCCACACCCTCGCAGCGCTCCAGCCTGACCCGATCATAGATCCGTTCTCCCCGAATCTGATAAGGAAGATGAATTTGTCGATTTCCCGACATTTTGAACAAAGTCAGCATATCCCTGATATGCACAGCCGTAATATCCTGCTGCTTTGGAAACAGCCGCTCCAATATCAGCAAAAGCAGACGTTTTTGAATGACCGGATGACATTCCAAAAATGCTTCCACAGAAATCTCCACAGCCCTGGCCCCCTCCTCTGAAATGACGCACTGAGCCAGTGCCCCATAAGTCTGTTCCTCCAGATAGCCTTCTTCTTCTGCAAAGATATCCGCTGCCCGGCACATATTTCCCACACAGCCTTCCGTAATATGTTCCCCGGCATAATTCAGAATGTGATGGCGGATACGATTTCTGGTATAATCGTCCGTATCATTGGTACTGTCCTGTTTATATAATATACCACCGGCGTCCAGATATTCCTCAATTTCTCTGCGTTCCAGACAAAGAAGGGGCCGCACTACATTATCCCGTACCGGCAATATGCCTGCCATGCCTTTTAATCCGGTTCCTCGAAACAAGTTAAAGAGCATGGTCTCTGCCCGGTCATTGCTATTGTGAGCTACCGCCACCTTATTGCAGCCGTACTTCTTACATGCTTCGGCAAATGCCTGATATCTGGCAATCCGGCCGGCCTCTTCCTGTGTTGCACCCAATTCCTTTGCAAGCTCAGCCAGCCGGATTTCTTTCAACATAAAGGGAATGTCATACTGTGCACACAATCCTTCTACATAAGCCGCATCTTCTCCGGCATCTTCCCGGACCCCATGATTTACATGAACAACACAAAGCTCTATCCCTAAGAGCTTACGCAGTTTCATCAACACAAACAAGAGGCAAATTGAATCTGCCCCTCCTGATACGCCCAGTACTACCCTGTCCCCTTCCCGGAACATTGCAGACCGCCCACAATATGATAACACCTTGTTTTCCGTATTTTTTTGAATTGTCATTTCGTTTTTCATATCTTAAATATACTGATATTTTCAGCAAAAAGCAATCCCCATTTTACCGGCTCTGAAACACTTCCAGCACTAAAATTGTCATATCATCCTTGATATGACCTCCGCTGCATTTTAAGGCAAACTGGAGTATCCGCTTTGCAACCTCCGCAGGAGAACATTCTCGCATATCCCTGAGATACTGTCCCAGCATCTCCTCATAATCCCCTGCACTGAAGGCATCCAATACGCCATCTGTCACCATGATCAGATAATCATTGTCCATCAATTCTCTGGAGACATATTCATCCTCATTCCTGAAAAAGATCCCCAACGGCAGACGATTCATGATGATAGGCTCCACATAAACACTGCTTTTGATAAAGGAAGCTGCTGCACCCATTTTACGAAACTCACATTTACCGGTATACAAATCCAGACTGCACACATCCATCGTGGACATATTTGCAGGTTCTCCCGCAGCCAGCAATGTATTATTCACAATATTGACTGCGCTGTTTATCGTATGGCCAGCCTCCAACAGCGTCTCCATCCTCTCTATTACTGCACGGCTTTCCTGACATGCCTTTTCTCCGGATCCCATACCATCGGACAAAAGTATCACAAGTTTTCCACAATCCAGCTCCATAATAGAATAGTTATCCCCTGAAATTTTCTCCTGCTCCCGGACAGCCCGTGCATAACCGGTCAACACCATAAATGGTGGGTCCTCCAAAAAGAAAAATGTCCGCTCCTCATGATCCACAAGATATGGACTCTGACCGGAAAGATTCAGCCGCTTGTCCATAATTACAGAGAGCATATCTGCCACTTCCCTTGCCATACAGCCACCGGTTTTATCCGTACACATGGTAACATTCAGTGTAACTTTACCTGTTCCATTTTCTTCTATATAGTAAATGTCCTTTACCAGTATTTTTTCCTTTCCCAACATACGGATTGCCTTTTTTTTCTGACGCTCCGGCAATTCAATACACACCGCAGTCTCCTCGGCTACCTTCTGCAGTATCTGGGATACCTCTGACAAATTATCCTTAAGAACCTGCATAGACTCCCGAAAAGAATGCTCCTTCAGCATTTTCTCCCGTCCCTCTGACGGCATATTCCCCGCCTCTGTCTGTTCTGTCTCTGCAAAACTATTTGCCAGATCCAGAAAGGAATCCGCATACATCAACAACTTCTTTCTGCCATATTCTCCAAAAACCTTTTCTTCCACCATTATGTATCCCTCCGCCTGTAATGCACTCCGTGCAGAATTATTATAACGGAGAGTACATGATTATTTTGTCGGTTCCTGATGCCGAAAGAATTGTTTTTGTTGACAAAATCAGCCACCGTCTTCCGACGGTGGCCGCTGCAAACATTTATTTCTCCTTAAATATAATCTCATCATCATACACCAGCCCCAATATCTTTTTGGCGATTTCCTCATAGAACATCTTGGTCTGTGTGTATTTTTCATATTCTTCCAGTTCTTCCGTTCTCTGCTTCTCCTCAGCAATATCTGCCTCCACCTGTGCCGCTTCCGCCTTCAGGCTCTCCAGCCGGTCATTTAACTGCATCCCTCTGACACCTACAATGACCAACAGCAGTACTACAACCAGCATGACCAGAAACATACTGACACGGTTCTGCATCTTTTTTCGATATGCAACTTTCTTTCTCCCAGTTCTTCTTTCCATGCAACCTCACTTTCACACCATGTTTTAGAGATTTGTAAACTGTTCATTTACATCCGTGAGCCAAATTATTTCAATGCAGGGGCCTTTCGAGGCGTCGGCACTTGAAATTTTCAAGTGTAAGCGATGAAAATTTCTTAGTGTCCGCTACGACCGAGAACGGAGCGAGAGCGTCCCCAAATGAAATAATTTGGCGCACAGATGTAAATGAACACAGTTTTAAAACACCTCTTTTAACGTTTCCTCAACCTTATTTTAAGGAGTTTATGCTGCGATTTCAACACTTTTTTAGAAATTCGTTGTACTCTGTGCAGGATTTTTTGTAAAAAACGGGATATAAGAGCCTAATCTACTACGAATCAAACGTATTATACATAAATTGCATATGCCTCATATATGTTGTCGTAACAATAACCTCTGCCACCGTCTTTGTCAAATTGCTGGTATGTTGTGCAATTACAATTTCTGAATATGACGGATTACTTCCTCCTGGTGTACTAATTATATACATTGAATGACCATAATCAATTCCGTCACTACTTTTTTGTAACACATCTCCAACACACATATCAATAGGCAAAATATCTGAATAGTGACCACCATTATTATGTCCATACGCTTTAAACATACCTCCTATTGTCCCCAATCATACAACTTCCAATCTCGTTCCTCTTCGTCAAATATAAGTGTAAACCCCCATATCCTCTCACTCCCTTCTATTTTTAAAATTCCTTCCAAATGCAAAAGTTTACTCATCTGTAATTGATGCTGCTCCTTATATTTTCTTTCATAATAACTTGATGTACGTGGCATATAATCTATATAATAAAGGTCGTATTGCACATCAGCAAAATCTCCCACTCTACTAAGCGGTCCCTCTCTATAAATATAATCTTCAAAAAGTTCTTCGTCACCCTCATTTGCAGCATTCAATACATTAATAATTGTATCTTTCGCCTGCTTCACTTCCCATTTAGTAAATCCATTACTATCCTTTATGAAATAAATATCCCCTATCCACAATACTGAACCGACAACTGTTGCCACAAACAAAACTAAAATCCATATTGTCTTCTTCTTATCTTTCACAGGATTAAGAATCCGGCAGATTCTATCCATAAATTGTCCTTTTCCAAAATAAAGCGAAAAATTAAGACCCGACCGATAACCCTTTACAATTGCATAATGGCTTGCATACGCTTTAGAGTTCACATCACAATTTTTAATCACTTCATAATCACATCTATATTCCATATCATCGCACAAACTTTTTACAAAAATGTGCTTATAATACGGAAGGAACCAATAAATACTACTTATTATATCTAACAGAATTAATAACAAGTGATGTTTTCTGATAATATGCACTCTTTCATGCGCTAAAATACTCTTTAATGCGTCACTTTCAATGAATTTTTCCGGTACATAAATATTCGGCTTTATTCCATATACCATAGGACCCTTACTCTCTGTAATAAATATATTGACTTTGCTTTTGCTTCCTATAGCAATACATGAATAAACACCTTTGCATTCCCTTTTTATACTTTTCTCTAATCTAATAGCCCTATGTACTTTATATAAAATACTTGCACTTAACCCTACCACCCATGCAATTTTACATATTATATCAATGTTTTTCTTTATTGAGAATTTTTCCAATATGTTCACATTATAATGCGTATTCAGTAAATCCTCATATTCATTTTGTCTGTTATCCGATATATTTATAATCTCGCTCGAAAAACTGAAACCTTCAATATTCGCACTTAATACAGCAATTCTATGTAATGGTAATATTGAAATAATTATAAAAAAAAGCCAAAACAATGTTAACATTGTTGGATACAATTTATCTCCACATAATTTACGAACAACTAAAATGATAGTTCCCACCAATGTAAGTAAACAAATATTCCATAATATTTCCGACATAACATCCTCTTATTGCTTAAAATCTCTTATAAAATTTAATGCTTTTTCCAATTCTTCTTGTGTTAATTTCTCATCATCTGCAAAACTTAACACAGCCTTTTGCCACTTCCCTTCATAAAATTTATCAAACACTTCATGTAACGCAGATATTCCTCTCTTTTCTCTTGAACTTTTGGGTATAAAATATTGTACCTCCTTTTCCTCTACTGCTACCATTCCTTTTTTTACCAACCTTCTTACAAATGTTTTTATTGTACTATCTGCCCATTCTTTTTGTTCTTTCGTCCGTTCTATAATTTGCTTCATTGTAATGGGATTTTCTCTCTCAACAATTTCCAATATTATCTCTTCATTCTTCGTAATCACATTACTTTTATTATTCATTATAAATCCTCCAACTTCTCTTTCATACTTAGTTTACAACATGTAAATTATTTTGTCAAGTTACATATTGTAACTTCTTACACAAAAAATTAAGCGTCCACGCCTTTCAACGACGAACGCTCATTTATCTTCTTTTCGTTTTACTTCACACCTTCTCTATCATCAACGTTTCCTCAACCTTATTTTAAGGAGTTTATGCTGCGATTTCAACACTTTTTTAGAAATTCGTTGTACTCTGTGCAGGATTTTTTGTAAAAAACGGGATATGTAATGTACATAATATCTCCCTAACAGCTTTTTATACAAGAATATGCCCGTGCCTGCCCCCAACACCGCAAACCACCTAAGCATCCCATTGCTCTCACGGTACATCAAAAGAAAAACCTCTGCTGCCAGATATATCCAATAAATGACATCTTCCAGGGATATGAAAAAGATATTATGTGAAATCAGCCTGCGGAATATCCGGATAGTGTCATAAACAAATGCCAGATATACTCCCAGAATGGTTGAATGCAGCAAAAAAAGATTTTCACTATCCATAGATGTTACCGGAACATTCGCTCCCATAGAGATTCTTTCCTGCTGCCAGCTGCACCTTCATCGAAATAAACAAAACTGTCGATACGCCCATCAATATCAATCTCTCCACGTTCCAACGTCAATCTACTCACATGAAGATCCTCTCCCTTGATCTGCAGCATTCCCTGCTCTGTCTCCAACCTGACTTCCTGCACATCGAAAGACAATACATCCTTTACGCCGTTTATGATACATAATCTGCGGTTGGTCATAGACACTTTATGCATCCGGCTGCTTGCACTTAAATCCTCCATAAAGCCTCACACAATATCTCTTTGTTCAATTTATGCAGATCCGGGGTAAAATATTATTCCTTTTCGCATTTATGTACCTGATATAAAAGAGAATTGATTTGGCAGGATTTATTTTGCACGAGAATATAGAGAAAATTTTCTTCCGAAAAACATTCGTACTCATTGGGGAAAAACGTAGAAATACTTATCTCCTGCTCGAAAAAAATGTTTTGTGTCTTCTAACCCTTTGACAAAAGCAGGCTGGTGTCCGGCACAGTACGGGCAGCAACGATTGGCGTTTTCTAAGAATAACTAACAGGGCACTTTTGCAAAGTCGAGATTAAATCCGCCACGCCAAAACTCAAGAAGAGAAGACGATCGAAGTTATTTATTACCAAGAAAACTTTTGATGGCCTTCTCTTCTTTCAGACATTGGCTCTGCGGATTACGTTTTGCAAAAGTGCCCTGTAAGATATTCTAAAGAAACCGTCACACTTATGCTGCCCGTATCTGTGCGAACGCCAGCCTGCTTTTGCTCAAAGCCTTAGAAGACGCAAATAATCAAATCTTTTCGAGCAGGAGATTTAGTATTTCACGTTTTTTTCCTCTGAGTACAAATGTTTTCGGAGAGAAAATTTTATTATATATAC
>JAZPYS010000094.1:0-42965 GCA_045544275.1 Acetatifactor sp. | reverse complement strand
ATCTTCTGCAGCATCTACAGCAGTGTAAGCTGCACAATGGATGACTGCATCAGGAGCAGCCTCCCCAATGACACTATTTACGCTTGCCTCATCTGTGATATCCATTTCCTGAATATCCACACCGATAGCTTCCAGACCTCTCTTTTCTAATTCATTTACTACATCATAACCAAGCTGGCCTCTGACACCTGTGACTAATACCTTCATGTCATGATTCCCCCTACACTCCGAATTTTTCTGCCCACTTCACAGCGTTTTCAACCCAGCACGCAAAGCATTCATCCACCCACTTTGCATTGCCGCATTCAGTGATACGATTTGCCAATGCCATACCATGAGGGCCATCAGGATAAATATGCAGTTCAAATGTCATACCCGCTTCTGCATATGCGTTGGCCAGAGCAAGGGAATTCTTTACATTCACAATCTCATCATTGGATGTGTGAACAATATATGCCGGACATGCTTCAGACGTTACATTCTTTTCAATACTGGCTGCATCCAACAAATCCTGTGCCGGTTCAGCGCTTCCCAACAGGTTGCAGAAGCTTCCCATATGACCAAAGGATGGATCTGCCGAGATCACCGGATAAACGAGCATCATCCCCGATGGTTTGTTATATCCATAAGGCATGTCCAAAGCTTCATATATTTCTTTTTTATTCCACATTGTTCCCAGAGATGCTGCTAAATGTCCTCCTGCTGAAAATCCGGTCACAAACACCTTCTTCGGATCAATATTATATTCTTCTGCATGATCCCTGATATGCTTCATGGCCATAGATGCCTGAATCAACTGGGTTGGGAAGGTTTTATCACTATTGCTGCTTACAGAATAATGCAGCACAAAACTATTGTATCCATACGGCAGGAATGCCAAAGCAATGGGTTCTCCTTCCCGGTCGGAACATACAGCGCCATACCCGCCTCCCGGAATCACAAGAATCGCATTTCGGGTAAATCCGGGAAGGGCATCTGCCACATAAACTTCGAGATATACATTTTCATCATTATTATCAAGCTGGATTTTCTTATACATCATAATTTTTACCTTGCCTTTCATAATCAAGTATATGAGAATTATAACATATTTTTTAAGTTTACGAAAGCCTAAAACATTCTGCAAATGATCCGTATTACTGTATATTGACATTTATAGCATTCCGTGCAACAATGAGCATGAGGTGAACAAAAATGTACAAAAACGAGCGAGAACACGAAATTCTAAAACTTTTAAACAGCGAAGGTTATATTACCGTTAAACAACTCAGTGAATTACTTTACACCAGTGAGTCCAGCATCCGCCGTGACCTGGCATCTTTAGAAAATCAGGGCATGGTATCCCGCAGTTACGGTGGGGTATCTCTTGTAAAAAACAGCTCCCAGGTGATCCCTTTCTCTACAAGAGCTCACCACAATATATCTGCCAAAAAGATAATTGCTGCAAAAGCCGCAAGTCTGATTCATGATGGAGATATTGTTTTTTTGGACCAATCCTCCAGCGCATTTTTTGTTGCATATGAGATTTTGAAAAAATCGAACATTACCGTAGTAACTAACAATATTGAAATTACCACCTTCCTCTCCCAATCAGATATAGAGATCATCTCCTCCGGGGGAATTTTAAGTAAAGCAAACCGTAATTGTCTCTTAGGAAGTGATGCGCACCGTACTTTTGAAAATATTCATGCCAATGTTCTATTTTTCTCGGCGAAAGCCCTGGCTCCAAACGGCGTGATTTACGATTGTGTGCGCGAAGAGGTATGTGTCAGAAATGCCATGATGGACAATGCAGATAAAAAAGTTTTCCTTTGCGATTCAGAAAAATTCGGACAGTACGCAGGCTATAAACAATGTACCTTAGATGACATTGATCATTTAATCACCGAAAACAATAATTGTGAAAAGTTGAAGCAGATTTCCGGCTATCAGAATATTTTGTACAATTCCTGATTTATCACAAAGAGCAAAACCATTTTTTAGTTTTGCTCTTTCTTATAATACAATATTTATAACAGCCCGGCTTCTGTCATGATGTCCACAAAGTCACGATAATCATCTATGCAGATAAATGAGATATCTGATTGATAAACTGACTCATCATTTCCGCCCAGACCGTAATCGTCCCCCACGTAAACCAGATTTTCATGCTTCAATCCATTTTCTCTGCAGTATAAATCCAGTGCGTAATATTTATCATAGGGCTTCGGTGCCATATCAAAGGAAGAGGAACCTCCTACAAACACATTGTAATCAGGGAATGCTTCCACAACCTCCTGATAGATCAAGCGCCGCTTTTTTCTGTCCGGGTCGAATGCCAGCTTGTCCTCCTGACAGGCTTTTGTTCCCAAGATCGGAAACGTAAGACAGCCCGAAGGGTGATATTCCACATTATTGCCTGCAAATTTTGTATATCCGTACTTTTCCCGGAAAAACTTCACTTTTTCCTCGATTATTTCTTTATCACAATCAAAAACCATATCACGGACGATATCTATGTCCTTGGTATACGGATTGTATTTGGCATACTGAAGCCCGTAGTTACCGATAATATCTATCGGAAAACCCTCCATCTGATTAAAGATTCTGCGGCACTGTCCGGCACCTGCCATGACCAATTTGTATTTCTGACTAAGATGCTCCATAGCACCTCTGTTTTCCGGTATCATAGGTGTTTTGTGCTGAGTCAATGTACCGTCTAAGTCAAAGGCTATTACTTTAATTTTGCTGATATCCATTATCTTGCACCTATTCTTTCTAATTTCCTGATACTGTCTGTCGGGAAATTTGTAGTGATCAACCGGGCTCCCATGTCAAAACACTCTTTCAGTCTGCTTTCAATTGTGACACCTGCACCGATCCAGGGCTCAATGTTTTTGCTGCAAAGATATTGATAGTTCTCCGGATTCATGCTGAATACACAGGCACAATACAAATACTCGTCAGGATTGCGGTTCACATTTTTCATAATAGAATATGGATAAAAGCCATGTAACAGATAGCGTCCGGGATATCTTTCATCAATGTACTCCAATACATAAGCATCAAAGCTGTTAAAAACCATTTTATCTGCAAAACCGTATTTTTCAATCAGTTTTATACATTTTTCGATGCATTCTTCACATCGAGCTTCATTACCCGGTGAATAATATTCCTTAATCTCTAAATTCAGTAAAATATTACGTTCAGCCAATAACTGCAGCAAACTCTCAAAGGTAGGAATGGTCGCAGGTTCCGTTTTTCCGCCCACATTCAGCTTTAGCAGTTCTTCATATTCCATGTCCTTGATGTAACCATATCCATCACTGGTACGATCCACTTTGTCATCATGCATAAGAATCAGTACACCATCCTTCGTCATGCGTACGTCAGTTTCAATCATGTCCGCACCGGCTGCAATAGCAGCCTCAAAAGCTTTCATCGTATTTTCATAATAGTTGTAGCAGTCGCCTCTGTGTCCGGCAACCAACATTCGATTTGCTTGAGTAAGTGTTCTCATGTTTCCCTCCTATGCCATCAGGTCGTAGTAAACCCAAAGTACAGAATAACGATCCTTTAAATCCTTTGCGTACAGCAATGCATCCTGAATTTTCTTCTGTCCATACATTTTTTCATATTCCGAAATATCCAAACCAATACTTTCTACATATTCAACTAATTTTTCAGAAGAAGGCACCTCACAGAATACCTCTTTTATTTCTGCCCATTTTTCTTGATATACAGGAAGTCTGTCGATTTCGTACCAACCCATTTTATTTTGTAATGCAATAACACCCAAAGCGGCAATACCATATACACGGTGAATATTGGCTTCCCATTCTTCCTTTGTTGGCAGCTGATGTACCTCTGGAGCGTCTATCTTTAATAATTTCTCTCTCAACTTCTGCGTATAAACAGCAGAGTATAACACATCCGTACCATGCATAAAATATGGCTCATCGTTGATAATTCCGGTGATCTCAAAAAAATGAGACAGGTGATGTTCACTGCCGGAGGCCGGTCTGGAATTACCCACATATGCCATGGCAATACCTACACCAATCAGTGCTTCCATCAAAGTTTGGATTGCCCTGCCATCTCTATTTCGAAGCGCTTCTCCCAAGTCCTTCGTTTTACATAACATATCATAAGTCATATCATAAACCGTCTGACAAAAATATTCATCATTTACCACATGACTCAATTTCCAGTCATTGAGACAGGAAAATTTACCTAAAATGTCACCGTATCCAGCCTGTATCATTTCCATGGGAGCATCTTTTAATATATTCGTATCTCCAATAATCACTTCCGGCACATGCGCATTGTAGGTTACCTTCATATTATTGGCGATCATTGCCGCACCCTTGGAAGCATACCCATCCATGGATGGTGCCGTAGCCACAATATAATACGGCAGCCCAGCTTCAAAACTTACATATTTGCACAAATCCTGTATCACGCCCGAGCCGACTCCTATGATCAAATCGGTATCTGCCGTCAGCTTTTCCTGCATTTCTTCCACAGCCGTCTCATCAGGCACTAAGATACTGTCCCTCTGATATACAAGGGTCTCCTTAACCTTATCCCCAAGCAATGCCTCTGCCTGCCTGCCGCAAACCTCATATGTATTGCTGTCTGCGACCAGCAACACCTTGTGATAACCGTCAACTAAGTTGCTGATATTGCTTATGGCACCACTTTCTATGATCACATGCCTGATACTGCAGGTATGCACCTTACCACATGCACAAACCTTATCTTTCAACAATTCCTGAAAATCCATAATGCTCTCCTTTCCATTGATTCCTTTAATCTTTGGTATAATTCATTATAATGAAGTACGCATAAACACGCAAGCTTTTGTCAAAAATAGGCAAATGTATGGATTTTAGTGATTATTCAAGCAAGAATGTGTATGATTTAGTCGCTAAAAAGGACCGCGGCATTCGCCGCGGCCCTCACAAAGAATCCTTATAAAATTATTCTTCTACTACATCTTCCTCTTCTTCGAAAGCTGCATCTTCAATGGCATCATCCTCAACACCTTCTTCAAAGGTTTCTTCAAATGCTTCATCAAAATCTTCTTCTGAAAAAACTTCTTCTGTTATAAAATCTTCTTCAAAATCGATTTCATCTTTTAACATCTCATCTGTGCTCAGACGTGGTGCACGGTATCTCTTCATACCGGTACCTGCAGGAATCAGCTTACCGATGATTACATTTTCTTTCAGACCGATCAACGGGTCGATCTTCCCCTTGATAGCTGCTTCTGTCAGAACCTTAGTAGTTTCCTGGAAGGATGCTGCTGATAAGAAGGAGTTAGTTGCAAGTGCAGCCTTGGTAATACCAAGCATTACCTGCTTACCTTCTGCCGGTTCCTTACCCTGTGCGATCAATTCCTCGTTCATGTCTTCGAATTCAAGAACATCTACCAATGTACCTGGCAGGAATTCTGCATCACCGTTGTTTTCGATGCGGATCTTCTTCAACATCTGACGAACAATCACTTCGATATGTTTGTCAGCGATATCTACACCCTGTAAACGGTATACTCTCTGAACTTCACGGAGCATGTAATCCTGAACCGCACGGATACCCTTGATCTTTAACAAGTCATGAGGGTTTACACTACCTTCAGTCAGTTCATCACCAGCCTCTAACAATTGGCCGTCTACGATCTTAATACGGGAACCGTAAGGAATCAAGTAAGCCTTGCTCTCTCCGGTCTCATCGTTTGTGATCACTACTTCACGCTTCTTCTTGGTATCACGGATTTCCGCTTTACCACCGAATTCAGCAATGATTGCAAGTCCTTTCGGTTTTCTTGCCTCAAAAAGTTCTTCTACACGGGGAAGACCCTGGGTAATATCATCACCCGCAACACCACCGGTGTGGAAGGTTCTCATGGTCAGCTGTGTACCAGGTTCACCGATAGACTGTGCAGCGATAATACCAACTGCTTCACCTACCTGAACTGCTTCACCGGTTGCCATGTTTGCACCATAACATTTTGCACAGATACCAACATGTGAGCGACAGGTAAGGATGGTACGAATCTTTACCTTTTCAATAGGTTCGCCTTTTTCGTCAACACCAACGCTCATGATCTTAGCAGCTCTGCTTGGAGTGATCATATGATTGCGTTTAACAATTCTATTGCCATCTCTATCAAAGATATCTTCACATGCATATCTGCCGGTGATACGGTCCTTTAAGCCCTCGATGGTTTCTTTACCATCCATGAATGCTTCTACGACCATACCCGGGATTTCAGCCTTGCCTTCACAACAGTCTACTTCACGGATGATCAGCTCCTGTGAAACGTCAACCATTCGACGAGTCAGATAACCGGAGTCCGCTGTACGAAGAGCAGTATCGGACAGACCCTTACGAGCACCATGCGCTGACATGAAGTATTCCAGTACGTCCAGACCTTCACGGAAGTTTGACTTAATCGGCAATTCAATGGTTCTACCTGTTGTATCAGCCATCAAACCACGCATACCTGCCAGCTGTTTGATCTGCTGGTTGGAACCACGGGCACCGGAGTCGGCCATCATAAAGATGTTGTTGTACTTATCCAGACCTGCCAGCAATACTTCTGTAAGTTCCTTATCGGTCTCGTTCCAGGTTTCCACTACAGCACGATATCTTTCTTCTTCCGTAATCAGACCACGGCGATAGTTTGCTGCAATACGGTCTACAGTTGCCTGTGCTGCTGCCAGCAATTCAGGCTTCTTAGCAGGCACGGTCATATCGGAAATAGATACAGTCATGGCTGCTCTTGTAGAATATTTGTAACCAATGGATTTTACATCATCCAGAACTTCTGCTGTCTTGGATGCTCCATGTGTGTTAATAACTTTTTCAAGGATCTGCTTCAATCCCTTCTTGCCTACGTGGAAGTCCACTTCCAGCTTCAGCAAGTCTTCCGGCTTGCTTCTGTCCACATAACCCAAATCCTGAGGAAGGATTTCATTGAAGAGGAAACGTCCAAGTGTAGATTCTACAAAACCACTCACTTCTTCGCCCGCTTCATTTACCTTAGTCACTCTTACCTTGATTCGGGAATGTAAGGTAATTACCTGATTCTCATAAGCAAGAATTGCTTCGTTCAAGTTCTTGAACGCTTTGCCTTCACCAAGCACGCCCGGTCTTTCCTGTGTCAGGTAGTAAATACCCAGAACCATATCCTGTGAAGGAACTGCCACAGGACCACCATCAGATGGCTTTAACAGGTTGTTTGGCGACAACAACAGGAAACGACACTCTGCCTGTGCTTCTACAGACAACGGAAGATGTACAGCCATCTGGTCACCGTCGAAGTCGGCATTGAATGCGGTACATACCAACGGATGAAGCTTGATCGCTTTACCTTCCACAAGGATTGGCTCAAATGCCTGAATACCAAGTCTGTGAAGTGTAGGAGCACGGTTCAGCATTACCGGATGTTCTTTGATCACTTCTTCAAGAACGTCCCATACCTGTGTATCTAATCTTTCAACTAACTTCTTAGCATTTTTAATATTCTGGCTGATTCCCTTTGATACCAATTCTTTCATAACGAAAGGCTTGAACAATTCGATCGCCATTTCTTTCGGAAGACCGCACTGATAGATCTTCAGTTCAGGTCCAACGACGATAACGGAACGTCCTGAATAGTCAACACGCTTACCAAGTAAGTTCTGACGGAAACGTCCGGATTTTCCTTTCAACATATCAGACAGGGACTTCAGTGCTCTGTTGCCCGGGCCGGTAACAGGACGGCCACGTCTGCCGTTATCAATCAATGCATCAACAGCTTCCTGAAGCATTCTCTTTTCATTACGAACGATAATGTCAGGTGCGCCTAACTCTAACAGCCTCTTCAGACGGTTATTTCTATTGATGATTCTTCTGTATAAATCATTTAAGTCGGATGTTGCAAAACGTCCGCCATCCAGCTGTACCATAGGACGGATATCGGGTGGAATAACCGGAACCACATCCATGATCATCCATTCAGGCTTGTTACCTGAACCGCGGAATGCTTCCACAACTTCCAGTCTCTTGATGATACGTGCACGCTTCTGACCTGATGATTCCTTTAAACCGGTCTTCAGCTCAACAGCTTCTGTTTCAAGATCGATGGCCTGAAGCAATTCTTTAATTGCTTCAGCACCCATACCTACACGGAATGTATTTCCGAAGGTCTCTCTTGCATCCTGATATTCTCTTTCAGACAATACCTGCTTGTATTCCAGATTACTTTCACCTGCATCCAGCACGATGTAAGAAGCGAAATACAGTACCTTTTCCAATACTCTCGGAGAAAGGTCAAGGATCAAACCCATACGGCTTGGAATACCTTTAAAATACCAGATGTGGGATACCGGGGCAGCCAGCTCGATATGTCCCATACGTTCTCTACGTACACTTGCCTTTGTCACTTCTACACCACAGCGGTCGCAGACAACGCCTTTATATCTGATCTTCTTATATTTACCACAATGACATTCCCAGTCTTTGTTTGGTCCGAAAATCTTCTCACAGAACAGACCGTCTCTTTCCGGCTTTAAGGTTCTGTAATTGATTGTTTCCGGCTTTGTAACCTCACCATGAGACCATTCACGGATCTTGTCAGGTGAAGCCAATCCAATCTTAATGGCATCGAATGTCATTGGCTGATAAGTTTCATTACTTCTTGTTTCTGACATTATTAGACTCCCTTCTACCACATTTTAGAATTCGTCATCAAAACTTTCATCACCGAAATCATCACTCATGAAGTCATCACTTGCATCTACAAGTTCACCACTTTCATCATCAAATTCCTGTGCCTGATAACCCATCTCACCAAGAGCTGCATTATCATAATCATTACCTAACTTGCGGTCACCTTCAAGATCGAAATCCTTGAAGTCAGTATCACCGTAATCGATCGTTTCCATAATATCAACCTCGGTACGGTCCTCACGAAGCACTCTGACATCCAGACCAAGTGCCTGCAATTCCTTCAGTAATACCTTGAAAGATTCCGGTATGCTGGGCTCAGGAATATTGTCACCTTTGATGATCGCTTCGTATGTCTTTACACGTCCCACAACGTCATCGGACTTCACAGTCAGAATTTCCTGCAAAGTATATGATGCACCGTATGCTTCCAGTGCCCAAACTTCCATTTCACCGAAACGCTGACCACCGAACTGTGCCTTACCGCCGAGAGGCTGCTGTGTTACCAGTGAGTAAGGACCGGTAGAACGAGCATGGATCTTGTCATCTACCAGATGATGAAGTTTCAAATAATGCATGTGTCCAATGGTTACAGGACTGTCAAAATATTCACCGGTACGTCCGTCACGCAGACGAACTTTACCATCTCTTGAAATAGGAACACCCTTCCAAAGTTCTCTGTGATCCCTGTTCTCTGACAAATATTGTAATACTTCAGGAAGTAACTCTTCACCATGCTTCGCCTCGAACTCTTCCCATTCAAGGTTTACATAGTCGTTAGCCAGATCCAGAGTATCCATAATATCTTTCTCGTTTGCACCATCAAATACAGGTGTAGCAACGTTGAAACCGAGTGCCTTTGCTGCCAAAGACAGATGGATTTCCAATACCTGTCCGATATTCATACGGGAAGGTACACCCAGAGGGTTCAGCACAATATCAAGAGGACGTCCATTTGGCAGATAAGGCATATCTTCTACAGGCAATACGCGGGAAACAACACCCTTGTTACCGTGACGACCAGCCATCTTGTCACCTACGGAAATCTTTCTCTTCTGTGCAATATAAATACGAACTGCCTGATTTACACCAGGAGATAATTCGTCACTGTTTTCTCTGGTAAATACTTTCGCATCAACAACGATACCATATTCACCATGAGGAACCTTCAGGGAAGTATCTCTTACTTCTCTTGCCTTTTCGCCAAAGATCGCTCTTAAGAGTCTTTCTTCTGCTGTCAGTTCGGTCTCTCCCTTAGGAGTTACTTTACCAACCAAAATATCGCCTGCACGCACCTCTGCACCGATACGGATGATACCGCGGTCGTCCAAATCCTTCAGTGCATCATCACCTACACCAGGAACATCACGAGTAATTTCTTCAGGTCCCAATTTGGTATCACGTGCTTCTGCTTCATATTCTTCAATGTGGATAGATGTATAAACATCACCCTGTACAAGTTTTTCACTTAAAAGAACAGCATCTTCGTAGTTGTAACCTTCCCAGGTCATAAAACCGATCAGCGGATTCTTACCAAGAGCCAATTCTCCGTCTTTGGTAGAAGGACCGTCTGCAATTACCTGCCCCTGTGCCACGTGATCACCCTTGAAAACAATAGGCTTCTGATTGTAGCAGTTGGACTGGTTACTTCTTGCAAATTTGGTCAGATGGAACTCTGCCTTTTCCCCATCATCATAAGTCATCTTAATGACACTGGAGGATACATAAGTGATTGTACCTGCTTTAGGAGCTACTATACAAACACCTGAGTCTACAGCGGCCTTTACTTCCATACCTGTACCAACTACAGGTGCATCAGTAAAGAGCAGCGGAACTGCCTGACGCTGCATGTTAGATCCCATCAGCGCACGGTTCGCATCGTCATTCTCCAGGAAAGGAATCAGCGCTGTAGCCACAGAGAATACCATCTTAGGAGATACGTCCATGTAATCGAACATGGTCTTAGGATATTCCTGGGTCTCTTCACGGAAACGTCCGGATACGCTGTTACGGATGAAATGTCCTTCAGCGTCCAGTGCCTCGTTTGCCTGTGCTACGTGATAGTTATCTTCTTCATCTGCAGTCATGTAAATAACTTCATCTGTTACACGAGGATTTGCAGGGTTTGACTTATCAATCTTACGATATGGAGCTTCTACAAAGCCATATTCATTAATTCTTGCATAGCTTGCAAGAGAGTTGATCAGACCGATGTTGGGACCTTCAGGTGTTTCGATAGGACACATTCTGCCGTAATGAGAATAATGTACGTCTCGAACCTCGAATCCGGCTCTATCTCTGGAAAGACCACCCGGACCAAGTGCTGACAAACGTCTCTTGTGAGTCAACTCACCGAGAGGATTGTTCTGATCCATAAACTGTGACAGCTGGGAAGATCCAAAGAATTCCTTCACTGCTGCAGTTACCGGCTTAATATTGATCAATGACTGCGGTGAGATATCCTCTGCATCATGCGTTGTCATACGTTCACGCACGACTCTTTCCATTCTGGAAAGACCGATACGATACTGATTCTGCAGCAATTCACCTACCGCACGAATACGTCTGTTACCTAAGTGGTCGATATCATCATCGTTGCCCAGGCCGTATTCCAGATGCATATTATAGTTAATGGAAGCAAAAATATCTTCCTTAGTAATGTGTTTCGGAACTAATTCAGTTGCATTCTTCTTGATTGCTTCAGCCAGTGCTTCAGGATCCTCTGCATACTCTTCCAGAATCTTAGCCAGCACAGGATAATATACCAGTTCTGTAATGCCAAGCTCTCTTGGATTACAATCCACAAAGTTCGTAAGGTCTACCATCATATTAGAAAGAACTTTAACGTTTCTTTCTTCAGTCTGGATGTACACAAAAGGAACTGCAGCATTCTGAATCATATCAGCAAGATCAGCAGTTACCTGAGTTCCTGCTTCCGCAAGCACTTCACCTGTAGAAGGATCTACAACATCAGCAGCAAGAATCTGATGTCTGATTCTGTTTCTGAATGCCAGTTTTTTATTGAATTTATATCTTCCAACTTTAGCTAAATCATAACGACGAGGCTCAAAGAACATAGCATTAATAAGGCTCTCTGCACTTTCAACGCTTAAAGGTTCACCCGGACGGATTTTTTTGTATAACTCTAACAGACCCTCCTGATAATTTTCAGCAGTGTCCTTCGCAAAGCTTGCTTCCAGCTTCGGCTCATCACCAAATACAGCTCTGATTTCATCATTTGTACCGATACCAAGTGCACGAATAAGTACTGTAATCGGTACTTTTCTGGTTCTGTCAACACGAACGTAGAATACATCATTGGAGTCAGTCTCATATTCCAACCATGCACCACGGTTAGGAATTACAGTGCTTGAGAAAAGTCTCTTACCGATCTTATCATGACCAATCGCATAATAGATACCCGGAGAACGAACCAACTGGCTAACGATTACACGTTCTGCACCGTTAATTACGAATGTACCGGTAGCGGTCATGAGAGGCAAATCACCCATGAAAATTTCATGTTCGCTGATTTCTTCTTTTTCTTTATTATAAAGACGAACCTTTACTTTAAGAGGTGCTGCATAGGTAGCATCTCTTTCTTTACATTCTTCAATAGAATATTTGACATCGTCTTCACACAATTCAAAGTCCACAAATTCAAGACTTAAAGAACCGCTGTAGTCAGCAATCGGCGAGATATCCGCAAATACTTCCTTTAAACCTTCATCCAGGAACCACTGATAAGAATCCTTCTGAACTTCGATAAGGTTGGGCATCTCTAAAACTTCTTTTTGTCTTGAATAACTCATACGCATATTCTTGCTGGCAGCAATAGGACGTATTCTGTTCTTTTCCATTGACATTTCACCCCGTTCTTTCTGAATTAAGCTTATTTTTGTCGGTTTTTTGATGTTATTTACTTACCAATAAGCATAGCACACCACAATAGTGCACATAACATGATAACACAGGAATTCAAGTGAGTCAAGCATTATTTTGGGAAAGTTTTACAGAAATCAAAAGCCAATCCATGCAGATTATGCAGGACTGGCTTTCGTAAATCAATTTAGAATCGCAAAGATTATTTAAGAGTAACTTTAGCACCAACTTCTTCAAGTTTCTTCTTGATTTCTTCAGCTTCTTCCTTAGAAGCAGCTTCCTTAAGCATCTTAGGAGCGTTATCAACTACGTCCTTAGCTTCCTTTAAGCCTAAGCCGGTAACTTCACGAACAACTTTGATAACTTTAACCTTTTCAGAACCGATTTCGGTTAATTCAACATCAAATTCAGTCTTTTCTTCAACTTCTACTGCTGGGCCAGCTGCTGCTACAACAACACCTGCTGCTGCAGATACGCCGAATTCTTCCTCACATGCTTTTACTAAATCATTTAATTCTAATACTGTAAGCTCTTTGATAGCTTCGATTAATTCCTGAGCTGTTAACTTAGCCATTTTTAATTTCCTCCATTTTTCTTTAAAATAAATTTGTTTTACATTTTCTTAAGCTTCTGCTGCGCCGCCGTTTTTCTCTGCAATCTGATTGATAACACGAGCAAAGTTGGCAATAGGTGACTGCATACTTCCGAGCAATCTTCCAATGAGCACTTCTCTTGAAGGGATGCTTGCAATAGCTTCCATTCCCTTAGCGTCGTAAACGTTACCTTCTACAACACCAGCTTTGATTTCAAGGTTTTTCGCTTTCTTTGCGAACTCAGACAATACTCTTGCAGGTGCAGTTGCATCTGTAGTAGAGCAAGCCATTGCGCTGGGACCGTTCAAGTAAGGAGCAAGTCCTTCAAAATCGGTTCCTTTGAATGCAAAGTTCATCATTGTGTTCTTGTAAACCTTGTAAGTAACACCGGCTTCACGTAAGCTCTTACGTAACTCGGTATCCTCTTCAACAGTAAGTCCACGATAGTCAACCAAAACTACTGACTGTGCATCTTTGATCACTTCAGAAATTTCAGCAACTACAGGCTGTTTTAATTCGATCTTTGCCATTTTCTTACCTCCTTATAGATTTTTATGCCGAAAGGAGTTCTATTAAAATAATAAAACTTTCCCATACAAAAGACAGGAAAGC
Source organism: Acetatifactor sp. (assembly GCA_045544275.1). Taxonomy (GTDB): domain Bacteria; phylum Bacillota; class Clostridia; order Lachnospirales; family Lachnospiraceae; genus Acetatifactor. Next base: position 29,184 of record JAZPYS010000094.1, on the reverse strand, counting down.
GTACTAATTTCATCATTAACTCTCTCTCCTCGGCAGGCGTTTGTCTTCTTACATCTCCATCTCTCCTTCCAAACCCTCCGGAGTTTCAAAAACTCCCAGGTTTCCGAAGGAAACTTTGATACCTGCTGTCTTCGGCTTGGTTATTAACCTCAAATAATTTATCACAACTTTTCATAGTTGTCAATACTTTTTTTCAAAAAACCTCTCTGATTTCTCAGAGAGGTTTTCATTCTTACAATTTCTTATACGAACTTAGCAGTGTTAACCTTTACGCCAGGTCCCATAGTAGAAGTCAATGTAATGCTCTTTAAGTAAGCACCTTTAACAGCACTTGGTTTAGCCTTCATGATTGCATCCATAAGAGCCTTGAAGTTTTCTTCGAGAGCTTCTTCAGTGAAAGATGCCTTTCCAAGAGGAACATGCACGATGTTAGTCTTGTCAAGTCTGTATTCAATCTTACCAGCTTTGATATCAGCGATAGCCTTGGTTACGTCCATAGTAACGGTACCAGCCTTAGGGTTTGGCATTAAGCCCTTAGGACCGAGAACTTTACCGAGACGACCAACTACACCCATCATATCAGGAGTAGCTACTACTACGTCGAAATCCAACCATCCTTCGTTCTGAATCTTTGGAATCAGCTCTTCGCCGCCAACATAATCAGCACCTGCTGCCTGAGCTTCATCAAGCTTAGCACCCTTAGCGAAAACCAATACTCTAACAGTCTTACCTGTACCGTTAGGAAGAACTACAGCGCCACGGATCTGCTGATCAGCATGACGTCCGTCACAACCTGTTCTGATATGAGCTTCTACTGTTTCATCAAACTTAGCAACTGCTGTCTTCTTTACAAGAGCGATTGCTTCGCTTGGTTCGTATGCAACTGCTCTGTCTACCAACTTAGCAGCTTCAACATATTTCTTACCGTGTTTCATTATTATACCTCCTAGGTTCCAGCGACAACTTTAAGTTGTCTCCCAATTCAAATTTTCAATTATTAATCTTCTACAACAATACCCATACTTCTTGCAGTACCAGCGATCATGCTCATAGCTGCTTCTACGCTTGCTGCATTCAGGTCCGGCATCTTCAGTTCTGCGATTTCACGAATCTTATCCTTGGAAATCTTAGCAACCTTAGTCTTGTTAGGAACACCTGAACCTGACTTTAAGTTACATGCCTTCTTTAAAAGTACTGCTGCAGGAGGAGTCTTAGTAATGAAACTGAAGCTTCTGTCTGCGTATACAGTAATAACAACAGGAATGATTAAATCACCCTTATCTGCTGTTCTTGCGTTGAACTGCTTTGTAAATTCAACGATGTTGACACCATGCTGTCCGAGTGCAGGACCAACTGGTGGAGCCGGTGTAGCTTTGCCGGCAGGAATCTGCAATTTGATATAACCTGTTACTTTCTTTGCCATTGTGGCACCTCCTATAATGTGGTAATTCGGCGCAAGTCTTACGGCGTACCGTACTTGCTCCCACTTAGGATGCTTACATCCCTTGTTTGTTGCCATCCGTCGGCTCGTGCCGACGATATATATTTACCTGAAGCTCAAGCTGCAGGAAAATATCTTTTGAATCAGTCCAGCTTACACTGCCTGTTCTTCAGCTGCTTTGCATCTGATTAAAGTTTTCTCACTTCCGCAAAGCTGATTTCGACAGGAGTCTCTCTGCCGAATAATTCTACATTGATCGTAGCAGTCTGCTTGCTGTGATCCATCTTCTGAACCACACCCACGGTATCCTTCCAGACACCTGCAACAACTGCGATGCTGTCTCCTTCAGCGAAATCAACAGAAATGTTCTCACTTTTAATACCCAAAGGTTTCATCTCTGCTTCCGTAAGCGGTACCGGTTTACTTCCCGGTCCTACAAAGCCTGTAACACCACGTGTGTTGCGGACAACATACCATGTGTCATCATTCATATCCATATTGAGAAGTACATATCCTGGAAATAATTTTCTCTGAACAGTCTTTTTCACACCATTCTTTACTTCAACAACTTCTTCCAGCGGCACTCTGACTTCTAAAATCTGTTCTGCCAGATGCTTGTTGTTTTCGATGGTTTTCTCAATATTGGCTTTGACTTTATTTTCATATCCGGAATACGTATGAACTACGTACCATTTTGCCTCTGCCATATAATCACCCTCGCTTTAAAATGATGTCAGGATATTCACGCCATACTGAATCACATAATCCAGTATCGCAATAATCACACCAACAACTACAGATATTGCAACAACCGCTACGGATTGCTTAAATGTGGATTCTCTGTCCGGCCAGGTAATCTTTTTGAACTCTGACTTAAGTCCCTTAAAAAAACTGGTCTTTTTCGCCTTGTCTTTCTTCACCGGCTTTTCAGACTTTGCTGTCTTTTCTACGGATTCTCCCATTATTCTCTCCATTCTGTCACACAAGTGACTTCCGCGTTTGTTCTGATGCAGAACGATGATTATTTTGTTTCCTTATGATTTGTATGTCTCTTACAGAATCTGCAATACTTCTTGGTTTCCATTCTGTCCGGATGTGCTTTCTTATCCTTAGTAGTATTGTAGTTACGCTGTTTGCATTCGGTACATGCTAAAGTAATTCTTGTACGCATATCTTCCTCCATTCCACTGCCCCATAGAAGCAGCCTCTCCTGTATTATTTTCCTTGATAAATTCATGCCTTTTTTATAAAATTAAGCATAAAAAAAAGACCTCTAATCAATCTCGCCAGATAAATATAACACAATACCGGCCACTCGTCAAGGTCTTTTTTATGATGATTTACATTTTCTTTCTCTTTCTCTTTTCTTCCCACATCCTGAGAAACACGTTCGCACCTCTGACTACAAGAGCCCTGACTGCATCCAGAATGACTGCATACATAAGGCTGACTATCACCAGAACCACAAAGATTATCCCCGCATGACCGAATCCATACACAAAATCTCTGTAAAGAATCAAATAAAAGAATGTGTGCACCAGATAGATATTCATGGAATGCTTTCCGATAAAGTCAAGTATTTGCTTGATTCCCGGAATACTTCCCGGCAGCATGATCGCAAAACAGATCAGAAAAAAAGCAATGGGTGCATCTGCATAATCCGCCAGATAATCTTTTACCACCGCATTCTGTCGAACCAGAACACAGAGCACAAAGCCGGCCAGACCAATGCACCATTTCCAGACTACATGCAGACGCAGATTCAGTACCTTATCAAACCAGCCGCCATGCGCGGCACAAACACCGAACACCGCCACAAACAGATATCTACTCATATCACTGTTCAAAGTAATTACCATAGGCAGGAAAAATGCCACCGGCAAAAGAGCTGTCCCGATCTTCTGCACACAAAATGCCAGCAGCGGAATCAAAAAAATGAACGTATAGGCCAGTGCCATGTACCACCATGTCTCATTCAGCGTGGGAGTTCCCAATACCTGCGCAATCCCCAGACCGTCACACAACATCAGGATCACCCCCTGCTTGCCGTGCCCATATAGTGACTGCAGGTTAAATTCTTTAGACCAGACAACTATTGCACTGATATAAAGCACCGCAAAGCCGCCCATTAATTTTATGAATCTGCCGACAGCTTGTTCATAGGCTGCCTTCATGCTCATGCCCGGCACCTCCAAAATGCTTTTTGTAATGCCGTATGCCGTGATCATCACAAAGATTGCCACGCAAATATTTCCAAAACCGGCCCCCATCAGAAATATATCTTTCGGTATCGGCCCATGATTTACCTGCATCTGCATAATGACATGTTCTTCATAAAACAGATGATAAAAAAGCAGCAACAAAATCGCCAGCCCTTTCGCTGTCATGGAATCCTTTTTCGAAAACCGTCTTTCCATAATTATTTTCTCCTATTTCCTGAAACCGTCATCATGTAAAGGTAAGGCAACAGGAACACAATCGGCAGTGCATACCGGGGATGATAAATAAAACACGGGGATGCCATGCATACCAACAGACTAACCCAAAGAGGTAGTCCCGCATACAACATGCCATACCTTTTTTCTTTATATTGATAATAAGCCAGAAAGAACAATCCCCATACGAATGCCCCTACATTCTGCAGGATACTGAGCACTGAAACCCTGTCAGCAAACCGATATACGAACAGCAGCAGCTTTTGCGCATTTGGAAACAATCCCTGCTGTGATATCATGTCGTATTCTATCTCATATCGGATGGCATTGCTGACCCCCGGCGTAAACCACCCGTACACATGAGCCAGAAAGGCTTCCACATATACCAACGGATGCTTCAAAAGTCCTGTGGCCCAGGCCCCAAAATAATCCACCAATTCTCCGGTTTGGGACGTTTTGTCATACAACGCCTTTACTGGATCCGAAATGGCAGGATCATAGGCTGCTGCCACACTTTCCACCGGCCCAAGCACTTCTTCGATAGCTGACTTCTCTTCTACAGATATCTGGCCGCCGTATAGCTGCAGATATCTGGCTGTCTGTTGGAAAGGAATAGACAACATCTCTGCGGAGCTGCCTTCTGCCGCTCCCGTGGCATGCATAAGGAGCAGGGAAATCAACCTGCCCACTGCAATACTGACAACAAATGCAGACATGCAGTACTGCAGACGTTCCTTCCATGTATACTTTCTAAACAGATAAACCAATGCCCCCAGACCACTCAACAGCACCATGGGAATTCCGTTGTTCCGAAACAGGATAGCCCCCAGCTGCATTAATACAAAGCAAAGCACAAACTTCTTGTTTCTGATATATCCCGGAGTTTCCAGAAGCAGTGCGAAACAGACTCCATATCCCACCACAAACGCACAATAAGGTACATCTTTAATGGCAATCGACACGATATTGGTATAGACCGGCGTGATACAATACAAAACAAGCATTCCCGCCAGCCACTTACACTTTACATTTCTTTTTGCAAGCACTGCGATGGTAGATGCCAACGCTGCCGCCAACATCACTACCTGCACGATCATATACAAAAACAAACCCGGCTCATAGGCACTGAACAGTATATACCCCAGCTTGGTCAGTCCTCCTACCAGCAATGTATGGGTCAACGGATGATGGGCACTGTATCCAACATTGCCGATTACCTGCTCTATCTGACCTGCGGTATCCCAGCAAAGTGTCCCCGGATAGCTCACCAGCACCACCAGACCGTAAATGCCTGCCAGTATAAAAAATGATTTCAAAAATGCATTTTTACTAAAAAAATGTTTCTCATCTCCTACAAACACATTGCTGCGCAGGAACTGACTGGCCACTCCCATAACAGCCCGGAATAAAACCCCATATCCCGATAAAGCCAGACAAAACTTCAAGAAATTCACAGGGCTGCCCAGGCAATAATCCCAGGATGCCAGTTCATGATAACTTCTTCCGAACAAAAGACATACAGCAAAAAATCCCGACAACACTGCTGAGGAGTACTCTTTTATCTCTATCTTCTCTGAAACCCAATGATAAAATACCGATGCCAACATCCAGATCAACACAAACTCCAGCTGATATTCTCCCAACAGTTCATATATGGATGCAATGATATAATCAAACACTGTTTCAAAATGAGACAGCAAAAACGGCACATGAAATGTGGTCGTCAAAGCATATGTTGTCAAAAAACCTTTGAGTGCAGCCTGCACTTTTTTCTTCATAATTATTCACCTATTTTCGTCACAAGCGCAGCCTCTACCAGATGATTCTGCACCCTGGCAATCTTCACATGAAGACCCGCTACGTCAAACTCTGCATCGCTTCCATCCTCCGGAATACTTTCCAGTTCATGGAACACCAGCCCATTAAAAGTATCATAGTCCTCGCACGGCAGAACAACACCGATTTCCTCAGCCATTTCCTCCAGCAGCACACTTCCATGCACTCTCCAGGCATTATCGTTCAACTTCACGATCAGCGGCTCTTCTTCCTCTTCCTCGTCATAACCAAGGTCGCCCACCAGCTGCTCCACCAGATCATTCATAGTAATGATACCCGTCATTCCGCCATATTCATCCAAAACCACAGCCATTGTCTGTCTATCCTTCTTCATGTTGCGGAATAATGTATCTGCTTTTACTTTGTCCGGCACGAAATATGCCTGGCCCACCGCATGTTCCAGTACAGATTCGCGGCTCCTATCTTCCAATCTGAAGTACTTCTTGGCATTTAAAATACCTATGACCTTATCCACAGAACCTTCACATACCGGATAAAGGGTATGTCCTGTACCAAATATGATTTCTTTCCACACTTCCATGGAATCTTCTATATCCAATATATCTACATCCTGTCTGCGGGTCACAATATCCTCCGCAGAGATATCGTCAAATTCAAATACATTTTGTATGAATTCTCTCTCCTGATGATCAATCGTACCTTTTTCGCTTCCTACATCCACCATCATCCTGATTTCTTCTTCACTAACTTCATCATCCTCCGCATTGGGATCAATGCCAAGCAGACGGAGCACAGCATTCGTAGACACTGTCAAAAAGCTTACTATCGGTGCAAACACCTTCGCGATTCCGCTGATCAGACCGGACATTCCCAATGCCAGGGGTTCTGCCTTTCTCATCGCTACCTGTTTAGGTACCAATTCACCGAATACCAGGGTAAAATATGACAAGATAATGGTTATCAGGACTACTGCCATAGAATCCAGAACTTTCTCTGATAGAGGCACACCCATACCTAACAGCCAATCCACCAAAACACCCGAAAAGTTCTCTGCCGCAAACGCACTGCCTAAAAATCCGGACAAAGTGATCGCCACCTGAATCGTTGCCAGAAATCTTGCGGGCTGACTGGTCAAGCGGGCCAGCTTGATTGCCCTCTTATCACCTTCTGCCGCCATTTTAGCCAGCTTGTTATCATTCATCGAGATAACTGCAATTTCCGCACACGCAAACACCGCATTCAACCCGATCAATACCACCTGCAGTAGAATCATAAAAATAATAGAACTGACGCCATCGTCCATATGTAATCCATTAAACTCCTTTTTAATATAATAATTGATATTCTATCAGATGTAACCTAGATATTCTATAAAAAATCCATAAAATTTGCTAAATCTTAAGAACCTGAACTTGTGAATGTCCATTCTTTTCTTGACATCTTTCCTTTTATATAGTAATCTTTTAACTATGACATCGTTTTGAAAACTACATATAAGGTTTTTAAAAACAGATTATTTGAAAAGGAACCACACAAATGAAGATTAAAATTGTAACCGACTCCGCATCCAATATGTTCTCACTCCCCGGAATAGACTTCGAATCTGTACCACTGAGAATCATAACTGATGAAAAAGAATATGTAGATACTGCTGATTTAGATGTTGCCCGCATGGTAGCAGAATTAAGCACTTACAAGGGACGTTCCGGCACTGCCTGTCCCGGTGTCGGCGACTGGCTGTCAGCATTCGAAGGATATGATGAGATATACTGTGTAACAATTATCAGCACACTTTCCGGAAGCTACAACTCAGCACTCACCGCAAAACAACAGTATGAAGAAGAACACCCCGGTGCAAAAGTATTTGTACTGGATTCTTACAGTGCAGGTGCAGAAATGAAGCTGCATTTGGAAAAAATCAGAGACTTGGTGCTTGAAGGACTCAGCTTTGAAAATATCTGCAAAAAAATTGTGGAATACAAGGCCAAGCATACCTCTCTTATCTTCTCCCTGGAATCCCTGCACAATCTTGCAAACAACGGTCGCGTACATCCCGCTGTTGCCAAGATTGCCAGCATTGTGGGTCTGCGCATGGTGGGTGATGTAAGTCCGGAAGGCCAGCTGCATCCTACCGACAAATGCCGCGGCGAAAAAAAGACCCTCATTGGTATCTACAAAAACATGCATCGTCTGGGATACAAAGGTGGCAAGCTTCTAATTGATCATTGTTTCGGTGAACACACTGCTCAGGCCTTGAAAGATATGGTGCTTGCAGACTTCCCCAATGCGAAAGTCATTATTGCCAAGACCGGTGCACTCTGCAGCTTCTATGCAGAAAAAGGCGGCCTGATGATTGGCTTTGAAGTAAATTAACCTTGCAAAACAAACTCCTCCTTCTTCCAAACAGGAGGAGTTTTTGTTCCTCTTTCACCTGTCTATTGCTACGAATGATCCCACTTCGTATTTCGGATAATATAGTATAGATTTCTTCTGCATCGGCATCCTCTATTTCCTCCAGTTTACGCCAATCAAAGGTATAAGTAAGTGCTGACATTCCGTCAAAAAAAACTTCTGCAGCAGATAAATATTCTGCTTCCGTAATTTTTTCACCCTTTGCATTGTTGTATTCCACAGCAGAACTGCCGGTATTCCCTTTCAATAAGCAGTTCACTGCTGTCGGCTCTAAAACAATGTTACAAACAAAGGGGTTGTCGGTTAATGTGAATTTTTAACCATTTCAGCTCCCAAAGAAAGAATTCCCACAAAAATCAATGTATTTTCTTATATTGTTTGTTATTCTTTATATTCATACAGTCTGCCTCATTTCATCAACTCATCTGTCAAACGTAGAATATCCGGTGCAGCTTTCTCACGCTCTTTTTTTAGTGTGCGATTATAGATTGGATATGCAAGGCACACCAGAATAATACCGATAATACCTACCGCAATACCGATTAATAGTGCAAGAAAAGTCCCCAACATTTTACCGATATCCGTCATAATCAGGCTCATGCCGCTCCCCAAAATCAACGCTCCTATGATTCCCACCACAAGTGCCGCTGTAGAAGCTTTTGAATAAACACTTGCATCAAGCCTGCGAAGCTGCGTGATTTTATCTTCTTCCGCTACAGGCATTGCATACTTTTTTCGTATATTTTTAATTTCTTCCTGCTCTTTGGCAGAGTAAGTATAGCTAAATGATTCTTTCTCTTTGTTTTCCATGTTTATTTCTCCTCTGCATCTTTACGTATTCTCAATTTTTTTGTGCCCTGCACAATCATATAGAGTGCCATTACGATAATAAATACCGAAATCACACCGCCGGTACATCCCAGCATTATTTTCTTTGTCAAAATATCCATACTGCCGTCACCGAATGTGGTCAACATAGTTGATTCCAATGTCAACATGGACACGCAAGCGGCAGCAAGACTGATCGCCTTAGATGCCGAATAAACCGGACTGTTAAATTTGCGGTACTTTACCATATTGATAATTGCCATCGTAAATGCACTAAAGGTATACACCGCCAAAGCAATCGTTGTAATTTCGTGATGTTCAAAGGTTCTGTTCCAATACACCATAAAGAATACCATCAGCAAAAGAGCCAAGTTCATAACAAGAAATACCCATCCGCAAATACGATATCTGATCAATTCTTCGTGCATTTTCTCACTCGGTTTGTTTTGGGTGGTATATCTCACCAGAAAGAAACGCATCACTGCAAGAGATATATAATATCCGGCTAACGAGAAAAACCAAAAACTGTGATGCCAAAATCCCATTCCCAGCTGCAAAAGTGCATACGCCGTATTCCAGATCAATGTTCCATAAAGGGATACGTTCACTCTAAGTCTTGCATCATCCTGCCACAGTCTTGCGTATTTGTTTTCGTCTTTGAAACTTTTTAAAAGCTGAATCAAATACGGAATCTTCAAAGACCAGACCATCAATGTGTAAAAAGCAAGTACATAGGACAGAATGGCTTTGATTGCCTTTCCGAGCTTTTTCCAATCCATATCAAATCCTCCGGATCTTCACGGTAAAGGTCGTGCCTACACCAACAGCACTCTCCACACCGATTTCACCCTGCATAATATCTACTACCCGCTTCACAAGAGCCAGGCCAAGACCGTTGCCCTGTACAGAATGGGAGGTATCTCCCTGATAGAATTTTTCAAAAATATGGGCACCCACATCGGCAGTCATACCGCAGCCCGTGTCTTTCACTTTTACAATGGCATGATGCTCCGTAGCTGTCAGAGTGACAAAAACCCTTCCGCCCGCCTCTGTAAACTTAAAGGCATTGGAAAAGAGATTATTCCACACGAGAGATAAAAGCTCTGCATCGGCCTTCACTTTAATATCCTCGGCAATGTCCGTGTCAATTTCAATCTCTGCTTTTTCCCACACATTTTCAAATTGTAACAAGCATTCACAAAGTTGCTCACCCAGATCAAATTCTGTTGTTTCCGGAAAAATCTTTTGATTTTCCAGGCGATTGAGCTTCAAAATATTGGTCATCATCTCTGCCATACGTCGAGAGGCATCGGTTACGCCCTTAGCATACTCCATCCGTTGCTTTTCCGATAAATCAGGGGCCTGCAAAAGTGTTCCGTAGTTTTGCATCACAGCAAGGGGAGTTTTCATTTCATGGGATACATTGGCAATAAAATCCGTCCGCAGGGTTTCTACGCCGGATAATTCCTCGGTAATTTTATTAAAGCAGGCAATCACTTCGTTAAAGGACTCGTCTGTCGCGAATCTGCTCTGAGGTTCAATACGAACAGAAAAATCACCCTTCATAATCTTTTCCGCCCCTTCGATAATCCGCTTTACGGGGCGCTCCACAGTCCATTTACGACGCAGAGTATCAATCAACGCAAATATAAAACTGAGAAAAACTACGTTGCCGAATGTCAGCTTTGCCGCAAGTTCCAGATTATCACCTGTAAGCACGATACCCAACGACTCAGAAAGGGTTGATACAAACAGCATCGTACAACAGGTAATCACAAAGGCAACCAGCAGAAAAAAGGTCAAATAATTATTGATCCATTTCAGAATCATAGAAAATCGTTTTTCATTTTTCACTTAATCACCGCCTTATATCCAAGACCATGGACCGTCTTTATCTCAAACCCTTCACAATCCGCAAGCTTGCCGCGGAGCTTTGTCATATATACATCTACTGCTCTCGGTGCCGTTTCCGTATCGGCATCCCAAAATTCATCCATTAGCTGCATCCTGGTAAATGTTTTCTTCGGATAAGATAATAGTTTATAAAGAATACTGAACTCACGGTTAGTAAAAGAAACTTCTTCCCCATTTAAGTATGCAGTATGTTCCTCTGCATCCATTACAAAATTACCAATTTCAATTTTACGCGAAGATGCAATCTTGGCCCGTCTTAGAAGTGCACCAATGCGTAAAAACAATTCGTCAAGATCAATTGGTTTTACCATATAATCGTCCACACCGATCCGGAAGCCCCTCTGCTTGGAAGCAATATCATCACGGGCAGTCATAAACAAAATAGGGATATCTTCATTCACTTCTCTAACACTTTTTGCAAACTCAAAACCATCCACTCCGGGCATCATAATGTCGGATACAATAAGGTCAAACACATTCTCATAAAGGGTGTCATAGGCATCCATGGCATTCAGGCAGCCCACTGCTTCATATCCGCTGTGATTCAAAAACGAGCAGACTGTCTTATTCAGTTCCTTATCATCTTCCACAACTAATATCTTAAACATTGTGATACCTCCGCTGATTACTATTATTTATTATACAGTATATCACGCAAATGTTAAAGTTTTGTTTCGCCGATTGCTTTTGCTTATTTTACCTTTAACCTTTCATGATTTTGTCGCTTAAAGCGATGATTTTTTCTGCATATTTCTTGCGACGTGCGCCAAGAATACCTTTATAAATCGGGTAGTTGATGATTGCCATGAGCATACCTACGATACCGATAATGATACCGGGAACCATAGGCTCGTCAATGTTAACAACAGTGCCAATGTCGGTCATCACAAGGCTCATTCCACTACCCATAATAATTGCAGAAATACTGCCGAAAATGTAAGCAAATGTATTTGCCGGACGTTTAACCTTTTTATCCAATGTCCTCAGTTCATCAAGCTCGGTGCTTTCTTTTTCGGTGTACTGTGTGCGAATCTTCTGTACAAGAAATTCCTGATCATTTTTATTCATAACGATTACCTCTCTTATTGATTTGATGTTTGTCCGAACAATTATTTGTCGCCTTGAAGTCTTTTCTTTGCGTGCTCTACAGATTCACCCTCTTTGGCGAAAAACTTCTCAACACACTTGTCAACCACTTTACCAAAACCTTCCACTGCATCGGATTCAATCTTCTTGTAACCATCGACAACTCCGTCTTCAATCTTCTTATAGCCCTCAACTACCTTCTCTGCAATTTTCTCATTTGTTTCAACTAATTTTGACATTTTTTAATCTCCTTTTCATCATTTTGTGTCTTTATTATATATATTGGTTGTTTACGAAATTTTTGTAAAATGTTTCAGTTTTGTTAATTTTTACTTTCTTGCATAATAAATGGCACCTGCCATTTCTGACAGATGCCGTATGTAACAAAAAATCCGTAGGATATTTCTACCCTACGGATAACTCTTTAAAATTATTTGAAAACCTACTTCTGAATGGTACAAAATTGGTACAAAACCAACTTTTTACCTTTTCCAAAGTGCCTCAAACCTGCATAAATACTGGGGGCTACTTATCAAGACTCTTCATTGTAGGGAATAAAAGCACATCCCTGATTGCCGGTGAGTCGGTCAACAACATCACAAGTCTGTCGATACCATACCCGATACCGCCTGTAGGAGGCATACCGATCTCCAGCGCATTCATGAAGTCTTCATCGGTAGTGTTCGCTTCTTCATTACCCTTTGCAAGAGCTGCTTCCTGTGCCTTGAAACGTTCTCTCTGATCGATGGGATCGTTTAACTCAGAGTAAGCATTACACATTTCCCATGTATTGATAAACAATTCAAAACGTTCTACATAATCCGGCTTGTCCGGTTTTCTCTTGGTCAGAGGTGAAATCTCAACAGGATGATCCATAATGAAAGTAGGCTGGATCAGATGCTCTTCCACATATTCTTCAAAGAAGAGGTTCAGGATGTCGCCCTTTTCATGATGAGGTTCTACCTCGATGTGACGCTCCTTAGCCAGTGCCTTTGCAGCTTCTGTATCAGCAACTTCATCAAAATCAACACCTGCGTATTTCTTAACAGCTTCGATCATGGTCATTCTTTCAAATGGCTTACCCAGATCGATGGTATGAGGACCGTAAGTAATCGTCGTACTACCACACACTTCCTGTGCCAGATAGCGAAACATATTTTCAGTCAGATCCATCATTCCATAGTAATCAGTATATGCCTGATATAACTCCATCAGGGTGAATTCAGGGTTATGTCTGGTGTCAACGCCTTCATTACGGAATACACGTCCGATTTCGTATACCTTTTCCAGGCCACCTACGATCAATCTCTTTAAGTATAATTCCAGAGAAATACGCAGCTTAACATCTTCATCCAACGCATTATAATGGGTATTGAAAGGTCTAGCAGCCGCACCTCCTGCGTTGGATACCAACATAGGAGTCTCCACTTCCATAAAGCCCTGTGCATCCAGATAATTACGGATGGACTTAATGATCTTTGAACGCTTGATAAAGGTGTCCTTTACATCCGCATTCATGATCAAATCCGTATATCTCTGACGATAACGAAGATCGGTATTGGTCAGACCATGGTATTTTTCCGGAAGTATCTGTAAGCTCTTGGAGAGCAGTGTCACTACCTGTGCATGAATGGAGATTTCACCGGTCTTAGTCTTAAACACTTCGCCTTCGATACCAACAATATCACCTACGTCAAATTTCTTAAAATCAGCATAGCTTTCTTCGCCCACGCTGTCTCTTGCCACATAAGACTGGATATTCCCCGGCAAGTCCTGTATATTACAGAATGATGCCTTACCCATGATACGTTTGGACATGATACGTCCGGCAACCCTTACCACCTGTCCTTCAAGTTCTTCAAAATGATCCTTAATATCTGTACTGTGATGTGTCACATCGTACTTTGTGATCTGGAAAGGATCCTTGCCTGCTGCCTGCAGATTAGCCAGCTTTTCTCTCTTTACTTTTAACAGCTGGTTGATATCCTGTTCCTGAACATTTGCATTCTTATTCTGTGCTTCTGCCATTTTCTCCCTCTTTCCCTTTCACACTAAGCGCGTTGAATCTCCAATACTCTGTAAGTAATGGATCCTGCCTGTGTCTCTACTACTACATCATCGCCTTCACGTTTTCCGATCAAAGCTTTTCCAACCGGGCTTTCATTGGAAATCTTACCCTTTAAGCTGTTTGCTTCTGTAGAACCCACAATCTTGTATTCCAATTCTTCATTAAATTCCACATCAAGAATCTTAACCTTACATCCGATATTGATCTTATCAAGATCAACTTCGTCTTCATCAACCACTTCAGCATTCTTCAGTATTTTTTCCAATTCTTCAATTCTTGCTTCGATGTCTCTCTGCTCATCCTTTGCAGCATCATATTCTGCATTTTCTGACAAGTCCCCTTGCTCTCTTGCTTCCTTGATCTTCTGAGCAACTTCTTTACGTTTATACACTTTCAGATCGTGTAATTCATCTTCATATTTTTTTAATCCTTCATAGGTTAAAATATTCTTCTTCTCCTGCATGACAATAACCCTTCCTTACTTCTCTTATCTTGCTTTTATGTGGTATTTTTCCTATAAACCCACTTTCCCTTCTAATTTAACTTCCGTATTATACTTAATTTTATCCACAGTGTCAAGAGTTTGTAGCATTTCTCTCTTCCAAAAGCTTTTCAACGATATATATCGAATGCCGGTATCCCTGTCTTCAAGTGCATGCCGCCGCTCCTCCATGGATGTCATATCGACCCAGATACTCTCTCTTGCAATACCCCATATATATACATTTGCTTTTTCACAATAGTCCAATACCAATGCCGCTTCTTCAGAAGTGGGCTGCAGATTTTTCTCCCAACTTACCAACAGGCCATATACATCCAGCAGATGCTCACGCAAAACCTCAAATCCTCTTGGCTTTGTCAGTGCAAAGCAAGTTACCCCCTTCATGTATCTTGCTATACAATCAATCCAATCCGGTGTATTCACAGCTTCTCCCAGAATGATCAATTGCCTTGGGAAATTGCATCTGGGCAACTGCTGTAACAAAAACAGCAGGTTACATGTTTCCTTGTATTCATTATACATTGGCAGACTCCACTGTTTTTGCCAGTACTCTTCCTCCCGCCTTACCCGCAGCCATTTTTCAAAATCTGCATCATAAGCCAAATATGCATTATGACTTTCTTCCCTATCATACCAGCTGCCGATTCTTTTTATCCCCTTTGTCATATATGACTGTATTCCGGAAATATCTTTCTTCTCTACATCCTCATATATCTGCAGATAGTATACTTCGTGCAGCCCGTTCTCCTTGCGAAATATGGGTAATCCCGGGGCATGGGCAGCTCCTCTTCGTCTTGTCTCCCCTCGCTCATCCTTTGCAAGCATAAAAAAATAAATTCTGTCCATATTTCATTGTATTCGGATTCCCGCCGGGATATACAGATCATTTATGGCTTCCAAAAATCTGTTCTACACTCTTTAATAGTTCATCCATACTTTCCATGGAATTGATCATCTGACGAAAACGTGCAGAATTGGGATACCCCACTGTATACCATGACAGATGTTTACGCATTTCCCTGACCGCTGTGTATTCACCTTTATACTGCAGCTGTAATTCCGCATGGCGTATAACTGTTTCCTTGATCTGCTCTACGGAAGGCCTCTCCGGAACCACACCTGTTTCCAGATAATCATTGACTTCTTTAAATATCCAAGGATTCCCCTGGGCAGCCCGGCCGATCATGACACCATCACAGCCGGTATGGTCTATCAGTGCCTTAGCAGACAGCGCATCTGTCACGTCTCCATTGCCGATGACAGGGATCTTTACCGCATCCTTTACAGCCGCAATAATATCCCAGTCCGCCTTGCCGCTGTAATACTGCTCTCTTGTCCTGCCATGTACTGCCACCGCCGCCACACCGCAGCTTTCCGCAATCCGTGCAATCTCTACAGCATTTACGCTTGCATCATTAAATCCTTTCCGGATCTTTACCGTAACCGGTTTCTCTATGGCCTTCACAAGTTTTGTCAATATTTCTTCCACCAGCTTTGGATTCTTCATCAAGGCTGAACCCTCACCGTTATTTACCACTTTGGGCACCGGGCATCCCATATTCACATCCAGGATTGCAAAGGGACGTTCTTCTATTTTTTTCGCCATCTCCGCCATAATATCTGCATCAGAACCGAAAAGCTGCAAAGATACCGGCGTTTCCGACGGATGGATCTCCAACAATTCCTCTGTATTTTTATTATGATAATAAATTGCTTTGGCACTGACCATTTCCATACAGATCAGCCCCACTCCCTGCTCCTTACAAAGCAAACGAAATGGCAGGTCCGTTACACCTGCCATGGGAGCCAATACAACATTATTGTCCAGAACTACATTCCCAATCGTTAATTTACTCATAAAACCTCTTTATCTGCGATTCTTTTCATAGATAATACGCAGTCCGTCCAATGTCAAGACGCTGTCATACACATCGATTGCATCCGTTTCGTCCGCAATTGTCCTTCCCAGGCCACCGGTAGCTACCACCTTCATATCCGGGATACCGGTCTCTTCCTTAACCTTCTTAATGATATATTCTGTCTGGCCGATCTGACCATACATAAGACCAGCCTGCATACTGCTGATCGTTTCCTGTGCCAGAATAGACTTTGGCTTTTTGATTTCAACATTGGGAAGTTTTGCGGCTGATTTCCAGAGTGCTTCCGAACTGATACGGATACCCGGTGCGGTAATGCCTGCTGCGAAATTCCCCTCTGCCGTTACATAATCATAAGTAGTTGCTGTTCCGAAATCCAACACCAGGATGGGACCGCCATATTTTTCATAAGCAGCAACTGCATCTACGATACGATCCGCTCCGATCGCCCTTGGATTCTCTGTCACCACATTGATACCGGTCTTGATACCCGGTCCAACGATCAATGGCTTCGTATTGGTGGATTTTACAATTCCCCCTGTCAGAGAATGCATCACATCCGGCACTACGCTTGCCACGATACTTCCCTCAATCTCTTTAATAGAAACATCCTGCAACGCCAACATATTGGTGAACATCATTGCATATTCATCCGAAGTCCTCGGAATCTTAGTTGTGATACGAAAAGTAGCCTTCAAAGCTTCTCCTTCATACACACCACAAGTAATATTTGTATTACCTACATCTACAACAAGTATCATAATCAATCCTCCAGCATATCAGAAATATCTTCTTTTAAAATAAATACGCGATAATATAAGCTCAACGACTCCAGCAGTTCAAAACGCTTCCGTCTGATTTCTGAAACCAGCAAACCACTGGAAATCTCATCATAATAAATGTCATCCTCTTCCGCCTGTGTCTCCAGAGAGATGGATCCATCCGGTTCATATACAATGGTAAAAATACCACCTACTTCTTCCGTGAACAAGACACAGATAATATGCAGCTCATCTTTGATAGAATCCGGGATTCCATTAAATTTTTCATTGAAATAATATTTTTGCTCGTATGCATTCGCACCGCAAAGAACAATCCTTTCTTCCATAAATACTTCCTTTCCCGCTTTTTGCTTCACAGCACCACCACTGCCAAAACGTCACACATACCCCAGCAATCCACGAACAGACACTTCACCTGCGTAAACAGGCACCATACTGCCGTCATGTCTTTCCACCAGTAATTCCCCGGTTTCGGTAATGCCTCTGGCAATTCCTTCAAATGGTTTCTGAGGATCCAATACCCTCACCTGGGCATCTTTATTCAACAATCTGCTGTGATAATAGTCAAGAAATGGTTTAAGATTGCCGCATCTTGTAAAGGTCTCATAATCTTCCTCGAATATCTGCATAATTTTGTGCAGCAGTTCCTCTCGATTCACTGTCTCACCACACTCTTGCTCCAGTGATGAAGCTTTATCTGCAAGATCTCCGCCAAATTTCTGTCCATGCACATTGATACCTACCCCTATGATCACATAATCAATCCGGCCACTTTCCACCTGCATCTCAGTGAGTATGCCGCATACTTTTTTGCCACCCAGCAAAATGTCATTGGGCCACTTAATGCCAACTCGACAACTTGCTGCATTTACTGTGTTCTCAATTGCTCTTGCCACAGAATGTGCCATGACCAGTGTCAGCATATATGCTTTCTCCAGCGCAATCTCCGGTCGGAGCAGCAAGGAAAAATACAGATTCTTTCCGGCCGGAGATTCCCATGTCCTGCCTCGTCTTCCCCTACCGCCGGTCTGTTTATCCGCAGCCACCAGCGTTCCATGAGGCGCACCCTGTTTGCCATATTCCGCTGCCGCCATATTGGTGGACACAAGTTCCTCACGGTATTCCAACCTGCATCCCGCCCAGCTTGTAGAGACCGTAGATTCCCAATTATTTTTATCCAAAAATACCTTCATATATACTACGCAAGTGTGGCAGCCATAACTGCCTTAATGGTATGCATACGATTTTCAGCTTCTTCAAATACCAATGACCGTTCAGACTCAAACACTTCGTTAGTCACTTCCAGCTCAGACAGGCCAAACTTCTCATAAACATCTCTTCCCACCTGGGTTTCCAAATCATGATAAGCTGGGAGACAATGAAGGAAGATACATTCCGGTCCTGCATTCTTCATTGCCTTCATATTTACCTGATAAGGCAACAATTCACGAATTCTCTCCTCCCAGACTTCCGTTGGTTCACCCATGGATACCCATACATCCGTATAGATGACATCTGCGTCCTTTGTTCCTTCCTCTACGTCTTCTGTCAACGTAATGGTCGCACCCGTTGTCTCTGCCACTTTGCGGCACTCCTCAACCAATGCCGGATCAGGGAAATAATGCTTATTGGTACAAGCCACAAAATGCATTCCCATTTTGGCACAAGTTACCATCCAGGAGTTACCCATATTGAAGCGAGCATCTCCCATATATGTCAGCTTGATGCCTTCCAGTCTGCCGAAATGCTCTTTAATAGTCAACAGATCTGCCAGCATCTGGGTAGGGTGAAACTCATCTGTCAGGCCATTCCAAACAGGCACAGAAGAATATTCTGCAAGCTTCTCTACGATTTCCTGCCCATATCCTCTATATTCAATACCATCGAACATACGGGACAACACTCTCGCTGTATCTGCAATACTTTCCTTCTTGCCAATCTGCGAACAGGAAGGATCCAAATATGTAGTCTCCATACCCAGATCATGGGCTGCCACTTCAAAAGAACAGCGGGTTCTGGTACTGGTCTTTTCAAAAATCAAGGCCACATTCTTACCACGCAGGAAATCTACCGGAATCCCCTTTTTCTTTTTCTCCTTTAATTCTGCGGCATAATCTACCAAATATAAAATCTCTTCAGATGTAAAATCCAACAACTTTAAAAAATCTCTACCCTTTAAATCCATACTTTGCTCTCCTCGCATCTCACGAAAAATGAATATACATTTTAACTATACTTCATTCTTTCTGGTTTTTCAACCTATTTTTCCTGCCAGACCGACAAAAAGAGCTGTCCTGCCGGACAGCTCTCGTTGTATTACATAGATTTTTTTAATAATTACTTTCCTGACTCTTTCCATGCAGTTGCAATACTTGCAATGCCCTGCAACTCTGCCGGAAGAAGAATGGTAGTAGCCTGACCATCAGCCACCTTCTCGAATGCTTCCAGGCTCTTGATCTTCAGAACTGCTTCGTCTGCTTCTGCTTCCTTCAACATTCTGATACCATCTGCCTGTGCCTGTTTTACCTTCAGTATTGCTTCCGCTTCACCTTCCGCTTCGCGAATCATAGCTTCCTTCTGCGCTTCCGCTTTCAGGATCGCAGACTGCTTTTCAGCCTCTGCCCTGAGAATTGCGGACTGCTTTTCACCTTCTGCCTGCAAAATGTTTGCTCTCTTTTCACCTTCTGCACGGGTAACTGCCTCACGTCTTTCACGTTCTGCTTTCATCTGCTTCTCCATGGCATTCTGGATTTCTGCAGGTGGAATAATATTCTTCAGTTCCACACGATTTACCTTAATTCCCCATGGATCCGTGGCAATGTCCAGCGCTGATCTCATCTGGGTGTTAATGGTCTCTCTGGATGTCAATGTCTGGTCCAATTCCAGATCACCAATGATATTACGAAGTGTGGTAGCTGTCAGATTTTCGATCGCCATCATGGGATTTTCCACACCATAGGTAAAAAGCTTTGAATCTGTAATCTGATAAAATACTACCGTATCGATTCTCATGGTTACGTTATCTTTTGTGATAACCGGCTGTGGCGGGAAATCCGCAACCTGTTCCTTTAGGTTCACTCTTCTTGCCACACGGTCAATAATAGGCAATTTTACATGGAACCCTACATCCCAGGTTCCCTGATAAGCACCAAGACGCTCAATGACGTATGCCTGTGCCTGTGGTACAATCTTAATGCATGAAACTAAAATCAAAAGTAACACAACAACCAATACACCAATTACAATTCCTAACATAGAATCCTCCATTCCGCCTTTATCGGCAATTTATTTTACTGCTGCAATTCTTTCACACGGACCATCAACTTGACACCGCTCACAGCCTCCACCACTACCACTGCACCTTCCGGAATCGTAATCCCTTCTTCACAGCTTCTGGCACTCCATTCCTGTCCCGAAACGATAACCTTCCCTGCCGCCTGCAGATTATCAATCTCAGCCGTAACAATTGCCTGCTTTCCGATAATACTGCTGACATTCGTTTTTACACGATCCTTGTTGAAATACTTCACTGCCACCGGTCTTGTAAAAATCAATAGTGCAAGCGCTGTGATCAGGAACAATACCAACTGAAGCCAGATAGGAGCCTTTAATGCTGCCGCAATCAACGCTATGAGTGCACCGCCGGCAAACCAGATACTTGTCAGCCCCAGCGTAGCTGTCTCCACACCGATGAATACAATCAAAAGCACCAGCCATATGATCAGTTCCTTCATTCAAATCACCCCTTTGTCTGTCTCAACATATCTGTTGTTTTGAGTTACTTATAATATACTACATTTTACCATCCGTATCAATAGATTTCTTTGCACTTTTCTCTGCCTTAATATGGCATATTATGCACATTAGGGTGATAAGAAAACCCCGGCATACTCTGCCGAGGCTCTCTTTCGGATTCTTATATTTTTAGTGGAATACATGATTACCGATTACGATACCGTCTCTGCCGTCATTTCTTCTGAAATGGGTCAGATCTCCGATATTTGAAACACCTGAAAGTGCTTCTTCTGCAGCTTTAATACAACTTTCGTTAATCTTTCCGGATTCATATACTTTGTTTACTTTACCGTTCAGTGCAGGTGTAAACTGACCTGATGCATAAATAACACCATGAATGGTATCAGGATAAGCACTGCTTC
The DNA here is from genome assembly GCA_045544275.1 of Acetatifactor sp. Classification (GTDB taxonomy): domain Bacteria; phylum Bacillota; class Clostridia; order Lachnospirales; family Lachnospiraceae; genus Acetatifactor. Next base: position 7,885 of record JAZPYS010000094.1, on the reverse strand, counting down.
TCACACGGTTCATAACTACCGCACCTACTGCAAGCTGTCCTTCATAGCTTTCTCCACGGGCTTCACAGTGGATCAACGCTGCCAAAAGAAGTGTAGTATCCGCATCTGTGGTATACTCACCATAATTCTGATAACGATTTGCTTCCTTTTCTGCCGCCTTACGGGCCTTTATCTCTTCCATTGTCTCACCGTAATCAATCTTAAATTCCAGATCTACAAGTTCTGACAATACATATCCGTCCTTGCCGTCCACATCCACGCATACCCAGCCGTCTTCCTCTACAGCAATGACATCTAAAACATTATCTTTCGTCATAACTCCGTATACTTCGGCATCTGTGCTCATATCCTGACGGATATTCACTGCATCGGCACTTACGACTGCAATATTTTTTCCTACATTTTCTGCCAATGCTCTTGCCTCCTCACCAAAGAGCAAATATTCATCTTTTGCCCATCCGATCAGGTTGCCTGACTGTATCTTGGTCCATCCTTCTTTACGTTCCAGAATAATACCGCCACAGTCCTTATATATCTTCCCCACTTTTTCTGCTTCTTCGCTGCCCCCTGCTCTCACGTTTAGAGTGCTCTTTACATTGACCATAACCAATGTTGATTCTTCCACATTCTCTGTGTCTGTTTTTATCAGTTCTTTTTCCGTAGCTCTCATGATTTCCGCTGCATTCTCAGTATTCAAATCCAGCATAGCTGCTACACCGCTATTAAATGAATCCAGGTAAGTATTGTTGCTGCCAGCTTCAACGGTCATGCTTTCTGAACTGCCAAGTACCAGTGCTACGCACAAACCTACAGCTACAGTCAGCAACCTTCTGCTTATTGCCATTGTCTTTACCTCCAAATAAAGTATTTGTAATAATCATTCCCGGGATTTTCTTCCCTATGCAATTCTTAAAAATCTTCTTTAAATTATATCGATTTATTGACTAAATTATTACAAAACTGTTACATTTGCTACGAGGGGCATAATAGCAGATGTTTTTTCCTTTGTCAACCCTTTCTTTTAATAAATATTTTTTAACAAAGTAAAAGCAGCCGTTTTACAGCTGCTTTGACTTCTCGATACAGGCCTCCATGGCGTCCATGACCGCCGCCCGCATTCCTTTTTCTTCCAATACTTTTACCGCCTGAATGGTGGTTCCGCCCGGGGAACAAACCATATCTTTCAGCTCTCCCGGATGCATGCCGGTTTCTAATACCATCTTTGCACTACCCAAAACTGCCTGTGCCGCAAATTGGTATGCCTGCTTTCTGAGCATCCCTTCTGCCACTGCCGCATCTGCCATAGCTTCAATGAACATAAATACATACGCCGGCGAACTGCCGCTGACGCCTACCACCGTATCCATCAGGCTCTCCGGCACCACTTCGGCTACACCAAATGATCGCATTAGTTCCAGAACCCTCTCCATCTCTTCGGTGGTCACATTTTTATTGGCACAGACTCCCGTACAGCCCTCTCCTACCAATGCCGGTGTATTCGGCATACAGCGTACGATCTTGGCTGACGGCTTTTTAAGCCCTTCCTCAATATACCCAATTGTCTTGCCGGCTGCAATACTGACGATCACAGTCTCCGATCCAACTGCATCCCTGATTTCTTCCATGACTTCCGGAAAAAACACCGGCTTGACTGCTAATACCAGTAAATCTGCCTGCTTTACAATTTCACAATTGTCTGTACATGTTTCAATTCCAAAGGACTGTTTTGCCTTCTGGCAGGCAGCTGCGTATTTATCAGCACCGCAGATATCCGCCGATGATGCAAGTCCCTTCTTTAAAATGCCTCCAATAATGGCTGTTGCCATATTTCCCAAACCAATAAACCCTATTTTCATATATGCCTCCTAACCTCTCTGCCTGTGTGCCTCATACATTAAAAGTGCCGTTGCAATCGCCGCATTCAAGGACTCTACCTGACCTTCCATAGGAATCTTCAGATAGGAAGATGCCAGATCTGCAGTCTCCTTCTTCAGACCGTTCCCTTCATTACCGATCAGAAAAGCCGTACCTTCCTTGAAAGAAAAACTATCATAATACGTCTCTCCTTTCAAATGCGCTGCGTAAGTCTTTATATTTGCATTATGTAAACTTTTTATGGTATCTTCTAAAGAATCTACATACAAGAAGGGTACCCTGTAAACAGATCCCATGGTGGCCCGAATGGTCTTTGGATTAAAAATATCCACTGTATTTCTGCTCATGATCACTGCCGTCACACCGGCACCTTCTCCCGTGCGCAGGATCGTCCCCAAATTGCCCGGATCCTGCAGATCCTCTAAAATGACAAACAGAGGATTTTTCACCTTCAACAATTTCTTTAACTGATACTCAGGTCTCTTCAAAACAGTGAGAATCCCCTGTGGAGTCTGGGTATCGGACATCTTCTGAAACACCTCCGTTGACACCGTTTCATAGCCGGTCCGCTGTAGTTTTTTCCAAAGAAAAATATCCTGCTGTATTTTTTTCAGTGTTTCTTCTATAACATACACTTCCCTGACAGATTCTTCCGGAGCTTCCTCATACATTTTTACCCCTTCTGCCAAAAAGATATCGTCTTTTTTACGTTCCTTTGCTTTGGTCTGCCACTGTACGACCTGCTTCACTCTTGGATTGGAAAAGCTTGTTATCATAAATCATCCTCGCTTTTACTCTGATAAACACCAATGTACTTGCGTCAATCTGAATTAGGCATAGACTGATGAAATATATTTGTGATGCCTAATTTTTTCTGCACATCATGTCAAAAACCTTTATTTAGGTTTACATAAAACCTTTATTTTCTATAGAGCGAGAAAAACATTGTCTGATGCCTAAAATTTCATAAAATTTAGGCATCAGACAATAATATTCATCTCCTATGGAAAAACGAGTCACATACTCTTTTTCGGGATCCCGCAAACCTCAATGTTGCCACTACACCCTAAAAGTCCGATTACAGTATCTTCGACACACTGTACTCAAACTCATCAATGGTTTTTTCCATCTTGAGTGCTTCTTCAATATCAAAATCTACGAAATCACCATGCTGATAACCCACTACTCTATTGGTCTTTCCCTCCAGCAAAATCTTCACTGCATAGGAGCCCATCATGGATGCATAGTATCTGTCACGGCAAGTAGGGTTACCGCCACGCTGCATGTAACCTAAGATAGTGGCACGAGTCTCGATACCGGTTGCTGCTTCGATACGTCTTGCCATGGAAGTAGAATGTCCGATACCTTCTGCATTAATAATGATATGATGGGTCTTGCCTTTCTTACGATTATCAATGATATTATTGATAATGCTCTGCTCGTTAAAATCATATTTTTCCGGCAGCAGAATGTCTTCTGCACCGTTTGCAACGCCACACCACAATGCAATATATCCTGCATTTCTTCCCATAACTTCAATAATACTACATCTTTCATGGGAAGAAGATGTATCTTTTACCTTATCAATGGCTTCCATTGCAGTATTTATTGCAGTATCAAAGCCAATTGTATATTCTGTGCAGGCAATATCCAGGTCGATTGTTCCGGGCACTCCCACCGTATTGATACCGCGTCTTGCAAGCTGCTGTGCACCTCTGTAGGAACCATCACCACCGATCACTACTATACCATCAATGCCGTGTTTTCTACAGATATCGGCTCCCTTCTGCTGTCCTTCCGGTGTCACAAATTCCGGACATCTTGCTGTACCCAGAATCGTTCCGCCCCGCTGAATGATCTCGGAAACATCATGACGCTGCATATCAATAATATCTTCATTTAAAAGGCCATGATAGCCTCTTTTAATTCCTTTTACTTTTACTCCGTTTGCCAATGCAGTACGCACCACTGCACGGATGGCAGCATTCATACCGGGAGCATCGCCGCCGCTTGTTAATACACCAATTGTTTTGATTTCTTTGCTCATAAGCTTGTCCTCCTGGCACAGGAACTTTGTCCCGTTACTCTTCTAAATTGTAATGCATTTTTTATCTGTTTTCAATAGCTTAGTTTCGAAATCTGATATTTTCTGCACCAAAGATTTCACTAAGATTCATCTTCAGCTCCTCATCCCAGTGCACATTCCAATTTGCAGGCAATGTCTTGAAGTTCTTGGTTTCCTTGATAAACACCACTACCTGATCATTTCCATCCGAATCCGCAATTGCCTGGAACAGCTTCTGTTCCTTGGACTGATAATCCAAAGCTGTTGCAAACTGAATCCATACACCTATGGGCAGCTTGGTGACAATCGCCGATAAATTCTGAACTGTCTCCTGCTTCTGACTTACGGGCTGCGGCTGACCCACAGACTGATACTGACCTGCAGCCTGACTTCGCTGCGTCTGATACTGCCCTCCGTACATCCTTCCTTTAAAAAGTGGCTTTCCCTCCACCGCCTCTTCAAAACCTGCAATCTGCTCACAGATCAGTTTACCATCCTTTTCTTCTTCCACACTGACTCTTCCCTTGATAAATATTTTCGCATCTTCAACCAACAGTGAAGCATATTTTTCATAATCTTTCGGGAACACTACGACTTCTACATTGCCCACCAAATCTTCCACATTCAGAAAAGCCATGACTTTATCATTTTTCGTATACTTGATGGTCTTGTCTGCAATCATACCACCAACGATGGCAGTGGACTGATCCTGCACGGTTACAGTATTTGTCTCTTCGTCCAATGCAAAGTCATTTGTAGTATTTGTAGCATAACGCTGTAATATACCCTGATATTCCTCTAACGGATGACCGCTGACATAAATTCCCAGCACTTCCTTTTCAAAGGCCAGCCGCATCTCCTTACTATATTCCCCAATATCCGGCATGCGAATATCAAATTCTTCCTTCGTATCTTCTGCCGCAATATCGAACAACGTGATCTGCCCGACCATATTGTTCTTTTTATCCTTGGTGATGTAATCCAATATCTGCACATAAACACTCATGCTCTGTTTTCTGGTAGCCCCTAAACTATCCAGTGCACCTGCCTTGATAAAGTTCTCGATGGCACGTTTATTTACATCTAGATTCGCCACTCTGGTAATAAAATCCTTCAGATTAGTGAATCGTCCTCTCTCCTGTCTTTCTTTCACGATACTCTCAATCACCGGACGTCCCACCGCCTTGATCGCCGTCAATGCATAGCGGATACTGTTTCCGGATACGGAGAATCCTGCCTCACCCTCATTAATATCAGGTGGCAGCATGGCAATCCCCATATTACGGCAGGTCAGTATATATTCCGACACTTTCTTAGGATTATCAATGACTGATGTCAGAAGCGCAGCCATGAATTCCACGGGATAATAATACTTCAGATATGCTGTCTGATACGCCACTACCGCATAACACGCCGCATGGGATTTGTTAAACGCATATTTGGCAAAATCCATCATATCTTCATAAATCTGACCCGCAACTTCCTCGCTGATGCCCTTGGAAATGCAGCCGGGAACCCCTTCTTCTGCATTACCATAGATGAAATTGGCCCGTTCCTTCTCCATCACAGACTGCTTTTTCTTACTCATGGCACGACGCACTAAATCACTTCGTCCTAATGAATATCCACCCAAATCTCGCACGATCTGCATTACCTGCTCCTGATACACAATACAGCCATACGTAGGTGACAATATGGGCTCCAACTGGGGACAGGAATATACTACATCCTCATGGGAGTTCTTTCCTTTAATATATTTGGGAATAAAGTCCATTGGCCCCGGACGATACAGAGAGATGCCCGCAATTACATCTTCCAGATTCTGGGGGCGCAGCTCCTTCATGAAACTCTTCATACCGCCGCTTTCCAACTGGAAGATACCATCCGTCTTGCCCGTACCGATGGATGCCAAAACGGCCTTATCATCATAATCAATCTTATCAATGTCCAGTCGGATACCGGTGCTCTTCTCCACAAAATCCACTGCGTTCTGAATAACTGTCAATGTACGCAGCCCCAAAAAGTCCATTTTCAGAAGCCCTAATTCTTCCAACGTTGTCATAGTGAACTGCGTGGTAATGGAACCATCACTGCCCCTTGAAAGGGGCACAAACTCTTCTGCTGCCTTCTGACAGATCACAACACCGGCTGCGTGCATGGAGGTATGTCTTGGCAAACCTTCCAGACGCTTACTCATATCGATCAGGTATTTTACCTGTTCATCTGTCTGATACAGATTTCTCAGCTCAGGATTCAGTTCCAATGCCCGATCAATGGTAATATTCAATTCGTTGGGAATCATTTTTGCAATATTATCCACATATGCATAAGGCAAATCCATAACACGCCCTACATCGCGGATCACACCCTTTGCCGCCAAAGTACCGAAAGTAACGATCTGCACTACCTTGTCCGCACCATATTTTCTTCCCACATAATCGGTGACCTCCTGCCTTCTTTCAAAACAGAAGTCAATATCGATATCCGGCATGGACACACGTTCCGGATTTAAGAAACGCTCAAACAGTAAACTGTATTTAATCGGATCAATATTGGTAATCTTCAGACAATATGCCACGATGCTTCCCGCTGCAGAGCCTCGCCCCGGTCCCACCGGAATGCCATTGACCCTTGCATAATTGATAAAATCCCACACGATCAGGAAATAATCCACATATCCCATGGTCTTAATAACACCCAACTCATAATCCAGACGCTGCTGCAAAGACATACCCGTATCCCCTGCCGGGAGATTTGCATCGCCGTATCTCTCCACAAGCCCGTCCATACACAATTTATTCAGATATGTCCAGGAATCATACCCTTCCGGCACCTCATATTTCGGTAATTTGGTCACACCGAATTCAATCTCTACGTTACAGCGGTCGGCAATCCTCTGGGTATTTTCCACTGCCTCCCAGGCATAGGGAAACAGCCCCTTCATCTCCTCTTCACTTTTTACATAATACTGCCCGCCCTCGTAACGCATGCGGTCCTCGTCGGCCAGCTTTTTGCCGGTCTGCAGACAGAGCAGAATATCATGCGGATCCACGTCCGACGCATAGGTATAATGGACGTCATTGGTGGCTACCAACGGAATCTGCAGTTCTCTACTCATGCGCATCAGTTCCTGATTCACACGCTGCTGTTCTGCAATCCCATGATCCTGAAGTTCCAGAAAATAATTGCCCTTGCCGAAACAGCGCTCATACTTCAGGGCACTTTTCTTAGCTTCTTCATACAAACCTTTCATAATATATCTCTGCACCTCTCCTGCCAGACAGGCAGAGAGTGCAATGATCCCCTCGTGGAATTCATTCAGCACTTCCATATCCACACGGGGTCTATAATAATAACCTTCTGTAAACCCACGGCTGACAATCTTCATCAAATTCGCATATCCCGTATTATTCTCCGCAAGCAGCACTAAATGATAATACCTGTCCTCGCCGCCGGTAAGCTCCTTATCAAACCGGGAGTTTGGTGCCACATAAACCTCACAGCCTAAAATGGGTTTGATGCCTTCTGCCTTTGCCGCCCTGTAAAAATCAATGACACCGTACATAACACCATGGTCTGTAATGGCTGCACTGTCCATGCCCAGCTCTTTTACACGCTTTACATATTCTTTTATTTTGTTGGAGCCGTCTAACAGAGAGTACTCTGTGTGGACGTGCAGATGTGCAAATGCCATGATGTAATCCTCGCTTTTTATAAATATATTTTTATTATATATTTTTTTTGAAGCGTTGACAAGATACCCCCGATAATTTAACAAGACTTTACACCTTCACACCTTTTCAGTATAATTCTTAAGTGAAGTATCACATTTTAAGCAGATACAAAAAGAGCAGTCTGCCAAAATGTGGAACTGCTCTAAATGTGATTCTTCATAATTGTACCAATTCGCGAAACTTTAGCCGGAAACTGTATGGGGATAGTATC
>JAZPYS010000093.1:0-35338 GCA_045544275.1 Acetatifactor sp. | reverse complement strand
TCTTTGGCCGCTTTTTCAAAACCGCAGACCGCCTGTACCTGATTAAACTCTGTTTCATAGAATTCATCGATATACAGCTTGTCCCTCAGGCTTTCTTTTCCATATACATCCGTAAATACCTTCCAAAAAGCATCTTCATTCACACAGCTGCCGTCGTTTTTTACCATTGCGGCAACACCCTTCCAAAGTACCTGATATAATTTTTCTGCCTCATATCCCAATGGAGCAAGACGCTTTGCCAGAAGTCCAAAATATGCCTTCACAAACTCGTCTTGATCCATGGGAAGCAGTGTGCCATCCAGATCAAACAATACAGCTTTAATGCTCACACTATTTTCCTGCCTTTCATTTTCGTCTTATTCTAACGATCATTTATAATGGTTTTCTCAGCGTACGCCTGTAAGAGACTTCTCCTTCCAAAGCCTCCTGCTCAACCGCCAGAATGCCCTTTCTGACAAACTCCTCTATACGAAAGGCAAACCATACATCGCTGATGCCTAATTGATACTTTCCCATCAGCCTTCCAATCAGTCTGGCCTCCTGAAATATCATATCTTCCTGCTCTATCTCCTTTAAGATAAAGCTGTCATAAATATGCTCCGGTAAACTTACCAGCCTTCCGTTCAGCACACCACGTAAAGGAGTATTTTCTTCCTGTAAGACTCTCCAACGGGCTGCACTTGCGATTATGAACGTTTTCGATATCTCTCTTTGCAGGGATACAAATTTGCCCCATTCTTCTGCAGATACTTCCCCCCAGCCAACTCTTTGAATCACTGTTCCGCTTTTTCCCTCTTCCCAGTCCGGAAGCTTTACTACATAAATGGAGCCGCCCACATCCATTTTGGCAATCTGTGCCATCATCCAATACATCCCACAGAGCTCATCCGGCTGGTCACTGTACCAGATCCGCATGGGTTCCCCCTCTGCACTTCTCTTGCTAATCGTTTCCAAATTGGTTGGGGCAGTCTTTATCATCTTATCCACCCACTTATCCACATGGTCGTGTGGATAAATACTGTAAGATGTCGATAACCAAACATTCCTATTTTCCCAAAAAGAGTCTTCGGAAATATCTCCCATGCTAAGTCCCTGTGCAAAGCAGAATACATCAGAGGCATTTCCACCAATGGGAATTGCCTGTTCCCAGGCAATTCTCTCTTTTTCTCTTATTTCTTTCAATAACGTTTCTTTTTCTTCTTCTGTCGGTTCACTTCCATTCTGCTTTTTCAAAAATACGGAAACAGCACCTTCCCGGTATAATCCTTTTCCATAGTGTTGTGCCACTTTCAATGAACCGGCAGCACTTTCATTAAAAACAATCTCTATCATTTGTTACACCCTAATTCTCTATAATCATGTCTTAATTAACTCCATAATGCTCACGAATAGCATTTGCTATAAACAGCGTCACACCTTCTCCATACTCTTTATCTGTAGCCTCTATCATTTCCGGATAACGTTCCAAAGTGTCTGCCAACTGCAAAAGATAATACCGCACATTTTCAAAATGCCACACGGCTTTATTACTTTCCGCCAACCGTCTCAGTGCTTCCTCCTTCAGATTTGTATCGCCTGTTTTCATTGCTTCTGCAAACTGCTTGTAAATTTCATCGGTCTCCTTCGCAAATCTGGCCATATCCTCCTTATCGCCTGTAGCTGATAAACTTGCAGCAACTGCCTTATCCTTGCCGCCATACAACTTTATTAGGTGAGCTTCCGTCTCCGGATCCTTCAGATCTTTGGCAAGCGCCTCCCGAAACGCTTCCATGCTGCCAAATTTCTCAACAAACATGCTGATATCTTCCGGTTTTGCCTGTTTGATTGTGTGGTCTACGATTTTCTCAATATCCTCTTCACTAAACGCTTCAAAACTCATTGTATTAACTCCTTTTCTCACATCCTGAATCAGTTCGATAATCCCATTTAGACGGTTGCGCTTTCTCTCCAGGGCCGCTTGTTGCACTAACAATATTTCTTCTCTGTCAAGTGCCGGATCCTCCATCAGCTTTTTAATCTTTTCTAAGGGCAGTTCCAGCTCCTTAAAAAACATAATCTCCTGCAGCCTTTCCAGATCCTTGTCACTATACAGACGATATCCGGCTTCGGTTACCGCAGTTGGCTTTAACAGACCGATTTCGTCGTAATAGCGAAGTGTCCGAATGCTGATTCCCGCCAGTCTTGATACTTCTTTTACAGTTCTCATATGTGCCTCCTTTCAGCTCCATCCTAAACCGTGACGTGGCGAGAGAGTCAATACCGATTTATCAAATAACTACTTCTCTTCTTTACAATGATAACAATAGACCCCATAGGCTATCAATAACAGAACGATCGCGGTAAAAAAACACACTCTTGCCAAATCACACCAACTATTTAGGATAGAAGCCCCTGCAACATTTTCACCTATTGTTGCTGTCCAGGTATTATTCTTTTCCGCATCCGCCACCAGCATATTCAATCTGCTTGAATGAATAAAGTCCGCTATCGTCTCCATGAGAAAGTATGCCACATAAGTATATATTCCCAGCAGAACCCCCATTCCGGCTCCTACACGCCTGGCCTGGCTGATCCTGGCTGTCAGCATAACATAGATGAGGACAAAGATAATCGTACCGACTGCTGCACTCCCAAGATGAATCCAGTCAACAGGCAGATCATAAGCTCCTGAAAGTCCTCCTATTCTCAGAAAAATCTCAGGTAACATAAGTATGAATGATGTCCACAGCATGTACATCGCTTGAAATACTAAGGCGCAATTTAAGATTTTCGTCGTTGTTTTTTGTAATCTACTCTGTTCCACGTTATCCCTCCTTATAATAACTCGTGTACCCGGGGCTGAAAGCCCCGGAAACATTGACTTTCTACTTCGGGGACACCGTCCCCGAACTACTACTTTTTCTCGTATAACAACCTTCGGAGAGTGTCTAATTCCTGCCTTAACTGGCGGTTTTCTTCCTCGAGTTTTTCTATACGTTTGTCCTTTGCATTGATCAGCACATCTTTGGATTTCGATGTACGATCATACTTTTTATGCCAGGCTGAAGAGCGTTCAACCTCATCTGACCGGGCAGATTCAATCATAGTTCTGATATCATCGTGCTCGTATAAGTAATGCTTTGATACACCACTTTTTTTCTGAACGGCACTGAAATTTACAGGTTCATTCCTCTTTTTTAACTCTTCAATCGCTTTCAATGCTTTCTGCCGGGTTTCATCCGTTCTCCGTTTCCAGCTCTTTTCCAGATATTTTGATGGTTCCATCATATCACGCCTCCCTCATAGAGCCGCTTTTATGAACGATCCCTTTTTCTTCCAGTTCATCCTGCATACGGATCAGTCTGTCAAGATACTCCTGGTTTTTCTCTACCCACTCATTTCTGCCCAGCGTCTGACCAATGCGGATCATATCACGGACTCTTTCTATTTCTGATGCGTATTCATTCAGGTTCTCTTTGGTAGAGCAGAAGCTTGGGCATTCCATACACTGTTCCGTCTGCCGCCGGCATCCGGCTTTTGACGGCTTAAAGCACACTCCAAACGGCACTCTTACCGCATCCAGGTTCGGCCGCACGTTTTCGTAATGGATCACATCTGTCTGCCCTGTCGCCTTTCCCGGCGGTAGAGTTCTTAGCTTCAGCAGGTCTAGCCGTTCCGTACCTTTCCATTTCTGGTACAGTGTATCCTCTGTAACCTTGGCGTAATGCAGGCTCATCTGCAAAGAACAATGCCCCAGAAGTCGCCGGATGATGCCAATCGGCATTCCCTGCTCCGCATACTCCATGGCACGCGTATGCCTTAAACTGTGGGCTTTGAAATGGAACAGTTTTCCATCCGCGTCCCGGATATCATTTTTATTGATCATCTTCTGGACTGCTTTGGAAAACGCCGGTTTGCTGAAGGGAAGCCCCATGCACCTGCCCTCATAGCAATTAAAGAGATATCGGTCAGGGTTGTTCTCCTCCGTGCTTTTCGCTGCAGCCTCCTCGGCCACCAGTCTGACCATCTCGGCAACTTCATCCCGGATCGGATCCTTTAGCTGCGGGATCCCCACTTTGGTGATCTCCCCGCAAAGATAAGGAACGGAGCGGTTCTCTTTCGCGTTCCAGATATACTGCAGGCAGTTATCGTAACGGAGGTTCAGCACATCCGTGCCCCGCCAGCCGGTTTCCCTCAAGAGCACATACACCGGACGCATTTCAGCCGGCTCTATCTGTTCAATACACGCATCCATCTGCTGGATGACCGGTGCCGGGATATACCGCACCTTTTCGATCGTATCAGCGGCACGTTCCCGCCTGGGGAAATCATCCTCAAAAATGAGCCGTTCTATACTTTCCTTTGGTGCCTGCGGATACTCCGCGATCTGGATATAATCCAGCCAGCTCCTGATGAAAGAGACTGCCTTGCTCCGGAAGGTTGCATTACATTTTTCATAATCCTCAGAAACCCAGCGCAGATAGTTTTCTATATCCTGACGGCTCAGCTTTTCCAAAAATCCGTCTTCATAACCATTCTTGTAGAACATACGGAAAAAGTAATGGATATACATCAGCATTTCCCGGCAGTACGACCAGCTCCGCCGTATAATCAGACGGTTCATGAAGCGTTTGACCACAGGCCGGTAAGCCCCGGGAATCTCTGTGAAATTCATACTGGGATGCTGACGCTTCATCGCTGCCGAAAGCTTCACACCAGGTATTCTTAACGCATGCCAGACATCCTTCTCTGTCTCTTCTCTGTCATCATAAAAATCAGCGTAAAACTTTATCGCACCTGCAATCAGTGCGTGGTAGAATCTGCGCACTTCTGGCGAAGTCACTCCCGTAACGGTTTCACTGGCGGATTCGTCAAGGCTTTCAAAACTTTGACAAGCTTGAGGCAGGTTTTCACCAGCCATCCGAAGAGGTGTCAACATATGCCCCTGCACATAGGTGGGCTTTATCCACCCGTTTTTTATGGCGAAAAGCAGGTAATACTTCATCTCCAGTTTCAATGTTTCATTTGTAAAACAGCTGAAATCCGCCAGTTTTCCTCTGGTCTTTGTAGCGTTCAATCCGCTCAGACGGTATGCAGCTGAATCTGTACGCCATATATCATTCTGAAGCCAATAGCCTTCCTCCGCAGACAGATATGCTTCCATTTCTGTCTGTTTTGATTTCAGTGGCAGCTTTAAAGCGGAACTTCCCTCTGTGATCATTCCTCCGCCTCCTTTTCCGGGAGACGGAATCTGTCTGCCGCTTCCCTAAAGGCCGCCGTCACTTCCTCTTCTGAAGGATGGACATAGGTATTCAGAGTCGTATAGATGTTTTTGTGCCCGGCACGCTTACGGAGCAATTCCGGCTCCCAGCCTGCAGAATTCAGCATGCTTAAGGACGTATGCCGGAACATGTGGGGCGTGATATATATCCCTGTTTTCCTGCGGATCTGTCGAAACAGGTTATCTACATCCGTATAGTTCATGGCTTTCCCGGCGTGCTTCCCCTGGATCTTCACAAATACATGGTTCGTCGGCGTGCTTTCTGAATGAAAGTAACAGATATACTCCGTGAACACCTCCATCAGGTCATATGTGCAGTCGATCGTCCTCGGACTTGAAACGGTCTTGATCTCTGCCAGGTTCTCCATCTCTCCACGGTCAACGATCCGGATCCTGCATTCAGAGATGTCGAAATCCTCCAGCCACAGTGACAGTGCTTCCCCAATCCTCATTCCCGTCTCAAAAAGCAGGTACATCAGGAAATAATCCCGGACATTGACACAGGCCTTCATGACTGCCTCAACTTCTTCCTTTGTCACAGTCCGCGGCACACGCTTCGGTGTCGGGAGCCGGAGAAGGTATCTCTTTTCCCTCCTCCGGTCGGCAATCCCGTCCAGAAAGCTCCTGTAAGCCCCGTGCGGGTTTTTTATGAAGGTGACAAGTTTCTCAGATACGTTGTTATCCAAGCCTCCGCGAAGGTACTCATAATGATAGAATGCCAGAACGGTATCCAGAATCGCATTGATCGTCTCTGCCCTGTATTTCGGCTCAAGGTTCAGAGGAATTACCTTCTCATCGATTCTTGGGTACTTCAGCCATGACAGGAAATCTGCCAGATCATCAATCGTGACCGCCTGCCACCGCAGAGCCCTCTTGTCAAGGTACGTGAAATAATGTTTCAGGAAGATGCACGTCAAACGAAGGGTATTGCGTGCTGCTCCTCCATTGTCCCGGAACCTCAGGTACTGAAGCACTGGCTCCACAGGGGTTCCATCGTCTTGTGCGAGGTAGTACCGGGTCTGCCCGGCACTGGTTTCTACTGTTACTACTTGCATTGCTCATGCTCCTTTCTTAATAGTCATGAGCAATACTATACCAATCTTTTCTTATTTTTTCTTCAGTTCGGGTACTTCAGGTACTTTGGGGACACTACACGAGTTATGCCTGTCCCCCAACTACTTTATTAGCCAGTTCGGGTACTTCGGGGACGGTACTTTTCATACACGAGTTATCTTCTTTTCATCGTCTTGTATCCTACTCAGTTCTCTTATCACAGGTCCCTTGTGTGCGATTACATCAATCACATGATTCTGGGTGTAGATCCCATAGTGGACCCATTTACCCGGATAATAAGAACCATTCTCAAACTGTCTTGCATCCGTTAACCGTTGCAAATTGTCAAGCAGTTTAGACCGTTCAAACACAATCAGATATTTCCCTTTTCTGATTTCCTCCCTGTCAAAGGAACAGAACGATTCATTCCGTGTCTGGTACAATATGTAGTCCGTGAAGCAAATATCATATTGTCGCTCTACCGGAGTAATCGGTCTTGTCTTTGACAAAATGCCCGTCAATACCTCTGAACTACGCGCATCCATTCCTGAAAAGTCCGGCATATTTTCGCCCTTTTCACCAATATCTGCAGCGGAAATTGTAAGGTGTAATTCCTCTCCTGCTCCGTCTGACAAAGCAATCAGAAAAGGGGCCTGGTTACCCATTAATAAATCCAATTGCTCAAAAGATAGTGTACTTTCACATTCGCCACTATTTCTCCCCATTCTTCTTATCTCCAATCCATTTCAACACAACATTCAGCACAAGCACTCCGAAAGTAATCCATACACTCTTCTCAAAAGCCGCAAGATACCGGATCTGAGACCATCCGGAATCCCCAAATGGCTCGAAGATGCCTGTTATCTGGAAAATACTGAAACATCCGATTCCATCATTCAGCGCCGGTACCATCGATTTCAGGAAATTGAATCCCAAATCGATGGATATAAAAATCATCAGTAGCAATGTAAGCATTGCAATTCTCTTTGTTATTTTCATAAGTTAGTTCCTCCAAATCACTGTTCTGTATCGGCAGTATAATCAATGATTACTTTCCTGCACTCGCTACATCTATGGGCATAAACGGTCCTTGAATTATCAGAAGCACCATTAGCAAGAGAAATGCTTCCCCTGCCTAAGAATGATAATGCCGCTACCAGTTGCTTTTTCGGTGTCCATGTAACACCATCCCTGCATTGGATATACCCTATTTCCATTTCGTTATCACAATATGGACATTTCATATTTTCATCTCCTGTTTGGACTTATCTAATTACTCTTTCAATTCAGCAGTAATGCCCACATAACCAGTTTCTTCGATGATATACTGTCCTTCCTCTGACAGTATCCAATCAAGCAGCTTGTTAACATTCTCGTTGGTATTTTCTTTGTAAGTTACGGCATATATTGGCGTTACGATTGGGTAGCTGCCGTTCTTGATGTTCTCTGCCGTGGGTGCAACCCCGTCCACAGAAAGCATTTTGATATCAGGATTTTGGATGATCCCTTCCACATAATATCGGAAAGAGAAGCCTATGGAATTTGATTTGCTCCTATAATTCGATACTTTCTCAATAATACCGGACATCATGCTGTTTACCAATTCGGTAGGGGCCTCCATAATGGGCTTATCACCCATAAAGCGCTCAAGCATACTTTGGCTGCCGCTGCCTTCGTTGCGTTGGAATGCGGCAATTTCCTCATTCTTACCACCAAGTTCTTTCCAATTTGTGATCTCTCCAGAATAAATTCCCTGAATCTGCTCTGTCGTGAGATTTTCAATGGGATTATCCTTATGGACAAAGAAAACAAATGCTTCTGTTCCGATAGGGGTATATTCGTAAGTGGTTTTATGCTCCTCGGCATATGCTTTCTGGTCTTCGGAAGGATAAACACCTATAAAAATATCTGTATTCTGTTCCGCCAGGTTTTGATAGCCAACAGGCGTGTTATTATATTCAAAGATACCATCATAGAGCTTTGTGTTTTCGGGATATACTGCATTTACAAATGCGGAATATACCGGGAAGAACGCAGCAGCCCCGTCTATCACAGGCAGATCCTCTGTAAGTTTACATGTTTTACTGTCTATCTTTACAATCTTTGAATTTTCTTCAAAGGGGAGATATTCGTGGACATTGATGTTCGGTGCTGTATTGACCGTAATGCTTTCATCGTATTTTTCATAGGCATAGTTTATCCCTAAGGCTATAAAGTAGAGCACTGCTGCTATCAGCCAGATCACAATAAACTTCTTTCTCCTTTTCAGCCAGATCAAAGGCAAAAGCAGGAAAGGAAGAACAAGCATGCCAATATACGCAAATGCCTGATGCACACCTTCTGAAATGAGGATCATTCCCGATACAACTGCCGCGTAGGTACTTGCAATAATAGCCACTACCGTCAAAGCTATCTTAACGAGCATAATCAACACTTCTTTATTTTCTACCTTTGGTGCCTCTATATCCTTCTTTTTCCAAAGATAAAAGCCAAAAATAACATAGAATAACAACACAACTATCCCAAGTGGTATTTCAATGTTAATTATCTGTCCGGTATATTGTGTTCCCATGTAAATCATATGTAATCCCGGAACCAAGCCAAAGATACCACCCCAGAACAATCCCTTATGAAGCAGAAACGCTGATATCCAAAAGCATGCTAACCATATCAAAATCATAGACATTACCATACTCGCTCCGGTAAGTCCCACCAGGAGATAGAACCCTGTAAACAATATTGCCGGGATATAACCTATATATTTCCTCATTTGCTATTCCTCCAAAAATCATATACTCTTTTTCCAACCTGCTGCACTTCCGGATATTGTAGGATCTGCAGCAAACCAAGTCTGCACATCCCTCTCCTCATCCACTTCATCCAGCCATGCGACACCGAATATAAAATATTGTTCTTTTGTTTCAGGGAAAAGTTCTATCTCTATTCCGTTTAGCAGGTTTTTCCCGCCAAAATCATATGAAAATACCGGTGGATCGCAGAATTCTGCTTCCACTCCGATAGAGATTTTTCCTTCTCCCATATAAAGCGATGTCATTTCCAAACGCTCACCGCTCTCTCCCTGTACTTCATCCGCGGCGCTGTCTATTACACAGCGGAGTATATGCGGCCTGCCGTCTGGTATGTATCGTAGACGCAGCAAAAATCCCTGCACTACATCTGGCCATACCCTTTTGTTTGGTAATATCTCTCTTATCTCATAATCAGTTTCCTGACCATCAAATTCTATCTTTATGTTTCCAAACGGAGTTGTAAGCATTCTGCCACCTCCCATCAATTTTCTGCCCTTCTCATAAACAACCCTTCGGCAGTTGCCAGCATGGACAGATTTGCAATTGCCGCCAGTGTCGGATTATACACCGACATATAAAGTGCCTGCCCACTTATCGCAAGCAGCATGTTATCCTGCCTGCTTAAAAGATTCAAAAACTCTTCCTTGCTCTGAATGGTTTCCCTTACCATTTCTGCCAATTGAACAGGTGATACCTTGCGATACCACTTTCCATGGTAAATCTCAAAGTCATGATAACACTGTATTTTCAGTATAATATTTACCATCTTCTCCGTGAATTTCTCAAGCTCCTGCTTCTGCAGATAATACTCTTCTATTTCTGAAAATTTTTCAAACTCCTGAACACGTGTCGGTAAGATATCTATCACATAGCAGATCGTATCCAGAAGGCTTTCTGTCATTTCCTCGTTGTTCATTTCCACTCCAACTCATCCCCCGGTTAATTCCTATGGGCTTATTTCTTATGCTTTCTGATTTTTACAATAGCAAGTACAATAAATACTACTGCAATTGTTGTTCCCAGAACCGTCAGTCCAGCGTTTCCGGTATCAACACCAATATAAATAAGCAACCCACAGACACCGAAAACCAAGATTAGAATAATCGCAGCCAAAAGGATTCTCACCGGCATGGGCACCCTTTTGCTGCCAGCAGCTTCTATTGCCCCGTCTAAGATTAATTCCAATATCAATTCAATGAAATCATCCATCATATCTTACCTCTTTTTCTTAATAATCACTTCCGTTCCATAGTGCTGACTTGAAAAACCATTGTCAAACGCTATATCAAAGAATGGCGTCATCTTATTGTAAATTTCCCTATCCTTTGGCTTCGGCATCTCAAGCACCATTCTGATAAAATCCGATGTTACGATACCTTCCACAATGGTTCCTTTCTTCCAGTTGGAAGGCTTTATTTCCCCGTACTGCAGTGCCAGGATCATTTCCTCCACCTCGTCCTCCCAGCATTGGATTTCAAAGCTCTTTGCTGATTTTATGTGTTCAGAGATAAGCGCAAGCCATGCTGTATTATCCTTTTGAGTACCATCGAAAGAAACTGTTTCCCACTCCCATTCTTCCCCATCTACTGGCTGGAACGGGGCGGGTTCTAGTGCCTCTACCTGACTCTCCAGATTGTTTTGTAATTGCTTCATAGTATCGTTCAATTTATCCATATACGTCTCTATACCTCTCCATTTTATGGTTCAGAAATAATCACCTCAGAGGCTTCCTGAACCGCCATTTCTGTTGATAAGCTTTCGAAAGCTGCAAAGTTTGCAACTATTGCAAGTATATTGAAGATCAATAATACCAGTAGAATAATACCTACTGTCTTCCAGATCCTTCGTGCCCTCCTGTTTTTTATAGCCAGCTGTTCATTGATCCGGGCAAGCTGCTCTGTCACTTCACTGTTACCTTTCTCCATGTCCACTCCGGATCCCAGAAGTTGCCTGACCTCTACCTCCAATAATTCTGCCAATCTCTGTAGTGTGTCTGCATCCGGTACTGATAGTCCTTTCTCCCACTTTGAGACAGTCTGCCTGACCACATGCAACCGGATTGCCAATTCTTCCTGCGTATAACCTTTCTGTTTTCTGAGTATCCTGATATTATCGCATAACATATAAGCCACCTCCTAAATTTGATAGCTTTATTGTAAAGGCAGCCTAATTTTACCTCAAGCAACCGAAATTAACATTTGCGCACCTTCAAGATCGCTCATGAACTCATGGCTTCTTTGCTTTTCGGCTGTTCTTCACAGTATCAATATCACACCTGTCAATCCACTCTTCTGTGAATCCACAGCTACAACAGATATACCGGTTTACTTTTACAGCAGAAAATATCGTTCCGCCAAGCAGGATATTATTCCCTGATCCATAAGCTCCTGTGTTGCCATCTATTCTGACAATATCACTACTCTGACACTTTGGACACATTCTCGTATTTTTCATCTCATTCTCTCCTATCGTTCCACCTGCAGACAGTAAAAGGAAGGTCTGTTGCAATCCGTATTATTCCATATCCTGGCGTCATTCAGCTCCTTGATATCATTCACAGATAATTGCGCAAAAGTAAGCTTGCGTTTTTGGATGACAGGGCGCTCATCATATTCATAATAGTCCATCAGCCACACATGCCACAACTCCACCACATTTGTCTGCTCCAATGCGGCTTTGACATATTCCAGGATCTGTTTTGCACGTCCCTCCGTGTAATGCCACTCCAGACAAACCCCATACTTTTTATCGGTGTAACTGCTCACATCCCGAAATGTATATAAAAAATAATTGTCATCTGCTCCGCCATCCTCAATAGTACCTTCATCAATATTGATATGCAGAGGATATTCTTTCTCAGGTGACACTTCCTTCAGTGGGCAATCAGCCGCTATAAAGGTACATATGCTCATGTCCAAGCCCTCCTGTAGTTCCTTAATCACTATTTCTTTTTCTTTGTCAGCTGCCGGTTCATATACTTCGGATTAATTTTGAAAATATATACCATTGCAACCGTGATCAGCAGGATTGTTCCAACATTATACATTCTGGTGTAATACCCAAACAATGCAATGCCGGCCTGAATTACACAATATAGCAGCTCTATCTGCGTGTTTTTCCGATACTGTTGTTTATCCTTTTCATATCTAAGATTAAAGGCCATCCAGATGGAGCTTGAAAGCAATGGTACTACCTTAATCACCAACTCAACCATATCCATTCCCTGGTCCCGCATCTCATGAAATGGCTTTATGGCAGCGTTCAGAAATGCCATCTGAGAAATAATTGCCAGTAACGTCAGATTCATATGTAATATGTGATTACTTTCTTTGATTTTAGGCAAATCATTATCACTCTCATATTCATCATGCAACAGATAATCTGTCGTTACTCCAAATAATCTGCTAATCTGCAAAATATTATTGGCATCCGGTTTTGCCGTTCCCATCTCCCACCGAGAAATAGCCTGTCTTGAAACCTCCAACTTTTCAGCCAGGTCTTCCTGGGACAATCCGTTCCGTTTTCTAAGATGTACAATTTTTTCTGATATCTTCATGAGAAATCCTCCTTATCTTTGATGATTTCATTGTACTGAGTATCCGGAAAAATCTCCACCACACTGACTTTACATATCCGCAACAAAGGTTTACATATGAACTTTTGCCTGTTCTATCCGTTCTTTCAACACATTCACTTCCCGCTCATGGATTGGCTTCTCAAACTGAAATCTCCGTTTAGTGCCCTTGTTATCTGTAAACTCTAAGAAGAAATAATAACTTCTTGTACCAGCTTCCCAGTAATGTGCTCGACGCCGGATAACTTTTTTGATCTCACGACACTCTACTATATCTCGGTAATCAAAGTGTTGACCGTTAAAGGGATGGGTTCGATAATAAAAGCCTTGTTGTCCAATATGTATCTTATAATAACGTTGATGTATCATGAGATACAATGTTAATCCAATTCCCATCACCGTTCCCGGCAGATAAAAATATATGGAAACATTACTTTGTATCAACAAAATATCTAAAATACCAATGATAGCCGTTAAAATAAAAGCAATCACAATTCTTTCTTTTCCGAATACTTTCCCATCGATAAGATATTCCTCAGATTCTGAAGTAATATTATCGTTTCTACTTCTGTTGTCTTCCGCATGCTTTATCAGATATTTGATACCCTTCTTATCATTATAGAAGAACTGAAAACGAATAATAGGACCACCAGCAATTTCGATAACGCAATATTCTTCCTGTGCTCCATGTTGTGCTGTGCCGGAACTAATCCAGGCTTTCTCCACAGTTTCATAAGCATAATATGTGCCATTATTCATTCCTGTCTGATAGTAGAATCCATTTTTCCCAATGAAAACCTTGTAGAAAAGAAATCGGTAAACCGTCACAATGAATAATATCAGTATTACAGCCGCAAGCATTCCTGCCAAAATAAATACACCATTCTGTATCTTATGAAGCCAGAGAGCAAGGCCCCCGAATAAAACAAACATGATGAAAGTCAGAATCATTGGCATTTTTCCACTGCCAATCCTATATTTCCATTTTGTGTCTTCCATTATTTTTTGCACTTTCTTAAGCCCCATATACCGGCGATTACTAACAGAATTCCAATTGCAATTTCAAGCACTACGTTCCCGGTACCAATAACCCCGGCTACCATAAGCGCCGTGGGACCGTCTGCTCCGCCGATAATACCAATAGAACTAGCCGCTCTCGACTCCAATATAGCTCCAACGATCATCGGTGTTACGCCACTAAGCACCATGAAAGCACCCACTATAATTACCGCGATTGAAATAATCTTCTGAACCATTGTTTCTGTCCTCTTTCTATCTTCTCTCAGCCTCAATACAAGCATCAATCACAAGCACTACCGCTAATGCAGACACTTCATCCACGCCGGCACCAAACCGTATCTCATATGCATCGCCCCATGTCATCCATTCCTTTGACACAGATGCGATCACCGCATTGCCATCCGTAACCTCATATTCATGGTCCCAGAAATCACCATGTACCTGCCAGCCCAAACCATTTACATTGTACTCATGCTTAAAGAAGGTAAACTCCTTGACCACTTGAGCTAATTCTGTTCCGTTCCGAGAAATGTGATACTTCGGAAGAAATGTCAGTAGCTCCTGTTCGATAAATGCAAGCTCTCTTCCCTGTACATCATATAGATGAAGCTTTTTACCCCAAGTAAAAATCTCACCTTCTACATGATATTTCTCGTTTCCCGCTTCATCATATATAGAGAACTGATCTCCCCAAGTAAATATATGCTGTTTAATATATAAATTCATTTAGTCTATCTCCTTATCAGTTTGTAACCGTAGAAACAACCGGCTTTCCATCGCGGTCCAGCAACGGTGTCATTCCACCTGCAGATCCACTCTGACGAAATACATAGTTTACTCCTGTTTCTTTGTCTACCCAGATTTCAATTACACTCATTGCTCCCTGGGAATAAACTTTCTCAAATCGATCATTCTTAGCCATTGTCCTGTCCTCTTTCTTACAATTCGTCTAAAATTTCTTTTTTCTTCTGATTGTACTCTTCTTTCGTAATTAGAGCTTGCATATAAAGATTGTTCAATTCCTTAATTCTTTCTACTGCACTTTCATGCCTCGATACTTCTGACCCATTTTTCTTTCCTACAACCTCAAAAGAATGTCTTCCGAATCCAGTCTGAGTAGTGACCGTCACATCTTCGCCATTCTCATCGATCTCAATCACATGGCTGTCAATCTGTTTGTCCGTAAAACCGTTCCGATAATTTACATACGTAATATAGCCAGCTACTGCAGTCCACAAAACGCCGAACAAACCAAACGTAGGGATTGCAATAAACAATCCGATCAGGCAGAAAATGATGCCCACTACAAAACCAAATTTTGACTGACCTTTTCCCGGTCTTACATGTATCTTTCTTGACATACTATAACGGTCCTCCAAGAATTTTATTCAATATCTACACAGACATATTTTCTGCTCCCGAACTTTCCATCCGTTCTGTTCCGGAAATCTCCCGATAAAATGCCGCAACAGATGCCTGCCTATAAGGGTTCAGCCACAGATTACCAATTCCAAAAGTAAATGCACAAAGGATTGCCCAGCCAATAAAACTGAGATGTAAGCAGAACAACCGGAAACGATTTCCTGACATCATCTCCTTAGAGCGTTCAATGGCTTCGCTGGCGGTAAGCTCAGGATGATCTGCTAATATATACCCGGTCATTGCATAACTATAACTTGCAATAATGCCCGGAATAATAAACAGCAGGGACCATAAAAAGCAATACAACGCTTTCAGGAATCTGGTTGCTGCAGTTGTTTTCCAGTTATAAAAATAGGTAAATAAAGTCTCAATTTTTGCTTCAGTCCGATCTACAAGGTTCATATTAAAACGGGCATAACCTGCTTCTATCACACTTCCCAGCACGAAATAAACCGCTGCAAGTAATATAGCAGCTATCGCTATGTAGATGGCACTACCTATCAGAACCGCACTCAATTGGTCGTTAACCCCACCGCTGGTAGAAAGAATCGTCTGACCGGCATATTCGAAGCTTACATTTGCTCCTTCTGACATATCCACATTCAATTTCACCTCCGGCCCATCAGAACCCAAAGCACCTAACAGACTTGCAATCAATCCGGCGATTACTGCAATTCCCCATTTTCCTCGCAATGCTTCTCTTGCGATGTATCTAAAATCCTCTGCTACCTTCATATGTACTCCTCTCCGGTTCACTTCACCAGAACCTATATATGTATATGATTCCTATGATACACTTATATTATATAATACATGGGTGGTACCGTATAGATTGTTTTTTCGCACAATACCTGACAGAAACGTGCATTTTCAGTTAATTATTAGCCATCTTAATCCTTACAATTCTTCATTGCTATTACGAGACCATACACTGCTAATGCAACAAATACGATCACCGGTATCCACTCCATACCATTTAAGCAGCCCCATACCCGGCTTCTTGCTCCGGGCTGAACGGTAAGGGCACATGCAATGAACCAACCTACTAAACCGAATACTCCACTAATTAACATTGCTGCTCCGAGAATCACTTTTTTCATATACAAAAACCTCCAAACGCTTCAAAACTATCTGTTATAATCCATTCTTACGCCCTTTTTGATTTTTACATTTAAGTATGTAAGCCACAAGATAGGCAATCGCTGTTAATATAATTACAATTACAAGATGGATCGGCATCGATATTCCAAAAAACATGGCTCGATGTTCTCTGTTGCTGAACATTGAAGGCATTGCTATCATGCTGATAGCAACAGATACTACCGATGAAATCAATGGTGCTGTCCAAAGGATTTTTCTCTTAACAAAGAAAACAATCACCACGGAAATAATAGGTATGATACAAAATACAGATACGTTCCACCAATTCAAATTAAATCGCATAAATCAAAACCTCCTTACTATAAGATTCTTCTATCTCTTCTCTAAAAAATACTTAATCACTCACCGTAAATAACTAATATTGTTTTTCCGGTATTATCTATAAACACATCCTGACAGTTGCCAAGTGTTCCTTCTGTGTAGAAAGACACCCGCATAATAAGTTCTTCGCTGTCGTATGCAAGGCTTACCGAATCATACTCTATAGTACATTCGCTCTTGGCAAGTTCAATTAGTTCTTCCAATCCAGAATATCTGCTGGAATCATCATTACGAAATCCTTCTGTTTTTACTCCTGGATCATTTGCGTTATAGGTTTCCAAAACTTGTGCATAGGAAAACTCTGAAACAGGAATCTCCGGTTCTTTCGCTGCATCCGCAATTTCCTTACGAACGTACACATCGCCTTCCCATTCCCAGGACCAATACAGATAATTCCTCTCTGGATCCCCTTTAATTTCGTAAATGTGAAATATATAATCACCGGATTTTATGATTCCAAGATGCTTACCTCTATCGGAACGATCATAGGGAATATCAAAACCGGCTCCCGATTCACATACATATGTAACACCATCAATATGCAAAAGATTCCACTCTGGACCTTCCACTGTTCCTATAGGCTTATAATACCATGAGGCTGCACCTATGATTACCAGCAGTATAATAATTCCTAAAACCCATATTCGTTTCTTCATGCTCTACCTCTTGCAAAAATACGGTCCGCATATGCCTATTTCATGTGTCCTCACATAAGTCCATGAAAAATCTTTTGCCACAATGTACACATCACTTCCATGGTCTTTATCAACTTCCTTCGTAGAACGCTTCTCTATTACAGAGACCTTTTCAATATGCCCCGCATAACCATCGTAAAACCGGATTGCCTCCTCATATTGCAGCTCATCAAATGCCTTTCTCGCATCATCTCCCTGCAGACAAGGGACTTCTCCCCAGGTAAACAGGTGCCACAAGAGATTTCCATAGGAAGTCACATGTTCTTCCATAATATTTTTATCAACGCCTTTGCCGAATGCAGACAACCATTTCTCCATCAATGCTTCATCCGACAATTCCGTATACTTAACGCTCTTTTTCATACCATTACCTACAAAATTGAAACCTTTTCATACAATCCGCTATCAAAGATATCCTGTACAGTCTTATCAACTACCGTATACTCTGCCACCTTACTCACAAGCTGCTGGAAGTCATTAAACTCACAGACTTCCATTTGATCCACGCCATCATAAAACCACCAGCAACTCGTATGATTTGTAATGGCACATACACGGCCACTATACACAAATTCGATCTCTCTGCCGTGCATAAGAAAATCTGCAATATCACTATATTTATATACTCTTGGCAGTCGAACCCAAAACTCCAGATCAAAATGAGGTTCCGGAAATCCCGGCGCTCCGTAAGGATATGGTTCATGACAGCAACGTACTTCTATTTCCCCCAAATCCGGTGCTTTTCCATCTCTTTCCTTTAATATATTTCCAACCATACGATAACTGAACTGATACAAAATCCAGTAATCTTCTGTGATCATTTCGCAGACATAGGTAGCTTTCTCAGGAGCAATTTCAAACTGATCTAATATCTCCAGTACAACTGAAGGCAAATTTCTCTTTTTTGCCAGCGCTACAAAATATCGACAATCTCCACAGTCACAACCCCATTCCTTGGCATTATCATACCATTCCTTTATTGCAACTTCATCAATTTCAACTTGGAAGCCAAATAAATCAAATTCTTTCATTTTTCTTGTCCTTCTATTTTTCTTAAAAAGAACTTATATATACAAACTGGATTAGTTAGTTAGACTATAGCTCATGTTGCTACAAATCTCTCGACCTAAAATATATCCTTTGTAAGCATCGATTTTAAAGAACTCTTTTGAATTATCAACAATATCAAAAGAATAACCAATACCCACATATTTCTCGTAATGTTCTTCTGGTGTTAAATTGATACAGAAAAAAGGTCTATGACAGGTATTTACCATAACAAAGTCTGTAATGCCCATAAGTAACCATACAATACATAATATTAAAATTATCTTTTTGATACTCCCTTTCTTTTTCATAC
This sequence comes from Acetatifactor sp., assembly GCA_045544275.1. Classification (GTDB taxonomy): domain Bacteria; phylum Bacillota; class Clostridia; order Lachnospirales; family Lachnospiraceae; genus Acetatifactor. Next base: position 16,662 of record JAZPYS010000093.1, on the reverse strand, counting down.
AATCACGCTCCTTTTCAAAACCTACTTATTCAGGTTCCACCATGTAGTCAATAACCACTTTTTTACATTCAGCACAATGGTAAGCGGTGCAAGTAGGTCTTGTCCAGTTATGAGAACTCAACACGATTTCTTCATTACATGCTATATCTGGGATAAACCAGTTCTTATGCGCTTTTGTTGTAAAGAAAACCTGACGTCCACTCTGGACTACACCACTTATCATTTCGTTATTACAACAAGGACACTTCATACAATCACTTTCCTTTGTCAAATTGGATTTGGCTTACTTGTTCTTTGATTTCGCTATTGCAACAAGATTTAGAATAATGGTAATGGAAACCAACGCAACGGAAGCAATCAAGACTGCACGAATAGTATCCTCAATAGCAGCATAATCACCAAGAAGCACTCGCCGATTTATCTCAAATAATTGAAACACAAGAGAAATTGCACATAGGCTGAAACTTGCCAAGGTGTTTCTATGGGATATAAATGCTTTCGGTGTTGTATTTGCCAAGCCTGCAAATAGCCAAGCACAAGCACCTAAAATAAGACTTCCAATATTCAACATACAATCACACTCCTTTGTTATTTAAATTGCCGGTAATGAACCACATCAATGCTCTATCCTTCTTGATAAGCTTAGCGTTGAACTTCTATCGTATCTGCATCAGCTGCCGTGATTTCCTTCCTTGCCTTGGCAATCAGATCCTCTGGACTCTTCAACTTTCTACCACAGCCAATCAAGGAAAATGCCATACAGCAGCACATTGCAATAATTACAATTCTCCTTATTCTCATGCTGCTCCTCCACATTTCCTATCAATCAATCTGAAGAGATAATACACACCATACCCAATTCCTACACTGATTATCATGAATGCAAGTAACTTCCACCACGTAAATTCAAGAATCAACACAGCTCCCATGAGAAAAGCAAACACCAGCACCAGAACTAATATCAAAAGCTTCAATATCCCGGCTTTTATTCCTCCTACCGGTTTACCAACAAAGAATGACAGTATAAACAGAATTGCCATGACGACTGCATAGATAGTATAGAATACTCTCCATACTTCCGCTCCAATTGCAATATTTCCGATATAGAATGTTCTCCCCAATGCCGGATTTGCCAACGCACAGGCAATAAAGATAATTGCCACCACAAACATTACTAAACTTGTTATTCGTAAAACCATACCTTTCTTCATTGAAAAACCTCCCTTCAATCGAAACTTACTTGGCTGAGGAACTTTTAATTTCCTTTAATATCAATTGTACCTGATAGACGTTTTCTTTTCTATCCTTATCTATTGTCTTGAGTTCAAACCAAAAATTATCTTTCAGTTCATCAATACTTTCCACTTTGTTACTAACCACAACATCAGGGCCAACACTTTTTCCCAATCCTCCATCAACATGAACTGAACCACCAGTCTGATCTATCAAACTATTTGATAGAATGATTCTCCGCTCATCATCTCTCATTGTATAAAAAGTAGTAGTATAGGAAGTAATATCAGTAAACAAATCTGTTTGAACGACTTCTAAAACACCGCCATCAAACACATCTTCTGTATCACTCAAAACAATACTCCCGTTATTAATTGCTATTTGCTCATTCCCTCCGTAGAAGAAATATTCAACAACTTCTTTCTGCTTAGAATCAGAACAAGCACATAATGACAGGACATAACAAAATACCAAAATAAATACTGTCAGCTTTTTCATACACTCGCACTCCCATTATCGGACTCTATTTTCCATCCATTCATCTACTTTACTTTTAACGAATACATAATTTGCACCAAGCTTTGTAGAAACACCATCAAGCTCCCCGGATTTGATAAGGCTTGTCACATCCTCATCCGTAATGCCCAGATATGCAGCCACTTCATACTGAGAAAGATATTCTCCAAATTGGCCGTAGGCAGAGTCTGTTGTAGTCACTGCCAGGCTGGAAGGAACGTGTGTTGTATCCGGAAGTTCCTTAGAAATGAGCCAGCCTGAAATAACGATACCAGCACTAATCACACAACAGCCTAAAAATAAAGAAATGTCACAATTCTTTTTCATTACTCTTTACTCACTTTCAACTTTTTATATACATCCATACATATTCCGGTAAGAATAGCTCCAAGGAGTACAAGCATCCATATTACATACAGATTATTTGGCAGGGTTCCTATATCACTCGGAGTGTCACACCATAAACCTACTAAGTATCCGATTGGATAACCCGCCACCGCAAACCAACCCATAATCTTCAGGTTTAGAATTACATGAATTGCGATGGCAATAAGTCCAATTATTGTAAGTGTTCCATCGTTAATAAAAAGGATATGTATAAGGAAATACACTGCCAACATAATAATCGTTGTTATAACTCTTTTCTTTTTCTCCATATATCCACCTCCAGACTGCACACAATTATTCTTTCTTTTCTATGGCATCAAGAATAAAATATCCCATAACAGCAATCGCAAACACAATTCCGAGATACCCTTCCAAATTAAGTGCTGCTCCTAAAACAAATCCAATATATCCTGCTACAATCGTTATAATCATTGCTAAAACTTTTTTCATAGTCGTTTTCCTTTCTTCTCTGCATTTATATTAACGCTTATCGTTGACGCATTCGAAATCATAGACTTCATTTTCAATTTATATATCAATGATGTTACCGCAGCCAAAATACTGCATACAAGTGCGATCCCTAAAATAACAATCGCTACTATATTAGATAAATCCAGAAAGCCACCGGAACTGCCAGCCACCCCGGCAGTAACCAATATTGCAATCAAAATGAAAAATGCCGCTAACACCGCAAATATACGGCTTGTTATATTTAATGCTTTCACTTTATGTACCTCCTACTTTTCCCGCTTCACAAATGAAAATGTCACTTCAGAAAACTCCATATACTGTACATCATTCTCTGAACCGTCCGGGCGTTCTAACCCTAAAGTATCATAATAATCGTTAGAAAATTTAATTTTACTATCATCATGTTGCTCCTGCACTGCCTTTACATACTCATAGGGATTATCCATAGGAGTGAGTTTCAAATCGGCTCTTATTTTTTCCAAAACATCTTTCTGATCCGGAAGCACTGCATTGTCATCACTATGTAAGAAGTCCTCAAACTGCTCTTTGCTCCACCCAATAATCTGTTCCACCGCTGTTGTACTTCCACAGGCTAATATCAATCGTAAGAAATCCTTGAAATTCATTGCCAGTGGATACACATATTTATCAACACAAGTTTCCGGATTAACTGCAAACACCATATCCCGGTATCCGCGGATAAAGCAATAATGTATGCTGTTCTCCCAACCGATCACTGTCGCATTTATCGGTGTGCAAAAATACTCTACACACATATCACATTTTTCAAGTCCTATCCATCTTCCATCTATATCAAGTTGACAGAATTTTTCATACATTGTCATCGGTTCTCCTCCGTAGTTTCCTTATTATAAAGCACAAAAAGGCTATTGCCCATAACACAATCGCCTGCACTAACCACAACATTAGCATTACACTGAATGGCTCTAATCCTTCGCCAATCGTAAGCCACCCTCTTGCCGGATGTGCAAGATATTGGTGCTTTGGACTTTCTCCAAAGATTCCGGAACAAGTATACCATGCCAGCAGATAGATAGGCAGATTCCCCCAAGTGTATTTCACTTTTACCTTACAAGCAAACAAAACCGGAAGAACAAGTAACCCTATCCAGAAAATATATCGTCCTGTGGGATCACTGGTGGAAAGGGTAAAAGTATGGTATCCATTACCCAAACTTTCAAAATCTTTTATGGTTCCAGCAACACCAATACAGCCATCTGCAATGGCCAGACAGATTATGGCTGTTAATAATCCCATTACAGTCGCATATGTATATTCTTGTATCTTCTTGTTTCCCATAAGCATCTCCAATTTGAAATTTCTTATTCTCCTGCATGATAATTCAAAACGTAATATCCATAACCCTATTATTCGTTAGAGTCCCCGTGCTGTATCGACTATTACCTCTTCTACTTTACCATCTGCATCATAATATAAGGTAATCCGTCCATCTTTCTCCTCATTCAAAAACCAGATTTCACCCCAGAAACCGGAAAGATGTCCGTCCGGTTTTCCCCAACTTGCATGAATCCGTTTCTGCGGAATGTCTTCCAATAAATCTTCGATATCCTCCGAATCATACCCTTTTTCTAACACCAAACCAGAAATCTCTTTTAACTGTACAATATTTTTTATGCTCATAAATCTGTGGCCCAATATTGCACCAATTCCGACTGCCATCACAACACATACAATAACGATACAGCGTTTCTTTCTCATGTGAGTCACTCCTCAAAATACTTGATCACAAAATTTAACAACCATCTGTCAGCTGTATATATGCCTTCATAGGGCATCTCTATATACACCTGTTCCCCTCTCTCATAAACAAAGTAGCGATATTCCATTTCCGGTGCCTGTACTTCTATCCTGTAAAAAGCTTTTGCCGGATAATCATTGACTGACTGCTCTCTGGTAGGCTTTACGCTTTTGATATGCTCAAAAAATTCCTCCAGATCCACATCTTCTATCTCAAAATCTTCATCGTTATTTACAGCCACCGATATGGAACTAATTTCCTCTACATTCGGCACTCTGATAGGCGGTGCCTTGGGAAAAATCTCATTAATCATATACCAGCCACCGGAAACCACACTTATAAACAGAATCAATGCAATTACCCAAAATATTTTTCTTTTCATAGGGACCACCTCCATTCCACAATTTCTCTAATTTCTACTACTCTTCAAATAATTTCTCTATAAATGCCAGATCAATCTCATAATCTGCTTCCATTCCCTTATAGTAGCGTCCATCAAAAATAACTGTATTTTCATTCAGAACAGTCAGCTTCTTTAACTCGTTTCCATCTTTATCATACCATATCAATGCATAGCTCCAGCCATCACTGTTTACCTTTTCTCCCTTGGAATAGGTCAAACCATTGATATTGTCTGTAATATACTGAATATTTTCTGTATCTGTTATTTCCACCTGAGTGCCAGTAGTACCGGATGACACGATAATTTTAGCCGCATCCCCTATTTCAAATTTATGAGAACGGGATGAACAGGCAACCATACATATCACGATAAATGCACACACAACCAATACTATTTTTTTTATAATCTCCCGCCTCCTTGTTTCCCTTTTATTATATTAGACGATTTTTACTTCATTTTCGTTACAAGTGGATCCTTTTCCTATCGCTAATCTTCCATTACCGTATAAAAACTATAGTAAGCAGTTCCTCCATACTCTTCTGAACTGTTCCATTTCGCAACCACTTCGTATATGTAGTTTCCATCCAATAATTTGACTACATGATCTGTCGAATAACTACCATCTACAAAATCCACCTCTATAGCCTGCACTTCCAGCTCTCGGCTATCTTCTGAAGGCTTATTCCAACAATCTATACTCCAATACCGAGCCTCTATCTCATCCGGTTCTATGGCAAATTTTAAATGTGCTTTCAACACATCTATTGAAGAATCCAGTGGTAAATCCGGCATAAGCTCCTTACAATCCAAAGGATGTGCACTGTCAGCTTCTATTCCTGTAAATGTTTCATCTTCATTTTTATACTTCCAGGAGTAAGTTCCCCTCAAAGCAGCAACCTGCTCCTCGCTACATATAACAACCAGCTCCGGCGGTTCTTTGATTTTAAAAGGATCGATATGTCCTGAATAACTGATGCCTTCCTGCAATCTCTGTCCTGCCACAAAATTCATTGCCCCGGTTATATTCAAAGTTTCTGTTGTGGTATCCTTGTTCTCATTGTTGCTTTCACTGTTACGTACAAACACTTCATAACTACCGGCCGGAATGCCTCCTATTTTTCCGCTTCCTTCGCCACCGGTAATTTCTTCAATATATTCCGTTCCATCTTCCCCGCGCAGACCAACAACTACCTTCATGGCTGCTCTCTCGTATGTAATCGTATAGTCAAACCAAGCATCATCCCCCAATATCTGATATGCAGAAAAATAAGTTTCTTCCTGCCCCGGAGCCAAATCACTGAATGCAATGCTGTTTAGCTTTATATGTATATCGTCTTGGGTTATGCCCATCTCATCTGATACCGACATATCCCCGTAGATCAGTTTATCAACGTCCATCCTTTCCCAAAATCCCCGGCTTACTTCCTTCCTAAATACATAGCCTCTGTAAGAAGCAACGCCTGGATTTTTTTCTTCCGGCATAAAGTTCCCTTCGATATCAAAGGAATACCCCATGCCAACATACTTGCCGGATCCGCCGTCCTGCATCGGCTCTGTACAGATACAAAACAACGGTCTGCGGTAATTGTGTACCAAAGCAAAATCTGTTATGCCTATGGACAGCCAGAGAACCAGCACTGCAAGTATGGCAATCACCATTTTCTTTCCCTTGCTTTTCTTCCATGAAACAGCGGAACCATACTTCTTTAAAAATGCGTCACAAAGAAATCCCACTATGATAAATGCCACATAAACACCAGCCCATATCACCCACAGATTGTTTACGCTGACACCATTGGCATCCATTTTAGTAACTTGAAAAATGAAACCAAACACAAAACCGATAAGGTATCCTGCCGAGATAAAATATGGCAGAACCTTTTTGGAAGTCAACACGGAAATCAACATCACTGCCAGTCCCAGCACCAAAAGAGTGACCGGAAATTCTTTCATGCCATGCACATCAAAGAACACATATCTTCCCAGGACAAATCCCACAATAAGGATTCCCAATCCAATCACATAACTGATCAGACTCACTTTATTCTTTACTATGTACTCTTTCATTTACGGGCCCTCCTTTCTATACCGGCTCCCCTACCGGCGGCAGTTTCGGATTCTTTACCTGATACCAGGTATCTGCCATTCTGATATAATGCTCCGTTCCGCAGTTATAATAAGCAAACTCGGTACCATCTGAAAATTCCAACGAATATACTGCCTGTCCTTCTCCATCTGCAGGAGACTCACCTTCTTTAAACTTCACTTTCTTATAGTCCAAATCAGAAACCCACTCTGTCATATCATCAATGAGATCCCCAGAAACACTCCATTTTTTGATTTGTCCGCCACCCATATATTCTACGGTAATACTTTCAATGTTTTCATCAAGTTTGAAATCAGCGTCTGCATATGCATCATGTACATTATCAAATATCTTAACGCCCAACACCTTAATAACGATTCCTTCCTTATATGAAGCTCCCGATTCCATATCCGGATTCAGGCTATGAACATCTTTTAACGAATAGAGCACCGCCTGATACACTACAGAACCGCCATCCTTTAATCGCATTGGTATGGGAATCAATAATACTAATGCCACAATAACAGCAATACATATAACAATCTTTTTCTTCATAAACCTCAACCCTCCGTTCTTTCATATTTCTACTATTCCAATTTAGTTCTACTTTTTGCTTTCAATGGAATGAATAATAAATGCACCCATTGTAATCACAACAAAAATAATGGTGAGAACGGGAGTGATTGCAAAGCTGGATCCTCCAAATGTCTCATCCAAGAATATACCTACAACCAATCCTATAAATCCCATAAACAGAGAGGTTACTACTGCAGTCAATACTTTATTCATCATCCTGCTCCTCCTTCTTGTTATCCTGATTATCCAATACATAGATAATACAAGCTATTCCGGAAATCAAAACGCCAAGGATACAACCACCAATGGCATCATTAAAGTAGCCACCAAAGTATATTCCTATCGCTCCACATAAAATCATAATAAATACAGAAATAGTCGTCCTAAATGTTTTCATTAGCACAGTCCTCCTTATATCCCGCAGATAGTAAATACCTCTTCCTCTTCAAAGCATTTTGCTACCCATTCTTCTATCTCCATGACAGCAACAAGTGCCTCGCCGCCAACAGCTTCCGCCCTGCTTTTCACTTGCTGCCACTGCTCCTTTGTTACCTCTGTAATCCCAAAAGGATCAAATTGTGGGATTGCAGCCACGAACACCTGATAAATTTCATCACTCAAGAGATCGTCATGAATACTGACCGAGTCCTCCAGCCAGTGTTTTCCTTTATGACGTCCTTTCTGAAATTCAAAATAACAGGTACTTTTACTTACTTTACGTTCTGCTTCCGTACAAAAATACTTCATATTGTTTCCTTACTTTGTCAGTTCAATTATATGGATATCCAATCCTTCCAAATCCATCTCCGGCAGATAGGAAACCTCCGGCTCAAAAATAGAAACTGGCAGATAATGAGCCTTCCTTCCTATGATTGCATATATTATTTCATTATCCTGTACAAGATACATCGGCTCCTCTGGGGAAGTTAAACTTGATAATGCTTCTAATACACGACCAGCTTCTCCTGCTTCTGTCCATCCGGTAACGTACTTTCCTTCTTCCTTGGGAGACTTCACGGTAAAATAGATCTTCGAAATATGTTCTCCATCGGACACTAAGTACCACACATTGATGTCAGGATTTGTGGCTCCTTCTACAAAGGTAAATACTCGGATACCCATTCCCTGAAACCGGCTGTCATACTTACTGACCATATGCTGATCATAGCTTTCCGTTTCACTGGTTGTAGCGATGTAAAGAGTCGTGAACTCATATTCGTCAGGAACCTGGTAATGGATCACTTCATACACAGGATTCTCAACCGTTTGCAAGCCACTGTGTACACCTTCTTCACTCACTTGGGAATCTGATTTGTGGTGCATATTATTGTTGTAGATGATCGGCACCATGATTCCTGCAACTACGCACACACAGGCACAGGCTGCCATTGTCCCCCACTTCATCCATGCTTTTTGGCGGACTTTTTTATCCGCTTTCTTTTCAAATTGATAATTCTCTGCTTTCTGTACAATATCCTCCCGGATACCGGTAATTCCATCAAAAATATTTTCGTTATTCATTATGCGACTCCTTTCTGTTCCAGTGAAACCTTCAAGCTTTTTCTAAGCCGCAGCATCCTCTGTGCCATCTGTGCTGCAGTGATACCGCACTTCTTTGCAAGTTCCTGTACTTCATCGCCGAACCAGTATCTGCGGACAAATAATGCACAGTCTTCCTCCGGAAGCGAATCTAACCACTGGCTGATATACTCTGAAAGCTGCATTGCTTCAACTGTCTGCTCTACATTACTTGGGGAAGGAACGCAGTCGTTCAGCTCCGACAGCATGATTTCCATACTGCTATATCTCTTCTTTGCCCGCATTGCACGAAATCGGCTGATAGACAGGTTTCTTGTAATTCGTCCAAGATATACCTTGAATACTTCCGGTACGGTAGGCGGTATCTGCTTCCAGACGGAATAATATGTATCGTTGACACATTCCTCTGCATCTTCATGTATATCTAAAATATTCATGGCAATGCGATGACAAAATGCACCATACCTAACATCCGTTTCCTTAATCGCCTGTTCGTTACGCTCAAAGTACAATTCTATTATCTGCTTATCGTCCACGCTCTCTCCTCCTTTCCAATCCGGTTTTACCGGATTTGTTTTTCTGAAGAGCCCTTTCACTTATAAAGTCGCAAAACGAAATGTAATATTGTTGAAATTATAAATATTTTTCTTTTTTTCAATTATTTTTACTCTTTGAATTTCCTCTCAAATTCCTCCATTTTTTCAATCACTGCACTATAACCATTCTCCGTTTCTTCCACCAGAAGATAGCAGAAAATCACTTTGTTGGCAGCCTCATCGGTATAGGGTATCATAAAGCTGTAAGGGAATTCTTTACCCTGTTCCGGAATGTATAGTGTATAGTTTTTCTCTTTATCCAGCTCCAAACCAATAATTTCATCTATTACACCTGGAAACTCGCCTTCCGTCATAACAGAAACAGAGCTCACATCTTTGGGATTGCTATTGTTATAAGCGAACACAAATCCCTTCAAACCTTTCTCTGTTTCAAACAAGCTGATAGGAACACGATTCCCTTCCTGTAACTCATTTTCTACAATGCTATTGTTTTCTGCAGCATAAGCCACAAGCACAAATCCAGCAACTTCTTCCTCTCTCTTCAGCAAAGGGAAAATGCTGACTACAAATAGAATCACTGCAGCACAGGCTACCATAGCTTTCCAAATATTCCGTTTCTGTTTTGATGCCGCTTTGTAATTAACCACTTCTTCTACATAACTGATATCAATTTCGCCAAGTGCATCCGAAAATTTCCCCGATTTCATACCAAAACCTCTCTTTCCAGCAAATACTCCCTCATCTTTTTACGAATACGTGTAAGCCTCACTGATACGCTCTTTTCTGAAATACCTACTTTCTTCGCTATGTCCGAATAGTTATCAGAAAACCAGTATCTCTGCAGAAAGATTACCCGGTTTTCTTTGGACAAAGTATCCAGAAAATCTTCAATGATCCGTGCCAACTCTTTCGTTTCTATTTCCTCTTCTACCGTACTTGGTGAAGCCAGACAGGCATCCAATTCTTCCATAGCCAAATCATAGGTGCTATTTCTTTTTAGTGCTTTCTTTAAGTGATAGCGTTTCAAGGAAATGTTTCGCACAATCTGGCATACATAGGCTAATAAGGAATGAGGTCTTGTAGGAGGAATAGTATTCCATGTTCCCAAATAGGCATCATTCACACATTCTTCTACATCTAACAAATCATTCAAAATGTTGTAAGATGTTTTCTGAAATATTTTCCCATACTTTTGATCCAGTTCACTGATTGCCTGCTCAGATCTTGCAAAAAACAATTCAATGATCTTCTCATCTACCATCAATAGCACCTCCCTCCTTTCTCGCTTTTACCTATTAAGTACGGTTTTGGAGCTAAAAACTACACGAAAAGAGAAATTTTTTATCTATGGTTTTTTACTTTTTACTTTTTATAAACACTTTCAACGCAGCTCCGTTTAAAAGCTGCGCTTACAATATAATCTTACTTACTCAAAACCTGCATCTGTATCAACTGCAGTAAGGATCAGGAGGCATGATATAACTCATTCATCTCTTCCTCACTGTACAATCACTTTTTTCTCTCAAAATATACCTTTATTATATTTGAACTGTCCGTATAACATAAATCCAATCCCTACAATAAATGCCGGCAATATGATAATGGCGATCAGCAATTCACTCCAAAATGAAGCAACAAATGCCAACACTAAAGATATTCCCATAATTAGCGTTCCTGTACCTACTGCTTTCCCATACTTTGGTACATCCTCCTCTTTAACCTTTCTGCGGTTGTAAGAATGGATGGTGCTGATATTACCTTTTATGTTCACGAAACCAATCGCAGATATAAACAGACCTAAGATTAATAACATAAGATTATCCATGACTTTCCTCCTAAAAATAAAATAACTCTTCAAATTTTTTGTCTAAGGCGATACAAAGAATAAGTGCCAATTTTGCAGTCGGATTAAACTGCCCTGTTTCAATGGAACTGATCGTATTTCTTGATACGCCTACCAATTCTGCGAGCTGACTTTGGGATAAATTTTTTTCCATGCGTGCTTCTTTCAAATGATTCTGTAATTTCAGTTCCTCATTCATTGCACTCCCTCCATAAGCCTGATGATGAAGAAAACGAATGACAGACTTCCCATGGTGTAGTGTACCACTACCAGAAATAGATCTGTTTTCCGTTTCAGTTTTATGTACTGCACAAGGTAATTGGTTCCAAGCATACTGAAATAAATAATCCATGGACTTAATAACATAACGTTTATAATCCAATGAGAAATGACCGATATGACACAGCATACGGTTGCCCCGACTCGCCAGGCCATATTTCCAGCTTGATATGCGACCTCTAACTCAGCATAATCTCTGTTCTTATTTTCTTTGCGGCTTCTCTCTAATATCTCTTCCCTATTCATATATACCCCTCTCCTTCTGCCAAGTTTTCTTGTCATTATTATATCATCGCCAAGTTTTCTTGTCAATATTGTCACATCAGAAAGATAGAGTCAATAACAGAAAACAGGGAGCCTTAGCCCCCTGCAATCCTCTTAATCTCTTATATTCTTATCTATCAACTGCATGGCAGCCGGTCTGCCATTTTTATCATACTCCAGTTTCCACTGGATCTGAGCCTCTCCCCATGGAGCACAGGAATAAACATACTCACCATCTGAGGTTATAGAATACAGCGTTAATTCCTGATCCATCTCCAGAGTCCAGCTTTCTCCTGTTTCAATATCAAAGCACCACATTTCATTACTACTTACTTCAGAGAAGAACAGGTATGCATTATTTCCGGTATACACTTCAAAAAACGGAAGTTTTTTTATCTCATCCTCTCCGTCCGGTCTGACAACAAACAATTCCTGCTCTCCACCGGTTACATCTGCAAAATCATTCACATAAAACCACAGATTATCTCCAATGTATTCCATGGAATATCGCTCTACCAACTTTCCTTCCGGCAGAATGGATTTTCCATCTTCCAAAAGGTAATAATCATTGGTCTTCCCTACTTCAACCAGATCCACGGTCCGGTTACCTACTGTAAAATGAGATCTGCTGTAATACATATCCCCTGCATCATAAGGTGTCTTTTCCATGACTGTACTTAAGATTTCTCCGGTCATACCATCCAACAGCAACTCATATTGATATTCTTTGTACTTATTATATACCGTTACAACCACATTCCCATCTTCCTGAAGGGTAAATCCAATGTGGGAGCTATCAAACAACCCGGCCCGGTAAAGTTTCCTGCGTTCTCCGGTTTCATGCTCCTGCACATACAGGCTTCTGCCCTGCTTATAATAGATACCGTATTCATTTACATCAAAATCCTGATACCAGTAGGTGCTTAAAAGTCTTTTATTTCCTTCTTCTGGGGAATAACCGTAGACACCATCACTTTGTACATGATAATAATAGGTGCCATCCACAATCTTCCCGATATTCGCTCCACAGCTTGCCAGGAAAAACTCATACCTTTGAATTGTATCGATCCCTACACCGAGCAAAAGGCATACACAGGCCGCTATGGTCAGCCATTTTGTTATCTTAGTTCTGTTTTTCTTTTGATACTGAATTGCTTCGGTAACATATTTATCGTCCAATTCATCTATTACCTGTAAAAACGGTTCTATCCTCATACTGTCACGCCCCTTTCCTCCAGATATTCACGCAACTGTTTCCGGATTCGGACTAGTCGCACAGACACGTTCTTTTCTGACATTCCTACTCTCTTTGCTATCTGCTCGTAAGAATCTGTAAACCAATAGCGTCGTACAAAGATTACACGGTTTTCTTTGCTCAGAGAATCCAGAAATGCATATAAAAGTTCCTTCAGCTCTCGTACTTCTACTTCCTCTTCCACGGTCTTTGTAGTCGCCAGGCAGCCTTCCAGCTCACTGATTGCCACATCATAAATACTGTTACGTTTCTGAGCGGTATTGGAACGATACCTCTTTATGGACAGATTCCTTACGATCCTGCACACATAGGCAAGCAATGGATTCGGATGTGTGGGCGGCACGGTATTCCACACTCCCAGATAAGCATCATTCACACACTCTTCAGCGTCCTGAAGGCTCTGTAAGATATTGAATGACAACTTATGGCATATTTTCCCGTATTTATGTTCTAATTCTTTTATGGCCATCTCAGACCGGTTAAAAAATAATTGAATAATTCTTTCGTCTTCCATGGGCTTATCCTCCCTCCTTCAATTATATACTACCAATCCAGAACGAGAAACTACAAAATTTTGCATAACTTTGCAAAAAACACCATCTGCAGGTTATTACCCACAGATGGTGCGTATTTCATATCACGATAGACTGAAAACTATTTCCTCACTCCGTTTGACAGTGAGAATGCCACCCAACAGGCTTAGAATCGCTCTCAGATTACGAGAATTTTACAACAAAAGGAGCCTTTGCACAAATAATCGTCAGAATTCACCAATTCTAAACCAAACCTCAATAACTAATCGTCCTTCCTGATACTTTGCGGATATACTTCCTTCCATACGTTCCGTCAATAACTTTGCAATAGACAGCCCCAATCCAGTGGAATTACGACTGGCTTCCACGGTATAAAACCGATCAAACAATCTGCCTACTGCGACTGTATTCAGATTATCCGCACGGTTAGAAAAAGTAATTTTCCCATCGTCATTCATTTCAACAAAAAAGTCACCGTCCGAATATTTCAATGCATTACTAATGATGTTAGAAAAGATGCGGTTGACTGCACCTGCATCCAGTTCGCAGTAAACTGGTTGCTCCGGCAATTGGATTTCCGGTCTAATACTTTTTTCCTGCATGACCGCATAGAATGACAGAAGACTTTCCTCCAACGCCCGTACAACATCCATACGTTCCGGTTTTAGTTCCTGAGAGGATGTGACGACACTGTATCGAAACAATTCTTCAGTCAAGTTCTTCAAGGCCTCTGTTCGGTTTAGGATTTGGGAAAGATAACGCTGAACATTCTCGCTCTTTTCCTCACGCTCCAACAGGTCAAGATAACCGTTTATCGCTGTCAGCGGTGTTCTCAAGTCATGGGAAATGTTGGTCACAGCTTCTTTCAGTTCCTTATCGCCCTGTTGGTAACGATGGCGTTCCTTACGAAGCAAACGAAGCTGCACATTGATGTCTGCCGCCAGCTTTCGCATATAAGGGTCACGTGTGGAAATGTCAATCAGAATATTGGTATCTGCTGTCAACCGGTCACGAAATGCTTCTGCAATCTCCCGTGTGGACTTGTGCAGCAAATAGACCTTTGCCAGAAGAACAAAGATCATCAGAAGCAATATTCCGATAATAATTAACAGCAGATGCTCCATAGCTTTTCTTCTCCATTACTTCAGATCTTTACGACGAAAGGAAAATACTCCCCATTCAGTAATAAGCACTGACACTATTACAGAAAATCCAACTTCACGAAACGGCTGTCCAATTCGATTGGTTGCTACCAGTACCGCCTGTCCCTGTGGCAGTACGTCCCTTACAAATGTAACAATTTTGCGGGGTAAGCCTGAAATATACTTTGGATTTGGCTGCAAATCTACCCACACTGTCTTTCCATCGATATAAGATTGGCCGCCTATAAACTCTGATATGCTTAATAGGTGATCCGTTGTTTCAGCCACAGTCACTAATACTCCCCATGTTACGAGTACAAGTATCACAGTCAATGCTTTATTCGTACTCATCATACCGATCCATGTAAATATTGCCATGAAAGATGCTGTCATTCCGATAATCATAACAATATACACCAAGAATTCTTCCCATCCGAAGCTAAACGGACCAATCAAAAAATATCCGGGCATAAAGCCTACAAACCACGCTATATCAAATAATAAACCTGCCACAACACTAACCACATAATTGGACAGGTAAACTGCTTTCCTAGTATGTCCTACAATTAACTTATTGCGTATGGTACAATCGGCATGTTCCACTCCGATATAAAAAGGTATAAACAAGGCACAGATGAGACCGATATAAGGAGCTACTGTGAAAAAATAATATTCTAATGACAGGGGAAAATTCCTTCTTGCATCTGCTAATCTTACCGACCCACTCATTCCATATAGTGATAACAGCAGACTAACAGCAATCAATATCCAAAGTGCCTTACTCCTCCACATTCTATCAAAATTCGCAGATAATAATTTTCTCATAGCCGCCACCTCACTTTATATCTTTTTTCTTGAATAGTGCCACGCCCGCGGCAGTAGTCACAATAGTCACGCACAACTGACAGATAATAGCCAGTGGATTAAACACGCCTTCCGAACGAGCCATATTCAAGCCTTGCGTAGATGGAATACAGGCTTCTATAAAAGTGTACACCGTTCGGGCAGCCCCTCGAATATAATTGCTATTGGGAATGCCTTCCTGACGCAAATAGCTACCATCCTCCTGCATAACCATACGAGTAGTGAACTCCGGTTCCTGCAAAGCACTGTATACGTACAGCCCTCCAATAATAATTACCAGAGCGAATACAAAACTGATAATCAAACTTCGGGATTTGTTGCTATCCTGCATAGCGATGAATGTAAAAAGAGCGGCGTAACACAGGAGCATAACTATTGCAGTTGGAATACGCCACCCAATAGGAGCAAGTGCGGCCCACATTAACCCGCCAAGGAATGGTAAGCCGACAACAACGGACGCCGCAATATGTGTAATTGTAAATATGATCCCCGCTGTGACTACGATAATCAAATTCGCTAAATAGATACTGTTTCGAGTACATCCAACATTCAATTTGTTGCGAATCGTACCGTTGTCATATTCTGAACCAATATAAAAAGCGCTGAACACCGCCATGATAGCCCCTACAATAACCAACCCAATAAAGAAATAGTAGTTGCCGCTGGCAAGATACCAGTTTTCTCCGATATTCTTCGTGTTGATGATTGCCAGAATGTAGAACACTGCACCTGCAATAGAAGAGAGAGCTTCCAATACCCAAAAGATTTTACTTCTCCAAAGTCGTGAGAAGTTGGCAGATAACAGTTTTCTCATAGCTGTCACCTCACTTTATATCCTTCCGCTTAAAAAAGGAAATTCCTGAAACCGTAAGCAGAAGGATCATTACCACAGAGCAAAGAGGATTCCGCCAGTCAAAGCCCAGGCTCTTATCCA
>JAZPYS010000092.1:0-2927 GCA_045544275.1 Acetatifactor sp. | reverse complement strand
ATCATACAGCATCCGAGGCCTTTAGCAGTTGCACCCAGACACATGGTCTGTGCTACAATACCAAGATCGGTCCTGTACTGCTGCAGATTTTCACTGACTTCCATATTCTGGCAGATTACAATGAAGCCGGTAGGGCATTTTCCTTCATGAGGCAATGTCATCTGCGGCAAAGCAGCTGCCCATTTTGTCAATGGCTGAATAATATCCAACTGTTCCTTTTCACTGGCAACGTAATAGCTGAATGGCTGTCCATTCATAGCAGACGGTGTCAGTCTTGCCATGTCAACCAGTTCCACAAGCTCCTCTCTGGTCAGAGTATGACTTTCATCATAACCCCTGTAACTTCTGTTTTTAATTACAATTTCTTTAAAATCCATAAAAAGATCCTCCATTTTATCATATAAATGCTTTAGGTGTTTGCGAAACATATGAATTCCGCATAGATATCACCTTTCATCTGCAAATCTGATGTTTCCACCTGTCGAAAGTGTTTACGGCGGGGTCTATACAAAAAACTGGCATTCATGCCCCGAATTATTAAAAAAACGGGGTCTCATAAGAAATTTTTTTCACATAGAGCCCAAGCATGAATTATTAAATGCAGACAGTAATCCTACAAATACGTATCTCCCCACTTGCGCTTTCTAAAAAGTATAAAGCACACTGCACTGATTGCCATCAATATCGGATAGAACAAATACGGCATAATTGCAAAGGGCGTCAGTCCGGAAAGGCTTGCTGCTGATAAAAGCTGCGCACCATAAGGGATCAAGCCCTGTCCAACGGAACTGAAAATATCCAACAGGGATGCGGTCCTCTTAGGTGAAACACCGAATTCATCACTGATTTCCTTTGCAATAGGACCTGCCATAACTATAGCAACTGTATTGTTTGCCGTACAAGCATCTACTAACAAAGACAGACCTGCTATGCCCAGTTCCCCGCCTTTTGCACTATTAATCTTACTTTTAATCAGGTTCAATATAAACTGAATACCGCCGTATTCTTTCACCAACGACACGATGCAGGCTACCACGATAGAGATCACTGTAATATCATACATACCAGTCACACCACTGCCTACTGCCTGAAATACACCTGCCGGTGCGATACTGCCTGTGGCTACCCCTACAATCACAGACACCACCGTTCCGCCGATCAATACTACAAATACATTAATTCCTATCAATGCTCCCACAAGCACTAATATGTAGGGAATGACCTGCAAGATATTATAAGGCAGATCCTTATCCAAGGTATAACTGCCTTGTCCTACAATCATCAAAAACAGCACAATTGTCACAATCGCTGCCGGCAGCACGATTAGGAAATTCTCCTTAAACTTGTCCTTCATTTCACAGCCCTGGGTCTTTACCGCTGCAATGGTTGTATCTGATATCATGGACAGATTGTCACCAAACATGGCACCACACACTACTGCACCGATACAAATCGCAAGTGAAAATCCTGTTTTCTCACTGATGCCAACTGCGATAGGAGCCAATGCGGAAATAGTTCCCATAGAGGTGCCCATAGATACCGAAATGAAACAGCCGATTACAAAAAGTCCTACTACCGCAATCCCCGGTGGTAAAATAGACAAACCTAAATTGACTGTACTGTCCACCCCTCCTGCTGCTGTGACTGCACCGGAAAATGCTCCTGCACAAAGAAAAATTAGACTCATGGTAATGATGTTTTCATCTCCCACGCCTTTTGCAATAATCTTGATTTTTTCTTCGAAGGATAATTTTCTGTTCTGTAAAAAAGCCACACAAAGAGCAATCAGAAAAGCCACAATTGCCGGCATTGCATAAAAGTCTCCTGTAATAATTCCCGAACCCAAAAAGATTACAAGAAAAACTCCGATGGGAAGAAGTGCAATGGCTCTTCCCTTATTTTGTTCCTGATTCATATTCCTGATTTCCTTTCGCTATTCAATAGTTATCATAATTATACTTGAAAAATGCATTTTATTCCACATTTATTTTCAAGCTTTTGCGATATTCAACCGGTGTAACTGACATAAGCTTTTGAAAATTTCTGTTAAAGCTTCGAAGAGAATCATAACCGCTTTCCAACGCACACTGAACCACCGAATACCCCGAATTTCCCAGCAAATAGCATGCATTGTTTATCCGATACTGATTGACGTAATCATTGAATGAAATATTTACAATCCTCTTAAAATATCTGGACAGATAGGAATAACTATACCCTGTCTCTTTTGCCAGACAGCTTAAGGAACAATCCCTGTTATAATTCAGCTCGATGAACATAAAAATTTTATATAAAAGTGTTTCCTCATCATTTCTCTCTTGATATTCTGCCGTTTTATCAAATTCGGCACATAAGGAATATAAAATCCCCTTCTTTTCTATGATGGTGGCATCTTCTGTCAACTTATCCAGCGCTTCCATCAGATACGGACCGGGGCGAAACCGATTCTCCAAGGGTACTTTCCCAAAAACCCTTGTTGTAAAGGCTTTCACCAATTCCGTTGAAAAAATACATACCATGTGACTACATTCCCGGCTTGCTATGGAATGTATCTGATTCGGGAAAATCAGTGCCATATCCCCTTCCTGTAAAAGCTGCACTTTACTATCCACTGTGATTTCCATACTTCCCTGCCGCACTGCCATGATTTCAAACGACTGATGTATATGGCTGGAGAAAATCAAATTTTTCCCGTACCTTTTCCAGACATTCTCTGACAATTCAAAATGCTCAAATTCATAAAACATATTTGTACCTCATATGACAAATTATGTCTATATTTTATCTGCTTTTTGCCAGATACGTCAAGGCATATATGATATTTTTACACTATAAGATTTAAACAGGAGGTACTTCCATGAATTTCAGAGAAAGAGCAGAAAAATTGGTTGCACAAATGACCCTTGCCGAAAAAGTGGCACAGATGC
>JAZPYS010000091.1:0-30856 GCA_045544275.1 Acetatifactor sp. | reverse complement strand
GTATTTATAGATACGATCAATGAGTTCCTGCTTTGTGGATACTCTTATACCCTTGAGCATTTGTCGTGTCATTTTGCCAAAGAAACCCTCAATCATGTTTAACCATGAACCGTGTTTCGGCGTAAATACGAAAATAAAT
This sequence comes from Acetatifactor sp., assembly GCA_045544275.1. Lineage (GTDB taxonomy): Bacteria > Bacillota > Clostridia > Lachnospirales > Lachnospiraceae > Acetatifactor. Next base: position 30,717 of record JAZPYS010000091.1, on the reverse strand, counting down.
CTCCCCGGCATAGTAGCAAGAAAAGCTTTTACCTTTTTGCATGTGTGAACAGTATGGTTATCCAATATAATTCTTATGACATCGCCTTCCGGATACTTTCCGTTAAGAATTTTCAGAAAATCAATAAAGTCATCTGCACCATGTTTATCTCGCACAAGCGGTATTGCTTCACCGGTTAACAGATCAATTGCTGCTAATAGAGAAACCGTACCAAGACGTTTGTATTCATGATCTCGCTTGACTGTACCGTTTTTCGGAGTTGGATTAAGATCCTTTCCTGTTGTTGCAATTGCCTGAATACCAGGCTTTTCATCGTAAGAATAAGTGTGGACATCTTGTTCTCCGGCAGGAATTAGTAATTCACCATCTTCATCAAACAGCATTTCTATTTGCTTATAAACGAGCAATACTTCATGCATCTTTGTGTCAAAGTCTGGATCTCGTTTTTCGCAGTAATACTGGATACGAAACGGTTTTATATCAGCAGCATCCAAGATATTTTTAATGCTTGTTTTGGTAATGGTTGAAAGTCTCATAAACCCAGACTTTTCGGCTGTTTTATTGATATGCTCCGTAAGTTTGGCATAAGTCCAAGTTTCTGCCGAATAACCTAATTCAACTGGCTTTTGACAAGCAACATTAATAATCCAGGCTTTTTCATCGTCAGTAATTTCTGCGTTTCTACCACGTCCCGGTGCATCATAAAGGGCATTTTCGATGCCGCCTTGCGAATATTTTTTTAGACAAAGCAGGACACTGTTTCGGTTAAGGCCCACTTTTTCGGCAATAGAATCGACGGATTCACCGCCAGATTTAAGCAAAAGGATTCTCGCTCTGGTCACGATTTGTGCCTGTAAAGTTCTAATTTTAATGATAGACTCTAAAGGCGATTTATCTTCCGCTGAAAGGATGAGTGCAAGAATTGTGGAATTAAATCATGAGGATATGATTAATGCATTTAAATGGGCACATGATTTATTGTTTTATTCAAAAGATTCTTTAGATAAAAGATGGCCTATCATTGTATTAAGAAGTCCGAAAGGGTATTCAGCACCGGATACGGATATAGTTCACATTCAGGGAAGCTCAGATTCGCATAAAAATCCTTTGAGCAAATTGACGAGGAATGAACAGATTGCATATTTGCAAAAATGGTTAGAGAGTTATAAACCAGAAGAATTATTTTCTGAGAATGGTGAGTTGAAAGATAGGATAAAGGATATTCTTCCGCGCGAAGAGTTGAAATTAGGAAATATTCTCGATTATTACGAAAGAATGCCATTGATCGTTCCGGAAGAGAAGAGATTTAACTACTCTTCTGGCAATGGGCAAATTCAATGTAAGAATATTTTGGGAATAAAAGAGTCGCTAAGTGATCTTATACGTTTGAATAAGGATAGATTAATCATTGTATCTCCAGATGAACTCAAATCCAATTTGTTGGGAGAACTAAGAGATTTAGTTAAAGATTCCTCTAGCAATTGTATTTGGGAAGTATTGAATGAAAACATATGTCAATCGTGGATGCAAGGATATATATCGACTGGTCGAAATGCATTAATGATTGGGTATGAAGCATTTATGCCTGTCATATCAAGCATGGTAAGTCAATATGCAAAGTGGATATATCAAGCGTCGCTCATTAACTGGCGTAAGAAAATGGGATCGTTAAATTATGTATTAACAAGTGTTTGGGAGGCAAATACTTTTTCGCATCAGAATCCAGCATTTATCGATCTATTAATTTCGATGCAATATGAGTTTGTTCGAATTTATATGCCAATTGATGCAAATACTGCTTATGTCAGCTTGCAAAAATGTTTACTGTCTGAGAATAGAATAAATTCAATTGTATGTACTAAACAGATGATGCCGCAATATCTGAATATGAATGATGCAGTTGATGCAGTGCAAAATGGTATTGTGGAATGGTATAACATTCTTGAGGAAATAGGGGATTTATTAAAAGATAAGATTTAATTGCTATTTTTATTTTCCTATGTTAAGCTGATATTATGTGAAAGTTTGAAGCAAGATATCACACTTATAGGAGCCAGATAGATGTGGGAGGTGTCCGTATGGGGAGAAATGTGGCAATCGGGATTCAGAATTATAATGAAATCATAGAGAATCATTACTTTTACGTAGATAAGACAAACTTTATTAAACAATGGTGGGAGAGTGGAGATTCAGTTACCCTGATTACCCGTCCCCGACGTTTCGGAAAGACGCTGACCATGAGTATGGTAGAACAGTTCTTTTCCTTAAAATATGCAGGGCGCAGCGACTTGTTTGAGGGACTGGCTATCTGGAAGGAAAACAGATTTCGTAAAATACAGGGAAGCTATCCGGTATTAAGCCTTTCCTTTGCAAACATAAAGGAAACGGATTATAAGACTACGGTGCATCGAATTTGTCAGTTATTAAAGAAATTGTATGAACAAAATGCTTTTTTGCGAGAATGTGATGTTCTTTCAGATGCAGAAAAAGCATATTTTAATAAGATGGCAGCAGAGATGGATGAGGTGGAAGCACCGATGGCTCTTTACCAGCTATCCGATTTTCTATATCGTTATTATGGAAAAAAAGTAATCATTTTGTTGGATGAATATGATACTCCTATGCAGGAAGCATATATAGCAGGATTTTGGGATAAATTGGCACAGTTTACCAGAAGCCTGTTTAATTCCACTTTTAAAACAAATCCCTGGTTGGAACGTGCCATTATGACAGGGATTACAAGGGTAAGTAAAGAGTCTATTTTTTCAGACCTGAATAACTTGAAAGTAGTGACTACCACTTCTAATGAATATGCAGAAAGCTTTGGTTTTTCAGAAGAAGAAGTCTTTGCTGCCATGGACGAGTACGGTTATACCGAGAAGTCCGAGGTCAAAAAATGGTATGATGGATTCACGTTTGGAGAGAAAAAAGATATCTATAATCCCTGGTCAATTTTAAATTATTTAGATACAGGGAATATTATGCCCTACTGGGCCAATACCAGTTCCAATAAATTAGTGGGCAAGCTTATAAAAGAAGGAAAGCCCGGGCTTAAGCAATCTTTTGAATGTCTTCTGAAAGGAGAACATCTATTTACCTTCATTGATGAGCAGATTGTGTACGACCAGTTGGATGGAAACGAAAAAGCGGTATGGAGTTTTTTGGTGGCAAGCGGTTATTTGAAAGTAGTCAGCTATCAGGGTTATGGAAAGCTGGATGGGCAAAGACCGGTCTATGAACTGGCACTTACGAATCGCGAAGTGTCCGTCATGTTTCATAATATTGTATCTGGTTGGTTCTCAGATGCAGATGATGAATATAATGAATTTATTCAAGCATTGCTCATAGGCGATGTAGAAAGTATGAACCACTACATGAACGAGGTGACGCTTGCAACCTTTAATTCCTTTGATGTCGGAACGAAGCCTTCCGGAAAGATATATCCGGAGCGTTTTTATCATGGTTTTGTGCTGGGGTTGATGGTAGAGTTGCGGAAAAAATATACGATTTCATCGAATCGTGAAAGCGGTTTGGGCAGGTATGATGTTATATTGGAGCCATGTTCTTCTGCTGATGACGCCATTATCATAGAATTTAAGGTTTTCAATGGGAAAAAGGAGAAAACGCTGGAAGATACATTAAAGAATGCATTACAGCAGATTGAGGATAAGAAATATGATGTATCGCTCCAGGCAAAAGGAATTGACCGGGACAGAATTCGGAAATATGGATTTGCATTTGAAGGTAAGACCGTGCTGATTGGATAATTTGTAATAAATTCTCTATCATGTGCATAACATGATAGAGAATTTTTTTGCCTGTGGATAGATGGCTTATTCATGCAAAAAAGCTGGTGTTCACAAGCGAGGGAGCAATAATGACATGTAAAGAACGGATACTGTCCAATGATTATGCGGATGGTGTGGTGGATTTTCCGGTGGAGGGATTGATTACAGAAGAAAGTGATGCTTGTTTTATCCCACTGGATGATCGGTATTCGGTGGTGTATCAGAATCGAAACCTGGTACCGGATTTGTCTGAAAGTATTTATCAATACAGGTATGCACCTCATTTGTATGGACTTATGCAGATAGAGGGAGGCACTCAGGCCCCCTTCGATCCTACATTTTTGGTAAACAGCGGCATTCGTCAGCTCCAGGGGCAGCCTTTGAATCTGAGGGGCAGAGGGGTGATCATAGCGATCATAGATACCGGTATCGATTATCGTAATCCGGCATTTTTAGATGAATCCGGAAACAGCAGGATATTAGCTGTCTGGGATCAGACGGATCAGACCGGAACGCCCCCGGAAGGCTTTGTTTACGGCAGCCAGTACATTAGGGAGGACATCAATCAGGCATTACTTGCGGAGGATCCCTTTTCTGTGGTACCGGTCAGGGATGAATTGCTGCACGGTACGATTATGGCGGGGATTGCTGCCGGAAGTCGGGTAGGGGGTGGAACAGTATATTTAGGAGCTGCACCGGAGGCGGATATTGTGATTGTGAAGTTAAAGGAAGCAAAGCAATATCTGAGGGATTACTATTTTGTGCCAGATGGAGCGACGGCTTATCAGGAGTCGGACATTATGTTGGGGATAAAATATGCAGACAGCTTCGGGGAAAGCTTTGTGCGTCCGGTGGTCATCTGTTTAGGAATCGGTACCAATATGGGGGATCATGCAGGCAATTCCTTGTTAGCCCAGTATCTGAACCGGATTGCGGAAAAAAGAAGCAGGGCAGTGGTAGTATGCGGCGGGAATGAAGGCAATGCAGGGCATCACTATATGGGTCGGTTTTATGGGGAGAACGGTGGGATTGCCGGAAATAATGGTTTTGGCAGCACCGGGAGCAATGTGCAGTCACAGGATGTGGAAATCCGGGTCGGGGAAGGTGACAGAGGGTTCTTTTTGGAATTTTGGGGTGCCCAGCCGGACACCTTCAATGTGGCGGTGCGATCTCCGGGAGGAGAAAATATTCCACCTATCAGGCTGGGACTGGAACAGACCAATACCTACCGGTTTGTTTTTGAAAATACAGTGTTTACCATTCAAAGTGTGTTGGTAGAGCCGGGAGCAGGAGAGGAACTGATCATATTCCGGGTGGAGAATCCTACTGCCGGTATCTGGAATTTTCGGGTTTTTCCGGTGGGAGAGTCCACCCAGGGGACATTTCATATGTGGCTGCCCATTCGTGCCTTTCAGAGTGCAGAAACATATTTTTTAGAGCCGGAGCCGGACATTACCCTGACAGAGCCTGCCATGGCTGATTCTGTGATCAGTGTATCCACATACAATTATCAAAATAATAGCTTCTATCTGGAGTCAGGGAGAGGATTCAACAGGGTGGGCAGTATTAAACCTGATTTTTCAGCCCCCGGAGTGAACATTCCTACTTTGTATGGTGTTCGAACAGGCAGCAGTCTGGCAGCAGCAGTGACCGCCGGCGGAGTAGCCCAGTTTTTGCAGTGGGCAGTAGTAGAACGCAACAGTCCCCTTGCCAGCAGCCGAGAGGTGAAGAATTACTTTATCAAAGGAGCTGTGCGTATGCCGGATGAAGAATATCCAAACAGGGAGTGGGGGTACGGGAGACTGAATGTGCTGGGAGCTTTTGAGGTACTGAGAGGGGGATGACATATCCCCCCTGTCATTCCGTTTTTTCAATTAAATCCTCAACCCGGCAGCACAGCACCTTTGCCAGTATTACAAGATATTCTGCCTGAGCCTTGTTGATATGTTTCTGCCGTTGCTCGTACTGCTGAATGGTGCGTAAAGGAACACCAGAGAGATCTGAAAGCTCACGTTGGCTGAGATTTGCTTTTTGCCGTAGCAGTTTGAGGTTGGTTTCCGGTTTAGCAGCTTTGTACAATAAATTCATCTTATCAGTAAACTGTCGAATGTCCATTTCATGATAAGGTGAGTAAAGGGCCATAACATCCTTAACAGGTATATACTTTAGGATTTTAGTAAAAGGTATGGAAGTTTCCCATTGATAATAAGCCAATGCCCATCCTGTCCAATATTCCTCACTGCGATTCAAAGTATAGTTCGGCGTGATACGTTCGTATTCCAAACCCGATTGCTCTAATACCTTGTAGGCAAGTTCTACGCCTGACATCCCTGCAATAACGTAAAAATCGCCGTTTTCAAATCGTTCTGCAATGCCGGATTTTATAAATAACTCGAAAAACTCCGCAATATCATAATTGAGATCGTATACAGCAAAGTCCAGCATACGTCCCAGGGATGTGCGGGCTTTGTCAAGATAAATCTTATCGTAAGCGTGAATCATCGGGCTTCATCTCCTCATCTATAATCTGCGTAATATATAAGTCTCCCCGCTGACGGCGGTTACGCTCAACGCTGAAATATTCGCGACGGGCCTTCTTGTCGCGTATCATCTTTTTGGTATACCATTCACTGTTTTCCGCAATTTCACTACTGATAAACTTGATTCGGTCAAATGTGGTCTTGCTTTTGAGAACAAATTGCTGACCGAGTTTACCCAGGTGCATAGCATTATTAAGTTGACGGTAAGAAATGGTACCGTTGATAAAATCCTGTGCAAATGAAAAATAGCTGTCATCTGCGCGATAGCCAATGATTGCATCGTAATTTTCATAATCAACCGCAAAGTTAGCAAGTAGATATTCCTTTGCTTCCAGTGCAAGAACGGATGGTACATCAAACTCCCGGTTTTTCAGCAGAACTGTAAGCCAATGCAATATGCAGTATTCTGGTGCATTAAGGTCAAGGATCCGCAAATCCTCGCATTCCAGTTCATAGCAGTTGGCATATCCATTCTGATTCTTGCTGACACCCCATTCTTTCGCCAAATCAAGGTTATCAGTGCAGTAAAAACCCAGGCCGTAATCGTTGTAGGGTTTGCCATATCCAAATAGAGGCTTCTCAATGATATTTGAGGAGCCATGATAGAGTTTCTTGATCATAGGCATCTTCCTCCTTTATATCCCAATAATACTCCTGTAGGAGTATTGTTGTCAATAATTATATTTTTGCTTATACAATTAGTGGAAAACTGTATATTGACTAAAATTATGTTTGGATATCGAAAGGATTGTATCTTGTAGCTGTTTGGCTTGAAATTACAACCTATAAATATACATTGTATTTCAAATTAGTCCTTGCATTTTCTGCCTATATATGGTAGTATCTATCTGAAATAAATATTTCTATTTGTTTTATTGGTGCGTAAGTGCCGTCTGACGAAATGCAAGTTTTGTTCATCAGCTGCTTCAGCTGAATCATTCAAAGAATTATTTAAATATTTTGTATGGAGCTGTCGGTTATTGTTTTGGGCAGTCTGCTGATGATTCCATACAAGAGGAAAGGCGGAAAATGAGCAAGGATGTTACAGAAAAGAGACTGGAAGAATTTGATGATGTATTTGTCGATATTTTCAATAATCTGCTATTTGCAGGGGAGGAAATATTGCATGAAGACGATTTGATAAGTCTTCCTACAGAAAGTTATGTGAGAAAAAGTGATGGAAAAATTCATCAGAATAATCGTGATGTCAGAAAAGCAGACAAGGAGAATAATGTCTATAGGTTGGTATGTGGTCTTGAAAACCAAACCGGTCAGGATAATACCATGCCGGAGCGCGTTATGGGGTATGACTATGCAGCATACGAAGCTCAGATAAAGGAGATAGGACAAGAAAATGAAAAGCTAGGAAGACCGGCTTATACAAAAAGAATACATAATGATCAGAAGCTGGCACCGGTAGTGACTGGGGTGCTTTACTGGGGGTCAGATGAATGGAAAGGGCCAAAACAGCTTCATGATATGATAAGATTTCCAAAAGAGAAAGAGGAAATTATAAAGCCGTTGGTTTCGAATTATTCCATGAATCTGATAGAAGTCAGTAAGTTATCAAAAGAAGTCAGAGAAAAACTAACCTCGGACTTTCGGCTGATAGCGGAGTATTTTGCACGTAAAAAAGATAAGAAAGCATTAAAGGAACTTTTTACGGATAATTCATATAAAATAAAACATCCGGAGGAGTTTTTGGATGTGTTGAGTGAAGTGGCAAGTGATGGACGTTACAAAATGTTAAAGGAAAAACTTAAGGATGAAGAAAAAAAGGGGGATTTGACAATGTGTATAATGGTTGATGAGCTTCTTGATAGAGGCAGACAAGAGGGCAGACAAGAGGGCAGACTGGATACGGTGTGCGTATTGGTTAGGCAAGGGCTTCTTAAATTAGAGGAAGCAGCAGTGTTTTTGGGGATGTCGGTGGCAGATATGCAGGCAAAGTTATGTGAAGAAAACACATAACTTTAACCCCTAATGAAAATGGGCAGACTGTTTGGAATCAATGAGTCTTCAGCGGCAGGTATGGTAGCCAGCCTGGAAAACAGTGTGCCCATGCTGTTCTATACTTCTGAATCTGTGAACAATGGTAATGACATGTATCTGTCGCCGGAATCAGGCAGCAGGGCTACGATTGTCTTGCCGGCATTTTCCGGGCGCTTTGCTAATATGGCGGCGGTGTGCAGTGCTGCACCGGAGGTGATGCCCACTAAGATGCCTTCTTTATGTGCAAAAACACGGCATGCGGCATACGCCTCTTGTGTGGAGACAGTCACCACTTCATCGATAATCTCAGTATTTAATATAGAAGGGATAAAGCCTGCGCCGATTCCCTGTAGTCCGTGTGCTCCGGCAGGTTTGCCGGAAAGCACTGCGGAAGTGTCCGGTTCGATGGCAACTACTTTTACTGCAGCATTCTGCTGTTTTAAGTAGGTTCCGATACCAGTTACCGTACCGCCGGTACCTGCACCTGCCACAAAAATGTCGATCTGCCCATCCGTATCCTCCCAAATTTCGGGGCCGGTAGTATTGAAATGAGTGGCAGGGTTTGCAGGATTGTCAAACTGCCCTAAGATGACAGCTCCTTCTATTTCTTTTGCCAGTTCTTCGGCTTTGGCGATGGCACCGGCCATGCCTTTTGTACCATCTGTCAATACCAGTTCGGCACCGTATGCCTTCAGCAAATTGCGTCGTTCTACACTCATGGTTTCCGGCAATGTCAAAAGTGTCCGGTAGCCTTTGGAGGCAGCTACGCATGCAAGTCCGATACCTGTGTTGCCTGAGGTAGGTTCGATAATGGTTGCACCCGGCTTCAACTGTCCCTTATTTTCTGCATCTTCAATCATGGAAAGTGCCACTCTGTCCTTTACAGAACCTGCCGGATTTAAGTATTCTAACTTCGCTAAAATTACCGCATCTGTAACGCCGGTTTCTTTCATATAATTACTTATTTTCATTAATGGTGTGTGACCAATCAAATCGGTTGCGTTTTCGTAAATTCTGCCCATAATAAATATTCCTTTTTTAAGATTGATATATTCTTATCATAATATTCTTTTGCAAAAGAATCAATGATAATTTACTGGCAAATTTCTGTAATATCATGTATACTTTACCCATGTGAATTGATAAATTGACAGTGGATGGACCACTATCTGAAAGTGTATGAGAGGATATTTATTATGATTACAGATAAAACATATAAAGTACCGTGCATATTCCCTGTTAAGAATCGGGATACAATCCTGAAAGTGTGCGTTCCGGGATCCAAAAGTATTACCAATCGGGCCCTTTTACTGGCCACGCTGGCAGATGGAAAGTCTGTACTGAAAGGAGTTCTGTTCAGTGATGATTCCAGACATTTTTTAAAATGTATTCAGGAGCTTGGATTTGAGACAAAGGTGGATGAGGAGAATTACACTGTGGAAGTGACTGGTCATGGTGGCAGGGTACCTAAGCCGGAGGCATATCCTTATGTAGGCAGTGCCGGAACAGCTGCACGTTTTCTTTCAGCATATTTAGGGGTATGTGAAGGAATATATCACATGGATGCTTCTGAGCAGATGCGAAAACGTCCTATGGCTCCTCTTCTGGAATCACTGCAAGAATTGGGTTGTGAAATTACTTTTGAAGGCAGAGAAGGATATTTCCCTTTTACTTTGAAGGGGCATGGGTTTGGCAGAAATACCATTTCCGTGGATATTGGACACAGCAGCCAATTCTTAAGTGCTTTGTTGATTGCTTCCAGCCTTGCCAAAGAAGATATGCATATTCATGTGATGGGTACTCACGGTATGGCGTATATCGAGATGACCATTCAAATGATGGAGCAGTTTGGGGTACATGTGCAGAAAATGCAGGACGGCAGTTATGTAATTCCGGCAGGACAAAAGTATCTGGCCGGTGAATATCAGATTGAGCCGGATATGTCGGCAGCTTGCTATTTTTACGGGATGTCGCCTCTTTTGGGTGTGCCGGTACAGGTGAAAAATATTACATATAATTCTCTTCAGGGAGATGTTGCATTTATAAAAGTGCTGGAGAAGATGGGATGTTACGTACAGGAAGATACGGAGGGATTGATAGTTTATCCGCCTGAACATGGTGAGTTTCACGGCGTTGACATTGATATGTCCAATTTTTCAGATCAGGCGATTACCATTGCGGCTATGGCTCCTTTTGCGGATGCACCGACCAAGATCCGGGGTATCGGACATATTCGTTTTCAGGAATGTGATCGTATGAGTGCTATTGTGACGGAGCTTGGTAAGATGGGGATTCGCTGCGAAGGTGACGAAAGTGCCATTACCATTTATCCGGGGCTACCTCAGCCAAGCCTGGTAGAGACCTACGATGACCATCGTGTAGCCATGGGATTTTCATTAATTGGCCTCCGGGCGGAGGATATCGTGATCAACAACCCGGGGTGCTGTAAAAAGACATTTGAGGATTATTTTGAGTGTCTGGAAGAATGTATTAGGAAATTTAAATAAATTTATGCAGGAATAAAGTAAAGAAGTCCGGGAGAATCATATGTTTTCCCGGATTCTGATGTCCACATCTACATAAAAATATTCTTTTTCCGGCATTTGTCCCGCTGTCAGGTAGGAAAACAGAATGTCTAGCGGTTTACTGCCCTGCAACTTCGGCTGCTGGCAGATGGTGGCGGCAATGACACCATTTTCGACTTGTTCTTTTGTAGGCCGTTCGTTATCAAAAGATATGATCCGTATCTTTCCGGCCAGACCAAGAGAAGTGACAGCACGACATCCGCCATATACACCCCCGGCAGCAAAAAAAAGGGCATTGATCTCAGTGTGATTCTGGAGCAGCTCAATCGTTTTTTCATAGCTTTCAAATTCATCATCATGATTTTCTACAATTGCAGTGATGGTAAAATTTCGTCCGGTTTGTGTCAGGGCATCGGTAAAACCGGCTATTCTTTCAGTGTGACAGAGAATATTGGGAGAACCGGTAATAATACCAAGGTGCAAAGGCCCATGGGTCATCAAATTCATCAGTCCGGCTGCAGTTCGGCCGCTTTTGTTATAGTGACTGCCTACATAAGCGATGCGGTGGGATTCCTGGAGGTCTGTGTTCAGAGTCACTGCAGGGATACCAAGCTCAAATAATTCATTTATCTTGTCTCGAATGCGTACATCATTATATGGAACCAAAGCAATACCGTTTACATTTTCTGATACCAGCATATCAATCGCTTTCAACTGTTCCTCTACACCGTAAGGGAAGTGCTTGATAAGAACGGTACAGTTATAGCCTGACAATTCTTCTGCCTTTTCTCGCACGCCTTCTTCAACATCGATAAAAAAAATATTTTCAGGGGAGGGAAGGAGTACTCCTATCTTCAATTTCTTTTTCTGGGCGGCAAGTACCAGCCCTGCGCGATTGGGTTTGTAATCTAATGCCTTCGCGATTTCTTTGATTTTTTCTTCTGTTTCCGGTTTGACAGAGCCACGATTGTTTAGTACACGGTCAACAGTCCCACGGGAGACCCCTGCCAGGGCTGCAATTTCTTTTATAGTAGCCATAGTGATCCTTTCTATATAGAAGTTTGAGAAATGCCTTCGTGTCTGAGCCGATGCTGAAATATTCCATTTGGGGACGCTCTCGCTCCGTTCTCGGACGTAGCGGACACTAAGAAATTTTCATCGTTAACACTCGAAAATTTCAAGTGCCGACGCCTCGAAAGGCCCCTGCATTGGAATATTTCAGCATCGGCTTTGGCACGAAGACATTTCTCAAATATTTAATTAAAGTATACCACACCTTTTTCTAAGATACAACAAAAATGTGCCAAAATGTGCACGCACAAAACATGCACAATCAAGCACAGGGAGGCATTTTTTACAGTAATTCAAGTAAAAAATACTGCAATATTACGAAATAAAATAAAGTATATTGATTTTTGTGAGAAAAGAGGGTATAGTTAAATTAACGTGCTCGAACACATTTTAGGAGGTAGACTATGTTATATATCGGAATCGATTTAGGAACTTCAGCGGTGAAGCTTCTTTTAATGGATGGTGAAGGTAAGATCCACAAGATTGCATCCAGAGAATATCCCTTGTATTTCCCCCATCCCGGCTGGTCAGAACAGAAGCCGGAGGATTGGTATGATCAAACTTTAGCAGGGATCAAAGAACTGATCAAGGATGCAGACAAAAGTCAGATTGCCGGCATCAGTTTCGGCGGGCAGATGCATGGATTGGTTATTCTGGATAAGAACGATCAGGTGATCAGACCGGCGATTCTTTGGAACGACGGACGTACATATGAGGAATGTGATTATTTGAATAATGTAATCGGTAAGGAGAAGCTGTCCGAGTATACGGCAAATATTTCTTTTACCGGTTTTACTGCCCCGAAGATTTTGTGGGTAAAAAATAAAGAGCCTGAAAATTTTGCACGCATTGAAAAGATCATGCTGCCGAAGGATTATTTGGCGTATAAATTAACCGGTGTGCATTGTACGGATGTTTCCGATGCATCAGGTATGCTGCTGTTCGATGTGAAGAACCGCTGCTGGTCCAAGGAAATGTGTGAAATCTGCCATGTGAGGGAAGATCAGCTGGCAACCTGCTATGAAAGTTATGAGGTTGTAGGTACGGTGCTGCCGGAAATTGCTGATAAACTGGGTATATCCCACAATGTACAAGTTGCAGCAGGGGCCGGTGACAATGCAGCAGCGGCTGTAGGAACCGGTACAGTAGGGGATGGTATGTGCAATATCTCACTGGGAACCAGCGGGACCATCTTCATTTCTTCTAAGAATTTTGGCGTGGATAAATATAATGCACTCCACTCTTTTGCTCATGCAGATGGAAGTTTCCATCTCATGGGATGTATGTTGAGTGCTGCAAGCTGTAATAAATGGTGGATGGACGATATCATTGGAACGAAGGACTACGGGGCAGAACAGGCTGCTATTGAAAAATTAGGTGAGAACCATGTATATTTTCTGCCTTACCTCATGGGCGAGCGGTCTCCTCATAACAATCCCAATGCAAGAGGGACCTTTATCGGGATGACTATGGATACCACCAGAGCGGATATGACTCAGGCGGTGCTGGAAGGGGTAGCTTTTGCCCTGCGTGATTCACTGGAAGTAGCAAAATCATTAGGAATTCAGATTGAGCGGACCAAGATCTGTGGCGGCGGTGCTAAGAGTCCCCTTTGGAAGAAGATCATTGCAAATGTGCTGAATCTGAAGGTGGATGTGATCGAAAGTGAAGAAGGCCCCGGATATGGCGGTGCTATGTTGGCTGCAGTAGCCTGCGGAGAATATGCAAGTGTGGAGGAAATTGCAGCGAAGCTTGTGAAAGTAGTAGATACGATCGAGCCGGATGCATGCCTTGCAGCAAAATACGAGGAACGTTATCAGCAGTTTAAGCAGATTTATCCGGCATGTAAGCCGATTTATGAAATTATAAAATAAGCACACCCAAATTTACAACAATATAGCAAAGAAAATGGAGGAAAAAAGAAATGATCAATTTACCAAAAATCAAACTCGGTATCGTAGCAGTCAGCCGTGACTGCTTCCCGGAAAGCCTGTCTGTGAACAGGAGAAAGGCACTTGTGGAGGCATATGCTGCAAAGTATGATGTGACTGACATCTATGAATGTCCCATCTGCATTGTGGAAAGTGAAATTCATATGGTGCAGGCATTAAATGACATCAAGGCAGCAGGCTGTAATGCACTCTGCGTATACCTTGGAAATTTCGGCCCTGAAATTTCTGAAACATTGCTTGCAAAGCATTTTGATGGTCCGGCGATGTTCATCGCTGCAGCAGAAGAAAGCCAGAATGATCTGGTAGGGGGACGCGGTGATGCATATTGTGGCATGTTGAACGCAAGCTACAATTTAAAGCTTCGTAACGTAAAGGCATATATCCCTGAGTATCCTGTGGGAAATGCAGAAGAATGTGCAGATATGATCAATGAATTCCTGCCCATTGCAAGAGCAATCGTAGGTCTTTCTGAATTAAAGATTATCTCCTTCGGCCCCAGACCGCTGAACTTCCTTGCATGTAATGCACCCATCAAACCGCTTTATGATTTGGGTGTTGAAATTGAAGAGAACTCAGAACTTGACCTGTTCGAAGCCTTCAAGAAGCATGAAGGTGATGAAAGAATTCCTGCAAAGGTGAAAGAGATGGAAGAGGAACTGGGCGAAGGCAATATGAAGCCTGAAGTACTTCCCAAATTAGCTCAGTATGAGCTGACCCTGCTTGACTGGGTGGAAGAACACAGAGGGTATCGTAAGTATGTTGCCATCGCCGGAAAATGTTGGCCTGCATTCCAGACCCAGTTCGGTTTCGTACCTTGTTATGTAAACAGCCGTCTCACCGGTATGGGTATTCCGGTGTCCTGCGAAGTGGATATTTACGGCTGCTTAAGCGAATTCATCGGAACATGTATCAGCCAGGATGCAGTTACTCTGCTGGATATCAACAACTCCGTGCCTGCTGATATGTACAAAGAATCTATCGAAGGCAAATTTGACTATACACATAAGGATACCTTCATGGGCTTCCATTGCGGCAACACCAACTCTAAGAAGCTGGCATTCTGCAGCATGAAGTACCAGATGATCATGGCAAGAAACCTGCCCATCGAAGTGACCAATGGTACCCTGGAAGGAGATATCATGCCGGGCGACATTACCTTCTATCGTTTACAGTCTACCGCTGACTGCAAGTTGCGGGCATATATTGCACAGGGCGAAGTACTCCCTGTTGCGACCAAGTCCTTCGGCGGCGTTGGTGTATTTGCGATTCCGGATATGGGAAGATTCTATCGTCATGTTTTGATCGAGAAGAACTACCCTCATCATGGTGCAGTAGCATTTGGCCATTACGGCAAAGCATTGTTCGAAGTATTTAAGTATATCGGGGTGCCGGTGGTTGATCTGAACTACAACCAACCTAAGAGTTTACCATATCCTACTGAGAATCCTTGGGGTTAACAATACGAAGCAGACGGCAGAAATGCTGTCTGTTTTTTTTTGGCGTTATTATATATTTTTATATGTGTGGACATACTAAATTTGGTATAATATATGTTTATAATAACACCAAAGGGAGGCGCGCAATGAAACATACAATTTCTTTAGCATTACTGGGAAAATTCACGGAAAAAATGCAAGAGGACGAAAGGAGTAAAGCTACCATTGAAAAATATTTGAGAGATATCCGCACATTTATTGCTTTTGTGGGCGGAGACGGCATGATCGATAAGGAGACGGTCATTGCATACAAAACATACCTGTTGGAAAAATATGCTCCGGCAAGTGTCAATTCCATGTTGGCGGCGATTAACAGTTTTTTTAAGGAAAATGGGTGGTATGATTGTGTGGTAAAAGCAATCAAAATCCAGAAAGAAACGTTTCGAAGCGGGAATAAGGAGCTGACAAAAGAGGAGTATTACCGCCTGCTTCAAGCAGCAAAACGAAAGGAAAATCAGAGACTGTACATGCTCTTGCAGACCATATGCAGTACGGGGATCCGGGTGAGTGAACTGGAATATATTACTGTGGAAGCTTTGCACACGAGAAGAGCTGTGGTATCTCTGAAAGGCAAAACGAGAACGGTCATTTTGCCCATAGAACTTTGCCGGGAACTGAAACGATATATAAAGGAAAGAAATATCAAATCCGGGACGATTTTCATAACACGCAGCGGGAAACCCATGGACAGGAGCAACATCTGGCAGGAAATGAAGGAACTCTGTGAAGCGGCAGAAGTGGACAGAGAAAAGGTATTTCCCCACAATCTGCGACATTTATTCGCCTGCACTTATTATCAACTAAAAAAAGACATTACCCATCTGGCAGATATTCTGGGACATTCTAATATCAATACAACGCGCATCTATACACTTGTAAGCGGGGAAGAGCAGGAAAAACAGATCAGCATGCTCGGACTCGTGGTCTGAATAAGACCGGACAAGGTCAAATGAATCACATAATGCATGTTATGTGGTATTACATTCTAAAAAAATCCATACATACATTATTATTTAGCTTATTATACAACCAATCATTTAGGTTTTCAATGCCTTTTTGGAAAAAAATAGCAAATTAATAATACAATAAAATACGACATTATAAAATAACAATAAAAAACACAAAAAATTCCTATTATTTTACCTGAGTACACACTCTTACTACCACATAACATGCATTATGTGGTGGAGGTAGTACTGTGGAGAAGATATCCGGAAGGATAAAAGCGGATCTGACAGGGAAGAGGAGGAGAATTAACAAAGGATGAATACTGTTCATGGAATAAAAAAGGTATGGGACATTGTTACCACCTTGATTGTCACCCTGGTAGTGATCGCAGCCATATTGCTGGTAGGTGTGAGGCTGTTCGGCGTACAGGTCTTTACGGTAATATCCGGATCCATG
This sequence comes from Acetatifactor sp., assembly GCA_045544275.1. GTDB lineage: Bacteria > Bacillota > Clostridia > Lachnospirales > Lachnospiraceae > Acetatifactor. Next base: position 13,949 of record JAZPYS010000091.1, on the reverse strand, counting down.
GAGCCAGCATATCCGGTGGGTTCACTGATTTATGTAAAAGATGTGGATGTCTTCCGGCTTGAGAGTGGGGATGTGATCACTTTTATGTTAAATGAAGATACTGTTGCAACCCATCGCATCGTAGAAGTAGTGCCTGATGAAACAGACGCTTCCGTTATACGTTTCCGAACAAAGGGAGACGTAAATGAAGCAGAAGACGGTTCTCTGGTACATTATAAAAATGTGATTGGTACCCCAATTTTTAAAATCCCGTACCTTGGATATGTGGCGAATTATGTACAGAACCCGCCGGGTATGTATGTGGCGATTGCAGGAGCAGCTTTTTTGCTGATGTTGGTCTTCATTCCGGATTTGCTTGGGGCGGAGGAAGAGAAGAAGAAAGAAGCGGCATAAAGTTAAGTGGGTTCTTTCTGAACTTTGGGTATATTGACAATATTGCCTTTTGATATCCCACATTTTATTTGTTATACGGTTGGTATCACATTTTTTAAAATATAGGCTGTATATAATACGAATTATTACGGTTCATTTTGATTTTTGTCTATATAAAACCGTAAATATGAATTGCTTATTACGGCTTAAATAATACATAGTTAGAAAACAACCGTAGTACACGCTAAAATAGTACGGTTCAATGATACAAACATAAAAAATTGACCGTAAACCTGAAAATAAGTACGGCTTAATTTGTAGAAATATAAAATCAGACCGTACCCCCACCTTTGTCGATTACATATCAAACACATAATTCAGAAAGAACCGTTAAGTGGATCTTCCACGCATTAAAAAGATAAGTAATGTCTTCGCACACTTTAAGAAGGTGGGTGTATCGTTCGACTTCACAGCAAAGGCAGCGCAGGCATCTCTTATAAATAAAAACAAACAACAAGAAAGGAAGTAATGCTATGAAAAGAACGAAAAAAATCATTACTCTTGCAATGGCAGCAGTGCTGTTGGTGAGTACAACGGTGGCAGTTACCGTGGCGTATTTGACTGCAGAAACAAAAGTAGTTACGAATACATTTACGGTCGGTGATGTGACAATTGAACTGGATGAGGCCAAAGTGGATCTGTATGGAAATCCTTTGGAAAAAGTAGTATCCGAGGATGCAAATGGAAAAGAAGTGGTTTCTTGGAGTCCAGTAGAATTGGATAAAGCATCTCGTGTGACAGAAAACGAATACAAGCTGATCCCGGGTCACACATATACGAAAGATCCTACGGTTTACGTTGAGGTGGGAAGTGAAGAATGTTATGTGTTTGTAAAGGTAGAAAATGATTTGAAGGACATTGAATCACAAGAAGGAACATATGTATCCATTTCTAAGCAGATGGAAGCAAATGATTGGCTTCAGCTTAAAGTTGATGGACAAACGATTGAAAACGTATTCTATTACAACTCAACAGTAGATGTTCTGGAAGCTGATAAAAAAGCAAGTTTGGTCGTATTCGAGAACTTTGCAATAGACGGCAATGCTGCACTGACTAATGATGATGAATTTTTATATGAGGATGCAGAAATTACAATTGATGCATATGCAATTCAGGCGGATGGATTTGGTAGCGCTGCAGATGCATGGAAGGCCGCACCGTCTACATGGGAATAAATGATTTATAGAAAGGGAAAGACATTATGAAAAAGAAAACAATTGCTATGCTTATGACATCGGTAATGCTTTTTGGAATCGCTGTGGGTGGCACACTCGCATGGATTACAGATACAACAGGTGATGTTGTCAATACATTTACCGTTGGTGATATCAATATTGATCTTAAGGAACATGATTATGATGTGAACACTAATACACTTGGAACGACAGAAGTGACAGAAGAGAATGGATATAAAATGATTCCGGGAACAACCATGCCGAAAGATCCATTTGTCAGAGTGGAAGCAGGAAGTGAAGCATGTTGGCTGTTTGTTAAGGTAGTAGAAACCGATAATTTTGATACATATCTGACATACGAGATTGACCTTTATAATGCGGAGGAAAATAAAGATGGCTGGAATGCGCTTGATGCAACGAACTATCCGGGAGTTTACTATCGTGAAGTTGAATCACTTGTAAGTGCGACAAGTGACAGCGAACCATATTATGTTCTTGCAGGAAATGAGGTTTCAGTTAAAGAAGACGTGACAAAGACTCATCTCGAAGCCTTTGACGGTAAAAATAGTGAAGGTGAACCAGACCAAGGCGAAATTGACGCACGTCCCAAACTTACATTCACAGCTTATGCTGTTCAGAAAGCTGAAGTAAATACTGCATTGGAAGCTTGGGAGATTTTATCTCTAGCTACCACAAATTAATAAATGATATAAATTTATGTCAAAAAGTAGATAGGAGAAAACAAAATGAAAAAAGTAAGAAACATTCTCGCTCTTGGGCTTGCGTTTGTGCTCACAGTAGCAGGCACAGTGAGCGTCACAATGGCATGGCTGCAGGATGATGATTCGGCAACAAACACATTTACCGTGGGTAATGTGGCAATCGATCTGATTGAGTATGGTCAGGATAAAGATGGTAATCAGGTGGCGTTTGAAGATGATGCTGCATTGAAGAAATTGCTTCCGGCAACAGGATCTGCACAGAATGACACTTTGGAAAATGGCATTATAAAAGAGGTTACTGTAAAGAATACCGGTTCTGAAAATGCGTATATCCGTGTACATATTGCAATTCCTACAGTTCTTGATAATGGTACTCCGGAATTTAATGCCGGTAAAAACACACTGCATTTTAATTATGAGCCGACTTCTGTAGGTGAAGGTAAATGGGACTGGTCTAAGGAATTTGATGATGGAAAGTATGAAGGTGACTGGAACTTTTATCCAACAACAATTAATAACGTTGACTACAATGTGTATGTTGTAACATACACAAGCGAGGTTGAATCGCAGGTTGAAATTGCAGAATATGCAATGCATCAGGTATATCTGGATTCTAAGGTTGAAAATGATGATCTTGCAGGATTGGATGATATGTTGGGTGGCAGTGAGCCTGATATATTTGATGGTAAATGGGACATCCATGTTATTGCAGAAGGTGTACAAGCTGCCGGTTTTGATAATGCATATGAAGCACTCAATACTGCATTTGGTGTGCCGGGGGCGGCAGATTATGACCCATTTAATCAGCAGTAATTTTTAATAATGTTTGTTTAGCATTAAGTTGCTACAAAATAATAAAAAGGAGACTTAAATAATGAAGAAAAAAATCGTGTCTTTATGTTTAGTAGCTGCTTTGGCAGCAACGGCAGTTGTAGGCGGTACTTTGGCATACTTTACTGATACAGAAGATGCTGAAAATGTATTCACAACCGGTAATGTAGATATTGATTTGGTAGAAACCTTTGATTCGGAGGATGCTACTTTGCTTCCTGGTATTGATATCGAAAAGGTGGTCAATGTCAAAAACGTGGGTTCTGAAGAGGCATACGTTCGTATTCATCTTGCTATCCCTTCTATGCTGGATAGTGGCAGCGAGGACGAGCCTCAGTATGCGGCTTATAACAATACTTTGCACTGGAACTTCTCTAAGGAATCGCTGGCAGATGGCCAATGGAACTGGCATAGCACCAATGTGAACGGTAGTACTTATGCGGGATATCCGGGCAATGGCGGTGATTGGAATATGTACCAGGAGGTAGTTGATGGGATCACTTATAACGTTTATGTTGCTACATATGAAACTGCTCTGGCAGCGGGTGTAATGACTTCTACTGATGCTATCTACAAAGTATTCTTGGATACCAAGGTTACCAATGAGCAGATGACGGGTATTACGGATGTTCTTGGTGATAATCCTAAGATTTTAGTTGTTGCGGAAGGTGGCCAGAAGGCTGGATTTGAAGATGCATATACTGCTTTGAATACACAGTTTGGCGTACCCGGAACCTATAATCTTTGGGCTGAAGAATAAGAAAATTTGGTTCTGTCCCTGACTGGGGACAGGCCATATGAGAGTACCCAAGGCTGAAACCTTGGATATTCTCATATGGTAAAACAACCGATTATAAACGTTTTTGATACAAAATATTTCCGGGGAGGAACTAGGTATATGAAGAAAAAGCTTTTACTTCTGTGTGTATTGTTGATCTGTTCGACTTGTGTCGTTTCAGGAACAATTGCATATTATACGGATCAGGATACTGCCCACAACGTGATTACGTCCGGTGGGGTACATATTGATATTGAAGAATGGCAGGCGGTAGGCGATGAATGGATTCACTATCCTAAGGATGAGCCCATTGCAGTCATGCCTGCAACTACGGTAAGCAAGATTGTCACTGTGAGAAATCAGGATGCAAAGTCTTATATCCGGGCACAGTTTACAGTGACAGTTAAGGATGCTCATGATCAGGTGATGGAGCTTGACTGGGAGGCACTTGAGAGCATTATATCCATCGTACCAAACAATGAATACTGGCTGACAGGTCAGGAAGATGATGGCTGGTACTATTATAAGGATGCGGTAGACACTGACAAGATGACAGAGCCGCTGTTTTATGAAGTGGTATTCTCCGGTGTGAACATGACCAATGAGTATCAGAATTGTACCGTTGAGATTGATGTGGATGCACAGGCCGTGCAAACCGTAAACAACGGCGGCAGCGTGCTGGAAGCAGCCGGATGGCCAGAAGAATAGGAGGTGTGACAGAGGATGGTTAAAAGAATAAGAAAAACATTGGCATATGTTCTTGCTTTTGCGATGACTGTATCTATGTTCACGAACTATCAGATGCCGGTTGCTGCGGAAGGGGAGAGCGGTACGCAGACAGTTGTGCTGGATTTTGTCAAAGAAGGGGTTATTGCGGAAGCACAGGATCCGGCAAGTACAAAAGCTACAATCAATACAACACCAGTAAATCTGTATAATTCACCTGAATATGGTGCAGAGGGTGTTTCTGTTGCAGTTGAAATTGGTACAGAAATAGAGCTTGTGACTGCATATACATTTACGGATGGACAGATTATCTATCGTTATGACTATAATGGTGACAATAGTGATCTTTCGGGTGCAGCACTATCGCAATACAGTGGCTATCCGTTTATTTCCGCAAGTGACGTCACGCTTGTGCCAGAGGGGGCTGAGGCAACACCCGAATCGACACCGAGTCCGGAACCAACACCAACTCCACAAGTGACGCAAAGTCCAGAGCCGACGACAAGCTCAACACCAACACCAGAAGCAACACCGGAGGTAAATCCAACACCAGAGCCGACAGTAAGCCCAGAACTGACATCATCTCCGGATATTAATGAAGGGATATCCGGCATTATGAATTTTGGATCAGTGGACTTTAATGCTTATATCATTCCGGACTGCTTAACAATCTACAAAAACCATATAGATGATGTGGAGCAGAAGGTTGTTGAAAATGTTACAGGTGAAAAGGTATACGTTTACTACTTCTACGAGCTTGAAAATGGTACTGTTAAGTATAAAATAGATTATGCGGGAGAAAATATTGCTATTTCTACCGCAATTGCGGAAGGGTACACATTTGTCAAATCTACAGATATGGTGAAGGTACTTTCAGACAGTACAAGTGGTGTGTCCGTTTCCGGTAGTTTGCCGGAGGGAGTGAGTTTGGCGGTTACTCCAGCAGAAATTACAGATTTGCCATTGGACAACGCAGGTGTCACAATCGGTGAGAAGAGCTTGTTCTATGATGTGACACTTTATTTGAATGATACAGAATATCAGCCTGAAAATGGAGTTACCGTTACCTTCCCGGCATCGAATGTTCCTTTTGTTTCTGGGACTACTTACTATGCTTATCATGTTAAAGATGATGGTACAGTGGAAACATATGGACCATTCAAATATGATGGCGGTAATATTGCAATTGAATTTGGCAGCTTGTCGTATGTAGGAATTGCGGCAGCGGAGACAAAAACTGACATTGAAGATATTGAAGATTTTCAGGCGGTATTTATAACAAGCTCTGTAAGGCTTTACAAGAATCAGTATACAGAGGATGCTTATGCAGAAGAATATACTAATGTTGAGGTGACAGAAGCTGATATAGTAACGGTTGATTATCAATATACGCTTACTGATGCTGCAGGCAATCAGACTGTGGTATATAGTATTAATTATTCAGGAGCCAATACCGCTTTACAAGAAGCGGTTGCACCAACGAATGAGACTGCCCCATGTTTTAGATTTGTAAAGAGCGAAAATATTACAGAGTATGTGGAACTTGTTCCGGGCATGAACATTACAGATCCTGCGACAGGGATTGTGATAAATGGTGAACTGCCACAGAATGTAAGTGTAACAGTTACACCTGTTGACACGTCTGAAATTACACTGGATACAAATAAATATCCGATGGGCGAGAAAACCATAGCATATGATATTTCTCTTATGAACAATGGAAAAAAATATCAGCCTACAGGGGAGATATCTGTAAAAATTCCGGAGAGTGAAATTCCATTTGGATTTAATTCCGGTTATATGTTGTATCATATTCTGGATGATGGAACAGTTGAGGCGAAAGGACCGTATGTTTATACAGGTGGTTTTATTAATCGTTATGTAGAACAATTTTCATCTTTTGTATATACAGACACCTTCGCAAATGCAGAAATAACATATAAAAGATATGGTTTTAGAGACAATAATGTAACGATATATATGGCACCATTTGAAAATGCCAAATCATACCATGTAGATAATGGTCTTGATCATGTTATTTATGCGGAATTTATTTATACAGATAGGAGTGGTGTTACATGGTACAAGTTTTACAATGATACATTTGGAGCATTAGAAAATGAATATTACTATGTAAAAGCAGAGGAACTTGCACTGAAAGATGAAGTTACCGGTATTTCAGTGGCTGGTGAATTGCCCAGTGATGTAGATTTGACTGTAGAAGCTGTTGCATTGGCTAATGTTCCTATTGATCAAGATATTTATAATCTGGGTGATGATATCACAATGTATGATATTTCACTTTCCCAAAATGGTGAAAGTTATCAGCCGGAAGATACAGTATCCATTATTTTTCCGGAAAGTAGTTTGTCTATTGTTAGTGGTAAAAAATATTATGCATACCATATCCACGATGATGGTTCAGTAGAGGTTCTTGGTCCATATAAATATTCAGGAGGGGATGTTACAATTGACGTAGACAGTTTTTCATATTTTGGTTTATCAAACTCCGGTGTTCTAGACATTGAGGATTATCAAGCTATCTTTAAATCATCTCCTGCAAGAGTGTATAAGTGGCAATTTGCGCGTGAAGAATATGAAGATGATTATATAGATATTGATGTGACAGCTGCAGATGTAGTAGATGTAGAATATAAGTATGTTTTTACGGACGAGTCAGGTAATGAATATACGGTATATTGTATTAATTATTCTGGTACTACAAATCCAACCTTGTTAGAAAATATTGAGACGTACCGCTTTGTTAAGGCAGAGGATATCATTGAATATATTGCATCTGAAAATCCTGAACTAAAGGATACTTCTATCACGGATGAAAAGACAGGAATCACTATTTATGGTAATTTGCCGGAAGGTGTCAAACTTTCTGTTATAGAAAAGACAATTAATGATGTGACACTGGATACAACACTTTATCCTTTGGGTGAACACTCGATGGTGTATGATATTTCTTTTACATATAATGGAGAGGATTATCAGCCGGAAGGTGAAGTATCAATAAAAATACCTGAAAAGGATATTCCTTTTGAATTCAATGCAGGTTATGTAATATATCACATTCATGATGATGGCAGTGTAGAAGAAATCGGACCATATGTATATACAGGCGGATTTATCAATCGGTATGTGGAAAGTTTTTCAACGTTTGTATATACAGATATATATCCGGATAGTGCTATCGTGAATCAGAAATCCGGATTTAAAACAAATGATATAACCATTTATACAGAGCCTAAAGAAACAGCAATAAAATACGCTATAGATAATGCATTGGACCATGTGATTAATATTGAATTTATATATACTGATACAAATGGTGTTACATGGTATAAGTTTTATAATGATACATTCGGAACACTGGAAGAAGTATATTATTATGTGAAATCAGAAGATATAGCAATGGTATCTAATAATCTGGATTATCCTGTGGTTCCGGCGTCGGATGAACCGGCTGCTTTTGCAGGAGCAAGAACAATGAGTGTAGCTCCACAACTTTTCAATATAGCAAGAGCTGCAGAACCAACGGATACGGATGGTAATGGTCTTATTATCAATAAAACAGTTAGTGGTCCGGCGACAAATGGACAGTATACTGTTACGTTGGACGCATATGTAACGGGTAATGTTACAGTGAAAAAGGTTTCTATACCCACGGATATTGTTCTTGTTTTGGATCAGTCCGGTTCTATGGATAATGCCATGGGAGGTTATGGTTATTTCAAGGCAGTGGGAACTGCTGAAGAGGTATATAGAGAATATAGATCAACACTTTTTATGCTAGTTAATGGTGAACATAAACCAGTAACCATTACACCAACTGGAACAACGACAGACAGTTATTCGAAGATCAGTGAGGATTGGGGAATTCGCAATTCTAGTGCTTATACAGAGTATAAGGATAATATGTACTATAAAGTGGATGACCAGTATTATCAAGTCCAGGTAAGCAGAAGTAGTGGAGAATGGTATGAAAGGGTATATACATACACATATGAAAAAGATGGTAAACTAGTTACAATAGGGACAAGTACGAGGGACGATAGTAGGCCGGGATTTACAAAGGAATTTTACCGTAAAACCAGTACAACGGCGTATACTTCATATAGCTACTCCTATACAGGTGCAGATGGTACAACAGTAACTAAAACATATCCAGTTGGTACAGATATTTCATTGGAGGGTTATGTATATTATGGCTCAGATACTCGTTCACGACTTGAAGTTCTGAAAAGTGCGGTACAGAGCTTTGTAGAAGAGGTTCGCAAGGATGCAGCAGGACCGGATGGTCAGATATCTGCAACGGCAGATGATACTGTGAATGATGACAATGTCAATCATCGTATTGCGGTTGTTGGCTTTGCATATGGCGCATCCAGTTATTCTAATACAGAAGTGTTTATAGGAGCTAATCAATATACATACGGAACAACAGCAACAGCACAGTATGGTAATGCGATGCAGAATATGGATACAGCTACAGGTATCAATACTATTCGTCAGACAGTAGGCTATGACATAAATGGAGATGGAGTCTATGATACATCTGCAGGAGATATAGCAAGTGTTCTTGATGGAAATGGTGCAACATACGTAGATGGTGGTATAGTTTTGGCAAATGGCATCCTTGCAGAAGAGGCTAAAGATACTGTATATGTCGACCCCGAATCCAAAGAAGTAGTACGCAATAAGGTTGTTATCGTATTTACGGATGGTTCGCCGGGCTATGATGGCGAGTGGCGAGGAAAAGACTATACTAATCAAGGTGGTAACGCAGGTGCAGTTGCTGATGCAGCTATTTCACAAGCCAATATAGCTAAAAATACCCATGGAGCAACAGTGTATACAATTGGTATTTTTAGCGGGGCGGATCATGATGAGTTTACAGTAGATGAAACCAATAAAACTGTGACATTAAATTATGCAGTATATGATCATGACAACAATAATAATGCAACTGCCAATGCAAACCGATATATGCATTATCTATCATCTAACTATACACCTGCATCCGCAACAGCAACAGCAAGTATGACCGCACCGGGAAATGAAACATTTCCACGTGATGAAAGCGGTGTGCCTACCGGTGACAGTTATTACCTTGCGGCATCTGATTCGACGGGGCTTAATGGTATCTTCCAAAAGCTCGGCAGTCAGATTAACGGAACATCCAATTCCACTTTGGACGAAACTACGCAGGTGAAAGACATTATTTCACCATACTTTACTTTACCGGAAGGGGCAGATACAGGAAGCATTACGGTAACTACGAAAGATGCATTGTATACAGATGGCGTACTGAGCTGGGTTACTTCTACAATAACTGATTTTAATCCGCAGGTGCAGGTTGTCGGCAAGACTGTAAATGTGACAGGCTTTGATTTTAAAGGAAACTATGTTGCTTCCACGGGCCGTAAAGAGTTTACAACAGATGAAATGCCGGATTTTTACGGCAGAAAGTTAACGATTACATTCCCCATCGTAGTAGAATCTGATTACATCGGTGGGAATGGCACTCCTACAAATGGTGGTGAATCCGGTGTATATAAAGCAGTGACGGATGAAGGCGGAAATATTACTTACGAAGTCGTAGAGAAATTCGTAGTGCCTACGCAGGATATTCCTGTGAAAGAAGTCGTACCGGAGACTGTCGATCAGCATATATACGTTACAAATCCGGCGGATCTTCACAAGTTATTTACAGGATCTCATGTAGATGGTCAGAATATGGTTCTTATTGAAGATATTGCAGATGGAGTAAATAATGCTTATGCAAAGCTGACTTACACCATTAAAGATAGTGCAGGTAATTTGATCGGTACGTATGAGCTTGAAAAAGGTACACCATTTATGAATGAAGACGGTACCTTTGCAGGGACATGGACTCCGGTGGCAGGACAGACGCTTACACCTGAGCTTTTAAATGACACAACATATAAGATTGTATGCGAGGTTGATGGTACGAATGGAGGAACTCAAAATACCAGTTCTACTGAAGTGACCGCCCATGTTTACATCTACAAACCGGTAGTTACCTTCCAGGATTTAGGAGTATATGTTGGTGAGGCCACACCTACTGTTGATGAAATCAAAACTGCAGAGAATCCTGCAGTAGTATGGAAACATGGCAATGATGAGGCAGTTGAGGCTTCAATGGGAAGGGCCCCTACGGTTACCTATTCCTATAGTCACAATCATACTGCAGCATACATAAATACAACAAATGACATTCCCGTACAAGTAACCGCAGCAGTAGGCGGTAACGATATTACTGCACATACGACGCTTACGCCCACGGCTCACGCTAAAGACAAATCTGATGATGCGGAATTTGTGCTCCATGTTTATAGACCGGTACTGACATTTAAGGATAGCTATGAAGTGTTTGGCAATGATCCACAGCAAATTGATGATTATTATAATTTGGTCAATAACCAAAATAATATGAGCACTGTGGTTTGGGAGCCGGTGGTATCATGTGATGATCAAGCAATGATTACTCAAACACCTCCCGCACTTACATTGTCCTATGATCCGGAGATGACTTCATGGGTAGTTGCTGGCAAGGTTACAGCCACAGAAGATTTTTATGTGAATGTTACTGTAAAAGCTGCAACTGTGGATATAACAAACTTCGTAAGATTTGTGCATGAGAATGTCGATTCATTGCCAACTACACATACTGAGCCCGGATGTTTGTATGCGTTTGAACCAGCGGAGGGTGAATTCATTATCCATATTGATGTTCTTGAGACAGACCTCATTCTTGTAAAGACCGTAAGTGCGGATGATTACAATGAGGATTCATCCTTTGTATTTGATATTCAAGGTGTCAACAAGGATAATGAAAAGGTGGATGTCAAGGTTGTCATCCGTGGTACAGATTTTAAGAAGAGCGATGATAAAAAGACCTATTCAGCAGAAGTTGTGATCAAAGCAATGCGACCTAATACACCGGTTACTATTACAGAAGATACGGCATGGAGCTGGGAATATAGTGTGAACGATGGTGCAGTCAAGACAATTGACAAGCTTTCTCCTACAAAAGGTACAAACCGCATCGGTTTTGTAAATAAAAAGGAAAAGTATCAGTGGCTTACTTCAGAGTTCAGTCTTGAGAATATTTTTAAAGCTATAACAAGTAACTAAGAAAGGGGCAGATGAAAGGATGAAAATTTTGAAATCAAAAATAGAATCAAAAAAATTTCTTGCATTGGTCATTTGCCTTGACTTAGTTGTTTTTCTGGCAGTGGGTGCAACGCTGGCGTATATATTTACGGCTTCAGAACCGGTTGTGAATACATTTGAGCCTGTAACACCGGACATTGTAATTACCGAAGAATTTGATGATAGTGTTAAGACCAATGTTGCAGTAAAAAATACAGGTTCAGTAAGCTCTTATATCCGTTCACAGGTTGTGATTACATGGCAGAATACTGCGGGTGATATTCTGCCGGTAACACCGAAGCTGGGTACAGATTATACAATCACATATGGTACGGCAGTAAGTACAGCGGATACGGAATATTGGACAGAAGGAGCAGATGGCTTCTGGTATTACAGCAAATCTGTGGTGCCGGATGATTCAACGGATAATTTGATTGTTGAAGCGAAATGGATTAGAGAGTGTGAGGATCCCAACTACACCCTCCGCATCGAGATTCTGTCCCAGTCAGTCCAGTCCGCACCTGATGCCGCTGTGAATGTGTGGGATAACAATAAAGTGGGTGTAACAGGTACTGACGGTATACTTACAGTTGAAACACCAACTCAGACAAATTAAAGGAGGGAACGCCATGAAAAAAATATCTAAAACCCTGTTCTCTCTGATCAGCAGTGCCATATTGATCCTCACCCTGCCCCTGACCGCATTTGCAGCAGATTCCACCATTACCTTTGAAGGAAAATCCACGGAATTTACCTTTAAGCCAGGCAGCGAGTACACCACAACCGACCTTTTTGACAATTTTAAGGATGTTATGCCCGGGGATGTGGTGTCAGAGGAGATTACGATTAAAAATAATGCTTCCGACTGCGATTATATTCATCTTTACATTCGTGCGATTGTACATGATGAGAATGGCAATCCTCTGACTTACAGCGAGGCTTTTGAAAATGCAGATGGAAATGACCAGGCAGGCATTGATGGAAGGCGGGACGAGACGACTGCGACCATGGCAGATTTTCTGTCCCAATTGTCCATGAAGGTATATAATAATGAAGCTTTGATTTATGAGGCTTCACCGGATGAACTGGATGGTTTGGCAAATAATATTTTCTTAGGTACCTACAGACATGGTGATACCGGAAAATTGATAGTAGAACTCGAGATTCCCCTTTCCCTCGGGAACGAATATGCCAACCGTGTAGGAGAGGTGGACTGGGTACTTACGGTGGAAGCACTGGATGATCCAGTACCGCTGGTGCAGGAAACACCTGCACCGACTCCCGGTGTCATTTCGCCCCAGACCGGTGATGATTCAAATTTGTTAATATACGTTTATGCTCTCTTGATCGGAGCAGTTATGATTGGTGCTCTGATGTATGTGAAGAAGGTAAAGAACAGAGAAAAATGATGGATATGTTTGAGTATTTAAGAAAGATGCTGGGTTGTGAGTACATTTCGGATTTGCGGTATGAACCATATAAAACCAGAGCACAGCGACTGTTGGCAACCGTACCTTTGGAGGGATATCCTCTGGAAGTATTGTCCGATTTGGCGGAGTATTTGTATGGCAGCAAAAACAGGTTTGAAACGATACCACAGGCAATTGCATTTTACAAAGAACAGGTGATATAAACGAATAAAGGAATACCCTTTGGGCCGTGTTGCTTAAAGGGTATTTTTATATATTCCTGATGCATTCTACCAGAATATATGATAAAATACATAAGAGATGCAAGTAAAAGGGTGGATGGAAAATGAACGTTAATAATAGAAAATGGTTTATATTGATTTGTGCGGCTGTGGCGGCTCTGACTATAGTTTCCTGTGGAAATGTAGATCAGGCGGTAGACATCGTAGGTGAAATAGTTGTTGATGTTGCAGAGGCTTCTGCAGAGATTCACGAGCCTTCTGAAGAAACTTACGAATCGTCCACTGAGACCACAGAGTCTGCCATGGAGGATTCCACAGAGGCTTCCATAGCAGAAGGACAGAATGGATACCTGGTGGTGATCGATGCGGGGCATCAGGCAAAAGGCAATTATGATAAGGAACCGGTAGGTCCCGGAGCCACAGAGATGAAGGCTAAGGTGTCCAGCGGC
>JAZPYS010000090.1:0-6909 GCA_045544275.1 Acetatifactor sp. | reverse complement strand
TTTGTTTTCACCTGACAAGTTAACGACAGACCTTAGGTCTGGAGTGTTGGGCGAAGCCCAAAGTCAGCAGGAAAACAAGCGGCAGCGAAGCTGACATTTGTTTTCACCTGACAAGTTAACGACAGACCTTAGGTCTGGAGTTTTAATAGAAGGGATCAAATCATGTTACAGGATATTTCACCACATCATTTATACAATCAATACAAACAAAAACAAGTGACACCGGAAAGTAAAATATTCCACTTTTCCGAAAAGAATGTATATATTGCAAGAGCAACGGATGATCAGCTGCAGCTTCCGACTTATAAGGAGATTGCAGCATGGCAGAATTGCAGTACAGAGGCAGATAACAGCAGCATGACAGCACCTTTGCAGTATCTCTTCTCCATTGAGGAAGAGGATTTCTTTCTATTGATGGACAAAGCAGAGTTGCCTCAGGATGGTTTATATCACTATGAAACCGTGCGAACCCTACGTCAGTTGGTATCCAAGGAAATATGTTTTGCGGTAATGACAGCATGGCACCTGTATGTATGGTACAATGCCAATCGTTTTTGTGGTCATTGCGGCAAGCCGGTAGTTCATGATGAGAAGGAGAGGATGCTTCGTTGTCCGGATTGCGGCAATATGATCTTCCCCAAGATCGCTCCGGCGGTGATCGTCGCAGTGATAGATGGGAACCGTATATTGATGAGTAAATATGCGGGGCGAGCGTACAAGAAGTATGCACTGATTGCCGGATTTACAGAGATAGGCGAGACTGTGGAAGAGACCGTTGCCCGTGAGGTTATGGAAGAGGTAGGGCTGAAGGTCAAAAACATCCGTTATTACAAGAGTCAGCCCTGGGGTGTTGACAGCAATCTGCTTTTAGGATTCTTTGCAGATTTGGATGGGGATGATACCATTCGACTGGATGAGAATGAATTGTCAGAGGCAGAATGGTTTGAGCGGGATGCAATGCCTGCCCATGATGACGGCATCAGTCTGACCCGAGAAATGATGGGTATTTTTGAGAAGGGACTGGTGTAGATCGATGCGTGATTTTACAAAAGTGAAAGAATATTTGGGGGATAAAGAATTTTACAGTAATGTGGTGCGGATTGCCCTGCCGATTACGGCCCAGAGTCTCATCACAGTGGGGGTCAATATGATGGATACCATCATGTTGGGACGCTTGGGAGAGACAGCATTGTCGGCATCCTCGTTAGCAAATCAATTTATTAACATATATCATATCTGTTGTATGGGTATCGGTATGGGGGCCAATGTGTTGACGGCGCGTTTCTGGGGCATGAAGGATATGGATTCTCTTCGGAAAGCTATGACCATTATGTATCGTATCTGTATTACATTGGGGCTGATTTTTACCCTGCTGACCATTATCACGCCGGAAGGTCTGATGCGGATCTATACCAATGAGACACCGGTTATCGAGGCGGGGATTACATATTTTAACTGGTCGATTCCCACATATTTATTGCTGGGTCTGTCTTTGACAACGACCATTGTTCTGCGAAGTGTGGGATTGGTCAAAATACCGCTGTATTGCTCCATTGGAGCGTTTTTTGTAAATATCTTCTTTAACTGGGTATTTATTTTCGGTAAATTAGGGGCACCAAGAATGGAAGTGGCGGGCGCTGCATTAGGAACAGTAATTGCCAGAGTATTTGAGTTTTCTATTATCTGTGGCTATGTGTTTTTAAAAGATCAACGGATTGGCTATCGTATCAGACATTTATTTATGAAATGCTCGGATATGGTAAAGGATTATTTACGGATCAGTATTCCGGTACTCGTCAGTGACAGCTTGTTGGCATTTGGAAACAGTGCAGTAGCCATGGTCATGGGACGAATCGGGGCCATCTTTGTTGCAGCGAATGCCATCACGACCGTAACCCAGCAACTGACCAGTGTATTTACGCAAGGGATCAGTAATGCGTCCAGTATCATCACCGGACAGACGCTGGGAGAGGGAAAAGTGGAGAAGGCCAGAAAGAATGGATATGCGTTTCTTTTTCTGGCAGGAGTTGTGGGTACATTGGCAGCTTGTCTGATCATGCTGATCAGTGAGCCGATGATTCAGTATTACAAGGTGACAGAAGAGACCCAGATCATTGCCAGAGAACTGATGGCATCCATTTCCCTGATCGTTATCTTCCAGTCCATGAGCTCTATCCTGACAAAAGGAGTGCTCCGCGGTGGTGGAGATACTAAGTTTTTGATGTTGGCAGACATCCTGTTTTTGTGGGTGGCATCCATACCCTTGGGTGCACTGGCGGGATTGGTGCTGCATCTGCCGGCATTCTGGATTTATTTCTTCCTGAAAATCGACCAGATCATCAAATGTATCTGGTGTGTTTTCAGACTCAAGGGCGGAAAATGGATTAAGAAGATTTAATAATATATCAAAATTTACTTATGAGGAGGCTTTCAAATGGAATTTTCACCTAACAGTACATTTTTATTTATTGTGGCTGCATGTGTTATCTTATTTGTCATTGCACAGTCGCTGTTTTTTCTGATCAGGGCATATCGCAGGGCGAAAGAAATCGGTATGGATATGGCTCAGATTAAAAAGACAATTATTTCCAGCGCCATCTTTACCATTGCACCGGCAGTGTCCATATTATTGGGGGTTATCACTTTATCAAAGTTTTTAGGCTTACCGCTACCATGGATTCGTATGAGTGTCATCGGTGCCATTACATATGAGCTGCCGGCTGCAACTTCGACGGCAACCGCATTTGGAATCTCTTTATCAGAGACCATTACCGATCCCAAAGTGTATTCTGCAATTGCATGGGTAATGACCCTTGGAATCATGCCCAGTATTATCCTGGTACCGCTTCTTTTAAAGAAGATTCAAAAGGGTCTCTTGAATATGAAGAATAAGGATGAAAAATGGGGAGATCTGTTCAGTACATCTTTGTTTATGGGAATGATCGCAGCCTTCTCCGGTATGGTATTCTCCGGTGTCAGCGAAGGCTTGACAGGATGGATCCCGGTTTTTGTGTTAGCTGCATCGGCGGTAGTCATGGGTATCTGCGGACTGTTGATTAAGAAGTGTAAACTGACATGGCTGGAAAATTATGCATTGCCTATCAGTATGTTGTGCGCTATGGCATTTGCCATGGTTATTACACCGCTCATAGTGTGAGAAACTTTTTAAGGAGAATTACAATGAAAAAAAGATATGAAGAACAGACTCATTTTTATGGAAGACTCTGGACGTGGACTGCAGTATTTGTAATCGCCATGGTACCGGTTGTTATTTGTGTATGTTATGATTGCTGGCCGGGCATTACACCGGTATTGAAAGGACTGTTGGGGGTGGCACCTATTTTCTGGACGGTAGGCGTGATCGAAGTAGTCACCTTTACACCAATGCTGGGAACAGCAGGTTCTTATCTAAGCTTCGTGACCGGTAATGTAACCAGTCTGAAGGTTCCTGCGGCCTTGAATGCCATGGAAAATGCAAAGGTAAAACCGGGCACGGAAGAAGGGGAAGTGGTTTCCACTATCGCCATTGCTACCAGCTCTATCGTAACCACTGTGATCATCGCTGTAGGTGTATTTTTGTTAGCACAGCTGACTCCGATTTTAAATTCACCGGTATTGAAGCCGGCATTTGACAATATTCTGCCGGCCTTATTTGGTGGCTTGGGCGTGGTATATATCAGCAAAAATTGGAAGGTGGCGATTACACCGGTGGTGTTTATGGTCATTTTGTTCATTGCAGTGCCTTCACTTGCAGGTTCTGTAGGGGTGTTGGTGCCTGTAGGTGCGCTGATTTCCATAGGAACGGCAAGAGTGCTTTATAAGAAGGGCAAGATATAATCAGGCAGTCGTGAGGGAAACAAAGCTTTGAAGGAAGGGAAGATTAGTTATGTTGATTATAGGCATTATATTGGCAGTCATTGTGGTATTGGCAGCAGTCATAGTCCTGAGGGCAATTCAATTTAAACCAAGGGAAGAGGCATGTCCACAGGCTGTGCCGGTAACAATGAATAAAGAAAAGATTGTAGAAGATATGGCAGATATGATCCGCTGCAAGACTGTATCCTATCGGGATGAATCCCTGATTGACAAGGCAGAATTTGCAAGATTCGAAGCCTTGCTGGAGGAAAGATTTCCGCTGATTTATAAAGCATGTACTTTTCAGAAAATCGGCAAGACAGGTCTGATGTATCATTTGAAGGGACGAAGCGATAGCGAACCTTCTGTATTTATGGCTCATTATGATGTGGTACCTGTTGTGGAATCCGGCTGGGATAAGCCTGCATTTGATGCTGTCATAGAAGATGGCGTGATGTGGGGTAGAGGAACATTGGATACCAAGGGAACCCTTTTGGGGGTTATGGAAGCGGCTGAGCAGCTTTTATCCGAAGGATTTGTGCCTGCAAATGATATGTACTTTGCTTTTTCCGGTGAGGAAGAGGTCAACGGGGACAGCTGCCCGGATATGGTGACATGGTTTGAAAAACAGGGCATTAGACCGGCTATGGTAGTAGATGAAGGCGGGGCAGTGGTAGAAAATGTATTCCCCGGCGTAATTGGAGAATGTGCGGTGGTAGGTATCGCGGAAAAGGGTATGACAGATATCGAGCTGATCATGGAAGGCAACGGCGGTCATGCATCCACACCTCCCATGCGTACTATGTTAGGACAATTGTCCGAAGCAGTGGTAAAGATTGAGAAGCATCCGTTTCCGGGGCAGCTTACCAGACCGGTTGCGGAAATGTTTGATACATTGGGACGCCACTCAGGCTTTGGATTTAAAGTTTTATTTGCGAATCTATGGCTGTTCAAGCCGGTACTGGATCTGGTCTGCAAAATGTCCGGTGGTGAGTTAAATGCCATGATGCGTACCACATGTGCCATTACCCAGATGCAGGGCTCCAAGGCATTTAATGTGTTGCCGGCAAGAGCTACCGTAGGCATGAATCTGCGTCTGTTGGGAACGGAGACGGTGGAGTCTGTACAGGAATATTTAAAAAAGGTTATTGGGAATGATAAGATACAGGTGCGAGTAGTGGATGGTATGAATCCTTCTATTGCATCTGACACACATTGTAAGGAGTGGGAACGTCTGAAAACAGCTATCCGGAGTACATGGCCTAATGCGTTGGTATCCCCTTATTTGATGATGGCTTGTAGCGATTCCAGGCATTACTGCAGGATTACGGACAGAGTGTATCGTTTCTCCGCAATGAAGCTTTCCAAAGAGGAAAGAGCTATGATTCATGGCAATAATGAGAGGGTTCCGCTGGAGACCTTGTATACTACCGTGGAATTTTATATTAGATTGATGAAGGAATGTTAATGAATGAAGAATAATATGAAGAAGGATAGTGTGAAGAAAAAAACGGAAATCAGGAATATGCAGCCGGATAATAAGAATACAGCAGGCAGGAAACCGGAAACAGCGGGCAAGAAGTCAGCTTCTCCCTGCCCAGTATCCAAGAAATGCGGCGGATGCAAGTGGATCGGCAAGGAATATGCAGTCCAGCTGAAGGAAAAAGAAAAGTGGGTACAGGAGCTTCTGAAGCCATATTGTAAGCTGGATCCTATCATTGGCATGGAGCATCCTACCCATTACCGTAATAAGATTCATGCAGTGTTTGGCGAGGACAGAAAGCACAATGTGATCAGTGGTATCTATGAGGAAGGTACCCATAAAATTGTACCGGTAGACTCCTGCCTCATTGAAAATCAGAAGGCGGATGAAATCATTGTGTCCATCAGAAAGCTACTGCCGTCTTTTAAAATCCGTCCATACAATGAAGATACCGGTTATGGATTGCTGCGTCATGTGCTGATCCGCACCGGTCATGTATCCGAGCAGATCATGGTGGTGCTGGTCCTCAGTTCATCGATCATGCCATCTAAGAACAATTTCGTGAAGGCGCTGTTAAAGATTCACCCGGAGATTACCACGATTGTTGTGAATGTAAACAATAGAGGTACCAGCATGGTGTTGGGTGACAAGGAACAGGTAATCTACGGCAAAGGTTATATTGAGGATACATTGTGTGAGAAGGTGTTCCGTATCTCACCAAAATCTTTCTATCAGGTAAATTCTGTGCAGACAGAATTGCTTTACGGTAAGGCAATGGAGTATGCAGGGCTGTCAGGTAAGGAGACAGTGGTGGATGCTTACTGCGGTACCGGCACCATCGGTATCATTGCCAGCGACAAGGCGGCAAAAGTCATTGGCGTGGAACTGAACGGCGATGCTGTAAAAGATGCCAGAGACAATGCAAAACGCAACAATGTGAAGAATATCGAGTTCTATCAGAATGATGCGGGTAAGTTCCTGGTGGGGATGGCAGAACAAGGGGCCAAGGTGGATGTGGTGCTTATGGATCCACCCCGTAGTGGCAGTGATGAGGCCTTCTTAGGTTCTGTGGTGAAGATCGGACCGGAGAAAGTTGTTTATATTTCCTGCAATCCGGAGACATTGGCAAGAGATTTAAAGTACCTGGTGAAAAATGGGTATAAGGTGAAGAAGGCTGTGGCATGCGATATGTTTCCGTTTACAAATTGTGTCGAGACGGTATGTCTTCTTGAGAGAAAAGGGCGGTAAACAAGAATAGAAAGGAAAATTACTTATGGTTTTTTTATGCTATCCTAAATGTTCAACTTGTCAGAAAGCGAAGAAATGGTTGGATGAACGTACTATAGACTATACAGAGCGTCATATTGTATCAAATAATCCCTCCGTCGATGAGTTAAGGGAATGGTATCAAAGAAGTGGATTGCCGCTGAAGAAGTTCTTTAATACCAGTGGTCTGCTTTATAAAGAAATGCAGCTTAAGGACAAACTGGCAGCTATGAGCGAAGAAGAACAGTTAAAATTGCTTGCGACAAATGGAATGCTTGTAAAACGCCCAATGGTTATTGGTGAAA
>JAZPYS010000089.1:0-16466 GCA_045544275.1 Acetatifactor sp. | reverse complement strand
TCGACAAACTACAATTTAGTTTGCAGCCTTTTCTGCTCTTAACTTTTCAGTTAATGCTGGAAGAATCTTGTTCAGATCGCCTACGATGCCATAATCAGCTACATCGAAAATAGGAGCTGTTTCATCTTTGTTAATGGCGATGATCAGATCTGATTCTTCCATACCTGCTAAGTGCTGGATAGCACCTGAGATACCGATTGCAAAGTATACGTTAGGACGAACGGTCTTACCGGTCTGACCTACCTGAAGGTCTTTTGCCTTCCAGCCAGCATCTACAACTGCACGTGAGCAGCTTACAGTACCGCCGAGAACTTCAGCAAGATCTTCTAACAGCTTGAAGTTTTCTGCGCTGCCAACACCACGTCCACCGGAAACAAGGATCTTTGCATCCATGATATCTACGGTATCGTTTACAGCCTTCACTACTTCAAGGATTTCAACATATTTATGGTCAGGTGTAAATCCTGGATTGTATTCAACAACGTTAGCTACTGCACCTTCAACCTTAGGAAGCTTCTGCATAACACCGGGACGAACGGTTGCCATCTGAGGACGGAACTCAGGACAAGCGATAGTAGCGATAGTGTTACCACCAAATGCAGGACGAGTCATTAATAACTGGTTGTGCTTCTGTTCTTTGCCCGGAATAGGATTGATCGGGAAATCGCCGATTTCAAGCTGTGTACAGTCTGCAGTCAAACCTGTATGGATTCTTGCAGATACTCTAGGACCAAGGTCACGGCCGATTGCTGTAGCACCTACCAGGAAGATTTCAGGCTTAAATTCATTAATTACAGATGCCAGTGCATGTGCATATGGTTCCGTTCTGTACTCTTTTAATTCAGGATCATCTACTACGATAACTTTATCAGCGCCGTATGCAGCCAATTCATCAGCTAAGCCCTTAACGTCGCTACCTACTAATACAGCAGTTACTTCGGTATCTAATGCGGTTGCAAGGTCTTTACCTTTGCCGATCAGTTCGAATGCGATACTATTGATGGTATTGTCTACCTGCTGAGCGAAGACATATACGCCCTTATATTCTGCTAAGTTCATTGTTCTTCCTCCCTTAGATCACGTGTTTCTCTTTTAACTTGCCTACAATGTAATCTACAGATTCTGTAGGATCAAGGTTAACTACTTCGCCTGCGCCTTTTCTTACTTTGTCAGATGCCTTAGCGATCTGGGTAGGTGAACCCTTAAGACCTAAGTTAGAATCTTCTACATCTACAAGATTTGCTCTACCCCAAACAGTGATTTCAGCATCACATGCATCGAAGATTCCGCCCGGAGTCATGTAACGAGGCTCGTTCATTTCGCCAAGTGCAGTTACAAGACAAGGCATCTGAGCCTTTAATACATGATATCTGTCATCATACTGACGCTGTACGATTACATAGTTATCTTCAACTTTAATATCCTGTGCATATGAGATTACAGGGATATTTAAATGTTCAGAAATCTGAGGACCTACCTGAGCGGTGTCGCCGTCGATAGCCTGACGTCCTGTAATGATCAGGTCGTACTCTAAGTTACGGATTGCACCTGCAAGGGTCTGAGAAGTAGCCCAGGTATCTGCACCACCAAGTACTCTGTCAGTAACAAGGATTGCTTTGTCAGCACCCATTGCTAATGCTTCACGCAATACGTCTTCTGCCTTAGGAAGACCCATTGTAATAACGGTAACTTCTGCACCATACTGATCCTTTAATCTAAGTGCTGCTTCAAGACCTGCTTTGTCATCAGGGTTCATGATCGTCAGCATAGCTGCTCTGTCCAGAGTACCGTCTGGATTGAACTTAACGCCGCCCTTAGTATCAGGAACCTGTTTAATACAAACAACGATTTTCATTGTATATTCTCTCCTTATATCTCGATTCTTAATATCTATTTTCTTTCTAACCGAGCCTCGAAAATGCTTCGCATTTCCTCGGTCGCGGCATGCGTTGCACCGCAACCACGGCTTTTGTCTTTGTCAGCCTTTCTGCACGCAGGAGTCTGACCAATTCAAAATCCCTGGCTCGTTTTACTTAATGATATTCGCGGAAATTACCATTCTCTGAACTTCGCTTGTTCCTTCGTAGATTTCGGTAATCTTAGCATCACGCATCATACGTTCTACATCATATTCTCTGGTGTAGCCGTAACCACCATGTAACTGAACAGCCTTGGTAGTAACTTCCATAGCAACTTCTGCAGCATACAATTTAGCCATAGCTGCTTCTAATGAGTAAGACTTCTGAGTAGCCTTAGCCATAGCTGCCTTGTAAACCAGACATCTTGCAGCCTCTACCTTGGTAGCCATATCTGCAATCTGGAACTGGGTGTTCTGGAAAGCACCGATAGCTCTGCCGAACTGCTTTCTTTCCTGAACATATGCAATAGTCGATTCCAAAGCGCCTGCTGCAATACCAAGAGCCTGTGCAGCGATACCGATACGTCCGCCATCCAGAGTATGCATAGCGATACCGAAGCCCTTACCCTGAGCACCTAACAGGTTTTCCTTTGGAATACGGCAATCTGTGAAGATCAATTCATATGTAGATGAACCACGGATACCCATCTTCTTTTCCTTGGTACCGAATGTAAATCCGGGAGTTCCCTTTTCTACGATAAATGCAGAGATTTCTTTTACCTTTTTGCCTCTCTTTTCGATGATACCGGTTACTGCAAAGATAACATATACATCAGCTTCTTTACCGTTGGTAATGAAGATCTTAGAGCCATTCAATACCCATTCGTCACCATCTAAAACAGCCTTTGTCTGCTGACCCTGAGCATCTGTACCTGCGCCCGGCTCAGTAAGACCGAATGCACCAAGCTTTTCACCCTTTGCAAGAGGAACCAGGTATTTCTGCTTCTGTGCTTCTGTACCGTAAGTCTGGATAGGATCACAGCACAGTGAGGTATGTGCTGATACGATAACACCTGTAGTACCGCAAACCTTAGAAAGTTCTTCTACACACATAGCGTATGTTAAAGGATCACAGCCCTGTCCTCCGTACTGTTTAGGAACAGGAATACCTAAGAAACCATTCTTAGCCATTTTATCAACTGTGCCTCTAGGGAAAATTTCAGTTTCGTCAACCTCCTGAGCAAGAGGTTTTACTTCTTTTTCAGCAAATTCTCTGAACAGAGAACGTGCCATTTCATGCTTTTTGCTTAAAGTAAAATCCATGATTTTATTTCCTCCAAAAAATATATTTTTATCATTACTGAGCGTCAACAGGAGTTTTAGTTCTGTCTGCGTTGTATACATAGAAGCCCTTGCCACTCTTAACACCAAGGTTACCACCGCGAACCATCTTACGGATAAGAGGACATGCACGATACTTGCTGTCACCTGTTTCATTGTAAAGAACATCCATGATTGCAAGACAGATATCAAGACCAATGAAGTCACCTAATTCAAGAGGTCCCATTGGATGATTTGCACCAAGCTTCATAGCTGCATCGATACCTGCTACATCAGAAACACCTTCCATCTTGATAAATGCAGCTTCGTTGATCATAGGGATCAGGATACGGTTTACAACGAAACCTGCTGCTTCATTTACCTGTACAGGAGTCTTGCCGATTTCTACAGAGATCTTCTTGATGGTTTCAACAACTTCTGCAGGAGTGTTTACGCCTGCAATTACTTCTACCAGCTTCATACGGTCAGCAGGATTGAAGAAATGCATACCAACCATAGGACGATTTAAGCCATTGCCGATTTCTGTAATAGAAAGGCTTGAAGTGTTAGATGCAAAAATACATTCAGGCTTAGCGATCTTGTCTAATTCACCGAAAGTAGTCTTCTTAACTTCCATGTTTTCAAATGCAGCTTCTACGATCAGATCGCAGTCTGCGCAAAGGTCTTCCTTCAGACCCGGAGTGATCTTTGCAAGAATTGCGTCAACTGCTTCCTGAGTCATTTTGCCTTTTTCAACTAACTTAGCATAGCCCTTAGCGATCTTAGCTTTGCCACCTTCAGCCCATTCCTGTTTGATATCGCAGAGAGCTACTTCATATCCTTCAACCTGAGCAAATGCCTTTGCAATGCCCTGTCCCATAGTACCTGCACCAATAATACCTACCTTCATTGTAGTTCCTCCTAAAATATTATAATAAGATTATTTGTTTACAAAAGGCGCTTTTACCTTTTCTTTGTTCTTATCTAAGAAGAATGCCATACCATACTTCTGATCTTCTGTTTCGAAGCAGTCACCGAAGAGTTTTTCTTCGATAACGATTGCCTGATCCATATCCACATCAAGACCATCATTGATTGCCTTCTTGCAGTTGCGAACAGCGATAGGAGCATTCTTTGCAATACCTGCTGCCATCTTTTCTGCTGCCGCAATCAATACTTCCTGTGCAGTCTTCACTACATTGCCTTCTGCATCTACTTCTGAAGAGTATACTTCATTTACAAGACCGATTCTGTAAGCTTCTGCAGCCTTGATATTGCGTGCAGTGTAGATCATCTGCTTAGCCATACCTGCGCCTACCAGACGAGCAAGTCTCTGGGTTCCGCCGAAACCGGGAGTAATTCCCAAACCTACTTCAGGCTGACCAAATACAGCGTTGTCAGAGCAAATACGGATATCACAGCTCATAGCAATCTCACAGCCGCCGCCAAGTGCAAATCCGTTGATTGCAGCGATAACCGGTACAGGGAAGGTTTCTAACTTACGGAATACGTCATTACCCTTCTTACCGAAAGCTTCGCCTTCAGCCTTGGTTAAATTACTCATTTCTCCGATATCTGCGCCAGCAACGAAGCTCTTAGCACCTGCACCTGTTAAAACAAGGCATCTTACTTCATCAAGATTCACAGCATCTAAAGTTGCATCTAACTCTTCAAGAACCTGTGAGTTCAATGCGTTCAGTGCACGTTCACGACTGATGGTGATCACTGCGTACTGACCTTTTTGTTCATATACAATATATTCCATGATTATGTTCTCCTATATTTCGGAAATATAATATTATTTGTAAATATTATTTATGTTTGATCGCATGCACAATAAATATAAAATAATATCTTAGAAATTAATCTTCAATCTTAACGATGGTAGAGCATCCCATACCGCCACCGATACACAGAGTTGCAAGACCGGTCTTAGCGCCCTTAGCCTGCATTTCGTGAAGCAGAGTTACAAGGATACGGCAGCCTGAAGCACCTACAGGATGACCCAGTGCGATTGCACCACCATTAGGGTTGAGCTGTTTGTCAACATCGATTCCAAGATCCTTACCAACAGCGATTGACTGAGCTGCGAAAGCTTCGTTTGCTTCGATGATATCGAAATCTTCAATCTTCATGGCGGTCTTTTCCATAACTTTTCTGGTAGAGTAAACAGGACCGATACCCATAACGTCAGGACGGCAGCCTGCAAGAGCACCTGCTACAAAAGTAGCCATAGGCTTAACGCCAAGTTCTTTTGCCTTTTCTTCGCTCATAACAACGATTGCTGCTGCACCATCGTTGATACCAGAAGCATTACCCGCAGTAACAAAACCATCTTTGTTGATCGCACGAAGCTTAGCCATACCTTCGATAGTAGATCCATGACGAGGACCTTCGTCAACCTTGAATTCTACCATTTCTTTTTTCTTCTTAACCATTACAGGAACGATTTCTGCATCGAATGCACCTGCAGCCTGAGCTGCTTCTGCCTTCTGCTGACTCTTTAATGCAAACTCATCCAGTTCTTCACGGGTAAGACCCCATTCACGGCAGATATTATCTGCTGTTGTGATCATATGATAGTTGTTGAATGCATCCCAAAGAGCATCGTTCACCATTGTATCTACTAAAGTACCGTTGTTCATTCTGTAACCGAAACGTGCCTGAGGCATAGCGTAAGGAGCCATGGACATATTTTCCATACCACCTGCTACTACGATGTCTGCGTCGCCAGCCATGATCATCTGAGCCGCCTGATTCACACAGTTAAGACCGGAACCACATACAACGTTCATGGTCACTGCAGGTACTTCGATAGGAAGACCAGCCTTGATAGAAGCCTGACGAGCTACGTTCTGTCCCTGTCCTGCCTGGATTACACATCCCATGTAAACCTGATCAACTGCTTCCGGAGCCACACCCGCTCTGTTCAGTGCTTCCTTAATAACGATTGCACCAAGGTCTGCTGCAGGAATTGTGCTGAGAGAACCACCCATTGTTCCGATTGCTGTACGACAAGCGCCAGCTAAAACAACTTTCTTTGCCATTTTGATTTCCTCCAAATAGTTTGAATTTTATGATTGTTATTTTTTTGTCATACTTTGTTACTTAAATATTTTATCATAGGTTAGAATATATTGCAATCCCTTTGTCAAAAAAATAACAGGCCTTTTTGTACTAAAAAAAATACACCGCATGGCTCAATTCCATGCGGTGTCATATTTCCCTGTTATTCAGTAACAACTACTCTTCCGGTTCAATGATTCCATAAGTATCTCCTTTTCTCTTATAGACCACATTTACCTGATCTGTCTCTGCATTGACAAATACGAAGAAGTTGTGACCTAAAAGTTCCATCTGAATGCAGGCATCTTCAGGATACATAGGTTTAGGGTCAAACCTCTTGGTTCGCACAATTTTAATCTCTTCATCTTCCATCTCTTCACTTTCAATGAATGTAGATGCAAAAGAAGATGCACTTTGATTTCTGTCAATAATTTTATTCTTATATTTCTTTAACTGTCTTTCAATTACCTCTTCCACCAGATCGATGGATACATACATGTCACTGCTCGTCTGTTCTGAGCGAATAATATTTTTCTTTACCGGTATGGTAACCTCGATCTTCTGTCTTTCTTTTTCCACACTTAATGTTACATGTACTTCCGTTTCCGGTTTAAAGTACTTGTCAAGCTTGCCAAGCTTGTCCTCTACAGCGGCTCTTAATCCGGGAGTTACTTCAATATTTCTGCCAACAATAATAATTTTCATGCACATCATCCCTTCTGTTTCTTTATTGTGTATAAATTATAACATTTTTACATTTATTTTGCAATAATTCAATTAATTTTTTGTTTGTTTTTGAATTTGATTGACAAATAATGATTTCGTGAAATTTTAGTTTTTATTGCATTTTTGGAAGAACTCCACAAAACAAACGTTCCTTAGTTTACCATAATAAATTGCGTTATTTCACATAAAAAAGCTGTGGATAATGTGCATAACTCGGTGCATAAGTAGCTTTTCCCCATTTTTACGGACTTTTTGACGTGGATAACTTTCTCTAAAAAAAACTCAACAATTCACTCACTTTCACTTGCTTTATAAAAGTTTTGTACAAAATATACAACTTTACTGTTATTTACAAGATGTTTTCCCAATCCAAATATTTTGACAATATCAGACAGTTTTTCTGATGATTTGACTGAAATAAAAGAGATTGTCATCTGACAACCTCTTTACACTCCATAAATATTCAATTAGAAAATTCTTCTGATTGCAAGAATGGTACGATAATTTGCTTTCCCAATCTTAATACCGCTCTTCTCACTTGCTGCATGAACAATCTTACCATCACCGATATAAAGTGCAACATGACCGGAATAACAGATCAAGTCACCTGGCTGAGCATTCTTCAGACCTCCTTTGACAGCATACCCCTGTCTTCTATCTGCCGCTGAAGAATGTGGCAGACTTACACCAAATTCTTCATATACCTTCATAACAAAACCGGAACAGTCCGCACCTTCTGTCAGGCTGACGCCACCCCATACATATGGATTGCCTACAAATTGGATAGCATATTCCGCAACTGCAACACCCATTTCATTGTCACCGGTAATTACAATATCTGATGCTGCTTTCTTGACCGCAGCCTTTCTTGCTCTTTCTCTTGCTTCACTTTCCTTTGCCAGACGGGCTCTCTCTTCCTCTTTGGATTCTGCATGAATATATTCCGTTTTCATCTCAACATATTCTTTTGCCACCCAGCCAAAGCCTTCTTCCACATCAACTTTAATCCACTCTTCTGTTTCTTCCAGAACCAGAAGCTCATCCTTTAAAGCAACCATTCGAAGCACTTCACTGTCTACAGACGCCTCTTTACGGACATATAATCCATCACAGCTTACCACAGCAAGCCTGGTACCCACTTCTCTTGCAAGAGTTGCCGCTTCTTCTCCCGTAATACAAAAAGAATCCTTTACATACCCGGTAATACTTCCGGACTGAATATGATACCATCCATTCTCTTCCCCTAAAAGTTCACCTACCGAATTATCATAGAGCTTTCCTAAAACCTCGCCTTTTTCGCTGGGAAGACTACGCACATTTACATATGCACTTACATCTGCAATGACTAAATTTTCAAAGGATTCTTCTGCCGTAACGTCTTCTTGTGTGCCCTGAACCGCTCTTACTTCTGCTTCATTCACAATAGAAGTCACTTGTATTGTTTCTGCACCGGACTCTACCTGCATATTTTCAAATGTCGTCCCTTTAGCCAATGCAACATTAATACCGCCACTGGGAAGCACATCCGAAAGACCTGCTGCCTGGACATCCATATTCAAACCTAAGAATAAAACGCCTGTAAGGACAAGTGCCATTACTCTTATAGATTTCTTCGCCATACCATTAACCATTCCCTTTGTTACATCTTTCCATTGTAATTGTTACAATTTTATTACGCTCGTTAACAAATATATCACTATTTTAATACTTTGTCAACATTTCCTGCCATATTCTTTAAGTTTTTATGAAGATATTCTTAATATCCCCGGCAGAACATAAAAATGCCTGTAACATTCTGCCATAATTTTCGGCATTTGTTACAGACTTTTTATCTATTTTATATTTATTTAATCTTATTTCGGATTTGTGTAGCCGATGGCTAATACTAATTTGGCAGGATTTACTTGTATCGGTTTATATCAAAATTTTCTTCTATCAATATTTATCCTCAAGAAAAAAACGTGAAATACTAAATCTCCTGCTCGAAAAAATGTGATTTATTTCCCCTGAAATGCCAGATATGCACTGATACTTGCCACTGCATTGGCTCCATCTGCTACCGCTGTAATGATCTGACGCAGAGGTTTCTTCCTTGCATCCCCTGCCACAAAGATTCCTTGCATACTTGTCACACAGTCTTCTCCTGCGATCACATATCCTTTATCACATTCCACCAGACTCTCCACTAACTCTGTATTGGGTATGATCCCAATGGCAATAAATACACCGTCCAGGGGCAGATACCTCTCCTTATCCGCCTTTACATCCTTCAGCATGACACCCGTCACCTGATCATTACCGATAATCTCTTGCACCGTATGTGAATAAAGAATTTCCACATTTTCCTTACTCAGCAATTCTTCCTGCAGTATTCTTGCTCCACGAAATTCATCTCTTCTATGGATCAGATACACTTTCTCACAAAATCTTGACAAATATATGGCATCTTCCAACGCTACATCACCACCGCCGACCACAGCCACGGTCTTTCCTCTATAAAAAGCTCCATCACAGGTTGCACAATAGGAAACACCTTTTCCTGAAAACGCTTCTTCACCCGGTACACCCAGATGCGCATGTCCTGCTCCTGTTGCAAGAATAATCGTTCTGGCATCAAATTCCCCTTCTGTGGTATGAAGCCGGATACATTTGCAAGTATCTCTCACTTCTAGTGAAGTCACCTCTGCGTCAACAAACTCTACACTTAGTTTGTCCACATGTTCCCGAAACTGCATCCCCATATCAAAACCATTGATGCCCGGCATGCCTAAATAATTATCCACTTCATAAGTGTTCAGCACCTGGCCTCCGCTCATGGGAGCCATCTCCATGACTAAAAGATCTAATCCGGCACGTTTTCCATAAACTGCAGCTGACAAACCTGCCGGCCCTGAACCAATGATAATCAAATCACGCATATTTCATCCTCCTTTGGGCCCATTTTATCCTCTTTTAAATCTATTATCTCTTAGTTCTTATATTTTATCAGCTTTTCTATAGCTTAACAAGGCAGAAGTGTGTTATACTGCCTATATATATTTCAGTGGTTCTTAATATTTCAGTGTATATTCAGTGAAACTCATCAAATATTATAAGATCCGGAAAGGCGATATATCATGAAAAAAACTGCACTGATCACCGGTGCCTCCAGAGGTATCGGCAAAGCAATCGCAGAAGCTTTTGCTGCAAAAGGCTATAGCTTGATTCTGACATGTATTTCTTCTCTATCTATAATGCAGGAATATGCCTCATTTTTAGAGAGTACATACGATATTTCCTGCCAGGCATTGCAGGTTGATGCAGGAAATTATGTTGGAGTCTCAGCACTCTTTGACAAAATTTCTCATTTGGATGTATTAGTCAATAATGCAGGCATCTCTCATATCGGACTTTTGAGTGACATGTCACCGGAAGAATGGCATCATATCATGCACACTAATTTAGATGCCTGCTTCTATACCTGCAAGCACGCCATCCCCCTGATGCTGCAAAAGCACAGTGGCAAAATCATCAATATTTCATCTGTATGGGGCAATGTAGGTGCTTCTATGGAAGTGGCTTATTCCGCCTCCAAGGGCGGTGTCAATGCCTTTACAAAAGCTCTGGCTAAGGAACTTGCTCCCAGCAATATCCAGGTCAATGCCATTGCCTGCGGCGTAATTGATACCGATATGAATCACTGTTTTTCAGCCGAGGATCTGGAACTTCTGACTGCCGAAATACCTGCAGACAGGCTTGGTTCTCCTGAAGAAGTTGCTAATTTGGCACTTTATCTTGCGGAAGCACCGACATATCTGACCGGTCAGATCATAACAATAGACGGCGGTTGGTATTAACCTTCCGCCGCCTATTACCGTGAAACTTCTTTTATTGGGTCACTTTATATGTCTCATCTTCCATAATCTTTTCAAATTCCGGCAATGAAATACCAGCTGTAACAGCCGCATCCTCTATTGTCAATTTACCCGAATGCACCAATTTAAATAAAGTAAGGTATGTTCCTTGAGCCATTCCTTGAGCCATTCCTCGAGCCAGCCCCTCTTTTGTTGCTTCTTCCACAATCAAATCACTAAGATTACACATTTCTCGCCACTCTCCTTTCATTTCATGGCCTATGTCAAAACCATATTCATCCCGCAGATGTCTTTCCTTTTCTGCCGGATTTATCAAACGTGACATCAAAACAGATAATATCTGATGGAGTTCTGTTCCTTCTTTGGAATCTTCTTCTGACCCCATACCGATTATTACAATTGACAACAGGTCATATTTCATTTTCCCTTTAGAAGCTCCATATATACACCGAGGCTGCAAAGCATACTCTGTTATAGTATTTACTCCATATTTAGGTGCATTCATACAAATCCAGATGGAATAAACCTTCTTTATACTATCATAATCATTATCTATAAACTCCACTCCATACTGAGCAGATATCATACGTGCACCATAAAATACCCCTCTTGCAGCAATACTATATCCCGGATAAAAATTCTTTTGGGCTTCCAGATCAATAATCAGCTTTATATTTTCCCCCGAAGGCGTTATTGCATAAAAACGAATGTCAAATTTTATAGCTCCTTCATTAGGTACATCATCATCATTTGCCATACCTGTTATTGCTTCTGGTTCCGCCTTCCTCGGCAAAAGATATATCCTTGAAACTTCCGGTGTTCCTTCAATACAATCTTTTATCACATCAATGGAATAATCTTTAAATTCTTTTACACAATACTTTAAAATCCATGCCAGCACCTGCTTATCTGCAAGTAACCTTTTCGCCCCGGCATCATATGCCGCCCTATCACCCGCAGCATAAAGGGCACTTGATAAATACGAATTATCAGACACTTTTGAACCTCCTTCTACTCTAAATCTTTAAAGTCTTTCGCAACAAAAATACACTTGTCTGACAACAAGTTTTTCGAAACATCGTTCAATTTGTCTGTAATATATTCCCCTTACACTGCTTATGAGTGTGTATATATTATATACTGTAATTTTTCTTTTTGCAACTATTTAATTGCCGATTTTGGCACTATTTTCATCTCACTTTTTCAGTCTACTTTCCGCCTCCTCCAAGCCTTCATATCCATACATTAAAACCGACTGCTCCATAATCCTTCTTGCTAAATTCTCTCCTGCGTTTGACAGTTCCACAATATACTGTCCATATAACTGCAGCATCTTATCCGAATACGTACTAATTTCTCCACGCAGGTATGTCTCATACGATGTATTCCACTGATTATCTTCATAGGTATGAATACTGCGGGCATTTCCTGCAAGCTGAGGATATCTGTCCGCAAATGCTTCCATCCAGCTGACCTGCATCTCCACAATTGCCTCAATGACTGCTTTCTTCTGATCATCAATCACAGGAAAATGATCGGCTATGGATGCATATTCATCCGGAGCGGTACTTTCCATCATTCTACCGTATTTTTCCTCGATCAGATTATGACCTCGCTGATATTCTCTGGTGAAATCATAATAATACTGCATCAGCATTACCTTGTTCCAGGTAAAATACTGACTCTTTCGCATTACAGAGAAGGTAAACCAATCATCCTGACAATCTGCCCTGCCACCCAGATTCTTTACCTTATCAAAGGCTTCAAATTCCAGCCGGGCGATCCGCTCCGCCAATTCTTCCACACTCAGTTCGACAATCTCTGTCTTAAACAACAGTTCTCCTACATGATTTTCCAGATAACTGTCCGTATCGCTGATATAATGTTTCTGATAAAGAAGCTGTGCCAGCATTTCCGCTATCTGTTCTATCACTTCTTTGGTATTTTCCACAGGCTCCGAAACCACTTGTTCAAGCATACTTACGATTTCAGCATATTTACCTGCCTTCTTTAATCCCCAAAGAAGCCACTTATCATGAGGCGGATATGCACCATCCACATAATAAAGAAGCTTCAGTGCATCCTCCACTGCTTTTCCCAGCAGCAGCCTGGAAGTGATCTTATCGCCACGTTTCAACATCCTTTCCACATTGTACTGTCCATTCTGACAAAATTTTGCCGTCGCCTGAGCAATCTTTAAATAACGCAGTCTGTCCGGATAAGCCTTCTCCAGTACTTCACGTATCCCTGTCATGATGCCTTCCGAATCCGCAAAGATCTCTCCGTTCACTGCTGCAGCCAGTGCATAGTCTTCAATATTCTGCCACCTGATCCTTTTTCTCAGGCTCTCACTATCTATGCATTTGTGGCCCATCTCTTCTATATAAAGACATTTATCCTCGGGAAAATTCTCTTCCCCTAAAATCCGCCTGTAAAAATCTGTTATGGCATGCACACCCCTACGTCTCCTGCCCTGAACAGACTCTCGGAACACATATCCCTTAAACTCTTTCGGCAATGCATCATATGCCGCCTGCAGTTTACTTCCGATTTCTGCGTAAGTCTCTGCGCTTACCCACAGGTTAAATCCCGGTCCCCAATCATGATCTCTGGATATCTCATCATCATATCCGAAGCAATCTGAACCTTCCCCCACCAGGCCCACCGCAATCCTGTCTAAATATTCCGGAAAATACTTCTCCAACATGGGCCTGCCATATGCTTCATAATATGCTCTGCATAAATCTAAACCAACTTCTGCCTTTTCTTCCTGCATTTTGACCGCCTGCCTGCAGATTTCAGCATTTTCCTGCATTCTCTGATAGTATTCATTTCTTCCCAGATGCTGCTCAATACCGGACATAGCCTTTAAAAACAGCTGTTCTGCTGTTTCAAAATTACTCTTACGATAATGATACGTAGCCAGTGCGGATAAAGCCGCACAATAGTGAGTATCCGTTATGAGATTCTCTTCAAACAGTCTGATGGCTTCGATAAAATACGTTTCTGCTTCCGACTCTTGACCGAGACTTAAGCATGTAGATGCAAGATTGGCATAGGTCACTGCCACCTCAAATACTGCATCTTCCTTCTTCTCTACAATTGCCAGTGCGGTCAGAAGTGCTATTTTCGCCAAATCAAACCGGCCCATCTCCTGATAAAGCAGACTCATATTGTTATAAAGACTTGCAATCAGCATATCATCACCTAAAAGCTGCTGCCTGTAAATTTCCTCCACATGCTCATACATATTCAAGGAATCGTCCAGACGCCCGCCGGCCCGGTACGCATTTGCAATATTCAGCAAGGTAGTAGCATAAGGGATCGTTCCCTGAAGCTCCATTTTATCCAAAATCTTCAGCACAAGATCCCCATAATCATAGGATTTTTCCACCTGACTGGTTTCCCTGCAATACCCTATCAATTCATTCAAAATCGGCACCGCCTCCTGCAGGTTTCCTGCCTGCAATGCTTCCTTCAGGCATTTCTCCATAAGTGCCTCTGCTTCTTTGCCCCTGTTCTGTGCAAATAATTCATCTATCTTTTCAGTCAGATTGTGCATGATATACCTCCTGCCACTTTTGTCAGCTTCCCTGCCGCTTGTTTTCCTGCTGACTCCGGGCTGCGCCCAAGACTCCAGGCCCCTGGTCTGTCGTTAACTTGTCAGGTGAAAACTAATGTCAGCTTCCCTGCCGCTTGTTTTCCTGCTGACAAGTTACATTATATCATATTTCTACAGACTTGCATAGAAACTGTCGGACTGCAGATACTATATTCAAAAATCGGTTTTACTGCTGATTTTTTACAAGTCATTTCACTTAAAATAAATAAAGGACGAGTAAACATGCAATCATCTATAAAATTATCCACCCATTTAGCCTCCAATATACATCTATTAAAAGAACTGCTGCCCATCGGCACCAGTTTCGATTTGATTACTCGCAATCTGTATCTGCGGGATACACCCGCCTTTTTTTTAGGAGTCAACGGTTTCTGCAAAACCGATATCCTGCAGCAGATCTTTTCCGATCTGCAAAATCCTCTCTATACACAAAATGCTACCATTGAGGATTTGGCACATTTCATGCAATCTAAAATCGGGTATGCACAGGTAGAACTGACCTCGGATATGGATAAAATTCTGAAGCAGGTACTCAGCGGTCCTGTGCTTCTTTTGGTGGATGGATTTGATCAGGGACTGCTCATCGACGTGCGTACCTATCCCACCCGCAGTGTAGAAGAACCCGACACAGAGCATGTTACCCGGGGGTCCAGGGAAGGCTTCGTGGAGACTATGCTCTTTAATGCCAACCTGATCCGTCGCCATATCCGCTCCACCAATCTGATTTTTGAGCTGGCTTCTGTGGGAACCGATAGCAAAACCGATATTGCCATCACTTATTTGAACAACTTAGCTGAAAAAGATCAGCTTACTCACATTCGCAAAATCTTGCAGAATATGAATATCTCCGCCCTTACTATGGGAGCTCAAAGCTTGTCGGAACTGCTGGTCCATAAAAAATGGTACCATCCTCTTCCTAGCATCTTTATGACCGAACGCCCTGATGTCGCCTGCAGCTATCTTATGGAAGGATACATTTTACTGATCGTGGACACCTCTCCCTGTGTGTTGGTACTTCCCAGCTCTTTTTTTCAGTTTACACAAAGCCCGGAAGATTATTCCAGCTCTCCTTTGGTAGGAGGATATTTCAGAATTGTCCGTTTTCTGTGTATCCCCATCAGCTTATTTCTCATGCCGGTTTTCTTTCTGTTAGCTGCATACTTTCCGCAAATCAGCACACAAATGAAGCTGCTGCAGGATTCTTCCATCGGTCCCATACGCCTGTTTTTTTACGTAACAGCTGTAGAATTTTTATTAGACTTATTCAAATACTCCTCTTCCCATGTGTCCAACCGCTTCTCCGGCTCCCTGTCCATCATCGGCGGTCTTATCATTGGTGATGTGGCAGTATCTTTAAACTGGGCTTCCACAGAAGTGCTGTTTTACGCAGCCATCACCCTGCTGACTTCCCTGTCCCTGACCAGTGTGGAATTCAGCGACGGACTGAGGGTTCTGCGTATTTTCCTCATATTTATGACCGGTTTCTTCAGGCTGCCGGGATTTATCATTGGTACTGTTTTAATATTAACGTCCATTGCCACCACCCCAACTTTTGCACATGTGAGCTACCTGTGGCCGCTGTTTCCCTTCAACTGGGCTGCACTGAAGACACTGTTGTTTCGGTATCCTACCAAGAAGGCACAGCCGGGGAAGGTGTGGCGGCGGTGAATTGTAGTTTGTCGAGGTAGTTGAGTGGGGAAATTTTCCTGCTTTGTCAATTTGCAGATATTTTTTTAAATCGAGGAATCTATATGCCCTATTATACTTAACAAAAGAGCATTTGGCATATAGAAGTCTTCTTTTGGGAAAATATAGATGCTTCAATTTTTATCGGTTCTTTCTGAATTGTGTGTTTGACATGTAATCGACAAAAGCGGGCGCTTACGGTCTGATTTTATATTTCTACAAATTAAGCCGTACTTATTTTTCAGGTTTACGGTCAAATTTCTATGTTTGTATCATTGAACCGTACTATTTCAGCATGTATTACGGTTGTTTTCTAACTATGTATCATTTAAGC